>CAZIKF010000020.1:11423-95991 GCA_964539825.1 uncultured bacterium
TCAGGAGTACCGAATGGCAGTAATTCGTGAGAAGAAGGTAGCATCGCTACCTTCGCCGAGGGAACTGCTGGCAGGCAGTGCTCATGGGCACTCTCAAGCTTGCCTAAGTACCAGTTCTCAATTCAAACATAAACAAAAACGGTCAAGAATCCGATACTTTTGTCAAAATGCGATTTAAACAGAGTCTATTGCTGGACGTTTTAATAGTGGCGTTCTCATCCTTTTTTGTACTGCGCCTTTTCTGGTTCCAGCAGGACCTGTATAAGGAAGAAACTGTGACGTCTGGAGCTAAGCAGGAACTTACAAATCAGGTCAAGCGTGCTCCGGTACTTACTAAGAGAATCTATGATGTGGATGCTTTCCGTGTGAAGCCTCCGAAAAAAAAGCCCGCTCCGGTAGCGCCCAAGGGACCGAAATTGGTACCCGCTAAACCAAAAGTGGTTAAAAAAACAAAACAACCCGTCACTCGTCTGCCGTTGGAGCTTCACGGGGTCATCCTTGATGAAGAAAGTTCCGTTGCATTTGTTTACAACACCGCGAAACGGATCACGGGAGTATTCCAACTCAATGAGATGGTGATGGATGGCGTAAAGCTTGTCGAAATTCAATTAAACAAGGTCTTGCTCGATAACCGTGGAAAAATTCAAGAGCTGATCTATAAGGGATATAGCGATGCTCTGGATAAGCTGTTGAGCTCAGGAACAACCTTTGAGGCCACTAAGAAACAAGCTGTCAGATCTACACCAAGGCCTAAATCCGAGGGGAAATTTGAAGTCACCGCCGTAGGGGACAGCATCTTCGTGACTCAAAAAGAGGCTAAGAGACAGGTGACTCAGCTCTCAAACCTTCTTTCACAGGTCCGGGTGCAGCCCAATTTCACCCGATCAGGAAGGGCTGACGGATTTAAAATTCTACACGTGAACCGAGGATCTTTCGTGGAAGCGCTCGGGGTAAATAGCGGAGATATTATCAAGGCAATCAATGGGACCATCGTGGATTCCATGCAAAAGGGATACGAGTTATTCAACAGGCTTAAAAACGAGACAGCAGTAGATGTGGAAATCATTCGTAACAATGAGACTCGAACGATCCACTTCGAAATGAGGTAAGGAAGATGAGAGTAATCATAGTTTTGGGAATCTGCCTCGGGCTCGTTATTCCTCTCTATTGCGCTGAAAAAGACAAAAGCCAGATCGTGGAACAAGGCGATAAGGTGATGATCAACCTGAAAAATGCTGATATCGCCGTCATTGTTGAATATCTTTCACGTTTTTCTGGTTCCCACTACCTCATTGATCCCACCGTGAAGGGGAGTATCTCGATCATGGCCAACAAGCCGGTGAGCCGCAAGGAAGCGGTCATTATTCTTGAAGAGGCCCTGATCTTTCATAACTTCACCATCATGCAGCATGGATTGGCCAAGTATGTGATCCCTACCCGCTTCGCCAAGCAATACGGTATTGAGATGAAAATGGGGGCCGACGGCGTAAAGAAAATAGATACAGCGAATATTGAGATGCGGTTTTTTAAACTGGAATACATCAGTGTTCGCAAGATGAATACCATACTCAATACGATTATGAGCAAAAACGGTCAGATCATTCCCCACGTGCAGGAGAAGATGCTGCAGATAATCGATCAGACTTTTTCTTTGAAAAGGATGGCGGAACTCATTGAGAAAATGGATAAGCCAGATGCCCTGCTGGAACTCTATGTCATCCATCTTCAAAACACCCAGGCAGGGAAAATGGTGGCTCAGTTGAAATCTGTTTTTGCCAAGAACCTGATTTTGAGAGAGTCACCCAATGAACTTGAAGCAGAAGAGGATAAAATCAATTTCATCGCCGATGATCGCACCAATAAAATTCTGGTGATTTGCCATCAGAAGTACATTGAACAAATTCGAGCCACTACGAGGGTTCTGGACCAAGAACTTGGGATCATTCAGCAGGTGCAGCTCTACCAGGTGCGAAATGGAGACCCTGATGAGCTGGCGAAAAATCTGATCGATCTATTTCCTAAAGACACTGTAAAAATCAAGCCGGATGAAAGACTTCACGCATTGCTCATCATTTCACAGTCCGATCGAATGATTCAGGCAGTTCTTCAGATGGCGGCCAGGCTGGATATGGAAGCTCCCAAGGGATCGGGAGACGTACGTGTCTATTACCTGGAGCATTCTGACGCCAAGGAGATGGCGGAGACCCTCAATAAACTTTTTGAGAAAAAGAAGAGCAAGAACCCGAAGGATCAACTCTCCATTGTTCCTGACGAAGCGACAAATGCGCTTGTGATTACCGCTACCAGGCAGATGTGGGAAGAAATTCTGGAAATTTTGAAAATGCTCGACATTTTTCGAGCCCAGGTTCTGGTAGAAGCTGTAATCGTGGAAGTGAACATGAGCTTTGCACGCGAGCTGGGGGTGAATTTGGCACAGCTCGGAGGACAAGTTATGTCCGATGGAATTCTTGGTTTTGGGATCATTTCAGACCCTTCGCTGGCAATTGGTCAGGGGCTTAATATTGGAGTTGTAGATCAGGCCACAGATGCGGATGAACTGTTTACAGCAACACCAAGAGCATTATTACGTATTTTCAAAAACTCCTCCCAGGCGAATCTTCTTTCCGCCCCTCAAATTCTCACCATGGATAATGAAGAGGCCACCATCAATGTGGGGGAATTGGTGCCGATTCAAACCACAACCTCCACAAGCATTAACCAATCTTCCAATATTCGATTCGAGGATGTGGGACTGGACCTGACCATAAAGCCTCGAATCACCCAGAAAAAAACGATCAGCCTGGATGTGAAACTTGAAGTGAAGTCCCGCAGTCCCGAAAATATTCAAGGAATCAGCGTTCCCATCATCGGTCGACGAGCGTTAACCACCGTGATCAACACCAAACATGGGGGTACCGTCGTAATCGGGGGATTAATGAAGGATGAAAAATCCACCATTCACAGCCGGGTTCCGCTTGTGTCGAGAATTCCCTTCCTGGGTAAGCTGTTTCAAAGCAAAAAGAGGGAAAATAAGAAGACCAATCTCTTTGTGTTTCTCACTCCTTATGTCCTCTCTGATAACGATGAGGTGCAGGCCATTACCAAAGATCTGAACCAGCGCATGAACCAGTCTATGGATACCTCCGAATTCAATCCCCTGAGTTTCATTGAAGGTAAGGGAGTGAATACCGAAAAAACTCAACCCAGGCTAAGTGAGCAGAGTTCTGTTGCCATCGATCGAATTTCCATAGATGGAATCTCTGAGAGCGTTGAGTCCACTCGAAAGGTACTAAAGTCATCCAAAGTTGTTCAGAGTAAGCCAAAGAAGAAATCTAAAAAGGTTCGTTCAAAAAAAAGAGTGAGGAAAAAGAAGACTCAACCTGAGAAGCAAAAAACCAAAACACCTGGGGTGCAGGACTCTGAGGAAAGGCTTATCCCTGAAGAAGACGTAGAACCGCAGGCAGTACTTCCCCGATCCTTCCGCAGAGACCGAAAGCCGCAGGGGAGACTCTCAAGGCCTCTGTTTGAACCCCCTTCTAAGAAGAAAGTTGGAGGATCAGAAAAGTCACCGTCGGCAAGAACGCCTGATAGCTTTCTAGCCTCTCTAAGCGCAAAAAGAAAGGCTGCTGCCCGAGCCGGGTCGAGCCATGCAAGGGGGGGGGTATCTCAATTGAAGGACACCAGGATTGTTGGCTCGGAGCCCGGGCCACTGGATGGGGGAAAAACCGTTAAGATGGTATCCGGGTCTTTTGGTGAAAATTTTGAAGACCTTTTACGGAAGCTCAGGGAGAAAATTGAAGATGGACCTCAGGCAAAAAATGCCAATGATCAATTTGATGTGCTTGTATCTAAAATCAAGGCTCATTTAGAGCACAAGGGCATCTGAAACCGGGAAGGAATGGCACACGAGAAACTGGGCGCGATTCTCCAGCGCAAAGGCATCATCAATGAGGAGCAGCTTCTCGAGACCCTTCTGGCCCAGGAGAAAGAGATACCGAGAAAACGCCTGGGTGAAATTCTCATCGAGAAAAAACTCCTTGATGAAGAGCAGTTGCTAGAGGCCCTCAGCGAACAATATCGAATCCCCTACATCAAGAAAATTGATCGTTTGGATAATGATTCGAATTTGATGGCCAAACTTCCGATTGAATTTGCCCGCAAACACCAGTTTTGTCCTTGTTACACCTCCCATGACGAGCTTGTGGTTGCCCTGAGAGATCCGCTCAAGGTTCATATGCTTGATGATCTAAGACAGGTATTGGGTTTGAAGATCAGGGCTGTCTTAACCAGTTCTTCGGAAATTGACCTCGCTATAAACGAATGTTACGGCACCCAGAAAGATTTGACTTCGCAGGTCATTAAAGACCTGGAAGAGGCGGATTATTCAATTAGTCTGGAAGACTTGGGAGGCGCCGAAGATCTACTCGACATGGCAAATAAGGCCCCTGTCATCCGCTTCGTAAATTCGATTATCTACCATGCTGTCAATGACAGGGCGTCAGATATTCACATTGAGCCCTATGAAAAGGATATCCGAATTCGGTATAGAATTGATGGTGTTCTCTATGATACTCCAGCCCCGCCCAAGGCTGTACAAAGGGCTATTGCCTCCAGGATTAAAATACTGGCGGGTCTGGATATAGCTGAAACCAGGCTTCCCCAGGATGGGCGATTGAAGATTTCCCTTGGTGATCGAATCGTAGATCTGAGGATCTCCGTGTTGCCTACTTCTTTTGGTGAGCGCATTGTGATGCGTCTGCTTGATACTGGTGAAGCACTACTGGATATCAATCACCTGGGATTCCCGCCCGGAATCCTACAGGCCTTCCAAAATGAATATACGAGGCCGAACGGAATCCTTCTGGTGACAGGGCCAACGGGCTCGGGTAAGTCAACGACACTTTATAGCGTTTTAAAAGACATTCAGAGCCGTGAGAAAAACATTATCACCATCGAGGATCCTGTGGAGATTCAAATTGAGGGAATTTCACAAATTCAGGTGAAGCCGAAGATCGAATTTACCTTTGCGGCAGGGCTTCGCTCTATTCTAAGGCAGGATCCTGATATTGTGATGGTAGGAGAGATCAGAGATCAGGAAACAGCGGAAATAGCGATACAGGGGTCTCAAACCGGTCACCTGGTATTCTCAACCCTGCATACCAATGATACCGCCGGTGCTATCACTCGAATGTCGGATATGGGTATTGAGCCTTATTTGATTGGTTCCTCGCTGATCGCGGTTTTGGCACAACGACTGGTTCGGATCAATTGCGAGAATTGCAAAGAGGCATATCAGCCGGACTCGTTGGGTCTGGAGACCCTGGGTTGTACTGATTCCGGCCCCTTTTACGAGGGAAAGGGATGTATGCGCTGTAATCACATTGGATTCAAAGGGAGGAAGGGGATTTTTGAGTTGTTGATCATCGATGAAAAAGTACAAGAGATGATCGGCCATCGAAAAGCATCAGGAGAAATTCGACGGGATTACTTCGAAAGACGCAAGGAGGGAGTTCTTTTACGCAAGGATGGAATTCGGTGTATTCTCCAGGGAAAAACAACAGTTGCTGAGGTTCTCAGGGTAGCCTGAATCAGGAGCGCTTGGATGCCGACCTATCATTACAGAGCTCTCAATCGGGGCGGGACCAAGATCAGGGGAGAAATCTCAGCTCCCGATGAGCATGCCGCCCGCAATGCGGTTCGAGAGCAGGGACTCTTTGTGGTTTCCATGGGCTTAGAGACCCAGAAATTTCAAATTCCCAAGTTTCTTCAGGGGTCTGAAACTTCTTCTGCCAGGGTGCCCCAGAGAGACCTGGTCTTTTTTACCCGTCAGCTTTCTACGCTCATTCGCTCCGGTTTTAAACTCGATAGCGCTTTAAATGCGATCTCGGAGCAAGTGGCCCATCCCCGGTTTCACGAGGCGATTATCGACATTGATAGGCAGGTTAAGGAGGGCAAGACTCTCTATGAAGCACTATCTGTCTATCCCTATATCTTCTCCGAGACCTATCGCTCCCTGGTAAAAGCGGGGGAGGCCTCTGGTCAGCTTCATCCTATTTTGGGAAAGTTGGCGATTTACCTGGAAGATCAACGAAGACTAAAAAATAAAGTACTGGCGACCCTGACTTACCCGGCGATCATGATTCTGGCAAGTATCGGTGTGGTAGCTGTGCTCATGGCCTATGTTGTCCCTAATATTACTTCGGTTCTGACCGCTCAAAACAAAGAACTGCCGTTCATTACCACCGTGCTCATAGATAGCTCATCCTTCTTAGCAAGTTGGTGGCATGTCATCCTGGGCGCGATTGGACTCGCCCTTCTTACCCTGCGGCAATATTATCGCTCCAAAGGGGGTAGACGGGTATTAGATCGGCTTTTTCTTTCTCTTCCTGTCCTTGGCAGCCTATTTACTAAGGTTGCGATTTCCCGCTTTAGTTCAACATTCGCGGTTTTGCTCCGCAGTGGGGTAGAAATTCTTAAGTCTCTTCAAATTGTAAAAGATGTTGCTGGTAATGTGATTTTGGCACAGGCACTTGAGAAAGCCTCTCAAAATGTCGGAGAAGGAAGTTCTCTGGCAGGACCGCTAGCGGAATCAGGAGTATTTCCACCCATTGTGATCAAAATGATTGAGTCCGGACAGAAATCAAGCAATTTAGAATTGATGCTGGAAACTATCGCCGAAGACTATGAAAATGAAGTGGAGAATACAATTCTGGGTCTGACTTCAATCCTGGAGCCCCTGATTATTCTTGTTATGGGAGGATTCGTTTGTTTCATTGTGGTAGCTATACTAGTCCCCCTCCAAGACATGGCAAATATATGAATCAGCGGGGCTTCAGTCTCCTTGAACTTGCCATTTCTCTTCTGATCATCTCCGCTGGCATTGTAACCATTCTACCCAACCTGTCCCAGGGAGCCAGAATGAGTGCCCAGGCCCGGGGAATGGTAACGGCCGTTCAGCTTGCAAGAAATCTAATGAATGAACTTCAGCTGGAGAAAAAGGTAAAGGAAGATAAGGGGGATGGAACCTTTGACGATTTCGAAGAGTACAGCTACAAATATGAGATTGAGCCTGTCAAGCTTGAAGAAATTCTTGTGGATGTGAACAACGAAGATAATAGCAAATCACTAAAGGGGGATCTGGTTGTAAAGCGTTTGTATAAGGTGTGGGTTAGTGTTCATTGGAGTGCTGGAATCCAAGAACATTCCTACGAGGCGCATTCTTTTTTATATGGGCAAAAATAAACTTTCATACGGACTCAGGGGATTCACTCTCATTGAGATTATGTTTGCGCTATCTGTGTTCGCTGTGATGATGACAATGCTGTATAACGCTCTGGCCGTGACCATCCGAGGTGTTAAGGTCATCGATAGAGCCTTTATCACTCCACGCAGAGCGCTAGCACTTTCAAGAATGTTTGAAAGAGAACTTACGGGGATCTACCTGCCGGAAGAAATTAAACCCGCCGCACCAAAAAAGGGTGATGAAAAGAAGCCAAAAATTCGCAGACTCAAAGAGAGAATGGTCTTTGGGTTAGTAGGTAAGAGTAAAGAGATTCATTTTACAGCGCTAGTCCCCTTTAATACGCAGGATGAACCCCCAATTGGGGACATTTTAGAAATTGGATACGAATTTGATAGCGGAGAGAAACGTATCAAGAAACGCTATGATCCCATCCCGGATGAAAAGATCGATAAGGGGGGAGAGGAAACTACCCTGGAACTTCCAGTGAGTTCGCTTAAATTCGAGTATTTCGATAAGAAATGGAAAGATAGCTGGGATAGCCGTAAGACCAAAAAGCTGCCCACCGGAATTCGGGTGACCATTGAGATAGAGCTAGATGAAAAGGAGCTTGAAATGGTTTCGGAGGAGGCCGAGGAAAATCTCATCACCAAACATCAGGTTGTGGTGCTTCTCCCCAATGCGGTTGATAACAAAATCTTCTAGTATGATTACTTTTCAGAAGAAATCACGATTCTATTCCAGGAAGGGTTTTGGTCTGTTGTTCAGCCTACTCCTTCTGACAATCTTAGCCGGCTTCGCGTCCATTGCATTTCGCCGATCTCAATTTCAGTTTTTTCAGGCGGCTAGCTATGCCCAGCATATGCAGGCTTTGACTCTGGCTAAAGCAGGAGTGAATATTTCCCGTGCAGGTTTGTTGATGGATACCAATAAAACGGATGATTTGGAAGAGGATTGGCATTTATTATCCATGGCTTCACAGATGAGCCCCATCCCACTGGGTAACGGGGCGATTTCTATAGAAATTCTTGATGAAGAAAGAAAGAGAAATCTCAATACCATGGGAGAGGAGGAGCTTAAGGAGTACTTTGAGATACTTGGATTACGGAGGGTTCGAAAGGGAGATATTACCGGGTTAGATATCGTTGAGGAGCAAATACACGAAGAGTTAGCCGAAGCATACCTGGATTGGATTGATGATGATGACCAGGAACGCCCACAGGGGGCGGAAAGCCGCTGGTATCGACACCAGGATTTCAAATACATTCCTCACAATAATCGCATAGCCACCCTGGCCGAACTTTTGTGGATAAAGGGTTTTACAAGGGAAATGCTCCTGGGAGAAAAGGGAAACCCCAGGCTTCTGGATCAGGTCACTCTCTATGGTGGTAATAAAATCAATGTCAATACTGCTTCAAGAGAAACTCTGGTATTACTGGTTGCCCAGCAGGAACCCTACATCGCCGACTCGGTGGCAGATGCCCTGATCGAATACCGTCCTTACGCAACGGAAGCACAGGCTCAGCAGGTCATGAGAGGTTATGGCCTGAGAGACGATCTCACTAAAAAAGTAGCAGTTTCCAGTCGTTATTTTCGAATTGTTTCCACAGGAATTGTAGGAAACACTCGAAGTGTGGTTGAGGCGGTTGTTAAGAGAACGGCCAAATCATGCGATATTCTACTGTGGAAGGAGATGCCCGAGGTTCAACGATCCAGGCGGGCAGCTATAAAGGAAGAAGGCGAAGACGATGGGTAGTGTTCTTGGACTAGACATAGGAACCAGCGCGATAAAAGCTGTGATCTTTGAGGAGTCGCTTAAGGGGGAGAAGGTCACAGCCTTCTATCACCTTCCCTATGCACAGCCGGACCGAGCCCACATATTGGAGGATTTTTTCTCGCTTCTCGATGAGGAAGGGAAGTCTTTTGATCGTGTAGCGGCATCCCTGAATGGTTATGAGGGCTCGATTCGAATTGTTGAACTGCCTTTTGAGGATAAGGCTAAAGTAGGTTCGGTTTTGCCCTTTGAATTGGAATCTGAATTCGCGGATGGGAGTGCGGATAAGGAGTTTTGGTTTCATGAAATTCCCAATCGCGATGGAGAGGAAAATCGAGCCTATCTCTGCCTGGCTGCTGCCAGGGAGCGTATTCACGAGGTGACGGATGAATACATTCGCTCCGGATTTCGTCCAAGAATTCTAGATTTTGAACCATTTGCTGACTTCAATTCCTTTTCCCATTCTTCTGATGGAACCCCGGAGGGAATCTGTGTCCTTCTAGATATTGGCTCTCGCTCCACCAGTATTAACTTGATTCAGGATGGTTTACTGGTATTTACCAGGACGGTGTTTTTTGGTGGAAATGACTTTACCAGTGCAATTGCTGAAGAATTGAACATGAGCTTTGCAGACTCGGAAGAGCTCAAGTTTGAGTATGGACTCCACCAGGGCGATGAAGGCGACGCTAATCGAAAAGTAGATCAGGCTTTGCTGGCTTCTCTAAAGACTCTTTCCAAGGAAATCGACCTTACGCTGGGTGCTTATTGGAGTAGGATGGGTTCAATACCCATAAGCTCCGTAATGCTCTGTGGCGGCGGAAGTGCCCTTTCAGGCCTCAAAGAATATCTTGAGCGGGAATACGAAGTTACGGTTAAGGAAGTGAGCCCCTTCGCGGGTCTTCGTCTACAAATTCCAGTACCTGAATGTGCGCTCCTTTATTCGGTGGCTGCCGGGTTGGCCTTGCACGCTCTTGGTTTGGGGAAAATTCAGCATAATCTTTTACCAATGAGACCTCCTGTAGACACCTTTGTCCAAAAGAGACTGAGTTCCCATTGTACGGCTGTTTTTCTGCTGGCCCTGGTATGCTGCATTTGTATTGGCGGAGAAGTAGGACTTTCATACTGGATTTTTCAGGAGTTAGAGGAGCAGTATCATCAGGAAACTCGCGCGATTCTGCAAAAACAGAAGGAAAACTTTAAAACTCTGGGAGCCCTTCAGAAGAAAATTCGGGAAAGAAAGAAACTGTTGGAAGAATTTTCCCGAGCTGAAAAGTCTCCAATTCATGTACTTAACTATCTTTCATCTCCAGAAGCGGCAGGTATCGAACTGACTCTCGATGAAGTGCACCTGGAAAACAAGGACGCCGATACCAGGGTGATTTTGAGAGGGTCTGTCCCCTATGCGCCTGATATTCGCAGACTGGAAACTCTACTCCAATCAGTGCCCTATATTCGTAAGGTGATTCTTGGTCCTGTGGAGCAGTCTCAGCTGAGTGGCAGGTACGAATTTAAGGAGATTGATCTCATCTTATGAAGAAGCTCTTCCCCTCTGGATATCTATTAGTTTCTATGGTTTTGCTCAGTCTGGCATTGATCCTTGGTTACCTCGGTTTTCTGGGGCTTGACTGGTCCCATCATTTTCAATCTAAGCTGGAACAAATTCGAAGAGACATCCAGGTGGCGCGCACCCTCGTGGGTGAGGAAAGAAAGGATACCTACACAGACCTTCTGAGCCTCTTGTCAAAATATTGCCGGGATTCTGGTGTACCCTTAAGAAACTGTCTCGTACAAACCCAGAAACCCGTGTCCAGGGAGGAACATATTTCTCGAAAATATGTGGTCACCATGGAACCGGTACTGATGGACAAAGTACTGGATTATTATCAAAAACTAGATGGTCTTCCTGATAATGTTCGAGTGATCCAGTCAACCTTGAAGAGAGTTCAGCAAAAAGCGCGAAAAGGAAAACAGACGCAGCCCCACTTGCTGCTTAGAGTGGAGATGAACGAAATCAAATTTACCAGCACCGACTCAAGTACCTAGAAACGTTTACTGTTTGCCCTTTAGGGTAAGTTGGGCTGAAAACTTCTGATCGCTACGGTATACTAAAGATTGGAGACCGTATTGAATTTTACGGTTTTATCCTTGGATTCCGGCTCGTTTTGGTCGAGGAAAGATGGTGTGGTCTGTCCTCTGGTCGGAACCCTGGATTTGATCAGGCAGAATTGCCCTTTTCCTCGCAGGAGGTTGAAATGAAACGCTGGTGTGTGATTCCTGGACCCCGAAGGGGTTTTACTCTGATCGAGCTCTTGATCGTAATCTCGATCCTCGTTATTTTATCCGTTGCTGTAGCCATGAACTTCATTGGTTTTGACTACGATGCTCGTCATTCCGCAACTAAAGCTAATCTTTCGGCGATTCGCTCAGCCATAGGCTTGTTTCGTTCAAGGCATTCAGCCTTCCCCAAGCCCTCTGTTTCCGGTGGACGTAAAGCCACGCAAAATACGGAGAATACTCTTGAGGCTATTTTGACAAACACCAATGACTTTGGAGATGGATCCGAATATATTCGTGGAAATATTTCTGGAGAGCTAGTTTCCAATGCCCAGGAAACTTCCTATGTCTGCATTATCACAGATACCGCAGAGTACTATTCCAACCAGTCTGACTACAGTGGGTGTGAAAACCCCTCAGGTGAGGACACAACCCCAACCGGTAACGGTGGTGGATTTGTGTATTGTCCTACCAACGGGAACATTCGACTGAATTTTACTGTAAACGGGGATGATCTGCGCAAAGAGGATCAATCTCCCATTCAAACCCTGGTAGACGACTGGGCGAATTGGGCAGCGCAACACGAAGAGCTAGATCAGGATTGGCCCGTTAGATGGTGAGAGAACCACTTCTCGAAACCTCTACACGGACAACATTCCTCCCAAATTCGATTCTCTCCCCATCCTTTTGCTACTCAAAATCTTTTGGATTTATCGTCAGGTAATTACTGTTGGAGTTACTATGATCAACTTTAAGAAAATAGCTCAGGTACTGGTGGAGAGACAACTTCGAATCAGGAAAGGGGAAGTTGTCCAAATCAATGGTGGATTACATAACATCGACTTTATTGAAGAAATAGCAGTCGCTGTCCGGAAGCAGGGCGGTTTCCCGATGATCAATATCGCCTGGGAAAGTTTGTCTTTCAGGTCAACGAATGAAATTGATGACGAATACTTAAAAATACCCCCGAACCATCTTGCTCAGATTGAATCTTTGGTGGATTGTACAATCAGCGTATCACCCTTTAAGGATCCAGCGTATTTCAGGAGTATTGACACAAGGAAAAGCATCCTTAAAACAGAGGCTGGCAAGATTGTACAGGAGGCCAGTATCAAAAAAAATTCAAGGCGGATTGGGATCGGCTTTCCCACTCCGGAACAAGCCAAAAACTACAATGTTGATTTTAATAGCTATTCGAGGCTTTTCTGGGAAGCTGTCACTGCTGATCTGGATGAGATCTATTCGTTATGTCAAAAGCTCAGGGAGAGGTTATCAACGGGTGAGCGGATAAGAATTATTTCTCCTCATGGTGATGAACTTAATTTTTCGATAAAAGGCCGCCGCATAAATATGGACGATGGTGTGATCAGCGATGAAGACCTCAGAACCGGGGATATTACAGCGAATTTACCTTTTGGCGAGGTCTATATAGCCCCAATTGAAGAAAGCGTAGAGGGTTCGTCCACATATCCTGTTGTTTTTCATCAAGGTCAGAGAATTGAAAACCTGAGAATTGTTTTTGAGGGCGGCAGAATGGTTAGTTCTTCCGCGGAAAAAAACCATGAGGTTTTCCTAGAAGCTATGGTACCTCACAGTGGTGATAAGACCCTCCTGGGTGAATTTGGGATCGGAACCAATCACAGGGTCAATGAACCAATGGGTGATAACTTATTGGATGAAAAGACTTTCGGGTCCATTCATCTCGCTCTGGGTGAAAACAGAAGCTACGGCGGAAATAATTCGTCTTCATTGCATTGGGATATGATCATGCTTTCCCCAAGCGTCTATATAAATGACGAAATTTTTCTGCAAAATGGAAAATATATTCTATAGCCCCTCTATTTTGACATCCCACCAATAGTCATACAAAAAGTAGACGAAAAATCTATTTTTTGTATGACCATGCCCGTAACGACTTTAAAACACGGGGGACCTAATGGTGGCGCGGTTTTTGAGAAATTATTTTGGATACAAAATGCTTGTGTAATTTGGGTTTTTTGTACTAAATTTAGGACGAGCAAGTTGTAATTCCCCCATGTCCTTTTCCAGTTGTTTTGGACGCGTTTGAATTGGGGGAATTTCTGTCGCTGAGGAGTTTGCAGATGAGCATACCTGTGGTAAAGCGGGACGGGTCTGTGGTGCCCATCGATGTCTTCAAAATCAAGAAAGTAATCGCCTTCGCCTGCGAGAACTGGGAGGGTTGTGATCCTCTTGAGTTGGAAATGGATGCCCATGTCCAATTCCGGGGGCACATCAAAACCGAAGATATACAAAAGATGGTGATTCAGACCGCTGTTGAAAAGATCTCTCCTGAGAATCCCCAGTGGGAATTCGTAGCTGGGAAGCTGTATCTCTACGACATTTACAAGAAGGTATGTCTTCACCGTAATCTTGAAAAGAGACCCTATACACGTTTTTATGAGTTTTTGGAGAGTGCCACGGAAAAAGGATTGTATACGCCCATTGTTCTGGAAACCTACTCCCGCAAAGAAATTGAAGAACTGGCTTCCTATATTGTGCCTGAGCGTGACTACCAGTTTAAGTATGTGGGCATAAAGACACTCTCCGACCGTTATCTCATTAAGGATGTGGATGGCAAGTTGCTGGAGCTGCCTCAAGAAGCCTTCATGGGTATCGCTATGTTTTTAGCTTCGAAGGAAAAGGACCGCCTGCATTGGGCTCGTAGTTTCTATGATGTTATTTCCAAGTTCGAAGTAATTCCGGCAACGCCTACCCTCTCCAATGCTCGTAAACCCCTGCATCAATTATCAAGCTGTTTTGTTGGTACCGTAGACGATAGCCTTGATTCCATTTTTGACTTTGTGACTACCTTTGCCCAGCTCAGTAAGTACGGTGGGGGTGTTGGTGCTGACATCAGTCGAATTCGAGCCCAGGGTTCAGAAATAAGAGGCTTCAAGAATGTGGCTGGTGGGGTCATACCATGGGTGCGAATTCTAAATGATACGGCCGTGGCAGTGGACCAATTGGGAATTAGAAAGGGAGCACTTTCACTCACACTGAATGTGTATCACAACGATATTTATGATTTTCTAAATCTTAAAACCACCAGTGGTGATGATCGCCGAAAAGCCCATGATATTTATCCCGCGATAGGGATTCCGGATAATTTTATGAGAGCTGTTCAGGAACGCTCCGACTACTTCCTGTTCGATCCTCACCTGGTGCGGAAGCACCTGGGCTTTGAAATTTCTGACTTTTATGGAGAGGAGTTTGAACGA
This sequence comes from uncultured bacterium, assembly GCA_964539825.1. GTDB lineage: Bacteria > Muiribacteriota > UBA6191 > UBA6191 > UBA6191 > CAZIKF01. The sequence goes on from CAZIKF010000020.1 coordinate 25,951, forward strand.
CGATTTGCCATGGTGCTTGAATGTGCACAAATCCCCAAGACAAAGGTGCCTGCCATTCAGATCATGAAGCTGATCCTGAAGTCCAGTTTTGAAACAGGACTACCCTACCTTTTCTTTCGGGATGCCGCTAACAGGGGAAATCCAAATAAACATGCGGGTGTAATTCGTTCCACGAATCTTTGCACGGAAATCATGCAGAATATGAGCTCCACTGAAATCACCGGCTCTAAGGTAGACGGTGACGGGAATGTGACTATCCATAAGCAGGCGGGTGATCTCGTAGTTTGTAATTTATCCTCCTTAAATTTGATCAAGGTTCATGAGGAGGAAGATCTAAAACGTGTTTTGGATGTGCAGGTCCGTATGCTGGATAACGTGATAGATCTTAACTTTTACCCGGTCAGAGAAGCTGAATACACCAATAGAAAGTATCGCGCCATTGGAATCGGCACCATGAACTACCATGGTCTATTGGCTTCCAAGGGTATCGTTTGGGAGAGTGAAGAGCACCTGGAGTACGTTGATAAACTCTATGAAAAGATTGCTTATTATGCCATAGACGCAAGTTCGAGATTGGCAAAAGAAAAGGGTTCTTATTCCCATTTCGAAGGGTCAGATTGGCAGAAGGGCGAATTCTTCGAAGGTAGGGAACTGGGAGAGAGAAGTGACTGGAATGGACTCAAAAACAGGGTGCGCTCAGACGGGCTTCGCAATGGTTATCTTCTCGCGGTAGCTCCGACTGGCAGCATTTCTCTCATCGCGGGCGCAACCGCCGGAATTGATCCCATTTTTTCTAAGATAGAGCGCACCGAAAAAAAGGATGGGGTGATAGTCGCCGCTGTCCCTCAACTGGATGACTCTACCTATTGGATTTATAAAGAAGCTCATAAAATTGATCAAAACTGGGTGGTCAAGGCAGCGGGAGTACGACAGAAATGGCTAGATCAAGCCCAGTCTCTTAACCTTTTTGTAACCAGTGATGCCAAGGCGATAGATTTGCTGAGTTATTACACGAATGCCTGGAAAGAAGGATGTAAATCGGTATATTACATGCGTTCCAAGGCAGTAGAAGTGGAGGAATGTGAATCATGTCAGTAAAAGAAATTAAAAAAAATCGGCTCTTCAATCCAAAAGGTGATCGTGAGTTTGAAAAACGCCGCCTGATTAATGGAAACTCTACGAATCTATTTGAATTGAACAATATCAAATACGATTGGGCGATGACTCTGTATCGAGCCATGATGAATAACTTCTGGATTCCAGAGGAAATTCCCCTGGGTAATGATGCCAAGGACTATAAAATTCTCCCCGAATCTGAGCAGCGTGGATACGACAAGGTGATCTCTTTTTTGGTTTTTCTGGATAGTTTACAGACCGCGAACCTTCCCAATTTCGCAAGCTACGTAACAGCACCTGAGGTTAATCTCTGTCTGGCGGTACAGACCTTCCAGGAAGCGGTTCATTCGCAGTCTTACGGTTATATTCTTGATACGGTGGTTTCGGCGCAGAAACGGGATCTCATCTACAATTATTGGAGAGAAGATGAGTTCTTGATGAACCGCAATGTGGTGATAACCTCCATTTACGAAGAGTTCGCCGAAAGTCCCTCTACAGAGAATTTTATTCTTGCGGCGATGGCGAACTATATCCTTGAAGGAGTTTATTTTTATTCCGGATTCTCATTCTTCTATGTTCTTGCAAGGCAGGGGAAAATGTGCGGAACCGCTCAGGAAATTCGTTATATCCAAAGAGATGAGCTGACCCATCTGGTGTTGTTCCAGAACATCTTCAATACCTTAAGAAAGGAAAATCCTGAGCTTTTTGGAGGAGATATGACAAATCGACTGCTTAGCCTGATGAGTAACGCCGTAGAAAATGAAATCTCATGGGGTCAATACATTATCCGCGATGGAGTTTTGGGGCTAACCGATGAGATCCTCGATCGATATATAAAGTATCTCGCTAATCGTCGGCTTTCAGCCATTGGTATGGCGCCCTTGTATCCAGAGTTTACGGATCATCCCATGAAGTGGGTAGACGACTTTTCGTCTGTTAACCAGATTAAGACTGACTTCTTTGAAGCAAGACCCTCGGCATATACCAAGGCTTCTGCCGTGAATTGGGATGAGTTGGAATAAGTATGCGCGTTCGTATTCATTATCGTGATGATAGTGTTCGTGAGTTGTATCAAGCCGCCGGAATCAAAACCAATGGCTCAGCAGGGTTCGATCTTGTCGCGGTCGAGGATGTGACCTTTGAAAGATTGGCTGAATTTCGGTTCATTGACCTGGGTGTGATCATTCAAGTCCCAGACGGTTGTCATTCCCTTTTACTTCCCCGTAGTTCAACCTTCATGAGATACAAAATCCTACAGGCGAATTCGGTAGGTCTGATCGACTCCGATTATTGTGGAAGTGAGGACTGGTGGAAGATGCCAGCGGTTTACCTCGGTGAGGGAGAGGGCATCATTCCCAGGGGCACTCGTATTTGCCAGTTTTTACTAAACCAGACTCTTCCCATCAAAGAGCTGGAAGAATTTCATCCTGAATCTAATTCAAGGGGAGGATTTGGAAGCACTGGCGCATGAAGCGAGTGGGGGTGCTCGGTAATTATTTTCTTCCTGAGAGGGCCGGGGCACCGTCAGTGTTTGGTGCCTACTACCTCAACAAGGATTACGTCGACTCCTTTAAAAACCTGCCGGTTTTACCCCTGACCATCCCTTACCTGGAGTCCGCAAAGAAGAGAGAAGCCTTCTTAGATCAAATCGATGGTCTGGTGCTCACGGGCGGCTTTGATATACCTTCGAGATTCTTTGGTGAAGAGGAAGCCAAAGGCGCGAAATTTATCTACGATGAGGCCAGAGCTGACTTCGAACTGGACTTGCTCCAAGAAGTCCAAAAAAGGAATCTCAACATCTTCGCGATTTGCCTTGGAATTCAGATGTTTAATGTTCATAGAGGCGGAACTCTGATTCAAGATATTCCTTCCCAGGTTCCTGGCTGCTTAGATCACAGCCACTCAAACAAAGACGCCAGAACTCTGGCCCATGGCGTAAGCGTCATAAAGGGAACCCGCCTACATGAAATCATTGGAAAAGAATCCATCCAGGTCAATTCTTCTCATCATCAAGCTTTAGGCATGCTGGGAGAAGGGCTCAGAGTCAGTGCCGTTGCTGAGGATGGGATCATCGAGGCAATTGAGTGTGAATCCGGTAAATTTTTTGGAGTCCAATGGCACCCTGAAAGTCTTCAATATGAGCATGAAGATCATGCGCGATTATTTGAGGCATTTGCAGCAAGCCTTTGAAGAGAGGGGCCAGAATGAGGATTGATCCCACCGTTTAGGCGGGTTGTATGGGCTTTTGAAACGGAGTCCAGGATGGACTCGTTCAAGGCTTGAAGCCTTGTTTTTTTCGTGGAAGACTTAGCGTTCCTGGCTCTCAACCTAACTCCTGGCTTCTGTCTCCTGATTCCTGAATTCTAAGCTGGTGGAAGGCCCGCTCTCATGTGATATATTGTCGCTCCCTTCAAGCAATAATGAGGAAGTAAAAGATGTGTGAGGAAACGAAGAACCCGGATCCAGACCAGGAACCCGAATCTGTAGAGGGCTCCCCATCGGTCGGTCCACAAGACATCCATGAACAGCAGGAAGCTTCTGCTCCCGACATAGAAAGTCCGGTCCAGGAGGAGTCAGTCACTACGGCACTTCCTGGAGAAGAACCGGAAGTTCCCGTTGGAATGCCGGCTTCAAAGGAAGAGCAGACCCCGCCCCCTTCCAGGATAAAGTTGGACCCGGCCCTGGGTCTGCCCATCGCGGTGATTCTTCTTCTGCTCATCACCATTGGGTTGGGCTTTTCCCTGAGTGCCACAGGAGGCTCCGGTGGGTCCGCAGGACTGGCGGAGGCGCCGGCGTTCGGTGAGTTCTTGGAGGGCGTTGTAGAAGACCATCAGGATGGAGTCGCCGTGGTCAAAATCTATGGCGTAATTCAAACCCAGGATGAAGGCGGTGTGTTTTCTATTCCACGCGGTGCTGACCAAACCCTTGCTCAATTAAGAAAGCTGGGCAAGAAAAAAAATGTAAAGGCGATTGTTTTGAGGATTAATTCTCCTGGCGGTACCGTAGGAGCTTCCCAGGAAATTTACCAGGAAATCTCTAAGCTCAAGAAAAAAGGCATCAAAATTGTAGTATCCATGGCGGATCTTTGTGCTTCAGGTGGTGTATACATAGCGGTTGCCGCAGACAAGATCGTGGCGAATCCCGGAACCATAACCGGTTCAGTCGGTGTTATTTTCTCAGTTCCGAATTTGTTTTCCTTAATGGAGAAAATTGGCGTAAAAATGAATACGGTCAAGTCCGGAACCTTCAAAGATATAGGTTCTTACTCGCGGGAAATGACTGAGCCGGAAAAAGCACTTCTCCAGGAAGCCATTGATTCCACCTATGAACAGTTTCTCAAAGCAGTAGCTGAAGGAAGGGGGCTGGAACCCGAAGAGGTGCGCAAATGGGCAGATGGACGAATCTTCAACGGGGAAAAGGCCTTGGAATATAAACTTGTTGATCAGTTAGGATCCCTGGAAGATGCAATTGACCTGGCTCATAAGTTGGCGGATCTTGAAAAACGTCACATTATTCGCCCGCGGGTCAATCCTTTTGATCGATTCCAATCCCTCTTCCATAATTGGCTGAATCCGCTTCAGAGCCTCACCTCAGCGAGACCAAATGCCCACGTACCATTTCTTTTTTACTTCCCTGGCTGGAAGACATTATGAGTCTTGTCCATCTCCTATATCTCTCTTTGGTGAGCCCTCAATTGGCACTTCTTGAGGTAGAGCGTTCCTATAATCTCAGTTACCTGATTTTGGGTATTCTTGGATTAGGACTATCCCAGGTTTCGCTTCTGATTAGCTCATCAATGATTGATCATGAAATTTTACATACCGGGGCCTTCTTTCTCGACTTGAGCGGATCCGTTCTCACTGGCGTCGTCCAGATCATCATGATGGGAATGATTATCCATGTTGCTTTGTCTAAAGCTGTGGATGCAGCGGCCTTTCCCAGGATGCTGACCTCATTTTTACTTGCACAGATCCCCTTTGCCTACTTGATATGCTTTTCTATTTTAAGCAGGAGTCTGGAGGTCTTTGGTAATAACTCCGCGCTCGGTCTTACTTTCTTTTTGATTTCCTCCGGTCTGCTTTTTGGATACGTAGTTTTTCTGGTTGGAAGAGGTATTCAGATTCATTATCATATTGAATCCTGGGTACGATCCTTTACCATTCTGGCAATCGCTTTGTTTGTGAGTATCTTGATCCAAATTACTGCCTCAACCGGGGTGATCCTAACCTTCATAGGCTCTTTGTTCTATCTTTGACGGGAGTTCTAAATGGCTCCTTCGAAAAGACTCTGGACAATGCCATGGGTGCTGCTGGTACTTCTTTTTGCATTCCCTCCCGCTGCCCTGGTTCTATTTCTCAGGGCTTCCAGGTATCCGTGGACTTCAAAAATTCTTGTATGCCTGGGATGTATAGTTTTTTGTACCCTTTTACCGTCCTTGTTTGAGTCTATAACCCAGTTTCACCAGAAACTCTGGATACGCAAGTTCGTTCAATCCAGAAATCAATTCAAGCATGCGGAGGCTGATAGGTTTCTAAACAGGATTCCGATTGATTCCAGTCTGGATAAACTTGAGGTCGGTCTGCTTCAAATGCGTCACCACATGGGTCAGGATGAAGACAACTCCACCCGGAAAATCTATACCTCGATGATGAAGACCCAGAGAGAAGAATTCCAGAGATTGGATCAGGGCCGAGTGGGTTCCTCTCCACAACAAGTGTTGAAGGAGGTTATCTCCACTTATTCCCAGCATAAGGAAATCAATTTTCCGCGAGGGATTGAAAGGGAGGAAATTAGTGAGGAAGAACAAGATGAAATCGGGAGATTAATGGGGATTATTGCCTGGGGCGCTCTTCAAGGCGGAATGCCCCCATTACTTGAATACGCTCTAAGTAGTAAGGCAAGTAAAGAAGACAGTTTTGAATTGCTCTCCCACGCTCTTATCCTTCACTTTCGAATGCCTGAAGATATTCGTATGCGGGTGTTTACGCTAGAGTTTTATCTATTGAGCTACTTGATTCGATTTGAGGACCAGGTCGTACTTGATCGAATTGAAAAGGCTTGGAGGAGAAGTCTTGATGTTGAGTTGACGGAATTCGTCTCCCAAAGCCCTTATCATCTGAAAGCCTATGACCTGAGAGGATTTTATCAAAACAGGTATAGCAACCTTAAGAAAGCGGAATCGGACTGGGTTCATGTATTCAAAATCGATGTGACCTACTTTGGAGTTGGTGATCGTTTAATCCGGCTTACCCAGAGCCAAGCGGATGCGGAAGGGGTTGAAATTCTCAGTACCTATGCGAGGGCGGAGCGCTTGAGGTTTTCCAATGCGCAGTTTTTAGAGTCCCTGGACCTCTTCGGGTCTTTACTTGAAAAGAAGCATCCCCTGTCGGACTCCCTGAGAGATGAAGTGTTATTCAATATGGGAGTAATTTACCGTAATAACATCAAGGATTACGAGAAAGCCTTGGAGGCTTTTTCCAAAATACTCGAGGATGAGAAAAGCTTTCGAATTGAAGAGGCTATGTATAATCTCGTGATGACCGAACTTCAACTTGGAAATTACAGCGATTGTGAAGCCCGCATTAGTGAGTTTCTTGAGAAGTTTCCAACCAGCGGGCACCATGAAAAGCTGGCTTTGATTCTCCTCTATTCAAAATCGCTCAGACTTTTATCTACCCTCAAGCATAATTCAGTTGCCCAGGAGAGTATGTGATTGCGCTAACCGTAGAAAATCTAACCAAGCGGTTTGATCGGATACTTGCTGTGGATCAAGTTTCCTTTGAAGTGTTTAAGGGTGAGATTTTTGGATTCCTGGGACCCAATGGTGCCGGGAAATCTACAACTATTAAGATGATCACGGGATTCTTAAAGCCCACCGCAGGAAAGGTGCAGGTGTTTGGAAAAGATCCCTTTGCGGACTCCATCGAGGTCAAGCGTTTAATTGGCGTTGTTCCTGAAGAACTTCAGCTGTATGACCGTCTTTCAGGAAGAGAGTTCGTTGAATTTGTGGCTCATATGTTCGAGTTGGAGGGCTTTGAGGAAAGAATGTTTGAGCTCTTTGAGATGCTGGATTTAAGCGTCCACCAAGACACTTTGATCATGGAATATTCCCATGGAATGAAGAAGAAGCTAGCCTTCCTTTCCTCTGTGGTTCATAGTCCCAAAATTCTCTTCCTGGATGAGCCTTTTAGCGGGATGGACGCCCTGAGTGTTATCAGGGTCAGGAAATTCCTGGAGAGCATGCGTGATCAGGGAGTTTCGATCTTTTTCTCTTCGCATATTCTTGAAGTGGTAGAAAAAATATGTGATCGGATCGGGATTGTGGACCATGCTCGACTCATGGGTCTCGGCTCCCGGGAGGAACTGCTGGATAGCTTTGGAGCGGCATCACTCGAAGAAGTCTTTCTAAGGATTCCCCAGAAAAATGACACAGCTTAAGGAATTATTCTATCTCAAGGCACTGATTTCCGAGCGAAAGCTTCAGGAAAAATCTTCTTTTTCCATAGCGATAGAGCTGTGGTGTTTTGTGAGCCTACTCATTTCGATTCCCTTCGCGGTTTTAGCCTATGTCTTTATTACCTGGTCCGGGAATACCTACCTCTTTGAAATGATGGGTATCGCCTATGCGGTTTATAGTTTTGGATGGATTCTTGGCCCGCTGGCAGGCAGCAGAATGAGCGAGTTTTTGGATTTTTCTGCCCTTGTCCATCTTCCCATAGGTAGAGTAAAACTTTTTTTGGCCTCCATATCCACCTCTCTCATCGATCCGATCATTCTTCCCGCTTATCCTGTTATATGGGGCATTTCGGTAGGGTTGGCCATCTTGTACGGCTGGGGCTGGCTCCCCTTTATCTTAGTAGCCAACCTTAGTTTCTTAATGACCTGCCTGGCTTCTTCGCAGGTGGTATTACTCCTCTATCACCTGATTCTCAGGCGTACTCGCTGGTTTCCGTTTGTTATCAGCTTCTTAACTCCTCTGGCTATCTTCCTGGGAATCATTTACGCATATTCCTCAGTACTGGTTTCCCTGCCTCTTTTTGACACTTTCACGCAGCCGGATTTTCCCTTTCTTAAGTCCACCTGTCTTTTACCATCCAGCGCTTTTTTGCTTTTCCTAAGGGGCTTTCTTACGGGGGACCTGGGTAGCGGATTTTTGTATCTAAGCCTTTATACCGGTCAGTTGGTTTTGATACTCCTCATGGGTACGTGGTTAGTTCAAAGAGTACAAAAAGGGGAAATTCATAAAGATCTGGAGAAGGCGGGAGGCCGGTGGTTTTACGAAGTCATCCGAGTATTTTTAACCAGGTGTCTGCGTATTCCCTCAACACTTTCTACTTTGATTATAAAAGATTTTCGGCTCTTGCTGCGGGAGCCACATACGAAGATTATTGCCTTACTTCCCCTTCTTTCCGCAGCCTTGTTTTTCGGGATTCTATACGGGCTTTCTACAGTGATCTCTGAACTTAGGATTATGGATGGAGTCGTGACTTCTTCAGGGTTGATTGAATTTCTCAAGCCATTTCCCTTCCGTCCTGACGAAATCCTATATTCATGGCCTCTATTCCTTTGCTTTGCTCTATTTGTGATTGCTTCTGACTTAAGTTCCAACCTTTTTGGAATCGAAAGACAGGGAATTCAGCAACTGATGCTGGTGCCGGTTTCTTCCTGGCAGATCATCCTCTCCAAAAATCTCTCAATTCTGGGCTTTGTGTGCATTCCAATCCTCTTGTTTTATAGTTGTGCTTTCTTCTTCACGCTGCACTCATTGCATACTTTTCATGCCATATGGATGTATTTCGTTTTAGGTCTGTTTTTCCTCTTTATCGCTGGAAACTTCATCTCAATTTTTTTTCCTATGCGCATCGATAGTTCTATTTCCGGTTCTCTTCAGCGTGATTCATTCGCCCGAACCCTCGGAATGGCTCTTTCAAGGTTTATTCTTTTCACGGTAATGGGATTGGTCACACTTCCTATCCTCTATGAATGCGTTCGCCCTCTATGGGGCATGCCGGGTTATTTTTCACCCTATACCTTGCAGGCTGATAGCATCGTAACTCTATTGCTTAGCCGACTCATTTCTATTTGGCCCGAACATGGGCTCTATACTCTTTACGCGTTGGGTGCTTATTGCGCGGCTTTGTTCTGGCTCTCTTCAAAATTTGACCAGAGGCGCGAAGTTTTGCTCCGTGAAATGGGCCGAATGGAATCTTGATAAACGATTATTATGATATGGCTACGCAACCTTTATGATTGGACGCTTTCCTGGGCTGAAACCAGGTTTGGTACCTGGGCTCTCTTCGTCGTCGCAATAGTCGAAGCGTCCTTTTTTATCATCCCTCCGGATCTGCTTCTCATAGCACTTTGTGCGGGAAAACCTAAGAAATCCTACTATTTTGTAGCCATTTGTTCCCTGGGTTCCGTCCTGGGGGGAGTTATTGGCTATGGAATTGGTTGGGGGCTATTAGAGTCAGTGGGAATGCCTATTCTTCAAGGATTAGGGCTTGAGAATGCCTTTGATGTCGTCGGAGAGAAGTATAGAGAGAATGCGGCGATCTCTATTTTCCTGGCTGCTTTTACGCCCATTCCCTATAAGGTTTTTACTATAGCTGCGGGGGCGTTTGGCGTTTCTTTAGCTACTTTTCTCCTGGCTTCCATTTGCGGGAGATCACTGCGTTTTCTCATAGTAGGTAGCGCTCTGTTCTTTTTCGGCCCCAAAATCAAATCTTTCATAGACGCCTACTTTAACCTGATTACGATTGTTTTTGGAGTGCTTCTGGTGGGAGGATTTTTGTACCTGGGAAGGTGAGGCGTCAGGAGTAAGCGAGGAAATGAAAGTAGGACGGATTCAGCCTTGCAGTATAGAAAAGAGCCTCACCCGCTGTATTCGTCATAGGCGAATGGTCCACAGGCTCACCTGGCAAGATATTCTGACTCCTGACTACCTCTGAAGTTCTTTTGCCAGGGTAAACCCAGGATTGATCTTCAGCGATTCAATGAGATGGTGATTCATTTTCGCGGGATTGTTCTCGATTTTGTAAAGAACCGCAAGGTTGTACTCGAGGTAGTGGCGCACGCTGGATTGAGGGGCAGTCCGCACTGAAGTGATGAGTGCGCTGCGAGCGCTTTCGTTTTTCTTTCTTCCAATCCAGGTCAAGGCGCGAAGATTTTGAATCGTTAAAAAGAAATCATAGCTGAACTCCGCCTCGGTCATCAGAGTCGCGGTGAGCTTTTGAAGTATTTGGTCACAGGATTTGAATTCCTTTCTCTGAAACCTGGAAATGGCGATTTGGTAGGTCTGGTACGAGTGATCTTCAATCATCCGCCGAAACCCCCCCGGGTTGTTTTTTTCAAACAGGAGTCTGGCTTCCGGGTCCACTCTGAGTTTTTCATAGAAACTCTCAAACTGCCGGGTCATTTTTAAGGCCTTTTGCTCCTCCTTTTGATTTAGTGGGTTGAGGGCATACATCAAAAAGGGACTATCATGTCCATCAAAGAGGACTTTCTTTCTAAAGAGAAGAGGTTTTGCCTCCAGAGTTCCCTCAGTCTCATAGATGAACAAAGGTTTGGAGTAATAAGACTGGGAGCGGCTTCGAAAGGTTCGAATAAACCGAGCCAACTGTTCCATTTGATGGGAAGGCTCCTGAGAATAGAGTTCGCGTGCTTCCTTTTCCAACTCCTTTTCTGGAGTATCCAGTTCGAGAGTAACTCTTATAGGTAGACCATCGATTTCCCTCTCGGCCCGAACTTCCCAACTAAGTTGGATGGTGGTGGAAGAGTTCATTTCATCAATGGAAACCAGCTGTTCACCCTCAACCAGGGTTAATCCAGCGGGAATATCCATTCTGATTTTCAGGTTGGAAAGCCCGGTGAAAGCGGAACTAAGATCGAACTGAACCGTAAAATTCTGCTTCCATTCAGGGACGGAAGGAACGGAGATTGTTCCTTGATGCCAGAGGGGTACCTTAAGGCCCGGTGGTACGCAAGGAAGAGAATGTACAAGGCAAAACATCAAAAATAGTCGTTTCATAAAATCTATTCTTCCCTGAACCTCATGAATTATCAAGAACTTAGCGATGCATATTCATGTTCCGCTAAGCCCTAATCGAATTATCCAGGCGTTGTGGTGAGGATAGAGCGAGTTATTCCACAATCGGACCCACTGCTCTACACCGTTGACAATCAACCGTGCGGGCATTACAATTAGCCCCTTTTCTACAGCATAGGTAGGGAAGCCCTCTGGCAAAAGTCCTTTGTCAGCCGAGGGTTTCTTCTTTTTTATCGGGGGTTTTTTATGTCTAAAGCGAGTCAAAAGGAGGCGAGATTCGTCACTCGAAACTACAAGACGGTTTTGCTTGAGACTCTAATGGGAAAAGAGTCCGCCACCTGCCAGGAACTGACGCAGGTTATTCAAGATGAGATTCCTTTTCTGAAATTCGAATCTCCCTACAAGGTCAAAGCGGAGTATGTTCTGCCAACACTTGAAAAGAGCCGGTGTTTCGTAAACAAAGGCAAAGATGTATGGAAACTTTCAGACCTCTTTCTTAATCTCGAGAATCATGCCTATGATATTTTGGCCAAGGGCGGTAAACCTCTTACCCTTGAACAGCTCACAGAGACCATAGCAGAAAAGGCTTCTCTGCATACCTCTGACATTCCCCTCAAGCTTGGAAGCGATGAGCGCTTCTGTATCATTCCCGTGGGTAAAATTGAATATTTCTTTATCAATTCCTGGGAACTGTGTAATGACTATGCATTCGCCATCTTCATTCAAAACAAGAATGAGTCCATAACTCTGGAGGAAGCCTATAAACTTCTTGCCTCCAAGTTCAAGAAAGTGAAGAAGACGAGCATCCTAATGCTAGATGAAGACCCTAGGTTCAGAGATGCAACCGATGGACGATATAGCCTTTTCCCCCGTGAATTAAAAAGGTTTAGAAAGACAGAGGTTCTCAAGCGAATCCTCGACGAGATTTTTAAGCGCATGGAGGCAGGAGAGAAGACAGTTGAGCTAAAGGATATCGGTGAGGAGTTTCTGGATATGCCCTTTCCTCTAACAAATATTGAAGACTTAATTGAAGCCGATCTTCGGTTCAATCTTCAAAAAGGGGATAAGGTTAAGCGCTCTAAATACTCCATTGATGAAATCAAGGAGATGAAAAGGGAGGAGCGCCGCAAGAGGTCCCAGGAAAATGCCCGTAAAGCGAAAATTAAGCAGGAACAGGCTGACAAAGAGGCCAAGCTGTTCGCGGAAGATTCCGAACTTGAACGAATTCGCGAAGATGTTACGGAACCGTTGGTAGCTCAGGAATCAGCGTCCTTTGAACCCCAAAAGCGCCATGATGAGGTGCGCAAGCTTGGAGAAATTCTTCAGGATTTCGTCTCAGAGGAGGAGTCTGTACCAGAAGAAGAACCGGCTCCCAAAGAAGAAAAGGATGCTTTTGAAGAACTACCGTTTGTAAAGAAGAAGAGTGCGGTGATCAAGAAATCGGAACTTCCCCAGCGGGAAGCATTTGATTTGGAGTCTACCGGAGTTGACCTGGAAGAACTCTCTGGATATATGAGGGAGTTAACCGATTATGAAGGTGCTTTACAGGACTTGAGTCCAGAGCGGTTCGATGAGTTGCTCAGAAGGCACCTCGCTTTCAAAGTATCTGATTACAAACCCACAAGCTCTGCAGTGGCCCGCTTTGTAGTAGATCTGGCAAGACCACGGTTGGATCAAATTATTCTTGATCCTGTCTGCGGTCGTGGAGATTTCTTATTGCAGTCTTTACAGGCTTTGAAATTCAGTCTTCGCAAAGATCATAGCGGGGATTTGGAGACTTTTGAGACTTTCTGCGATGAGCAAATTGTAGGTATGGATCAATCCGACTTTATTTTGCGTGGGGCGAGACTCAATCTTCAACTGGGTGGTTTTAATCTCTCTCTTCTGGAACCTGGGAACTCCCTGGAAGATACAGATATTCTGATCGATGAAATGTATACCCTGGTAATGGGGGACTTTGCTGGATTCAATACTCGGGAAATGAAGCAGTACCTCGCGACGGTACATAGGGTTTTATCCGAAGATAACAGGGCGATTCTAGTACTTGATGGGCACCATATGGTTGAAGATGGAGAAGTGTCCGCCGTAATTCAGGAGAAATTTCTACTGCGCCATCAAGTGGTCTTCACTGATGTGGATGGAGTAGAGAAAAATGTTCTCCATCTGGTCAAATCATCTGAAAGAAGAGAAAAAACAAAAGTATTCCGGCTTGACTCAATCGAACAGTTGCGCCGGGTTCTAGATATGGTTTTCTAGGTGAATTGAATAGAAAATCCAATTATAGGGGAAGAGCCCCGGGGCTAAGGAGTGCATCGTGCCAGTACCCAAGCGAAAAGTGATACGAATGAATCGGGACAGTAGAAGGTCTCAGATCAAGCTGCGCGCAAGATTTGAGTCAAAATGTCCTAATTGTGGGGCCGCAAAAATGGCTCATGTCGTCTGCGATGAATGTGGACAATATAAAGGGACTCAGGTGCTTTCAAAGAAGAGCTGATATGAGCATTGTTCTCGACGCCATGGGCGGAGATCATGCTCCTTTGGAAGTCGTCAAGGGAGCCTTGAAAGCGGCTCAGGAAGGAATAGAAATAGTCCTTGCTGGTCCCAAAGAGCAGATGTCTGCTCTTTGTAAAGGTGCTAAGAATATAGAGCTTCTTGATGCGCCTGACCTCGTATCCATGGGTGACTCTCCCAGTGAGGTACTGCGCAAAAAGCCCAGATCACCCATCATGCTTGGGGTTCAGAAGGCAAAAGAGATGGGTGTCCCCTTTGTTTCCGCCGGGAATACCGGGGCATGCATGGCAGCGGCCCTGATGATATTTGGCCGCATTGGGAGAATCAAAAGACCTCCAATCGCCTCAGTTTTCCCTAGTATTAACGGAGGTCATACGCTGGTTCTTGATGTGGGCGCCAATGTGGATTGTAATTCCCACAACCTACTCAATTTTGCTGTTATGGGACTTGCCTATGTCCGAGCCGTTCTGGGAGTTGACCAGCCTACTGTGGGTCTATTGTCCAATGGAGAAGAAAAGGAAAAGGGAAATGCCCTGACCGTTGAGACCCATCAATTGTTTTTGGATTCGGGAATCCCGTTTCATGGAAATGTTGAGGGATTTGATGCACTTTCAGGTGTATGTGATGTTCTTGTGACGGATGGTTTTGCAGGAAATGTACTCCTGAAGACAGCTGAAGGCGTCACTAAGTCTCTGTTGAGTATCATTCAAGCCACAGCACCCAAAAATTCAGAAGACTGGAGTGAAGATCTTCGATGTGTCACAAAGGCATTATCGGTTTACAATCCTTCGAATCCCGAACACAGCGGAGCACCTCTTTTAGGAATTAACGGAACATGTTATATCGTCCATGGCAGCGCGGATGCTAATACGGTGTACGGAGCCTGCTTAATGAGCGAGAAGCTTGGAAAATCAGGGCTTGTAGATAAAATCATTGAAGGCTTGCAGGGGATAGAAGAATGAAGAAGCTCTGCGGAGCAGAAATAGTCGGCATCGGAAGAGCTATTCCCAAGAAAAAGCTGACCAATCACGACCTGGAAAAAATGGTCGATACCAGTGATGATTGGATCGTGACCCGTACTGGAATCCGTGAGCGCTACGTTATATCCGGTGATGAAAGCGTCTCTGATATGGGGGTTGAAGCTGCCCGGCAGGCCTTGACCCAGGCTGGTGTGAACCCGCAGCAGGTTGATCTCATCGTGGTAGGAACTTTTTCAGCGGATTATCGACTTCCATCCTGCGCTTGTCTCATACAAGATAAACTGGGCGCTACCCGTGCTGGTGCCTTCGATATTAACTCCGCGTGTACTGGATTTATCAATTCCTTTCTAACGGGAGCCCAGTTTCTTAAATCCGGTTCCTCAGAATATGTTTTGGTTGTTGGAGCGGATGCCGCTTCTCGAATGATCGACTGGACGGATCGCAATGTTTGCGTGCTCTTTGGGGATGGGGCCAGCGCTGTTTTATTGAAGCGATCTGAAAATACGGAAGTGGGTGTGCAGTCACATTATGTCTGTACGGACGGTAGTGGGATGTGCAGTCTCTGGATTCCAGCTGGAGGCTCCAGCAGACCCCTTACGGAGTCATTGCTCCAAGAAAGGGCTCAGTATGTAAAAATGGCTGGTAAAGATGTTTTTAAGTTTGCCATCCAGGCAATTTCCGACTCAGCCTTGAATGTACTGGACCAGGAAGGTCTGACTCCTCGAGATATTAATTTGATGATCCCTCATCAAGCTAATATTCGAATTATCAATGCTGCGGCAAGGAGACTGGGTCTTACTGAAGAGCAGGTTGTAATCAACATAGATAAGTACGGTAACACCGTCTCAGCTTCCGTTGGATTGGCTATGTATGATGCCTTTCACGAAGGCCGCCTGAAACCTGGAGATCGAGTTTTGATTGTGGGATTTGGTGCGGGTCTTTCCTGGGGAGCGACTCTCGTCAACTGGAGTTTACCATGTCCAAACTAGCCTTTATTTTCCCCGGCCAGGGATCTCAGAGTGTAGGAATGGGAAAAGACCTTTTTGAGGGAAGCTCGCAGGCTCAGGAAATTTTTCGAAAAGCTGATGACGTGCTGGGGTTTTCCCTGGGGAATCTTTGTTTTGAAGGGCCGGAGGAAAGTCTCCGTCTTACCTACCATACACAGCCGGCTATTATGACAACAAGTTATGCACTGGCCAGAGAGTTCTCTGATCAGGGTATTAAGCCTGACGTGGTGGCCGGACATAGCATAGGTGAATACACCGCTCTGGCGGTGGCGGGGGTGCTGGATTTTCCTACTGCTGTGGAGCTTGTATATTCCCGCGGTAAGTATATGGATGAAGCCTGCCCTGCTGGAACTGGCTCTATGGCAGCTTTGATTGGTCTTGATGAAGAAGGCGCTAAGAAAATGCTTTCTCAGTTGGAGCTTCCAGATGGGGAGTCGCTGGATATTGCCGGAATTAATTGTCCCGGACAGGTAGTGATTGCGGGCCATGTGAGTTCTTTAAAGGCAGCGATAGGCCAGGTTAGAGATTTCGGTGGTAGGATGGGCGTGGAATTGAATGTAAGCGGACCCTTTCATTCCCGCCTGATGAAGCCCGCAGAGCAGGGGCTTGGTACCAGGCTGGAGGAAATTGAGTTTCACAATGCTAAAGTTCCTGTTGTTCCAAATGTCACGGCAAAGGCGCAAATGCAAGGCTCAGAATTAAAAAAATGCCTGATGTCACAACTCACCAGCCCGGTGTTGTGGGAAGCCTCAGTTCGCCAGATTTTAGAGATGGGTGTAGAGTCCTTTGTGGAGTTTGGGGCTGGAAATGTTTTAGCCGGTATGATAAAAAAGATAGACAGAAAAATCCCGGTCTACCCGGTTTATGATCGGGTTTCACTCGAAAAGGCCGTCCAGGAGACCTCTGCATGATGGAAGACTTTTTTAAAGGGCGGACAGCAATCGTTACGGGCGCGTCGCGTGGGATTGGTTATTCGATTGCGCAAAGCCTGGCCCGGATTGGTGTCAATCTTTCGTTGATTTCAACCCGACTGGAGTCCGTAGAATGCGTGGCTGTTGAATTTCGCGAGAAATACGGTGTTAAAGTACTTCCAGTTGAGACAGATGTGAAGAATTATGAAGCGGTAGTTGAAACGGTGAAGAGAACACAAGAAGAACTGGGTGAGATTGATTTTCTAGTCAATAATGCTGGTATCACAAGAGATAAGTTATTGATCCAGATGAAAGTCTCGGACTGGGACGATGTGATAGATACGAATCTTAAAGGTTCCTTTCACTTTGCTAAAGGTGTTTGTAGAGCAATGATGAAGAATCGGGAAGGGGTGATTTTAAACATCACCTCAGTCGTCGGTTTGATGGGAAATCCAGGTCAGGCTAATTATTCTGCGGCGAAAGCCGGGATCATTGGTTTCACCAAGACTTTGGCCAGAGAACTTGCTCCCCGGAATATTCGGGTCAACGCTATAGCACCCGGGTATATCTGCTCAGATATGACCGAGAAACTACCGGATCGTCTTAAAGAAGAATTAAAGAGTCGAATCCCCCTGGGAGAATTCGGGTCAGTGGAGGATGTAGCCAATTGTGTTACATTTTTGTTATCGCCAATGGCGCGATATATCACCGGCGCGGTCATCCAGGTAGACGGTGGACTGAATATGTAGGAAGGTGGCGTTATGTCAGACATTTATGAACGAGTCAAAGAAAATGTTGCGAAGCAGTTGGGTGCTGAAGATGAAGCCATAACTCAGAATGCTAGTTTTGTTGAAGATCTTGGGGCGGATTCCCTGGATATCGTGGAATTAATTATGGCTCTTGAAGAAGAGTTCAAGATTGAGATTCCCGATGAAGCCGCCGAGGAAATCAAGACGGTTCAAAACGCTGTAGACTATATTGAAAAAAGCCTCTAAGGCGTATATACATATAGCTGCCCGGAGCCACTTTGGGTCCGGGTTCTCTTTTTTCAGGATGTTTAAATATGGAAAGAGTTGTTATAACGGGATTGGGCGTAATTTCCCCATTAGGAAATTCCCCTTCGGAGCTGTTTGACAATCTTCTTGAGGGAAACTCAGGGATTGACGTAATCCAGTCTTTCGATCCTTCGGACCTGCCTACGCGAATTGCCGGAGAAGTAAAGGGTCTAGATTTAGATTCTTTCTTTAGTGTGAAAGAACGAAAACGTCTTGATCGCTATTCTCAATTTGCCATAATGGCTGCAGATCAGGCGATTAAGCAAAGTGGAATCTTGGAATCCGACGCGGATCCCACCCGAATGGGAGTCTTTGTAGGCTCTGGAATCGGAGGTATTCAAACTCTCGAAGCGACCCATTCCAGCTTTTTATCCAGGGGTCCTAAAGGGGTGTCTCCCTTCTTTATTTCCAACCTTATCTCCAACATGGCCGGGGGTAATATCGCAATTCGCCATGGATTTAAAGGCACCAATTTTTGTATGACCTCCGCCTGTGCCACAGGTACCCACTGTATTGGGGAGGCCTTTCGTGAAATCGCGATGGGTTATCAGGATGCAATGATTGCCGGCGGCGCTGAGTCCTCGGTTACCCCTTTGACCATTGCTGGTTTTTCAAACATGAAGGCGATGTCGCGCCAGAACGCCAGTCCACAGACGGCGTCGAGTCCCTATGATTTAAATCGTGACGGATTTGTGATGGGGGAAGGCGCTGGAGTACTGCTTCTGGAGAGTCTGAATCACGCTCAAAAGAGAGGAGCCCAGATACTGGGAGAGCTTGCAGGCTATGGCGCCACCTGTGATGCGCATCATATCACCGCCGTGGCCCCGGGGGGCGAGGGTGTTGTACGAGCGGCTCAGATTGCTTTGAAACAGTCTGGCATTTCCCCTGATGAGGTTGATTATGTCAACTCTCACGGTACTTCCACGCCTATCGGGGATAAATTTGAAACTGAGTTTTTGAAGACAGTTTTCGCGGAGCATTCCAGGAGCCTCTGGATTAGTTCGACAAAATCAATGATTGGACATCTTCTCGGTGCCGCTGGAGGCGTAGAATCGGTAGTCTGTGTTATGAGTCTTCAAAAAGGCCAGGTCCATCCCACCAGAAATCTCCAAGAGCCGGATCCTGACTGCGATCTCGACTATATTCCTGAGGGGCCCAGGGAAAAGTCTTTGAAGGTAGTATTAAAAAACTCTATGGGATTTGGCGGGCATAATGCGGTTCTGCTATTCCGAGTATTCAATTGAAAGAGGGACGGGTGGCAATGAGCCTCCAGGGCCGGTTGGATCAGATCGAAGAGAGAATTGGCTATAAGTTTAAAAATAAGCTCTTTTTGTTTGAAGCCACCATTCACAAATCTTATGCCTCCCATTATCAGTTAGGTTTTGATTATGAGCGGCTGGAGTATCTTGGCGATGCTCTTTTGCAGGCATACACCAGTGAAATACTCTATATGTCAAATCAAGGCGATCAGGGGAGCCTGACTCAGGCTCGTGCGGGTCTTGTGAGCCGGGATATGCTCAGTAGACTGACCCGTGAACTCGGGATTGAGCCCTATGTTCTGGCACATAAGAATCTCAGGAATTCCGATGGTAAGATTCTGGGAAGTTTCTTAGGTGATTACTTTGAGAGTATCCTTGCTGCGATTTACCTGGACGGTGGGCATGAACACGCTAAGAGATTCGTGCGTCGAATTTATGGAAGATTCGGTTATTTGGAGGCGCAAATCGACTACAAGTCCAAACTCCAAGAAATGTCTCTCAAAGCTACAAAAGAATTACCGGCCTATGTTACAATTCTCACTGACGATGGATATTTAGCCGAAGTCAGCCTGAGGGATGGACTCCTCGCCTCGGGTATTGGTCGAAGTAAAAAGAAGGCAGAACAGATGGCAGCCAGGAATGCGGTTGATGCATTCCACGTCGTTCAGGGCATTAAGGAAGCGTAGTGGAAGTCTTGAAAGTTTCTTCTAAGTCGCAGTCAAAAGCCGTAGCGGGAGCAATGGCCCTTATCCTTGAAAAAGAAAAGCAAGTCATTGTTCAGGCTATAGGAGCTGGGGCAGTAAATCAGGCCGTCAAGGCAATCGCTATCGCTCGCGGATTTCTTGCTCCCAAAGGTATCGAAATCTACACGCAGGTATCCTTTGTAGAGCTTAACATCGATCATAAGGAACGGACCGGGATCAAGTTCTTTGTGCTGACCGAAATAAAGTAACTTTGAAACTTGACCCTGAAGATGTCATTGAGGCAAATCTAAAGGCCCTTCGAGTTCACAGCGAAGATTTCTTTGCTTACTATAATCTCGCCAAGGCATATGAATTCGAAGGTAGGTTTCAGGAGGCTTTTCTGGCCTACCAAAAAGCCCTGGCCCTGCATCCCCAGGATCCATACGCGCAGTTTTCCCTGGGAACACTTTGCCACAAGTTAGGGCATCGAGAAGAAGCGCGCCTTTATTTTCAAAAGTTGATCTCGACCCATCCTCAGTATGTTCCGGCGCATATGGGATTGGGAAAACTCCTCTATGAGGAAGAGAAATACAGGGAATGCATTCCCAGGTTAAAAAGGGTCTTGAGCTTAGACCCAGCCATTCATCAGGCACAGGAGCTTCTATCCAAAACTTATCTTAAAATAGGCTTCTATAAGGAAGCTCTTGAGCAGATTGAAGAAGCCATTAAACAGAACTCCTCAAACTTTTCTTATCATTCCCTCAAAGGAAAGATCATGCTGCTTCTCAAGAATCTTAACGGAGCAGAGAAGAGTTTTCGAAACGCGATTCTTTTGAAGGAAGATGACCTCAACTCTTTGCTTAGTTTAGGTGAGATTCGGCTGCATCTATGTGCTCCGAGAGATTCCCTGCGCTATCTCAAGTCGGTTTTGGAGATGGAGCCCAATCATCCCAGGGCAAACCTGCTTCTCGGAAGAGCACTGGTTAAATGTTCCCTCTTCGATCAGGCTGAAGAGGCTTTTATGAGGGTTTCCAAAATCAATCCTTTTGAGCGGGAGGTTGCTCTTGATCTGGCATCTTTCTATGCGGATCGATTTGAGTGGCCGAAGGCCTGGATTCAACTCAAAGGAGTCCCGGAGTCTCTTAAGGAATCAGAGACCTACCTTATTTTGCTGGCCAGGATCACACGCTCGCGTAGAGATTATCCCACCGCGATAGTGGCACTTGAGTCTCTATTGGAGAGGAAAGTCTATAAGAGTGAAATTTATCATCTTATCGGTTCAATTCATCAAGATCAGCTTAAGCTGGAAGAAGCTCGAGAAGCTTTCTTAATGGCCCTGGAGCTGGATGAGAATTACAGACCAGCCCTGGAGGACCTGGAAGAATTGGAGGAGCAGTCTGGAAATCCTATAGAAGCTCAGAAATTCCGTTCTCGTCTTGAATCCCTTCCGCTGGACGCTGATCCTGAGTCGGTATCCATAGCGGAGTTTGACTATAGTCCGTCCACACAGGAAGTTTCTCAATTGGAGCGCCTGGAGGAATTGGAAAGAGATCTGCGTAAGGAGCCAGAAAGTCTTGAAATACTCCTTGAACTGGGGAACCTTCTACTTGAAGTTGGTGAATTAGATCAGGCTCTAAATAGATTTGAAATAGCCCTGGCTCTGAGTGCTCAGAATCCGGAGGTATTGCGGCGTCTTGGAGAAGTCCACCGTCAGCGCGGGGAGTTGCGGCGTTCTGAAGAATACCTGTTACAAGCCATGGAAGCGGATGGCCAGAACCTCGAAATTCAACTATCGCTCGTTCGGTTGCAGATTGATTCTGGCAGGTTTGAGGAAGCGCGAGCACTTTTGGGAACCCTGAGACTTAGATTCCCCGACAGTTATCTCCCTTTGGTATTTCTTCTTAGAATTGCCCGCTACCTTCAGGATGGCCCTGAAATGATCCGATGGGCACGGGACCTTATTGGTCTGGATAAGGATAATGTTTTGGCCCATCTCAGTTTAGGAGTATTGGCACTTCAATCTGGAGATTTGAAAGAAGCCAGAGAGAGATTTCTGCATGCTGTTGAGCTTACTTCCTGGAAGGATCGGGAGTCCCTCTTTTACCTGGGTGTGACGGCTAAAAATCTTGGACACATCGAGGAGGCCTATCGCTGTTTTGCCGGGGCGGTCAAGATTCAGCCCGAAGATCCCCTGTCTCACTATAATCTCGGTGTAATTTTTCGTAACCAGGGAAACTACCATCTGGCAGAAGAGCATTTGAATCGAGCCAAACTCTATGATTCTGAGGATATATCTATCCTACAGCACCTGGGACTGCTTTACTTTGAACAGGGGGAATTCGATCAAGCCATTGGAGAGTTTTTAAGCGCTCTAAGTCTGGATTCATCAGATTTCATCGCCAATTTCTACCTGGGTCTTTCGTTTTACGAGCAGTGCCGCTACCGCAAAGCGATTCCTTACTTGAAGGTGGCCAGCCAGTCCAGGCCAACGGATCCGACCATCTCCTATCATCTGGCACTTTGCTATGAGGAGGAAGATAAGTTTGAACCGGCGCTGAGCTGTACTCAGTGTGCGATCGCGAATTCAGCAGAAGGATCTAAGATCCAGGCGTATTCCAGAGAGCTGTCTCGGAGACTGGAATCTCGGCTTTACTCTTCAAAACAGGAATTCCCATCGGTTTCAGAAGATAGCCAAACTTCCTGAGATCTTTTTCCATTAGATCCATTCTAGAAAGGTGGGAGAGCATCTTCTCACAAATCTTGTTGAACTGCATGGGTTGATCATGATGAGCTGTCTTTACCAGGATGTAAAAGAGGTCAGCTTGTTCCTTTAATGCCCTGGAATATCGAAAGAGGTGATCTTCTGTGGACTCAGGTTCAACTCGGACCTTTTCCCTGGATCTACCGAGGGCTTTTAGAACGGTATCAAAATTTCCATCCTCTCGGATACGTTCCTTTAATACTTCGCCCAGGACTACTGAGTAAGCCCTATCCATCTTATCAGACCTGAGTAAGAGCCTCGCTCGCCGAATTTTTTCTTTGAACTGGTACTTGTAAGCGGAAATTTCGTCTTGCAGGGTCAAATCTAGTTCCGGTCGAGTTGGACGGGCCATGAGGGTACTGGGTACAAAGAGAAGAATTACTAAACCAAGCCAAGTTTTCATTTGATACCTCATTCCACTGATTCTCGTGTGTCTTACTACTCATCGAACGTTTTATACAATAGTTAGACATATTATGCTAAAAAAATAGATTTTTTGTAGTAATATGGAGTTAGTTTCTAGTGGAAAGGGGACGTCTTCGGAGGGGATATGTGCATTTTTTGTCGTATTGTAAAGGGGGAAATTCCCGCGGAAAAGGTCTACGAGGATGACCAAATACTGGGTTTTAAGGATGTGAATCCAGTTGCTCCGCTTCACTTGCTCTTTATTCCTAAAAAGCATGTAGTGAACGTGTTCGATGCCTCTGAGGAGCCTGGCTTGATGGAATCCCTATTTTCGGCGATTCGCAAGTATCGGGACCAGGAAGAGCTGGAGGTGGAAGGGGTAAGAGTTGTAACCAACGCGGGGGAGAGCGCGGGCCAGTCCGTCTTTCATTTTCATGTTCATGTTTTGAGTGGCAGGCGGCTGCATTGGCCTCCTGGTTAAGGGTTTTAGAAATTCATGAGAGAGGAGATCTTTAAGGGTTTGAGGGAAATCTTACGGGGCAAGGATCGAGAGGCGGTACTAGAAAAGATCCTCGGTCGCCTTGTGGGTCAGGAGGTCACCCGTTCCACGATAACCATGCTTCTCTACGGCAGTCTTCGTTTCTACCTGCCTTTACAAAGGGAGATTCGAAAGCTGTCAAAAGGAAAAAAGCTTCCCCCAGAACTTGAGACCCTGGTGATTATGATTCTTTATCAGATTGGATTTATGGATTCTATTCCTAACTATGCAGCTCTCAATGAGGGATTGAATGCCATACCTAAAAAATATCAGCGCCTGAAAGGATTTGTCACCTGGCTTTGTCATGAATTTCTCAGGCAACCAGAACTCTTACTGGGTTCCCGGGAATCCTATCTACCTGCCTGGTATCAAGAGGTATTTGAAAAATCCCTGGGAGCTGAGAACTTCAAGCGCTTTGAAGGTCGAATTCTACAGAATTGTGATGTGTATTTTGAGGCGCCCTCTGAGGAGATTTTGCCGGAGGATTCTATTCCAGTCTTCAAGAAGTGGCCCATTTATCGTCGAGGGGCCCTGGACCTGGAAGAGCGAATGAAGCTTGAAGAGGGCGGGGGACTCATTTGTGACCTTTTTTCCCTTCTCATTCCGAGGTTATTCAGCCCGGCCCCCGGGGGGAGATATCTAGATCTTTGCTCTTCTCCTGGCGGTAAGCTGATTCAAGCGCTCTTTCTCTATCCCCAGATGGAATTTCATGCTGTGGAAAAGAGTGCTTCAAGGATGGCCAGGCTAAAAAAAAGGCTGCTTAGAACGCCTCAAATGGAATCTGGGGTATCCCTGCATCAAAGAGAAGGGGTTGAATATTTAAGAGAATGTAAAAAAAGGGAACTCACATTCTCTAGAATCCTGCTGGACGCGCCTTGCAGCGCCCTGGGAACCGTAGCCTCACATCCGGAATACCTTTTGACCAAACAGCGTGATCTGCCCCTTCATCTGAGAACGGAACAGGAAGCTCTTCTTCACGCGGCTCTCGATGTGCTCGAGCCCGGAGGAGAACTTATCTATAGTGTTTGTACCTTCAATACTGAGGAGACTGAAGATCAGTTGCGAGAAGTTTGTACAAGGGCGGATATTGAAAGTGTCATGGTGGACACCAGGTTCTGGGAGGGGGCGATTTCAGCTCAATTCGGAACCTATCTTTTACCCACCGATATTGGTAGTCAAATTTTTTATGTTGCCTATTTGAAGAAAAATGGAGCCGGGGAATTCTCATGATCCGACGAATTATATGGTTACTTCGCTGGATCTCCATACTGATTGTATTGATCTGTCTGCTTGGAGCTGGAGCTTATTTTGGATGGAAGGCTATCCAGGGGCTTTTTCATGGCGAGGTCATAGAAATTCCGGATTTTCGAGGAAAATCCCTGACCTATGTATTGGAAAATAAGCCAGATGGCATTGAGTTGGAGCTGCTCCAAAAGCAGGAGAGTCGAAAGGTTAAGCCTAATATAGTGATCGATCAGAATCCATCTCCGGGATCCAAGGTAAAAACCGGCCGCCGGCTTTTTCTTGTAGTTTCAATGGGATCCGATGTGAAAGAGGTTTCGTCGGTAGTGGGGTTAGATTTAAGGATTGCAGGCTTAAGGCTGAGGCGTTTGGGGTTAATGGTTGGAAATATTGCCTATCGTTTTGCTGATCCTGGAAAGCGTGGAAAGGTTCTGGCTCAAACTCCGAGGGAAGGGGTTTTGGTTCCGGAGGGTATGAAGATTTCGTTACTTGTAGGGTCAATGGACAGTCCCGAGGCGAGGATCCCAAATTTGCGAGGTTTGATCCTTTCACAGGCCAGGTTGATCGCCCAGTCCCAGGGTTGGCTTCTTGAGCCAAACTACGAGCGTAGTGACCCGTCCCAGTCCGATGATACGGTCCTCGACCAGGATCCTTTGCCAGGTCTGAAAATTACTTCTGAAGAAAAGAAGATTCTTGTGTGGGTTAATAGAAGAAACAAGGACTCCGAGATTCCTCGTACAGGCATGGTAAGGGAAAGAGTGGAAATTAGGATTCCCGCTGGTCTTGATTCAAAGGATTTAAGAGTGGAATTGGTAGACTTTCAGGGTTCTCGAGACCTGCATCATCAGGCTCATCCCCCGGAGTCCTTCTTTTTTTTGGATGTGGAATACCATGGAACCGGTCATTTGAACCTCTTCCTGGATGGTCTGTTTTATAGGAAAATCGAATTAGTAGGAGAAAGCTATGGCTCTGACTCTCGATGAAGTCTCTCTGGAATCCCTATTCAAATTTCAACCCATCTTAGATCTTACTGAAAAGAACTTCCTGATCAAAGATCGTTACCGGGTTCTCAAGCTCTACTTTGAGACAACTCGTACCAATATTTTTCTGGCAGTGGACACAGAACTCAAGAAAAAGGTTTTTGTACATGTTGCCAAGAACCAGTTTTTTCAGAGGGGTAAAGAGCTGAAGGCATGGGTTGCCAGTATTAAAAAGATGGAATCTCTTCCAGGACAGAGGCATAGATTTCATGCCCTGGAAATGAATCTCTGGAAGAATAAATTCTTTGTTGTGACAGATTTCTTTGAAGGAATTCCCCTCTTTCACCTTCTTCATGCGCGAAAAGAGCTCCCCCTTGGCTTTGTATTGAAAATATTGATTCATCTATGTGAAACCCTGGAAGATGCTTGCCAAAAAAAGGTTTCCAGCAGGTTGATATCCAGGGAGGACTTCTTCGTTGACCGTGAAGGGGCTTTGCGGATTCTTCGTTTCCTCCCGCCTCGCATGAAGGTAGATGATAACGAGACCCTGGACAGTTCAGCGGCGGATGTTTTTTATGTTGGCTGTATGCTCTATGAACTTCTTTCCCTGGAACGTGCTTTCAAAAAGGGGAGAACTGAAGATGAATTGGAGCGAGCCCATTTTCTGGCAATTCTAAAAATTCGAAAAAATCAGACACAAAAGGACAATTTTGAGCAAATATGTGAACTTTTTATAAGAGCAACTACGCGGCGTGCCGAAAACAGAATCGAATCCCTGGGGGAGTTTCACCAGTCTCTGGTGGAGTTGCATTCCTGGATACAGCAGGTTCAGGAGAACCTTGACCAGGAGCAGGATCAGGAGCAGTTAAATTCCGCCTTTGATGTGGTTTTTGCCCTGCGAGGCGGATCCGTGCCGGAAGAAGTTGAAGATAAGTCCAGGGAAGCAGAGGCACCTAAGAAGTACTCCAGAATATGGGGTGAATTCGATCTTGCCGAGGCCTCCAGATGGGAGCCGGACAGGATCTTTCGCTGGGGTGCCCTGACGATGATAATTGCGGCATTTGCGTATAAGTTTTTGACTTAGGGGGAAAGGAGAAGGTTTGGAAATCGCGCCATCAATTCTTTCCATGAACTTTCTCAAACTAGCCGAGGAGTTCAAATTTCTTGAGTCCTCTCCCATCAAAACTCTCCATCTAGATGTAATGGATGGACATTTTGTGCCCAATCTCACATTCGGTCCTCCCTTCATAGCCAAACTACGTTCAGCTTTCAGCGGACTGTTTGAGGCGCATTTGATGGTCTCGAATCCAGAGCAAACCTGGAAGGATTATAGGGATGCGGGATGCGATAGAATCATTATTCATCCGGAGACGGCTATTCATCCCCATAGACTCTGCCAGGAGATTCGATCCTCTGGAGCCCAGGTAGGTCTTGCTTTAAACCCTGGTTCTTCTCTGTGTACAATCGAACCTTTGTTGGAAGACATCGACCTGGTTTTGCTTATGACGGTGAATCCTGGTTTTGGAGGTCAATCCTACATCCACTCTGTAGACCGTAAGATCAAGGAGTTTTGTAACTTGAGAGGGGATCGAAATGAGATTCTCTTGGAAATTGATGGAGGAGTGAAAGTTGAGAATATCGGAAGATTTCCATCAAAAGGAGTTGATCTTGCAGTGGTAGGTTCAGCCATTTTCAATGATCGGCAGGACTCGGGTAAAAATTTGAAGGAATTGATGGATCAGTTATGAAAATACGTCCAAAGACTCTGTCACATCTCAATGAGTTGTTTCGCACACGAAATGCTTCAGGATTACTAAAGGCAGCTTCAGATGTTCAAGCCCAAGCCCCTAATTCCATCATAGGCAGAGTCTTTACTGCCAGGGCATTGGCTCTCGAGAAGAGATTTGGTTCAGCAGCAGAGATCCTGGAATCAATCATATTACCTTTTCCTAAACTTCGAAAAGTCTATCTGGAATACCTGGGTTACCTGAGACAGGCTGGGCGTCGGGCTCAATGGGAAATTCAGGCATTTCGATTCTTGGAATACCATGATTCCGCCAAGCTGTGTTTACAGCTCGGTCAATTCTTTTATCGTCGAAAGGAGTGGAAAAGGTCTCTACACTGTTTTCGAAAGTTAGAGGAACTGGGATCTGAGAAGATATCTAGCGCTCACCTTGAGTATCTACTGGGATTGCTTACCTTTAAGCTAGGTGATCACGTTAGTGCAGGAAATTATCTAAAGGAAATCTATACGGATGAGGCTTTTCATTTAAAAGCGAAGATTTATTTTGACCAGGGTTCCTATCGCAAAGCGCTAGAGTCTCTCCGCAGCATGGGAAATCTCCATGCTTGTCAGCAGTCACTAGGTTTAGGAGCCAGAATTTGTAAGGGACTTAAGGATGTTGATGGCGAGCAGGAGTTTCTTGAAAAACTCATCAAGTTCCCCTCTGATTCCTCCGGACGCTGGAAAATTTTGGAACGTTTAGAGGTTTTGGCAATGGGGCAAAACGACCGCTCATACCGGCTACAGGTGGTAAACGCTAAAAGGAAGCTTCAGCCGACCAATCTCGCGCTGAAAAAACAAGCTGCCTCTCTTTATTGGGAGCTCAACTCCCAGCGTCGGGCAGTAAGACTCTATGAGCAGGTCCAGAAAGAAGATCCCTTCGATGCAGATGTGCTTGAGCGGCTGTCTTCATATTTCGAGGATAAAGGCAACCTTCAACGGGCTTTTTACCTTCTCAAGAGTGGGTACATAGGGGGCAGCAATTCCTTTCCCATGGATCTTCGCTATGCCCAACTGGCACTACGACAAGGAAGAATTCCTGAGGCTCGAGATGTGCTGCACGACCTTCTCAAGTGTGGAAAATCAAGGGCACGAATTTATTATCTACTCGCCACGGCATATGAACTTGAGGGCCGAGAGGATGTTTCGCGCTACTACAAAGGGCTCTATGATCAATATCTTCCCCAGAAAACGGCTTAGTTTTTTTTTTCTAATCCTTTTCATAGCGTCCACTCAGTGTCTTATCTCTCAACCTAGAACCTGCCAGGGAATCATGCTCTATGCTTTTCGGGAGCCACCCAAAGAATGGATTCGTCAAAAGGGGCTGGTATCGCTTTCCCTTCGTGAGGCTTTCAGGATTTTACCGGAGGAAGTTCTGCGCACCCAGGTGAACTCCTGGGTGACCCATGGGTTCCCAATCCTTCTCAGAGACCCGGTTTTGGTCGAATTAATGACAAAATTTGTACACAAAGCTGAAAATCGTCGAAAGAATCTTGAAATCTCCAGGAAGATTCCCTAGACTGATCCCGTTGTTAATAGGGGATCTGGTGTCTTAGAGCAGAGTTCCAAGAAGGTTTGGGACATCCAAAGTTTGCCATAGAGGCCACTCAGGTTCGACTAGTTGGTAGTATTCAATAAGTTCTAAGGAGTTTACGGAATGAATAAATCCGAACTAATCAAGGCGATAGCTGAGAAGGCTTCAATCTCCCAGGCAGATGCTCAGAAGGCTCTGGATGCTTTTCTCGGAACAGTTCAAACCTCTCTACAGCAAGGAGAGTCGGTACAGTTGGTAGGCTTTGGTTCCTTTAAGGTAACCGAGCGCAAGGCACGCAAGGGAATCAATCCTCAAACCAAGCAGGAGATTACCATCGCCGCTTCCAAAGTACCCAAGTTTATACCGGGTAAAGAATTCAAAACGGCTGTAAAGTAGAAGCGAGAACCGATGCTTTGATGGGTGTTTGTGCACCCAGGAACGGCACCTGAAACTGGTTCCCTTGTCGAAGGTAGCGATACCTCCTCCTCACGAGCCACTTCCATGCACCATCCCTGAGCACTCAAACACCCATCACGCATCGGCCCTCCCCTCATTAAAAGAGGGTCGGTCTGAGAATTGCAGGTTTGGTGTTGCTTCTAGCAGGATCTATAAGGTCTCACGCATACCAAGTAAGAAGGTTTTGACATTTTCACCCAGGTGGGGTGTGTAGTACCCACCTTCCTGAATGATTACACTCGGAAGTTTGAGTTTTCCGATAATTCTCCCGAGTTTGCCAAAGTCCCTTGTCTGTAGATTAAAGAATCCAACGGGATCGCGATGGTAGGTATCAAAACCCGCGGATACAATGAGAAAGTCCGCGCTAAAATGCTCCAGGGCCGGGAGTACATGATTCTCCATAGTTTCCAGGTATTCTTTTCCAGAGGTTCCCTTGGGCAGGGGGAAGTTGAGATTGAAGCCTTCTCCTTTACCTGTTCCAGTTTCTGATGGGAAGCCCTTGAAAAAGGGGTAACATTCTCGTGGATCACCATGGATGGAAATGACCAATACCCTATCGTCTGCGTAGAAATGGCTTTGGGTTCCATTGCCGTGGTGAAAGTCGATGTCCAAAAGGGCGACTCTTCCAAACCGGCGCAGGTACTTTCCAGCCAGAGCCGCGTTATTAAAATAGGAATACCCTCCAAAGTAGTCTCGACTTACATGATGGCCCGGCGGACGGGAAAGGGCGTAAGCCAAGGGTTCCCGATCTCTTCTAACAAGTATGGCGGCCTCCATAGCACACGCTGCGCTCCAGGTCGCAGCAGTCCAGGTCTCCGAACTGAGCGGTGTGCCTGCGTCAAAACAGTAACAACCCGCGTGGATAATGTTGGTGGGATCTCCTCTGGTTTGGCTGCTCTTAGGGAAAACCGAGGGGTAGAATGTCTCACCATGGGGCAGTTGTTTGGCTGTATTATAAAGGGTCAAGAGATTATAGCTGTGGCTTCGCCGAAGCGCACCGAGGGGAATGTCTTTGGGGCTGATAATATAAAACTCACTGGATTCTTCCAAAGTCTTCAAGATAGATTCCGCGCGAGCAGTGGTTTCGGGGTGGTCAATCTTGTCTCCAAAAGCCCATTCATACAAGGGTTTAAACCGGAGTTGGTCTTTATGAAAAAAAACGGGGATCTTTGATGGAGTCAAAGGCATAGGACTGATTTCTTTGAATTGTTGGCTGAATTTGAGTGTACAAGATACGGATAATATACTCAAAGTGAAGTATTTTGCCCGAGTTCCCGAACAACGCGCAATCCTACGACTCCTGAACGCATCCGCGATTGAGCCTTCTTCCCTATGGACCTACAGGTGGGTAAACCACTGCTTTATAGCATTGAAGCGATGGGTTTAGAGTGTTTTGCTGAGCGTATTCGTCTACATTTATTAGGTGTGCCCCGATTCTCGCTGTAACGCGGGTTGCCTAACCGGATTGATTTCTTTATACTGGCTCTCTTTCATTCGGGCCTCCATTTTCATACACAAAAGGACAGGGAATGCGCGAAAATTACACCCCTAAGTTAGTCCTCATCATAATCGTACTTATCTTGAGTGTTTATACAGCGGTACCTTCCCTGGGATTCTTTCCCGAAGTGGAGGATATAGATCGCAACGGGATCATCTCGGAAATCGACTTTCGGAACTTTCATCGTTCAAAGATGGAGAGTGATCAATCCTTTCTTTCCGTGTATGACGAAAATAAGAACGGGAAACTGGAAAACTCTGAGTGGGAGACTGGTTATCTAAAGGAAAAGGACTCTCGCGGCTTAAACCTTGACCCGCGCTTTTGGGACCGATTTTTCTATGATAAAACCGTGACCCTGGGATTAGACCTGCAAGGTGGAATTGACTTGATTTACAGGGTCGAATCAGAAGAACCCATCAAGGATGAAAAAGACCGCAGAGGACTACTTCGAAAGACAATCCAGGTCTTGAAAAATCGAATCGATATTCTGGGGATCACAGAGCCTGTAGTCCAGCGCTATGACCAGGATCACATCCGAATTCAGCTAGCGGGCCGCTTTGATGAAGGACAGGTGAAAACCATTATTGGGCAAACCGACCTCCTTAAATTTCAAGAGGTTATCGATTCCCAGGAAACGGCTCTTGGCTTTGGTGCGCAGGCCCGAAATTCAGCCTATGAAATTGTTCGACAGGTCCGCCAGTTGGACAAGAGTGGAAAAGAAACGGCAGCCCCTCTATGGTTTCTCCTGAAAAGAGCACCAATCGTAAAGGGTGATGAAATTGACTCCGCCTTTCCTCGTTTCGATCAGTTTGGGAAGCCTGAAATAGGGCTTAAGTTTAAAGCTGCTGGTGCTGAGACACTGATGAAAGAAACCAAAAGGCTGGTAGGACGCAGAGTAGCCATTGTTCTTGGTGGAGAGGTTTACATGGCTCCCAATATCAAGGAGCAGTTTGGGGCCGAATGTGTCGTCGAAGGCAACTTCAACCTGGATTATGTGAGAGGGATTGTGGATGTCTTAAAGGCAGGATCCCTGCCTGCGAAGCTTATCCCCGTACATGAGAACCGAATTGGAGCTACCCTGGGCCAAGATTCTGTTGAACGGGGATTTCTGGCCGGAAAAATTGGCTTTTTACTTGTATTTGTTCTCATGTTTGTCTGGTATCGAGGTTCTGGTTTGGTAGCGAACCTATCTTTGATTTTCAACTTGCTGGTTCTTCTGGCACTGATGGTTTTCTTGGGCGCAACCATGACTCTTCCAGGTATAGCTGGTTTGATTTTGACCGTGGGAATGGCTGTGGATGCCAATGTTATTATCTTTGAGCGAATCCGCGAGGAACTTAAGGCGGGTAAGTCTTCCCGCGCGGCCATAGACGTGGGTTTTAATAAGGCTTTTACCGCGATTTTGGATGCCAATATCACCTCCCTTTTAACCTGCTTCATTCTTTTCAAATTTGGCTCTGGTCCTATTCAAGGGTTTGCGGTAACTCTATCCTTGGGAATCATCGCAAGTATGTTCACCGCGATCTTTGTAGTGAAGATTTTACTTGGAGCATACTACGGTCGCGAACGGCGTCAGGCACTTAGCATATAGAGGTTGATTATGAACTGGAACTTTGTTGGAATGCGGGCTACCTTTTACACCCTCTCACTCCTTGCGATCGCTCTTTGCATCGGTTTGATTTCCTGGAAGGGATTAAACCTCGGAATTGAGTTTCGTTCCGGTTCCGTTTTGCGCGTAAGTTTTGAAGAAAAGGTGACGCGTGAGGATGTAAAAAAGATTCTTTCACTGGAAAAATTTAAACAGCATTTTAAAAGATTCCAGGTTCAGCAGATTGATCCAGAGGATGTAATTGGCTCGAAGGATAGGGAGTTTTTCATTACATCGGATTTTATCCCCGGTTCCACTGATTCAGAGGGAATGGACCGCATAGTCCTAAGAGAGTTTCAAAAGAGCTTTCCCTCCGCAAAGGCGAATGAATTCATAAACATTGGGCCTTCCATTGGGGATGATTTGAAAGAAGCCGCGATCTACTCAATCATTTTCTCTATCCTTGCGATCATTCTTTATATCACCGTTCGATTTGAATTTCGATTCGGGGTCGCTGCGATCATTGCTCTGGTACATGATGTATCGATTGTGCTTGGAATTTTTGCTCTTACACAAACGATCTTTTCTTCTTCCACCATTGCTGCGATCCTAACCATTATCGGATATTCTTTGAATGATACGATCGTCATCATGGACCGGATTCGCGAAAATACTAAACTTTTACGAAAAGAACCTTTTTCTACCATTGTGAATACATCCTTGAACCAATCTCTGAAAAGGACTGTCTTTACTTCCATTACCACGCTCTGCCCCATTGTGGTCCTCTTTCTATACGGTGGAACGGGAGTTTATTCCTTTTCTTTCGCGCTGCTAATCGGAATTGTGGTCGGAACTTATAGCTCCATGTGTACTGCGGCTCAGGTACTCGTAACCTGGGAACTGGTCAAGCCCCATGTTGATGGGGATCTCACTCCGGTAAGACAAAACGCCTAGGCCCTTGGCAATAGACTAACCACTGCTTCGCGCTAGTTGATTAGACTATGGGCTAAAATTGCCAGACCAATCATCGAGACGAAGCATAGGCTAAGTCCAAGGTCAGCCCTTCCAAGACTGTACTCATGGATTGAAGTCCTCTGTCGATCGGGATCGAAACCCCTGACTTCCATGGCGATAGCGAGACGGTCGGCTCTTTCAAACGCGGAATGAAATAGAGGAACAAGTATACTCAGATATGCCCTTGCGCGATCCCTTAGCGACCCTTTTGAAAAGGAGGCTCCACGGGCTTTTTGAGCCAGTCTGAGCTTTTCCATCTCCTCGAGTAGGACGGGTATGAACCTTAGTGAAATGGCCAGCATCAAGGAGAATTCCTGGGAAGGGAAGCCAAGAGGTTTTAATGGTTTGAGAATTTTTTCAAGAGCATAGGTAATCTCAATGGAGGAAGTAGTGATGGTAAGTAGAGATGATCCCAGCACTACAAGGATCAATCTAAGGCAGTAGAATCCTCCTCTTTCAATTCCCTCGAAGGAAAAGCCAAATCCAAGGACTTCACCGGAAGTGGGGCCAACGGGAGAAAAAGTATGCAGGAGGAAAGTCAGTGCCAGTAAGAAATACAAAGGTGCCAGCCCTTTTAGGATCACTCTCAGGGGAGCGCCCGCTACAGGAAAGGACAGCAAGGTCAAGGGTAGTACCGCCAGAAATTGTCTAATTTCGGTTAGGTGAAAGATAAAAATACAATAGAAAAAGAGCAGACCGATCTTAAAACCTGGATGAGCCGCATGAAGAAAGGAGGTCCCTGGGTAATATTGCCCGATTACCAGGCGTGAGCTTGAGTTCATCGAGGCCATTGTATCACCGGGTTTGAATTCAACACCGCAGCAGCTTCAAATAACTCCACTGGCTTCATCAGAGTGGACAGCCTTTTGTATCCATTCCAGGGATCATTGCTCTTCTTTACATAGATTCTATACCCCGCTGGTCCAAGGAAGGTTTCATCCAAGCGATATCAGCGGTAGAATGGTTTGCGAGGATTTGAAAGGTAAATTTTATGCGACCAGAAATACTAGGAATGATACTGGCAGGCGGAAAGGGAACCCGGCTAGAACCTTTAACCAAGTACCGCTCTAAGCCATCTGTGCCCTTTGGAGGGCGATATCGAATCATTGATTTTGCTTTAAGCAATTTTATTAATTCCGGGATCTACGCGCTTTATGTTCTGACACAGTTCAAATCTCAGTCCCTGACCGAGCATATACACGAGACCTGGAATTTCTCCTCCATTCTCAGGAGCCAGTTCATTACCTGCGTACCGGCCCAAATGATGAAGGGAGATAACTGGTACGAGGGTACCGCGGATGCCATTTATCAAAATCTGAATTTGATACGAGAGAGGAATCCGTTTCTGGTAGCCGTCTTTGGAGGGGATCACATTTATAAAATGGATATTTCAGCTATGGCGAAGTATCACCATGAGAAGTCCGCCGACTGCACGGTGGCGGCGATCCCTGTTTCCCTGGAGGAGGCCAGTTCTTTTGGGGTCATCGAGGTGGACTCAGATTGGAAGGTAGTTGGTTTTCAGGAAAAACCGGAAAACCCAACGCCAATGCCCAATGATCCCACCAGGGCTTTGGCGTCTATGGGAAACTACATTTTCAGTACCAGGGAGTTAATCAGGATTCTCGATGAAGATTCTCAGGATACCCAGAGCAGTCATGACTTTGGAAAGGATATTTTGCCTAAGCTCAAGGAGGAAGGCCGTCTCTATGCTTATGATTTCGGTCGAAATATCATTCCCGGTTCCTCCTCGTTGGAAGCAAACAGTTATTGGCGGGATGTGGGAACCATTGATGCATACTACGAGGCGACTATGGACCTGCGTGCCGTTCGGCCTGCTCTGGACCTCTATAATCGTGAGTGGCCGATTCGATCCTCAGTTACCTACTCGCCGCCCGCAAAGTTCGTGCACCTGGGACCTCATCGGACAGGTCATGCTATCAACTCGATTGTCGGTGAAGGGGCGATTATTTCAGGCGCGCTGATTAAAGATTCGGTGGTTTCCCCAAACGTACGCATCAACAGTTTCTCTGAGGTGGAAGGCTGCATCTTGTTTGACGGTGTGGAAGTCAGTAGAAACGTCCGTTTACGTCACTGCATCATTGATAAACACGTGAAAATTCCAGAAGGAACAGAGATCGGTTTTGATTTGAAAAAAGATGCGGAAAAATGGACAGTCACAGATTCTGGCATCGTGGTCATAGAAAAAGAACGTCAGTTTCTTGCGTAAACCGAGTACGGGAAAATTCAGAGCTTTAGAGCGGCCATAGACTTCGCCTTCTGGTGGTTCCCTCCTTGAACGTAGCGATTGCTACGTCCTTCGTCACGAACCACCACAATGCTCGCCTCTGACCACTCTAAAGCTCTGAATTTTCCCGCACTCGATTTACAATTTTTTTTTGCCATTTTGGGCTCTGCTCTAATGTCACTGAGTTTGGATATATCCTCCATGCTAGCCCCTTCGTCATCTTCACAGGTCTCGAGCTTTTCGCTCGCCCAGGGGCTCCGAAATTCCCCGCACTCGATTCACCATCATATTCATCAATTTAGGGCTTGTCCCTCAGATTCATCAGCTCGTGGTGACTAAGGCGAAATTGGAACTTTCTCGCTGCGTTCTTCTTGCTGAGTTACCCTCTTTGGCCTTAGAGGGAGAACATTATGAGACCTGAGTATAAGAAACTTCGACTTTCAGAAGAGACCGCCGCTGTATTTGATTCATTCCTGGAGCAATTTGAAGCAAAACTGTTGGATCCTTCTACGGATAATAATGAACTGGTCTGTGAAACCATCTACTGTTTGGAAACCGGGCAGCGAGGATACCTGGAGGCATTGTCGGCGGCCAGGGAGAAAGAGGATTTCCTGAGTCTGACCAATCTTCTTTCCATGGATCCACGAAACGCCGCTCAGGAACCGGAATATTACGGAGATATCGACCTCGAAAAATACTCTCGCAACAAACCATTGCATTGGCTTTGGACTTATTTTGACAGGTTGCCGCTCTCTCGAAACACCCTTTTTGCTTTTCAATTTCGCAGAATCCTGGGGCGCTTTATGTTTCGCCACCTTGGGGAGAATGTGAAGCTTTTTCATAACATTGAATTCACCTATGGGTACAACCTTAAAATCGAGGACAACGTGGTGATTCATCGTGAAGTCATGCTCGATGATCGTGGTTCTATTCACATCAAGAAGAACGCCTCAGTTTCTGACTACGCTCATATCTATTCCCATCATCATCATGTGAATGACATCTATGACATCTCTTTGCATGAGACTGTGATTGGTGAAGGAGCGAGGGTTACCTATCATTCCACCGTACTCTCAGGTCAGAGCCTGGGTGATTTCGCGATTCTTGGGTCCATGGGTCTGGCTACCCGGCCTGTTGAGTCCGGCATCATTAAGGGCGGCATTCCTGCCAAACAGATTGGAAAAGTTGATCCCGATTCAGCTTCTGCACACAAGTGTAGTTAAATTTCTCCCCCGAACAACCGATCATTTTCACTCTACTGGTTTGAATCTAAAATCCAGTGAACTGACGCAACAAAATTCACATTAGTTCGTATTTCCTTAGAGGAAAAGAAAGAATTCCATGGTTCGTCTATTTATTTCATATTTGTTGACCTTCTTTGTCGTGGTTTCCCCCGGCTTTTCCGGGAGTTTCCTACCAGATTTTTTCGGACTGGAAAATGGCCAGATGGAAGAGGATGAGGAGGTTTCTCCCTTTCCTTGCGGAAGGGTTGAAGCAGGCAGCAACAAAGAGGCGATGCTGCTTGAACTTTCCGATCCGAAGACCCTGAGGACGGTAGAGGAGTTGGAGTCCAGGCTGTCCAGGATTCGTCAGTTATTTGCCTCAGAAGGAGATCGCCGCGGAATTTTTTCTTCTATTTACCACGAAGTGTCCAAGGGTGCCTTGGCAGCTTTGAAAAGTGGCACTTTTAAGAAGGAAAAAGCGGTTCGAAGGGTAATCGTTGAATTTGGTCGTACCTATTTAAACGCGTTATTCGGACATCTCAAAGGTACCCAGATTAAGGAGGAATGGGCTCAATATTTTGATCAGGCCTCTCAATGTGATATCCATCCCCTTAAGACTTGTTCCACAGCGATGAACACACACATTGTTTTGGATCTTGTGGATGCCTTGCTTCTAGCTGAAGTGGATTCTGAGTTCTTTGACGAGTATATGCTGCTTGGTGACGGACTGGTGGAGAGAATTCCTAATGTAGCTCAGGCTCTTGAGGATGATTTTGGGGTTCCCAAAGATGAGGCTCTGGGCTTCTTCCGCGGCTGGATGGCGGGAAGCGGAGTCAACATCGGCATCAACGCCTTAAGAAAAGCCTGGCATTCCCTTTCCTTCTCAGAAGAAAAATTTGAAGAAGAGGACGTTACGGGACGTTTCAATATGCAGTTTTTACGTAAGGGTGCCTGGACAGACGCTGCAGGTCAAGCGCCGTGGATGAAATCAAAACCGCGGGGCGGCCACGCTTTGCGCAACTACAAAAAGGCAGTGCAGAAAGCCAGGGCAAAAGGAAAGATTACACCTGAGCAGACCACCTGGATGTCTGTTAAATGGAAAGCCTACCAGGGAGCGTTTAGCGCTATGGGTTGGTTCATCGACGAAGATAACGCAGTTGCGGAACTGGGAACTACCGGCACATCAGTAGAATAGGTTCTATTCAACCTTCCGATACCAGATTAATTTCTCACGGTTCCTGATTTCAGGATGGAAGATCGCGACTAAATCCTTTAGAAGTACATCAGGATGGGATAATCCATTTTCATAATAGTCATCCGGCAATCCCTGGCTTTGTTTCTTATTGCGGTTAAAAACATTTTTGTTCTTAAAGGAGTTAAAGCGCGCGTAACGTTTGTCCTTTTGGGCCAACTCAGAGCATGAAAATCCTTCGGAGTTAAGCCAGAACCTGGCATCTGAACCCAGTGCATAGACCTCATCAAAGGTGTAGGGAAGACTACCCTGGGTGGAATTGTTCTTTTGGAGTACATAGGTCCCGCCGGCATCCTTGATCAAATTTGGCCAATAGGTATTCCCACCGGGAAGATACCAGGTGCCTGAATGTAGGGCATTAAGCAGTACTTTGGGGTGAAGGGTACAGTTTTTTGCCTCCTTGACCCAGCCAAGGTACTTCTTTTCCATGGTGCTAAAGACCCTTTCCGCAAGAGCTTCCTGATGAAAAAACAGGGCCGTGAATTTGATCCATTCGGCGTATCCCAGGGGATGGGGTTCCATATATTCCCGATTCAGGGCTACTGGAATGCCAGATAGAACCAGGGATCTAAAGCGCGTTTCAGGTTCTCCGGGACCAAATCCCAAAATTAGTTCCAGTTCATTTTTCATACCGACTTCTCGAATCTCATCCATTCCAAACCCAGTGGCGACAATGTTGCCCATCTCCACCATTTCCCGGAGTTGAGGAGACTGGATGTACTCCAATTTACTAAAGGCCTTCAACCGCCTGCGCAATCCAAGGTCTACGAAATGGGATAGAT
This sequence comes from uncultured bacterium, assembly GCA_964539825.1. Classification (GTDB taxonomy): domain Bacteria; phylum Muiribacteriota; class UBA6191; order UBA6191; family UBA6191; genus CAZIKF01. Next base: position 64,819 of record CAZIKF010000020.1, read on the forward strand.
GGGTAGTGGAAAGAGAGCCAGCCCGTCTTATAGGTGTTCGAACGACTTGTCCGCTAGGTAACGGGGGAAGCGGTCCGGAGTCTTTTGGGACCAGGATATAAGAATGAGGTTTCTCGGACGGATCGCGTAGATTTCCGACGGTCACGATCTTGATATCACCGGAATAACTGACCTGGAATCCCTTGGCGTATCTTAAATCGATTCTTGACGCATGATGATGGCTAAGGCTCAGAAAGAATAAGGTTAGACAGGTTTGGACAATGGGTTTCATAGATTCTCGCCTCCCATGGTAGAGCAAGGCTTGCTGAACCAGAAAAGTCCCAGGGCAAACAAAGGCGGGACCCCCTGGGCCAGGACTCCGCGGAGTAAGGACGGATTACTAAAAAGCAGCACGATTGAAGCCCCCAACATGGTCAGGAGAATAAATACCAGAAGGGCTGGAGTAGAGTTCTCTTTCCAGGCTTTCAGGGTTGCGTAAGCACCTCCCAGGGCCAGAAATAAGTTATAAAAACCCTGGTTGAAAAATAGGAGGCGTACGGAGTCATTGAGCTGATCGGGTTTGGATTTCAGCAGCAGTTGCGGCGCAAATGCCTCCACACCAAAGAAAACTACATGAAGAAGACAAGCAAGAAAGGCAAAACCGAGTGCAAATACCCGCATATTATACAAATCCTTTTGACAGCCAATCTAACACGAATGCGCAGATTGAAGAAAAGAGGAAACAATTCAAGATGTGAGACGTATCTTAAGTACAGAGTCTTGGTCCAGGGGGTTCTTGTGAAAAAATTAGCTTTATTTATTTACTTCTTTTCCATTCCGATCTTTGCTGCAGATCCGCCTGTAGACGGACCAAGGGATTCTGAGAAGGAGATCCAGGCTCTGGCGAAGATCGCCAAATCACGCAAGGAGAAGTTCTTCGCACCCTTTTTCAAGGGACTGGAAAAACTTGGAATTCAAACCAAGGACCTCTGGAGAATTGTAGAAAAGCTTAACAAAGAAGATGTGAGTGGTTTTGGTCCCGATGGAGATATCCTTGGAGGATTTGGAGTCGCAGCATTTGGGCTTTACACCAAGATCAGCCTGAATCCCAGGATGGGATCGGGTCTAGATAACTTTGGAGATGAGGGGGACCTGGCAGACGCTTCTGTTTTGCATCCCCAAATGGCATCAACAACCATCCATGAATTCTGGCATGCCTATCGAGAATTTTTTCTTGATGATGACGATGTAAAGTCCCGTGAAAATGCCGCCCAGTATGCAGCAATCAAGATGGCTCTGCGGGTTGATGGGCTCGATGCGGCAGTAAAGAAAGATGACAATCTCTCGGGATGGAAAAAGTTTTCAAACTTTCGAGCCACTGACGAGCAACTTTTGAACAAGTTTGCTGAAGATTATGCCAATGAAGCCGTAGCCCATTTTTTGGGAACTGCCATTAAGGGCATTCTCGGGGCTGAGCGGTTGATTCTGGAAACGAACTTCAAAGAGGGACTAAATGCTGGTGAACTTAAGCATGTACTGGGATTGAATTCCAATGCCGCGATTCCCGCGCAGGTGAACGAGGCCCAGTTAGATAAATTTGTATTGCCTTCCTATCAGAAATTCGCGCTGACTTTTAACCGCTACTCGGACCAGGTATTCCTGCCCTTTGGAAAGAAAGGTCTGGCGAAACCGAATGCGAGGCAATTTAACATCAGTTTTGTCAAAGATCTCCAGGGCTGGGACGAGCCGTATTACTACTCCGGTTTTAAGAACTGGTCTTCCATCAGACCTTCTGGAGGAGCTATCAAGCTTCGAAACACTCATGGCCTCTATGCCTTCAAGAACTTCGCCGGGATGAACCTTCCCGTAGACCTCAACGATTTACTCGGTCGAATGAACAGTTCTCCCGGATACAAGAATATGCGTGAAAAACTTGCCAGCCGACGTAAGGCGATCCTAAAGCTTGTACAAGAGAACGATGAAGCTCTTGATGAGAACAAGGTGGAGTTTCTTGAGTTCAATGATTTAATCCGCCAAGGAGGTCAAAAATGATTTCGAAGATCTTTTTACCAACCTTTTTAATGGGGCTTCTCATTTCAACTTTGGTTTCGGAACCCGGTATGGAGGGAATCGAAGTTGAGGGAGACGGGGCTGCTCACGATACTTTCACAATTCAAGAGGATGAAAATCTACAGAAGCGTCTCCAAAACCTGGCTAAACAACGAGGTAGTTCCTTTTCCAAGCCGGAGTCCCGTGCCGATTCCCTGGTCTTTGTCAGACTTTCCAATCAGTTCATCAAAAGACAGCTTTCCAGGGAGAGGGCAGGAGAGACTAAGGGGTATATCCAATCTATTAAGGATCATGCCTACAGCAAGGAACGAATCGCTGCTTATTCCACCGACGGAAAGACTAAATATTCGATTAGTTGGGGATCCTGGGAAAACTCCCAGGGCAGCCTGGACAAAAGTATGCTCACCGGTTTTCTTTATACAAACAAGGATTTCCCCCTCTTTTATCCCAGGGTTCTGGACGCGTATAAGAATGACCGAATATCGGTTCGTTACCCATCTGACTCTCGGGCTGAATTTAGGTTCCCCCGGGGTAAGATCACCGGGTACATCATCCTGACCCAGATTGACGGCAAGCGTACACCGGTGATTGTCTCGGCGAAGAACCTGGATCTGAAAATGGATTCCTGGGCTCAAGATGCTCTGGACGCGGCTTTCTTTAAATTCTTTGTATATGATCATCAAAAAGAAATTCTCACAACTAGCGAAATCCATACCTTTCAGATTTCCATGACAGACCTGCTCAAAACCTTGAGACAGGTGCGAAATGCTATTTATCGAACCTACCGAACAGGCAGAGAGAACTGGTATGAGCAGGAAGATGGTGTATACATTGATTATGATAAGCAGTGGAGAGACGCCGATGATTATCGGTACAAGGATGCTCTTTCCAAAAAACTTGCGCAGGTGGATTCCAAACTAAAGGGTGACAATACCCGTAAACATGTTGCTCTTATTTTTGGACGGAACCGAGTAAAAGATGCCTATGTAGATAGTGTCCATGAAATGGGATACGCGCTGGGAAGGGTTTCTTCCAAGGGATGGCAGGAGATGAAACATGATCTCACTCCATCTACAGCGGTTCTGGAGCCTTTTACAAAGGCACGCAATGGTATCAATGGCCTGGTGAAAGTAGTTCGCGAAGAAGAGCCCAAGCATAAGGCTCGTCTGCAGAGTCACCTTAAGGAAACCGGTCTGGTGACCATGGGATTTCTGGACTATTCGGAGACTACAGCATTTGATGAGGGCCGACGGTAGCTGTCCCCTGTCTCCTTTGATATAATCGGCATGATTCTGGTTTAATTACTTTGCTCCAGAATTATCTGAGCAAACCATGCTTACAGTTCTTCGCAATACTTATCTATTCTTTTACCTGTTTTCTGCTCTCTCCTTTGCCTACACTGTTGTTCCAGAGGAAGGGGAGAAGTTAGCCTCGGCACATAACCGTGTATTTGAAGCCTTCACCGAGGAATTTCGCAGCCTAAAACTTGACCCAACTTCTGTAGTTCGACTTCGCAATAGCGCTCCAAAAGCTTCAGCTCAAGTCCGTGAAAAGCTCAGCAAGGCCCGTTGGCCTTCCTATTATGACACGGTCTTCCGTGCTCAGGAGTTGTGGCAATCCGGTCCCAGGCCTCAACGGGTGAGTTTGGAAAATCTTCGCATCATCTATTCTCACTTTCTGCACTATTCCTTTTATCTTCAGTATTCGGAAAGTCGGGGTCCTGCGGGCGAAAAATTTCGGCAAGTAATAAGAAAAATTTCTAAGCGAGCACGTGAGGGCATGGTCCTTGATTCGCTTCGGAATCAGGATGGAGAACCGATTCCTGTAAAGCAGATTTTGCAGGAGGAAGTTTTGAAACAATATGTGCTTGAAGAAGTCGTTCAATACCTGGTTTTTTGCATGGAGACAGTTGTGGGCTTAGGGTGGGAGATCTTAGAACGCAATTGGCATCCTGAGTCCTTCTGGTCAGATGGCTTAAAAAAGATCGGCGGGAAAATTATCTTTGAATCGTCGGACGCAGATTCGCTTTCCGCTCTCAAACATACCAACAGCTATCCGGCACCTATTCTCCTTTTAGGCGATACCGGTCTGGGTATTCCAGATCTGAGAGTACATCTCACTGAGGAGGAGCGAGCCTTTTTTTTAGAAAACTTTTTGACTCTCAATTTGCCCCTGAGTACCTCGAAATTTGTGTCCAGACTAAATCGAAAGTTTAATTATAGAGAAAAGCTTAGACTGCGAAGAAGGACCTATCTTGAGAAAAAAAGCTTTGAAGAAAAGGCCTTCAACCCGGGGGAAACCGAGTTTCTTAATCCAGAGGACTTGAAGTAAGCCCCCCTTTCACCGCTTATTTCACAGCGATTCATCTTTTCGGCCAATTGAGCAACTAAAGTGTCTCCGCTTCCGTAGTCATCTCTTAGAGCTCTTTTAGGAGATTTTTTTGTTCTTTTTTCAATTAGTATCTTTTGTATTCTCGTTCTTCATAGGGTCCTTATATGCGGACCATCATCTGAGTTTTGATGGTTTGCTCAACAACTCCTCAGCCTCTACTGAAAGAGAACCCGCTCGAATTCATGAGGACCATTCTTTAGAAGGTGCGTTAGTAGAACAGGCCCGCCTTGTCCCTACGGGTTCCTTCAATGATGCGGATCGTAAATTTCTCTTCCTCAAACTTTATCCCGATACAGTGAAGACTTACCTGATCCGGGAAAAGAAAAAGAATGGAACTACCCAATATAGGGATTGGGTAGAAAATCATGTGGGAAATCGGGAAGGCGTGATGGGATACGCCTCCGATGGAGAAAAAAAGTATCGTCTATTCTACGATGAGGAATTCGTAAGAGACCCCAGCAGAGATGTAGCATTTCTGACGAGTATGGTCAGTGGGTTCATGTTTTCCAATGACGACTTTCCCTTCCTCTCAGGAACTATCCAAAAGAAAATTGAAAGTGGGGAAATCTCAAAAATTCTTTCAAAGAAGAAGGGTAAATGGAACGTGAGCCTTCCACGGCCCAAGGTAAATGCCTATGTTCTGATTTCCAATGTCGATGGCAAACTTAAACCTATGGTTGTGTCCGGAAAGAACGTGGAACTAATTCTCGAAGCCTGGGTGGATCAAGCTTTGGAAACTGGTTTTTTACAATACCTGGGATTCGATCAGTCACCTGAATTATTTACAACAAATGATAGATGGCGGCAGCTCTCTCAAAAGCTGGGTTGGATCAGTACCGAGATGAGCGCAATACTCATGGGTTCCCAAAGAATATTGAAGGATTATCTAAAAGATGAAGATGATCAGCAGGGACCTTTTTTGGAAATTGAATCACCCTGGGTAGGTTCAGATCGCTACCGGTTCACTAAAACGCTGAAGGATAAGTTAGATAGTTATTTGAACTTTTTCAAAGGCTCGGATCCCCAGGTTCTGGTGGGCAGGGTTTTTGGAGAAGAGGAATTTAAGAATTCCCTCGCACGGGCTGTAGACGCATTAGAAAAATCAAAAAATTGGCTTTTCCCAGGCCGTTGGAAAGACCAGAAGCCTACTCAGAAGATTCTGTCCGGGATTCAATCATTGGATCGAATTCTTTCCGAACTTAAGAAAGTGGCGGATGCAAAGGGTAATTCTCACGCAAAAATACTCTCCGATCATCTCGGTGAGCATGGTGCAGTCCTATTTGAATGAATCAAGCATTCATGAAATCCAGGATGGCCGTATCCTCGGATTCCAGATCTCTGATGGAGTGGAGTGGGAAAACCGCGCTGCCTGCCCCGGGAGAAACCCATTCAGAAATCGTGGCAAATACCCTCTCAAAGGATGTTTTTCCCTGGATGTCACGATTCCATTCCTCCATTACAGCAATCTCCTCCTGAGGGAAAAGCTCGCCGTATAGCCCTCCCTGAACCTGATTCCCTATCACCAGTACCGAGTTTCCGCGGCCATGATCCGTTCCCAACCCTCCATTGGACTTCAGTTGCCGGCCAAATTCCCCGCCCAGGACAAATACAAGGTTTTGTAGAGTTAATGGATAGTCACTTTGAAGCTGATTGGTTAGTGTATGGAGTCCTTTTTCAACTCCCAGAATCTCCTCCAAACGAATCTCTATGCCCTCCTCCTCGTGTCTTTGTGTGTCATGAGTGTCAAATCCGTGGACCATCATAGAGACTACATTAAAATCTAAAATATCCTGACATGCGAATCCATAGTATGTGTTCACAAGCTGCCGGGCTAAGAAATTCAAATGAAGCGGATTCTCACCCCGAATCAAATTTTCAAGACTCTGTGGGCGTCGGGAACCAAAAGAATGATTCTCATTTGAATCACTGATGACATAGCCTCCCGCTGGTTCAATTTCTTCTTTGAGACGGCCTTCTACATTAGCACCCAGACTTCTCAAGGCCTGCTCTGTTTGGAGAAAGGAAGAGAAGGTAGAACCCGATGGGATTAGACTGTTTTTAGCCTGGTAATACTGTTGTAATGTACGAAATACGGCATGCTCAGGATCTGGATTGCTGCTTCCCTCATTCCAGGAGCCCTTTTTCGTGAAGGAGAAATTCTCCATATTAGGAGCATCTACCAGGTTGGCGTTGCTATGATTTAACTCCACAGTAGGATGGGGGCCATTGCAGAAGAGCAGAGGCTGCTGCGTAACGGAAAGGATGCGCTTCTGGCTATGATTACTCAGTCTTCCTCCCCAGCCTGAGCGGCAGAGTTCTTGGGCGCGGGCTTCGTGAACTCCGCTGCTCCAAACCAAAACAGAGTGGGGATGGTCGCGAGTCTCAGAACCTACAACACTATTGATGATGGCTACATTGCCGGCCTGAACCTGTTGAATCAGCCATCCGGCTTTCTTGAGAATGCCGAAACTGACGGTGCCCAAATTGACCTGTTCGTAGTGTTCTGAAAATAGGTTGGAATGCTCAGCGGAATCATCCGCATCTGATTCGAAGATGCTAGCCCTGGCCTTCCAATATGCCAGGCCATATTCGCTAGTAGGAAGAGGAGCGAAAAGGTGGCGAAAATCCGGTCCACCCTCAAGCAGGAGATGTACTACAGTTTTTTGAGCATCTGGCACAACAGTGGCGCCAGGCTGGAGCGACAAGAGGTGCATGGAAGACAGCGCCGCAGCACCTTGAAGAAACTTTCGTCGATTCAGCCTCATTGCCCCTCCTGGGCAAACATAAAGGGAGTGGCTGCGATGAAGCTAAGAGCTAATCCTATGCGACTATTATCATCCCAACGTTTCTGATTTCGGTTGTCTCTGTAGTCGCTCAAATACTCCAATTCGCTGGCGGCCAGTTCTAGAAAGGTGCTCTGAAGGTCGGTGTCTTCCTCAATCTCAGAAGACGTGTAAACTCGTCCGGTGTCCGAAGGGTCGGCTATACCGGAAAAGTCCTTTCCCTGCGCAAGGAGCGCATAGACCTGGGCTCGTTCGAGTGTCTGGAAATTCTTCAGACCATCAGCAATCAGCCGCTGCCAGAGCCACTCACCCACCTTAGCCACTTCATATTTGCCTGAATCAGTTGTGGGGACCAATGCTCCCCAGTCTCTTTCCCAGGCTTGCCCGGCGTAGGTTCCATGGGCATCCAAAGTCTCGCCATGTCGGGTCGCGCTTGTATTAAATGCCTCTTTCAATACTTTTGAACTGGAAGATGCCTCCAAACCAGTCTGTCCTCCAAAGACATTATGAATGGGGCGAAAAAACTCCGCATCTTCAAGAGTTAGGAGCTTGGCTAGCAAGGAGGTGTCATGGTAGCTGACAAGATTGGAGGTGTGGGTAAGATTGTGGTAGATGAGAATGCGGTCAAAGCTAGTCAAAAATTTGACCCGAGCAGGTCGATGAAAGGAGGTTGAGATCGCGTAGCTGCGGATAAAATTCAGAAAGTCCTTATCTCCCATACTCGCCCATGCCTGCTGGACTTTAAGCCTGGTGTCTTCGTCCATGGTGTCATCTGCGAGTGTCTGAATGATGATGAGGGGCAGGTTCCTCAGACTCTCTGGATGTTGAATGTCCAAGTCGATGAGAGATTCGATCTTCTCCCGGGCGGTGTTTCCTGAAATATTTCCTCCCAGAATTTCAAGTGGCGCCTGGTGGTGTTTTGAAGTTCCATAGGCAATTTCATCTTCTTCACCATGAGTGCTCATATCAGTAAGTGCCCGGGCTGTGTGTCGGATGGAAATGAACTCATGGTAGTCCGCGTAAGAATTAAAGGTAGTCAAGGTCGAGGGATAGGTACTAAATGCTGGATCTGAAATTGAGGAGTTGCCCAGAATTCCAAAAAATAATTGGTGAATTTCTCGAGCGAAGTCCTCATTGCCAAAGAAGTTCCCATCTTCATATCGATTGTCATCGTGTTTGTACTGTCTGGCTACAGCCGGTGAGATGGCTGCCGCTCCCATTACTCTCTGGTAAGGAGATCTTGAGACATGTTCTGTCATGACTCGATCGTAGTACCCGATCAGTTCTTTGGCGCTCAAGTCCTTATCCTGGTTCACTGCTAAATGATAGTTTGTTTCAAAGAGTCCGATTTTTTTAAAGAATGGATTGAGTCCCCTCTTGGTGGCCGCAGTGATCCAGGTGCAGACAGGGACATTTTCTTCAGTTTCAAGGTCATATTCATGCCTTAAATCAAGCTCTATTTCACTGTTGGTGGAAGCCCAGTGGTTAGCAAGGGAGCGCAGTGTTGAATAACGGGTATGGAGTTGATCAGCCTGGGGTGGGGATAATCGATAGTTAGCCGGGTAAAGCGTGAGCATCTCCTCAATGGCCTCCTGTGGAGTCATGGCTGCCCAGGCGGCTACCTGGGAATCCGAAGTCAGGCCTCCAAAAGCAAAGATGTGAAGGACCTTACGAACGGCTGTATCGGTCCAGTTTTCTTCACTTACCGCTTCAAAGAGATCCAGCCTGGGCGCTTTTACGGTACGAAAATTGAAAGATAGCTCCTGCTCAAGGGGGATGCCTCGCAGGGACTGAATACTTTGTTGAAGGACGACTGTATAGAGGCTGTCATATTCAAGTTTTTGGGAAAAGAAAAAGGATAAAACCTCCCCCGCATGCGAAATGGTTCCGGGTATGGTTTCATTTCCAATACGGAGTTGAAGGGATTGTGACGCGATACTGGCTGGTAAAAGACTCCTCGAAAATCGAAGATCCACCCTGCCCAGGTTTGCCGGCACAGCAGTATCATCCGCCGCTGGAATGTAATTGAGCAAGGTTGGCGCAGGAGAGGAGTCACCATTTTGGGATTGATTGACCTCAAACTTTTTCGAAACCCCCGAACTCTTTGAATCGCCAGTACCGAATTCGAGTCGGATTCTCACATCCTGACTGGTGCCCGCCAGATCCTGATCTGAATGCCATAGGATGTTATAGCCTTTCGATTGGGACTCAATTTGTAGAGTCCCGGTCACATTCGAGCTGCTGCTCCAGGATGTTCCATTATCTGAGGAATAGAAAAATTGAAGTGTAGTTGTCGACTCTGATGAAGCTGTAAAGCTAATCGCGATATCTCCGCCGTTACCACTGATTTGAAGGCTGTATATTGGATTGGAATGGATCCAGTAGGCACGGTCTGGGTCCAGAAAGTCAAGGTCTTGAAAGTCATCCTGCCGTGGACGATCAAGACGATCTTTAACCGTCCAGTTTGCCTGTGAATAAGAAAAAATAAGATCCACCTCGGGGTGCAGGCTGAGAAAATCCTCTGCGGAAATCTCCACACCGGGAAGGTTGTGCCACCCGGATGTGTATGGTTCAGCTCCATCTAGGGAACCAAGGAGGAAAAAGAAGAATAAGATGCTTTGAATCATCTGGAACACCGACGTAATGCCACCAAGAATAGTATGAATTGCTCCGAGTCTTTCACGCAAGGGTGCACTCGAAACCCTTCAAGTACTTAGTATGCCTTTTCAGATTAAGAGTCACGGTTTGTCTACTAGATAGTAGGGTGGGGTTGACACTTTTGGAAACTGCGGCTTAGCTTTAAGGTACAGTCTTTTCCCTGAGAAACCAGGAATTTAATTCAGATTGGAATTGAGTTGAGTATGAATTTAAGATCACCTCTACAGTTCGATAGCTCCCCTGGATGTACTAGGCTCTTGACGCTTCTGGTAGTCGCGTCCCTGGTTTTTACCGGCTGTAATCAGTCAGGGGGGAAAGCTGAGAAGGCCTCCGAAAAATCCTCTTTTAAATGGCATGATCCAAGGCCGGCAGAGGTCTCCCAAGATGGCTCTGATGATTTCTTTCAAAACCCGGCAGCGAATCCAGAATCTTTAAATCAGGTAGAAACCAATGGGTTTCTGAGTCCTACACAGTCAGTCACCGAGGAGGGTACGGCTAATGAGAGTGTTTTCGCTGAAGCACAAAAGGCTCTCGGAGAAAGTTCGCGTAGCGGCCCTGATGGAGGGAATTTGGCATGTGCCTGGATGGTTAACAAGATTTTGAAACGGGCGGTGGGGTATAAAGTCAATGGAGATTCAACGACTTCCATGAATCAGGTATTTCAATCCCATATCCGATCCGGAAAAGCACTGCTGGTCCCAATCAATGATGCGAAACCAGGAGATGTGATCATTTCTCCTACAACCTGGAGCCCAAAGCGCAATACAGGACATGTTGGTATCATAGGAGAAGGCGGGGATGTATTTTCCAATTCCTCCGGTGCTGCCAAATGGGACAAAAATTATACCGTTGACCGCTGGTTGAACCGCTACCAGAATCAAAAGGGACTACAGACTTACGTATATAGGATTCTTGTATGAAAATAAGAAAAGTGCACTATTATTTCATTTTAATCAGCATGACACTGAGTGTCGGTTGGACTAAACCCAACATGGATTGGGTGGAAGTCCAGGCGCGGGGAGAAAGCATGAAGACCATCGGGGAAATCACCCGGGGAGGGGTAAAATGGTCACTGGTCCGTCATAGTGATGGTATCGGCGGTGCCTTGTATGTCATGCGCGAAAAGGATGGAAAATCAGAAGTGGTAGGTGGAGATAGTTCCCCATTTCCCCTTTCCAGGTATGGAATAGAGCCCGAGATAGTATCCCAGCTTGCTGATCTCTATGTTGAGTATGAAATTAACAATTTGGAAGGCGGATTGGAGGCTCTTAAAGAACGGGTGGCTTCCTACAATAGACTGCCTCATGATTTGAAGGACGCCTATTCCAAGTATATGGAAGTGGATGCCCTCCCTGTGTACGCGTCTTTGAACCGAGATCTGACAGATATGGTCGCCGCTTTGAAAGCTGTTGAGAGAGTAAGGGACCAGAAAAAATTGGAAACAGCTCAGCTTCAAAAGCTTGGTCCTCTACTTCCCCATATGATTATTCGAATCGCGGATAATCCGCACCAAGAACTGGGTGAGGCGATCTTAAACGCAGTCGCAGCACACCCGGAGAGCTCTTCTCTGCAAGAACTCGCCGCGGTATATGCAGGTAGACAGCAAGAACATTTTTTAAAGAGTTGGGATCAATTGGATTCCCTGAAGAGACCTCGGGTCTTACAAGCCTTACATGGTGCGATCAGGGCGAGACTGGTCGGTACTGTCGTAAAGTCTTCGGTCAAGGATCTCATCCTCTCTCTGTCGAGGAGATGAAGACCTTTCTTTTGGTGAAAAGAGCTTGCCGCCGAAAAGCAGGTCTGAGTCTTGTGGAGTTACTCATAGCTTTAGGAATTTTTTCCCTGTCAATTGCTTTCGTGCTCGTTATTCTGAGGCAGTCTGTCAGCAGGGTTGAACATCTCCAGGTAAAGATTTTTTCAAGACTACATGCTGAGCGAATGATCACCAACCTGCCTGAACACAAAGAAAAAGCGTTTTCAGCAGGTCCGGTTTTGCAATGTGAGTCGATTGAGGAGAAGCTTTTGGGATTCTCGGAGATGATCACAAATTGCACGGGGCCGAGGGGTAAGATCAGCTTCAACAGAGCAGTTCCTTTTGCGGCCATAGATTGGGGTGAGATCTGAGTACCTCAAGAGGGTATACCTTTGCGGAGATTGCTGTAGCAAGTGGGGTAAGTATTATCCTGCTGACACTCGTAATGACTTCGCTACAGTGGTTTCGCCATTCTATGAAGGTTGTTGGAACCCTGGATAAAGATACGCAGTTATTAAGGCTGCCCAGGGTGGTTCACCATGAACTTTCGGCCGCACGTGAAATTTTAATTCCTACCAGCGCTGATAAAGATCCTGTTGAGCATTTCCGTCATCAACTGGTTTTTCGTGATTCCACAGGGGATCTTTCCATGTTGTTTCTTGATCCAAAGAATCGTTTGGTGCAATATAGCCATTCCCGGTCTCAGTTTCGAGATATCCTTCGGCAGGTAGCGGAATTCAAAGTCTGGAGATCCTCGACTAATCGTCTGGAGTATGAGCTTGTTCGTCAGTCAAAGCAGGGTCCCGAATCCATTTTCGGAACCTTCATCATTCCTCTACTCAAGAGTCCATAGCAAGGGCAATGCGCTTGCTATGGTAATTGTGGTACTCGCGGGTATAGCTATATCCATCTTTTCCATGCATTCCTATGTTTCCAACAGGGCAAGGCAGGTTCTTGGCTTGTTGGATGGGCTTGCCCAGGGCGATGCGGCGCTTAAGGGTCTGTTAAAGGCACGGTCCCAGTTTCAGGATTCGCGTCCTGCTAAGACTTCCTACTCGACTCAGCTCAAAATGAAAATTGATCCATACGAGGTAGAAATCTATATAGAAGAAAGAGTTTCCGAACGGACTCGCTGGATAGGAGGGAGGCACTCCGGTCAGTACCGCTTACTTGACTCTCTTCACTTCCTGTCACAGGTCTGCGAGGGAAAGGTTTGCTGGGTTGCCGCAGCCGAGGAAGTCTTCAGTCCGGAACCATTAGCCATGGGAGTATCCTATCTCGCCTTTGAGGAGGGATTTCCTACTACCACAACTAAACCAGTACGGTCTCTTTCCCACCTGACCAGTCTGCCTCCAGGGGAATGGAAATCCCTGGTTCCGGAGAATTGTGTGGATCTGAGAGCTCGACCCTGCCGCCTGAGTCTGCTCGAGAACTTGCGGGTTCGCAACCGGACCGCCAGGGAAAGAGAATTTCGTTTCGGATCTTTGCTCAAACATTTTCGGAAGACTCCCCACACTTTTCCTTCACCTCTTGAAGAAGCCCAGGTTTTCAGCCTTATGAAGTCTCTTGATAAACAGCGCACCATGGAGTTGCCCGAATTGTATTGGATGGCTGGAACCTATGAGAGACTCATGAATTTCAGTGCCCCAGGAAACGCCAGACCGGAAGATTTCTCAGTACGCTCTCCCCAGTTGGTTGCCGCTAACCAGGAGTCCGAGCAGGAAATTCTCAGACGTTGGTTTGAGGTGAATTCTGGTGGAACTCCTCCAAAAGCCCACCAGGAGACCTATTTTTATAACGACACACATGCCCTGCGGCATTTGGCCAGGGAAAGTAAATGGGACGCGGCTCTCTATTCTAAAGTCCAGGAGTTCCCGATGGAGATGTTTCTGGATCGTGGACTGGCCCTTTATGGGATTCGTTATGTAGCCCGCTGCGCCACCTTGAATCCAAAGACGATCCAAGACTTTCTCGCTCTTGAGAAGGATTTTGCCCAAAGTCAAAGATTCTTCAGGAAGCCTGATTGTGAATTCGAAGCGGACTTGAAAATTGAAAAAGTTGTCAAGGGCATCAGAGTGCAGGAAAGTCCGATGATTTACATCGCCGATAAACCCTGGATCAGTTTGGCAAGTCTATGGTCGCTCTTCGCCAAGTTAGGAGGAAGACCATCTGGATTTTTTCCTGACAGTCTTGATAAGAAACAACCTGATCCTATATCAGATGAGGATTCAAACAATAAAACAACTGGTATGGTTCTGATTCCATCCTACCCTTAGACTGAATTTGAGCTAGATGTATTTTATGTCAAGACTCCCACCTTGACTCAGACTTCAAATCGACTACACTTGAATGTAATCAATCCGCAGTGTTCTTTGAAGAGGAGAGAATTCCTGACCAGATTTATTGCTTTCATCCTGATTTGTGTGGCAACTCTTCAACTGGCCTACGCGCAACGTTGCCCACGTGAGGTCTTCTCAGCCCGAGATGGAATGAAAAATCTTCGGGCAGAAAGTCGCTACAACCCAAAATTAAAAAAACTCTTTTCAGGAAAGTGGGGTACTGCCGCTGATTTTTATATTCGAAACGGACAGTACAAAATTCCCACCAGTCTCAGCGCTCAGCTTGCCAAGATTAAGATTGGTGTTGATCTGAAAAGAACGGAAAGGGAGCTTCTGAGGATTTTTGATCCAAAGGGCTGCCTTCAGAAAAAGCCTAATTCCAGTCAAATTGGAACTAATCCCAGGAAATCGGGCGGTGAAAAACCAAACTCCACTGGAACGGGTGGTACAACTCAAACCGGGAAAATTAAATCTCCGAAAATTAAGAAGCCCCCTCAACCCCAGCCAAAAAAACCTACCAATACAACCTTTCTACCCTCCAATCCGGATCTCTCAAAAATCCTGGGAGGCATTGGCGGCGGTTCGACCTTTAAGCCTCCCAAAAAGCCTGGCACGCCTTCAAAGCCCAATCTTCCAGGCGGGATAGGGAACCTGGGAAATTTAAATGAGCTTCTCGAAGGACTTACTCCCCCTAAAAAACCCAAGAAGCCTGGGGTGAAACCAGCTCCAAAACCCAAGCCTGAGCCCAGGCCTAAACCCAAACCTGAGCCCAAACCCAAGCCGAAACCCAAACCGAAACCCAAGCCCAAACCGAAGCCCGTACCTCCTAAAGAAAAACCAAAACCAAAGCCGCCTAAAGAAGAAGCCGTTCCGAAGGATGCTAGCGCAAAAGTTTTCACTGAGGCCAAGAAAGCTCTTGGAGAGAGTTCAAGAAGCGGCCCTGATGGTGGAAACCTGGCTTGTGCCTGGATGGTAAATAAGGTTTTGAAGCGCTCTGTGGGATATAAGGTGGATGGAGATTCCACCTCTAAGATGAACGAGGACTTTCAGGCTGAAATTCGCAAGGGAAGAGCCGTTCAGGTACCGCTTTCCGAGGCGAAACCAGGCGACATCATCATCTCTCCTACCGTTTGGTCTCCCAAGCGCAATACCGGCCATGTAGGAATCGTTGGAGAAGGCCGCAGAATCTTTTCAAACTCCTCCAGCAAAGCTAAGTGGCAGGATAATTTTTCCTATGATAGCTGGACTCAATATTATAAGACCAAAAAGGGCCTCTCGATTAACGTCTACCGGATACTGACATGATGAAGGCTCTATTCCAATTACTGTTCTTTTTTATCTCAGGTCTTCTAAGCGGTCTCTTCAGTGAGGATTTACCCAGAGAAGAGAGCGTAGTGATCGGTTCGATCATGGATGCGGGAACAAAATGGTCTTTAATTCGACAGACCGACGGAATATCGGGAGCGCTGTTCATCCACAGGGAGAGAAAGGGAGAATCGCAGATTGTAGGTGGTGATAGTTCTCCATTTCCCCTGTCCAACTATGGGGTCAGCCCTCAAATTGCGAGGCAGCTGGCAGAAGTTTTTGTTGATCATGAAATCAAAACCAATCCAGGAGGACTCGCTGCGGTTCGCCAACAGGTTTCAGACCGTGAAAAGCTGCCTCATGATTTGCTCGAGGCATATGCCCGATATATAGAAGTTAATGCCAGGCCGGTCTATGGGACCCATAGAAGAGAGTTCAAGGACATGTTGTCAGCATTGAAGTCAGTGGCCGATGCGAAGAGTAAAAAGCAAGCCCGGAATCGGATTATGAAAAAACTGGATCCGCTTTTAAGTGATTTGATCACCAGGGTTGCGGACAATCCGCAAGAGAATCTTGGAAATGCGGTTCTACAAGCTACTAGTGCGCATCCCTACAATTCGTCACTGCAGGAGTTAAGCGCTGTGTTTGCTGGCAGACAGGCAGAGACCTTTCTCAAAGGTCTGAGTCCTATGAGCCCAAATCAGAAAGAACGCGTCTTTCAGGCCCTCGAGGGTGCGTTAGAATCTGGTCTGGTAGGCGGGGTAGTAAAGCGAAGTATTCAAAATCTTCTCCAATCCGCAGCAGATCAATAAATAGCCTACTCCCCAGTAGCCAATTACCAGAGATCTCCCGATTAGATGACTGGCTTTATGAAGATGAGTTCATCCTTGTTTTTTAGGGCTTCATCACAATTCAAAGAGTGATCTTCAGTCCAGGTTGTCAGATTGTCAATGAAACAGCAAAAAGTAGAAAGTGAAGGAAACGGGGAAAAGGGTGAAATGCCATTTATTCCTACCTGAAACTGATTGCCAGATTGTCAACAAAGAAGGCAAAGGGGCGTGCAAAATATTCCTTACAAGTACTCTTTTCCCCTACTAAACCGGCTTATCTTCAATATTTCCCTGCCTTTTTGACGGGAATAGATTACGGGCTCTTCCAAGAGTAGTTGATTTTGAAATCCCGTTTCTTTCCAGACACTCCCCAACAGCCTGTAGTGCCTCGTGTGAGGCTCTCTAGAGGTTTCTATGGCATGTTTTTTGCTCATGGTTGTCGAAACCAATAGTTTCACAGCTTAAACTCCGTTTTACCCCATTTCTAAGATCGGGTGAATCCGGTAGCAGGAGACTCAGGTTTCAGAGTTTAGCTCGGTTTCTTGGCGGCGTAATCTGACATTTATCAAAAATCAGCAGCCAGGAATGCACGGTTGTTTGTGAGCATGGTTTAGCGTTTCTTGTCGTTTTACATGAAAGGTCATGAGGACATGGTGGCACAAAGGTCTAAATTACCAGGGGAGCCGATAGGTACCCGAACAGGCAGACTTGTGAAAGTTTGCACTGAGATACTTCTAATTCTTGCTGTATTCATTCCAGGGGCTTGGGGGAGCGGTGAGCAAACCTTCATGATGTGTGCGGCCTGCCACAGCATTGGAGGGGGTCCGCGTATAGGTCCGGATCTGGCAGGAGTTACTGACAGGCGCTCCATGGCCTGGATCACGAAGTTTGTGAGAAGTTCACAGACACTCATCAAGAGCGGCGATCCTGAAGCGGTAGCCGTTTTCAAGAAGTTCAACAACATCCCGATGCCTGATCAGCCTCTTTCTGATGTTCAGATTCAGGAAGTAATGGATTACATCAAGAGCAAGAGTGGTTCAAAGTCACCCCCCGCCCCAAAAAACACGCGGCCTGTAACTGAAAAAGAGATTCTCATCGGACAGGACCTCTTTGAGGGGAAGATCAGGCTTGTCAATAAAGGGCCAGCCTGTAACTCCTGTCACCACGTAAGAAACGATGCGGTTATTGGAGGAGGTATTCTTGCTGCCGAGCTAACCGAGGTTTTCACCAAAGTTAGCGGGGAAGGTGTACGGGCAATTCTCGGCAAACCCCCATTTCCAATTATGGACCAGGCTTACAAGGGAAAAGAGTTAACTGAGGATGAGGTTCATGCCCTGACAGGTTTTCTAGAATATGCGGATAAGCAGTATAAAAAGAACATCTATCAACCGGCGGACTATGGCGTCAAGTTGGCTATCGCTGGAGTCTTTGGGGTCTTCATCCTCCTTCTGTTCTATGCATTTCTATGGAAATTCAGGAAGCAGGGTTCCGTAAATAAAGCAATCTACGATCGTCAGGTCAAATCAGAATAGTAACGTAATAATAAGGGCGAAATTATGAGTTGGATCAAAGATATTATCTCTCCTGAAACCAGGAAGTGGGAAGAGTTTTACAGGAACCGCTTTCAGCATGACAAAATCGTTAGGAGTACCCACGGGGTCAATTGTACCGGTGGTTGTTCCTGGCAGATTCACGTTAAAGATGGAATCGTTGTCTGGGAAACTCAGCAAATCGACTACCCATTATTAGAAGACTCGCTGCCTCCATACGAACCCAGAGGCTGTCAGCGGGGAATTTCATTTTCCTGGTATCTCTACAGTCCTTTGAGGATCAAATACCCCCTGATCAGAGGCGCGCTGATTGATGCGTTTCTCAAGGAAAAAAGGGCGGCCGGCGGAGATCCGCTGAAGGCCTGGGAAAACCTGCAGGCTGATCCAGGGAAGCGTAAAAAATATCAGGAAGCCAGGGGTATGGGTGGTTTTCAAAGGGCTAGCTGGGATCAAGTACTCGAATTGATGGCAGTAGCTAACATCCACACAGCGAAAAAATACGGTCCTGACCGCGTCATCGGGTTTTCTCCGATCCCCGCGATGTCAATGCTCAGTTACGCTGCCGGAGGTCGATTTTTACAGCTCTTCGGTGGGGTTTGCCTCAGTTTTTATGATTGGTATTGTGACCTTCCAACCGCATTTCCGGAGCTCTGGGGAGAACAAACTGATGTGTGTGAGAGTGCCGATTGGTACAACTCTAAGATGATCGCTGACATGGGCGCTTGTCTGAACATGACCAGAACTCCCGATTGTCATTTCTTTGCAGAATCCAGGCACAATGGGACCAAGGCAGTGGTTTTCTCACCTGACTTTAGCCAGGTTTGTAAATATGCTGACCAGTGGGTTCCTCTCCATGCAGGGAGTGACGGAGCTTTCTGGATGGCGACAACCCATGTGATTCTTAAGGAATTTCACCATGAAAAGAAGACTCCCTATTTTCTTGAGTATTCCAAGAAATATACAGATAGTCCCTACCTGGTGAAACTAGAAGCGGATGGAAAGAAATTCAAACCGGGACGGCTTTTACGCGCCAATGAACTCAAGGAATACGAGGACATGGAGAAGGGCGAATGGAAGTTCGTAAACATTGATGAAAAATCTGGTAAGCCGGTGGTTCCCAAAGGAGCTATGGGTCATAGATGGGATTCAAAAGACGGTCACTGGAATATGAAGTTTGAGAATACCGCCGATGACAAGCCCTACGACCCTGCCCTGAGCTTTATTGATAAAAATGACAAGATAGCTCAGACGGCCTTCACGGAATGGGGTCTCGATAATCATGTCTATCGCGGTGTCCCCGCCAGGAAAATCAAAACGGTGGATGGCGAGGTTCTGGTGACAACTGTTTACGACCTCATCATGGGGCAGTACGGTGTTTCCAGGGGGCTAGACGGAGCTTATCCTGCCGACTATACCGACAAAGATTCAGCCTATACACCGGCATGGCAGGAAATCTTTACGGGAGTGGATTCAAAGACAGTTCTTCAATTTGCTCGAGAGTGGGCAAATACCGCTAATATCACTGAAGGCAAGTGTATGATCATCGTAGGTGCCGGTATCAATCACTGGTATCACGCCAACCTCATGTACAGGGCTGGAGCCATGGCACTGATGTTATGTGGGTGCGTAGGCAAAAATGGAGGGGGTCTGAATCATTACGTGGGTCAGGAAAAACTAGCCCCGATGGATTCATGGTCCAATATGGCCTTTGCGAAAGATTGGCTGGGTCCGGTTCGCCTGCAGCAGGCACCTTTGTGGCACTATATCAACACATGCCAGTACCGCTACGATGGAGAATTCTCCAAGTACAACACAGTCCCAGACAACGAACATACTCGCTTACACACCGCGGATACGATTTTTAAGTCCGTTAGAAACGGATGGATGCCTTATTATCCTCAGTTCAAGCAAAATCCACTGGAACTTTGCAAGGAGGCCATGAGCAATGGCGCAAAGACTGATGATGAAATTAAGAGTTATGTTCTGGAAAAACTAAAGTCGAAGGAACTTGAATACTCGGTAGCTGATCCTGATGCGGAGGAAAACTTCCCCAGGGTTTGGTACATCTGGCGTGGAAATGCAATTGTCGGAAGTATGAAAGGTCATGAGTATTGTCTTAAACATTACTTGGGTACCCATTCCAATAAGATCGCGAAAGATTCAGAAGATCATACCGAAGAGGTGAAATGGCATGAATTTGCCCCTGAGGGAAAGATGGATCTGGTTGTCGATCTGAACTTTCGAATGGACTCATCCGCCCTCTATTCTGACATTGTTCTGCCAGCGGCTTCCTGGTATGAGAAAGCTGACATGAACAGTACAGACCTGCACTCGTTTATCCATCCGCTTTCAGCCGCGATTGCCCCGGTATGGGAATCAAAAACAGACTGGGAAATCTTCAAAGAGCTAGCTAGGGCGACCAGTGATGCGGCCAAGAAATACTTATCCGAGCCGCAAAAGGACATTGTATGTTCCCCCCTATCCCATGATACGGCGGATGAGGTTACTCAGCCTGATATCAAGGATTGGTACCATGGGGAATGCGAAGCGATTCCCGGGCAAACCATGCACAAGCTGGGAGTTGTCGATCGAGATTACACTAAAATCTATGAGAAGTTCATCACCCTTGGTGAGAATGTAAAAACCAAGGGACTTGGGGCTCACGGGAATCACTATTTTTGCGAAGGTGAATACCAGGAAATGATTAACTCTCGTCATTTCCCGGTGAGAGAGTACGAAGGACAGCTCCTTCCATCTATTGAGGAAGACACCGAGGCGGCTAACGCGATTCTCCACCTCTCCAGCCTGACCAATGGTGCTCTCACCGTCCGAGCTTATGAAAACATGGAGAAGAAGACCGGTCTTGATTTGGTTGACCTGGGCAAGGGTAGTGAAGATGTCAGAATGACCTACGCCGATCTACAGGCTCAGCCACGACGTTATAACACTTCTCCTCTCTGGTCGGGAATAATGAATAAGGGTAGAGCCTACTGCGCTTACACGTATAACGTAGACAAGCTTGTTCCCTGGAGAACTCTGACCGGAAGGCAGCATTTTTACTTAGATCATGAAATGTACATTGCCTATGGCGAAAACCTGCCGACCTACAAACCTTCACCAAAGCCCGAGGCTTACGGGGATTTGAAAGAGACCCTCAAAGATGGAGCCAAGGCTAAGGTTTTAAATTGCCTGACGCCGCATGGAAAATGGCACATTCATTCCACCTATATGGAAAACCATCGCATGTTAACTCTCTCCAGAGGTTGTGAACCCTGCTGGATTAACGAGTTGGATGCCGTGGACATGGGCATCCAGGATAATGATTGGGTAGAAGTCTACAACGATCACGGAGTCTATTGTACCCGGGCTTCAGTCAGTGCAAGGATTCCAAGAGGAGTCTGCATTGTCTACCACGTCCCCGAGCGGACGACTGGAATACCCAAATCGCAGGTCAGGGGTAACAGAAGGGCTGGTGGGCATAATAGCTTCACCAGGATTCACCTGAAACCGAGCTATCTCTGTGGCGGGTACGGACAGTTTTCCTACCACTTTAATTACTGGGGTCCAATTGCCCCTAATAGAGATACGCACGTCACAATCAAGAAAATGACTAAGGTAGTTTTTTAATTAACTATAGGGAAAGTAAATGGATATTCGATCACAAGTCTCAATGGTTTTTCATCTCGATAAGTGTATTGGCTGCCACACATGCTCCATTGCCTGTAAGAACATATGGACAGACCGTAAGGGTGCTGAATATATGTGGTGGAACAATGTTGAAACAAAGCCTGGAACCGGGTATCCCACCAAATGGGAAGACCAGGAAATTTACAAGGGCGGCTGGGTCAAGAAGGGTTCAGATATTGACTTGAAAGGAGCAGGTAAAGCCAAAGGATTACTAAATATTTTTAGCAATCCAAATTTAC
The DNA here is from genome assembly GCA_964539825.1 of uncultured bacterium. Taxonomy (GTDB): domain Bacteria; phylum Muiribacteriota; class UBA6191; order UBA6191; family UBA6191; genus CAZIKF01. Next base: position 86,403 of record CAZIKF010000020.1, read on the forward strand.
CTGTCATCGATGATTACTATGAGCCGTTCACCTACAAGTACCTGGATTTAATTGAATCTCCAGCGGCCAAAGATCAGCCCACTGCTCGTCCGGTCTCAATGATAACCGGGGAGCCCATGGACATTCAGTCTGGCCCCAACTGGGATGACGACATGAGTGGTACTCCTGACTATGCCAGAAATGATCCGAATATGAAGGATTTGACTCTGCGCGAGCAAGAAGCCATGTTTCAACTGGAACGGATGGCCTTTTACTACCTGCCTCGGATCTGTAACCACTGCTTAAACCCTGCTTGTGTTGCTTCGTGCCCTTCGGGCGCAATATATAAAAGAGGTGAAGATGGGGTAGTTTTGATCAATCAGACCGTTTGCCGAGCCTGGAGAATGTGTGTTACCGCCTGTCCTTATAAAAAGACTTATTACAACTGGCAAACAGGTAAGTCTGAAAAATGTATTCTTTGCTATCCCCGTCTTGAAGCCGGTCTTGCTCCAGCATGTATGCATTCTTGTGTGGGCAGGATTCGCTATCTCGGAGTTGTTTTATATGATGCTGACAAGATTCATAAAGTTGCTTCCTGTGAAGAAAAGGATTTAATTGACAGCCACCTCGATATCCTGGTTGACCCTAATGATCCCGAAGTAATCGCGGCAGCGAAAAATAATGGGGTTGCTGATTCAACCATCAAAGCGGCCCAAAAATCTCCAGTATTCAAATTCGTCAAAGAATGGGGATTAGCACTTCCTCTACACGCTGAGTTTAGGACCCTGCCAATGTTGTTTTATGTGCCACCCCTGCTGCCAGTCATGGCCTCAGTTGGAAAGCAAGACACGCAGCAGTCCAATAAAATGCACAACATAGCGAAGCACTGGGATGATAATTGGCTTTACGATACCAGTACCGAGGAACTCTGGGGCAGCATTGAACAATCGCGCTTCCCCATGAAGTATATGGCCAGTCTATTTGGTGCCGGTGATGAGTCAAAGGTCATAGACAGAATTAAAAAGCTCATGGCGGTTCGAATTTTTCGGCGCTGGAAGACTGTTGGTGATATCACGGAAGAAAAAGTAAAAACCGTCCTGAAGGATACTGGTTTAACAGAGGCTAGCGCGGATGCCATTTACTATTTGACTTCACTAGCCAAGTTTGATGATCGTTTTGTAATTCCACCTGCCCATCGTGAACAAGCTATGGAAATGCTTGAATTCACAGGAGATAAGAAAGGTTCCACCGGGTTTGGTTTAAAAGAAGATACGGCACAGCGGGGGTTATAGGGTATGGACTTAACACACTACAATTTATTGGCATCTCTCTTTGATTATCCACGGGAAGATTATACCCAGATGATAGCAAAGACCAGAGATTACATGCTGAAGAATTACCCAGAAGCAGGTGACGAACTCTCTGCCTTTTATGATGAATTACCCACTCATGCCTTAAGACAAATGCAGGAATTGTTCACCAAGTCATTTGATGTGCAGTCTATCACTGCGCTGGATGTTGGCTATGTCATGTTCGGAGAAGACTATAAAAGGGGTGAACTTCTCTCACACATGAATAAAGAACAAGTGGAATGTGGTAACGACTGCCATTCAGAGTTGGCAGACCACCTTCCCAATGTGCTGCGCCTGATGGCTCTACTGGGAGAAAATCCTGAGAAACAAGAGACTTTAGATGAGCTGGTCCAAATTATTTTGGCTCCAGTAGTCAACAAAATGATAGCGGAATTCGCTCCGGAGAGATTGGAGAAAAAGAAGGAAGCTTATCAAAAGCACTATAAAACACTAATCGAATCTCCCAGGGAAGGTGCGCTGGCATATAGCCACGCTTTAAAAGGTTTAAGCCTGGTCCTTACGGAAGACTTCGATCTCAATAATATTGAAAACCTGCAATCAATACCTGACAAGTCAGTGGACTTCCTAAAATCTATTACACAAGAACTTGAAATTGAGGGAGATAATAATGCACACGCTTGATACTTTTTTCTTCGTCATTTTTCCCTATGTGGCGGTCTTTGTCTTTGTAATCGGATACATCTTCAGATGGCAGGAAGTTGGCTTCAAGGTCTCGAGTCTTTCTTCGCAATTTTTAGAGGGAGATCGACTATTCTGGGGGATTGTTCCTCTTCACTTTGGTCTGATAGTGCTTGCGCTGGGCCATCTCAGCGCCTGGTTGCTTCCAGGTACAACCCTGCTATGGAATAGTCAGCCTGTCCGATTGCTCATCTTGGAAGTTACAGCCTTTACCTTCGGGTTGAGTGTACTCTGTGCTCTCGTCTGGCTATTGTACCGTCGAGCCACAGATGCTCGAATCAAGGCGGTCACCTCCCAGATGGATGTTTATATCGAAGTAATATTGCTGATTCAAGTGATACTCGGATGCTGGATTGCGCTTGGATATCGCTGGGGCTCCTCCTGGTTTGCCTCTGATTTATCGCCATACCTCTGGTCATTGGTGAAATTCAATCCGGATATTTTGGCAGTCAGTGCCATGCCGCATGTCATCAAGGCGCATATTATAGGCGCGTTTTTAATTTTGCTGATGGTGCCTTTCACGAGACTCATACACTTTATGGTGGCCCCTCTTCACTACATCGCAAGACCCTTTCAAGTCGTGTATTGGAATTGGAATCGAGGAAGAATCCGTGACCCGCGAACACCCTGGAGCGAGGCTAGACCAAAAAATAATTAATCGCCCGCAAAAATCCCAGATGGTATCCCTGTCACTGAGAAAGGAGCCCTGGGTGGGGCATGAAATTCGTCTATAGAATTTCAGTGACAAAATGGAGAGTTGACCGGTGCAAGTCGAAGCTGATTTTAAGTCGCATAAAGCGCTATTTCTAAATACCACAGCTTTTACAGTCTGTTTCGCAGCCTGGATGTTAAATGGGGTTCTGGTTACTTACCTGGCTGCTAACCAGGTTTTTGACTGGGGTCCGGTGGAAATTGGCTGGCTGATGGGAATACCTGTTTTAACCGGCTCAATCTTCAGATTGCCGGCGGGAATCTTAACGGACAAGTACGGTGGAAAACCGATATTCTTTGCTCTGCTCATTATCTGTGCTCTTCCTATGTTTGCCTTGTCACATGCAAATAGCTTTTTGGAATTTGCCCTGTGTAGTTTTGGTTTTGGGCTGGCTGGAGTCAGTTTTTCAATTGGAATTGCCTATACTTCTGTATGGTATCCAAAACACCTACAGGGTACCGCCCTGGGTATATTTGGAGCCGGAAATGCCGGCGCCGCAGGTACCACCCTTTTGGCACCCACACTGCTTAACCAGCTAACAAATAACGGACAGAATATTGAAGGGTGGCGAACGCTTCCAATGTATTACGGAGTCATGCTCATAGTCATGGCTTTCATCTTTCTTATCTTTTCGGAAAATAAGAAACCAGCAACAAGCGCTAAGACCGTGCGTCAGATGCTCACACCCCTAAAGCAAATTCGTGTTTGGCGATTCGGACTCTATTATTTTCTCGTCTTTGGCTGTTTCGTTGCCTTTTCCCAGTGGCTGGTGCCCTATTTTGTAAATGTTTATTACTTACCCCTGGTCACGGCAGGTATTCTGGCGGCCTTGTTTAGCTTTCCCTCTGGAGTCATTCGAGCCCTTGGGGGATGGATGTCGGATAAAATGGGTGCCCGCAGGGTCATGTATTGGGTTCTGGGGAGTTCAGTGTTAATCAGCTTGATGGTTACCATACCCAAAATGGAAATTTACTCTCCAGGGCGGGGCATTATGGCCAAAGCGTCGGGAACGGTAACTGAGGTCACACCAACTAAAATTGTGGTTGGTAAGAGGGAATACTCTCTAAAAATCAAGCCCAGTTCTTTTGGTGGTTCGGATGACAGTATGCTGATTCTGCCCACAAAGCAAATCTGGCAGGAAACTACTGTCAAAGCAGGAAAAGAGGTTAAAAGAAAGGAACTGCTGGCCAAGGGTGTTACACGCATTTACTTTCAAGCCAACGTCTGGATTTTCGCGGTTCTGGTAATTATCCTGGGCGCTATCTGGGGCATCGGCAAAGCTGCTGTCTACAAACATATTCCCGACTATTTTCCCGAGGAAGTGGGTGTTGTAGGAGGAATGGTTGGGGTACTGGGGGGGCTTGGCGGATTTTTCTGTCCGATCATTTTTGGATACCTTTTAGAGTTCACCGGCCTCTGGACTAGTTGCTGGATGTTTATGTTCGCGGTTTCACTGGTTTGCCTGGTTTGGATGCATTGGGTTGTACAGAAGATAATGCATGAAGAGCATCCAGATAAAATCAAACTGATCGCATAGCCATAGGAGTCACTAAATGTCTGCCAATCTTAGTAAATGGGATGTCGAAGACAACAAGTTCTGGGAATCAACCGGGAAAAAGATAGCTAATAGAAACCTCTGGATTTCCATTCCAAGCCTGTTAATGGGGTTTGCCATTTGGCTATTCTGGGGAATCATCACGGTTCAAATGCTTAATCTTGGTTTCCCCTTTTCCAAAGCGGAACTATTCACTCTGATGTCTATCGCGGGTCTCTCCGGCGCAACCTTAAGAATTCCCAGTACGTTTTTTATCCGGATTGCCGGTGGTCGAAACACGATTTTCTTCACCACTGCCTTATTAATGATACCGGCACTTGGAACAGGAATGGCCCTGCAAAGTCAAACCACTCCTCTCTGGGTTTTCCAAGTTCTAGCTCTTCTCAGCGGCTTCGGTGGAGGAAACTTTGCTTCATCTATGTCCAATATCAGTTTCTTTTTCCCTAAAAGGGTTCAGGGAACCTCGCTTGGTTTAAATGCGGGTCTTGGAAATTTTGGTGTGACTTCAATGCAAATCCTGGTTCCCCTGATGATGACTATTGGTGTTTTTGGTGGCGAGTCCATGTCCCTTGTGAACTCCAGCGGGACCCTGGTCGGCAAGATTCCTGCGGGAACAGCAACCTTTATTCATAACGCTGGATTTGTCTGGTTGGTGTTTTTGATTCCCCTGGCTTTCGCTGGCTGGTTTGGCATGAATAACATAACTACTGATTCCGTGACACCGAAACCGGGTAATCCGATCAGTGCTTTTGTAAAAATATCTGGTTTACTTTCCATCGCTTTGGTAATGGCTGTTTTGGGACTGTATTTACTGTTGCCGGCCCCTGTTGGTATTGGCCTGCTAAGTAAATGGATTGTCTTACCCATTGTCATAGCTGGAACCGTACTTGCCATGATTTTTCTCACCACAGGTGAACTTAATCAGAACTTGCGCCGGCAATATAAGATTTTTAGTAACAAACACACCTGGGCTATGACCGTCATTTACACCATGACTTTTGGTTCCTTTATAGGTTATTCAGCGGCCTTTCCGCTGGCAATCAAAGTAATTTTTGGTTTCAGTCATGTGGTGGGTGCTGACGGTGTTTTGACTCATGACACCATAAATCCTAATGGCCCCAGTGCCCTGATGTTTGCCTGGATGGGGCCCTTTATTGGTGCTTTAATCCGACCCGTGGGAGGATGGATATCCGACCGCCTGGGCGGTGCTCGAGTAACCCAATGGACCACCTATGTCATGATCGGGTCAGCCCTGGGAGTGGCTTATTTTATGAAGGCTGCTTATGGTTCACCTACACCAGAGCAGTACTTCTACCCATTCTTAATTTTATTCATCATCCTATTTACTGCTTCAGGTGTAGGGAACGGTTCCACTTTCCGCACCATTGCGATGGTCTTTAATGATGAACAGACCGGACCTGCATTGGGGTGGACTTCCGCTGTGGCGGCTTATGGGGCTTTTATCATTCCCAAAGTGTTTGGAGAGCAGATCAAAGCGACCACCCCGGAATATGCCCTGTATGGCTTTGCTGTTTTCTACATCCTATGCGGAGTATTGAACTGGTGGTTTTATCTCAGGAAAAACGCATACGTGCAAAATCCATAAAGGCTTGTACCACCCTTATTTAAGCATCAGTACCAGAGTTTTTGGGGAATCCCATATAGCCGTCCTGCTTCATCAGTTCAGTAGCTCTCGCTGTATCCTGTTTTTCGGCCGGCAGGGCAAGATAGTAGGGTAAATCCACCGGGTCATTTGTCAGGCAAATGATTTCTCCTTCTATCAGGCGGCCAACAACTGAGGAAAGGGTTAACTCAAGACCCTCTGGTGGATTGCCTTTGTAGAGACCATTGACAAAGGTATATAGATCTTTAAGAGTATGCTGCCCATCAGCCAGTTCCACCACTTTCCCCAACCAGGAGTCCAGAGGCGGAGTTAGAGTGGCATCATGCATATCAACAAGACAAATCTCACTATCCTTTCGGGTATAAATCACTGTCCTGTGAAAGTATTTAGATTCATCGAGTTTAATGGGTTCAGGTGCTTCCTTCATAATAGATCTTCCATTTCGGAATCGGTGAGATGCTTCTGAGCCAGGGGAAAGAGGATTTTGTCTTCGCGAAAGATATGCAGGCGATACAGTTCAACCAGGGCCTTTCCCTGCTCAACTGCCGCATCCAGAACAAGAAGTCGTGAGTCTGGATCAGGTAACCGTGATGCCAAACCAAACAGGTTGAAGGCTACCGCGGCGATTTGTATTCCCTTTAGATGCTCTTCTTCCATAACGGTTATTGCGGTTGTCGGCTGAGAATCTTCCCCATCTTCAGCACCCTTACTATGCTCACCAACTTCAATTAACCTGGAAGCAAGAACTGGGAAAAGTTCTCTTTCTTCTCGACGGTTGTGGGGAATGACCTCTTTTGAGAAAAACTCGAAAAATCTCCCCAGCATTGGATTTATTTCTTTGGTGATTCCTTCATGCTGAATTTTCTTTAAAGTTGCTTCAAAGATGTTTAATTCTGTGACAAAGGTATGGTGCTCCTCTACCAACTTTTTCAAATAAGGATACAAATTCTCTTCATCAACTTCTTCTAACGCGGGTGGTGAATAAGCATCAGGGGCATCAATAGGTGTAACATCTTCGAAAGATGGACATACACTTGATTGATTCTCTGTAGGAACGCTTGACTCACAGGATTGACCTTCTTCTGATTTCATAACTCACTCACTTTTAATAAATGCCTGGATCCCAGGGGAACGGGTAGTATAACCTGAATTGAATTTCTTGAACTGGCATAAAGCGAAATTCGTGCCAGGATGAATCCAGGGCCTCTTAAATCCAGTAGATCCCTGGCAAGAAAAGGCGTGATAGAGCGAGGTCGAGTTGATTCTTCAGAACCCTCTATCCTTTCTGTTTCAATCTACGTATAATCTAACCAACTGCCAGACATATGGGCTGGCGTCTTCTCCGAACTTCCGGCGGACTAACGGGCCGTTGATAAATTCTAAAACGATGGGAGTATTCCATGTCTTTTCTTGATTTCTATTCCAAACCAACCAGGGCGCGGCTTTTGATAGCCTTCACCGACTTAACCCTCTTTACCCGCTACTGTCTGGCACATCCTGATGAAGAAGTTTTCAACACCATCCGGGAATATTTCCTTCTGCACGGACAGATAGTCGAAGAAGCAGGAGGGGTAGTGATTAAGCATATGGGTGATGCTGCTCTGATCGCATTTCCCCAAGAAAGGGCCGAGGCAGGAATCTTGGCGCTAAAGAAACTGCGTGATGAAAGTGATTTGTGGCTGCGAGAACGTGGTATGAGAAGTCGCCTACAGGTGAAAGTTCATTTTGGAGAGGCAATTGTGGGAGAAGTTGGTACACCAGGTTGGAAGCGCAAGGATATTTATGGAGAATCCGTCAATCTGGCAGCTACCCTGCCGGGGAGTGGATTTTCTATGAGTCCACAGGCTTTTCGCACCCTGGGACCCGAAGCTCGTACCTTTTTTAAGAAACACACTCCTCCCATAACCTACATAGCCAGGGAAGATTCCCATTAGGGATAGGGAGTTTTTTATCACAGACTGATTACAGCAAAGATACACCAGGTAAGTAGCGTGAGAAATTTTTTGAAAACTTGAAATGAGAGAGGATCGAACCGCAGAGTTATATCTCTACTATAGAGGTTGTTTGGATGCTCATTTCTGGCTGCCCGTATTTTTTCTCTATTTCAATGAACTTGTGGAGGTACCCCAGGTTCTCTTGATTGAGGCCGTTTACTATGCCTCGATAGTGACTTTGGAAATTCCTTCCGGATACTTTTCAGATCGATTTGGACGCCGCTTTACACTCCTGATCGCGACTACTTGCCTGGTGGGCTCCTTTAGCGCCTTTTTCTTTGCCAGTGGAATTGAATCTCTATTCATGGGTCAGGTGCTTTTGGCAGCAGGCCTGGCCTTCAATTCAGGGACCGATACTTCTTTACACTACGATAGTTTGGCAGCCTCTGGAAGGAGATCCGAGTACGCGCAGAGGGAAGGAATAGTCGCGCGTAATGGCCTATTCATCGGCGCGTTTGCCGCCCTTGTGGGAGGGCTCGCGGGAGCATATTCGTTGAGAATTGCCTATGGGCTGTCGATTTTATCTGCCCTGGGAGCCCTTCTGGCTGTACTTCTAATGCGTGAGCCGTCCAGAGCTGAGTGTGCTCATCCAGAGTTTCTAGGACAATTGAAGGATTGCCTCTCCTATCTTAAGAAAAAGCCCATTGCCTGGATCTTCAGCCTTGTAGTGCTCATGACGATTCTCAATCACATCCCTTATATGTTCTATCAGCCTTACCTCAAAGAACTGGTCCTGGGGATGTCATTAGAGTCGTTGAGTACACCAGTCCTGACCGGTCTGGTCGCTGCGGCTTCATTGATAATCGCAAGTATAGTAGCTTCGCGGACGATTGAGATTACACAGAAATTCGGCACCGTGACTACCTTATTGTCTGCCGCTCTAATCCAAACAGTCATCATTGGATTGATGGCTATTGTGATCAATCCCATGATTGCCCTGATCATCCTTCTGCGTGCGGTTCCGCGGGCCTTGATGATGGCTCCGATCAATGTCTGCCTGGTTCCACGAATTCCATCTTCAAAGCGGGCTACCTACCTTTCCATCCAGAGCCTTGTTGGACGAATCTCCTTTGCAGCATACCTATTGATGATGTCCTGGATTACCACTGACAGTACAAGTTCAACCTGGGCTGCTATTCAATTGCCTTTGATTGTAGGCTTTGGAATGGGACTTGGCGGCCTTCTTCTCTTGTTGATAGTTTCCCGTAACCTGGGATTAGACCAACAGTCGAAAGACTCTGGCTAAGCAATCGAAATCTCTGGTTATGGCTGGCGAGATGGCCAGAGATTTGGATCAGGATTGGCCAGGGCCCAATTCCAATTCATGGAAAATACAATGAGATCAAGAAGATCCCATACTCCATCTTTACTCGGTTCGGAGTTCAGGACTGGGACTGTATCCGGACTCGATACTGAAGCAATATCAGGGACCGAAGAAGTTCCTTCCCAGGCGGCTCTAAGAATCTCTAAATCCTGTGAGTCTAAACGATCATCAAGATTGAAATCTCCCCGTAGAAAATAGGGAATACTCACAGGGAGAATAGGAGTGAATTCGCCGTTTCCTCCCTCATTAATAGCCCTGAGCAGAAAGTAATAGGTAGTTCCGGAAGAAAATCCATCCAGGCTGAGTGGAAAACTAAGGGAAGTGAGCTTTTGAGCGGTGGTAGTGCTAAT
>CAZIKF010000021.1:0-60480 GCA_964539825.1 uncultured bacterium
TCGTCAAAGGTAGAACAACTACCTTTTCCTCACGAACCACTGCCATGCACTACTCCCGAGCCCTCAATCCCGTACCACGCACCGGCCCTCGCATCACTGGTCTTCAAAATTTAATTTGAGTGTTTATCGTCAAAGGTAGAACAACTACCTTTTCCTCACGAACCACTGCCATGCACTACTCCCGAGCCCTCAATCCCGTACCACACACCGGCCCTCGCATCACGTGTTTTAGAAATTAGATTTTGTGAGTCGATGTCGTCTGTGTGGTGGATGTGTTAGCGTTCAGTAGTAGTGCATGGCAGGGATTCGTGAGGCGGAGGTGGCATCGTCACCTTCAACGAGGGAAACGCTGCCAGGCGCAGCTAATGAGTGCTCACACGCCACCTGAGCAGATGACATCGGCTCACCTGGGGTGATTGGCTTCTTTGATTACCTGGGAACGGCCTTCGAAGTAGCGGGAATGAAATTTGGCATTAGAATAATCAGGCCTTTCTCTCAGGGCGTGACCGAACTGAACTCCCGAGCCCAAAACTTCTCTGGTGAAGCGCTCCATTACCGCAAGATTATTGAAATAAACGGGGCTGCGCTGTTGCTTCTGTGCCAATCTCAGGTAGTGCTTCGCCTGCTCAGTTCTGCGTTTGTCAAAAAGAAGGTTGGCGTAATTAGAGAGAACGGCCGGGTCTTCACCACGAATTCTTAAAGCCTTGAGAAAATGTACACGGGCTCTTTCGGGTTGACCGGCATCTCGAAACAAAATGCCCAGGTTATTGTGTAAGGAAAGAGAGTCAGGGTTTCCCCGCAAACCCAATTCCCATGTTTTTTGGGCTTCCTTTAGATTTTGCCGCTCATACCAGAGAATTCCAAGGTTGTTTAAACTTAAGGTGTCCGAGGGATTTCTCCTGAGTGCTAGTTGATAATAGTGGAACGCCTGGGAGACCTGGGCTCTCTCGTAGAATGTAGAAGCGATAGCGCTGTAGGTTTCAAATCTTTGGGGATGGTATTTCTTGGCCAGTTCATAGTAGTGCCTGGCGTTGAGGTATTCTGTCCTGGTAAAGAGCACATCCCCAAGACCCATCAGCGAATTGAAATGATAGGGATCAAGATTGAGAGCCTTCTTGTAGCAGCCTTCTGAATCTCCTGGTGAGCTAAGTCGGAAATAGAAATATCCTAGAGCGCAGAGTACCTCCACTTGATCTGGTTTCTGTTCAGAACTCAAGTCATAGGCATGCGAAAGCGCATCAAACGCCCTGGCCATCTGTTCCTGTTCTAAAGCGTGTTTGGCTTTGTGCAGAAGCCCTTTCACTTCATTTGAAAGAGCAAGGACCTGAGAGGTCAATAATAAAGACAAGATTAGTCTGCAAACAACTCCCATGGAAATTCCATCGTGTGGAACGTGGACTTAACTTAGGAAGGAGATAAGAGAGGAAAACTCAATCCCGGAAGCCCGACAAGATGTCAGTATCTTTCGAGAAAAATGTCATTAACGGTATACTGCAGAAGATATGGGCTTGGATCATAGAATAACAGCTATCCGCAAGAAGGTGGAGGGTGTAAAAACCATAGTGGTACGGCTGCCCAACTGGGTCGGCGATATAGTTATGGTCTCTCCGTCCTTGCGAAATTTGAAGGAATCGTTTCCCAATCATCGCTTTATCGCTACGGGCCGACCTTATAGCAAGCAGATATTGAGCGCTAATAAGATCTTTGACGGATTCATCTCCAAGCCAGAGAAAGGCAGCGGACCATCAGCCTATAAGAGCTATCTCAATTCTCTTCGAAGTCTTGGTCCTAGTGCTGGAATTTTATACACAAATTCTTTCTCGTCAGCGATAGACTTTTTCCTTGCTGGAATCTCTTTCAGGCTTGGTTACCGCAATGAAATGCGCTCTTTTTTTCTTTCTGAATCTATTGAGATGGTGCCGGGTGCCATGGATGATAAATATGCCGAGCTTACGCACAGATTTGGAGCAACTCTGAACCATCATCAATTGGAATTGGGGCTGGATGAGAAATGTCAGAAAATTTATGAGATTGTTTCGCGGAAACATTCCATTCTTGATGAGGAGACGCTGATTGGATTTAATCCAGGAGCGGGGTTTGGAGAGACCAAGAAGTGGCTAACTGAGTATTTTATTGAACTTGGGAAACTTTTGGCAGATGCTCTTGGCCCTGTACGGTTTCTTGTCTTTGGCGGACCTGGTGATGAGCATAGGGCAGAGCAAATTTCCGAAGGTCTTGGGGGGTTGGCAATCAACCTCTCGAGGGAATCATTGGGACTTCACAACATTAAGCCGTTTTTTAAGAGAATGAATCTCTTTATCACCAATGATAGTGGTCTTCGTTGGTACTCATTGGCAATGGGAAAGCCTACCATTGTTCTCTTTGGACCCTCTGACCCGGACCTCACCCAGTGTTTTACCGAAAACACATTTCCCATACAACACAAGGTTTCGTGCGCACCTTGTAAACACAGGGTTTGTCCGATTGGATTCGATTGTATGCGCGATCTAACCCCCCAAAAAGTCTTTGACCTAACCCACGACCTCTATTCAAAAAAAATCTGGAATTAGGACCTCTTAGGATTTAGCAGGTCAGGATTGTGGAGCACGAGTCTGAATCAAGTTTTCAAATTCGTCTTCGGATAATTTTTTGGAGTGAATGAAGTTTTTACCTTCCTCAGCACCATTCGTTAAGTCCTTATGTTCGCGGTTTCCCAGTCTTTCGGTACTTTTTCCCGCACAAAAGGAAGAGAGTCTGAGAGTTTGGAGAATGTCCTGGTATTTTGAGAAGAAATAGGCAAAACATGCATGAAATACATCCCCTGCTCCGGTTGTATCAACAACTTTTACGGATGGATAAGCGTTTAGATGGATAAGTTCATCCTTCTGAACCCACACACATCCAGATTCTCCAAAGGTAAAAATAAGCTCTCCCTGGATGGACTTGCGCATAGTGCGAAGCGTTTCTGATCTTCTAGCAGGACCATTCATATCAAGCAGGGTTTCCGAGGCGATGAAAAAATCAGCGTGTTTCATCATTTCGTTGAGTGCTGGTCTGCTTCTTTCTCCGTCATAAACAATGAAGGATTCTGGATTTTTCTTTTCTAAGATTTCAGAAAGTTCATCTGGAGAAACTTCGGGATCCAAAATCAAAGCTCGGGAGTTGAAGATTAGTTCTCTGGGTATGGGGTACCGGGCTCTCTCAGGGGTTTTTTCATAATAAATGGTTCTTTCTCCGTTTTGAGAGTTAACCAGAATCAGCGCCTTAGGAGTGCAAAAACCCTCAGGACGAGCAATCCACCTCGTATCGACACCAAACTCACAAAGTTCACTAAAAATTAAATCTCCATATTTATCTTTGCCGAGATTGCCAACATAGGCGGATTTCCCGCCCAACTGAGAGACTACTACGGCTGATGTGGCTGCCTGGCCCCCTCCGCAGACATTTCGTCTAAGTATGGGAATTTTTAAGTTTGTATGGGCCCCCGTCTCAATCAGACATGACTCATCCAGGCAGGCTCGGCCCATAGCAACTAGATCGAAGTCGAGACTTTCTTTGGTATTCATCCGGATTGCTTGGGGGTGACAACGATCTTAAAGAACGCATGAGGGACTTCCAAGGGGTGAAAGGGCGTAAGGTTCTGCTGGAAGTAAATTTTATGCTCTTCCTCAAAGAGAAAAACCGGCCATGTGAAGGGTATTTCAAGGCTCAGTAAGTTGGCTTCATCTGTATGGGAGGAAAGATCCTGAATCTTGATCAGGTAGGTTTCCTTCTTCCGCACTACTTGTAAAGTCCCATTATCCAGAATTTCCTCCAGATGTTCGCCTGGGAGAGATTCATGAAACTCCAAATCAATCCTCATTGATGTGGAATTCACGATACGGGGAACAGGTTCTCTGAAGTCTCTGGCGTGAAAAAGTGTTAGAGGAGGACCTGATGAATTCAAGGTGACACTCTTGAGCAGATTTCTTAAAACACTGGGTAAGGGCGGGGAAATTGGCCCGGGTTGATTTTGCTCCGGAGTCAAAGATGCTGAATCCATGGATAAGACGGGACTATCTGACACCGAGGTTGTCCATGGTTCAAAAAGGAGTGGTTCCCAGGTTGGTTTTTGGGTGGGGTTCTTATGGTTCCCGGGATCGTACCCCTCTTCAAAAACGGCCATTTTTCCATTTTCATCCACACCGACCCTGTGGATTTCTTGGACTATCTCAGACCAGGCTCCCAAGGGCTCAATGCGATTCTTGAACACTTCTTCACGAATGAATCGGAATTCTTCGGGGCTCTGGTTTGACAAAATTCGATAGGAACTTGACTGCTCCAGATACCTGGTTGCCAGAGCCTCACGTTGAAAGTCGAGTGTACCCAGTTCATGGAGGGAACTTCCCGCTTCAATGGTGCCCAGGGCAATCTCGTAGGGAACATCATCCTTAAGAACTCTTAGTCGAATTGCTGTTTGAGCTAAGCGTCCCTGGAACTGAAAGGGAATTTCACCGGTAGTCGTCGAAGGGAAAAACACGTCCTCCTTAAGAAGTTTCCCTTTTTCATCCACAACACCGATTCGAGTTCCTTCAGATGTCTTAGGGGTCTTATTGATAGGCTCTTGGCTTGCTGTTACTGAATCGGGCAGAGTAAAGGAGGCAATGCTCTTGGAGGCTGTAGCAGAGGTAAGAGTTCCCTGGATTGTCACCGGGCGTAGCGCTTGCTGAAGAAAGTCCATTTCGGGAACTTGTGTAGCAGTACAACCGAAGAGGAAAGCAATGCTGCCAACGATTAGGAGCCAAGAACTCAGCGTCTTCATATGAATATCAAATCCTTAATCTGACGGACATACCAATCTTAAATCCTCTCACGCCAATCCGATCAAATCCGTGGGGACCCGAAATGGGAAATCGCATATCGTTTCCAAAGGTATGAGAGGCTCGTAATACCAGCGGAGTCTTTAAGATCGGAACCCTTTTAAGAATTCTCATCCCAAAACCCAGGGTAAGATAGGGAAGGGAACGGTCTCCAAAGGCTTGTCCCTGATTCTGAAAATACTTCACATAGAATTCATTAGGCCTATAAACCCTGTAACCGGCATTCCCTTGAAAGAAAACATGGTGTTTATAATACTTTCTCATTCCAAAGCTAATGTCCCATGAGTCCATCTTCATTTGCGCGAAGGGATCCTTAAGAACAAGAGGGGAATAGGTTACGCTCAAGGAGCGTGTGTCCTGCTTCTTTTTCCTCCACACATAAGAAATAGTGTTGGATAGCCTGGTTTTATAACTATTGAGCTTGACCAGCCTTAGATGGATAGGCCGCAATCCCTGGGTCTTATCCTGGCCCAGGGGATCACTCTGAACGAGAAGTCTCTTGAGGTCCTTGAAGGTTTCTCTCCATTTTTGACTTGTCTTTTTCTTCAAACTCAGGGGTTTGGCAGGTGCGCTTGTGAGAGCTTGAGGAGTCTTTGAGGATTTATTGTCCTCGAATACCAACCACTCCTGGGCTTTCTTCAGAAGCGGGTCTGAACCTTCCCCGGCATAGGTCCCCAAAGTGAGGACAAAAAATGATAGAAAAACTAGAGACTTGTACATGAAATTCTCTCTCTTAGTATGTTTCGGCACCTTCTGGTTATATTTGAGAATTTCACCGCGGTATGGAAAAATGACAGGTCCTCATTTATCCCACCTAAAAGGAAGGAACCCATGACTGGAAAAAAGTTGGAACCTGAAAAACAAGAGACATTTGCAGAAGCGGAAAAGGCAATGGAAGACTGGATGATGTCCCACTCCAGAGAAATTATCAGGGAACGTACCGAATTCTTGACCAAACTCAATAAGAAACGATGTTCCTATGGGGAAGGAACGACCTTACCAATTTCACTCACACCAGTCTTTTTGAAGGACTCAACCGTGCGCCTTATTGCGAGGGTAGCCGAAACCCTCGATAAGGCTCTGGATAAAGTAATAGATGCCTATCCAAACGACGCGAGGGTGCGCTCCTACTTTCCTTATCTTGATATTCCGGAAGAATGGGTGGCCTGGAATCCTGGATATAAGAAGCCCACCGTGATCAACCGGCACGACGCCCTATTTAACGGAGAGGAACTTCAATTCATCGAATTTAATACAGATATGCCGGGAGGAAGGGGTTGGATTGGGGTTTATGAAGAGCTTTTTTCTAAGCAAAGCTATTGCGGTGATTTGATAGGAAAATACGTCAATCCAAAAAGACCGCATGTACTTGAGGAGTTTTTAGGCAGTCTTCTGAATTGCTATAAGGAATTCGGTGGAAAAGAGAAAAACCCACGCATTGGAATTACATCTTTCAAGTCCTATCTCGTGGGTTCAGATGCTGAAATTGTTCGTGATTTTATGATCGAAAAGGGATACGAGGCGAATTTTCTCGATCCTCGAGAATTGGAATATAAAAAAGGTGGGCTTTATTCAAATAATATTAAGTTTGATCTGGTGAACCTGGCCATACGATTTGTTTTCTATAAGCGTTATCCCCGTGAATTGAAGGATTTTCTTGGGGCCATCAGGGATGGGGCCGTTTGCGCAGTGAACCCCTTCAGAGCGATTATAGGTGCTCATAAAGAGATTATGGCACTGATGACCAACGAAGAAAATCATGATCTTTTTAGTGCCAAGGAGGCTGAGACGATTAAAAAACATGTTCCCTGGACCAGAAAGCTTGATGAAACTATCACGCTATCACCGGAAGGCACTGATATTTCCCTACATCAATACCTCCTTGCTCACAAAGACACCATGGTGATTAAGCCAACCGGGGGAGCAGGTGGACAAGATGTTTTTGTGGGCTCTAATACCGAAGTGTCGAAATGGGAATCTGTAGTTGAAAATTGTATGGGTTGCTCCTGGTGGATAGCACAAAAGGCTTTTGAGGTTCCTGAGTATGATTTTATGACTCTCGAGGATGGGAAAGTCATCCAGGAAAAGAGAAATCTTAATCTCAACCCATTTGTCTTCAATGGAAAATATGTGGGAACGCTGGGTAGGGCATCGCGCTCAAAAGTTGTCAATGTATCCTCCGGTGGAGGGGGTTTAATTCCAGTTTTCCCCTTGCGTCCAGGTGTAGAGTGATTGAGTGAGTCGAGAACCGAATCTTAGGTGCGTGCCTGGGACCCCATGAGCGGCACCTGGGCGCAGATCACTCCTAGAACG
Source organism: uncultured bacterium (assembly GCA_964539825.1). Taxonomy (GTDB): domain Bacteria; phylum Muiribacteriota; class UBA6191; order UBA6191; family UBA6191; genus CAZIKF01. Next base: position 7,173 of record CAZIKF010000021.1, read on the forward strand.
ATGCGATGCATCGCCCGTCGTCGCGGTCTACACCCATGCACCACTCCTGCACCCCCATGCACGCACCACGTTTCGGCTCTCGACTCACCTTGACTAATTCAGTTGAAAATCTTTTCCGTCATACCGCGACTTGATCGCGGTATCCAGATTCGTTGTTCAGTTTCTCAGTGAGCTTTAACTCTCGGGTTGTTGATTATCTTTCATGAATTGTTGGAATTTCTGCTTGTTGCTTTTCTTGGTTCACGGTATTTACAAAGTCACATAAAGTAAGGCTGGGAAAATGCGTGGTCGGTCGTGTTTCGAACCCGGTAAGGAAGGGAATGAAAATGAAGTTTCGATTCTTGATTTTTTGTGTCCTGGTTTGGCTTACGGCTAGTGCTTTATTCGCGGGCAAATTGACCCATGGGGATCTTGATCACAAGATCTCACTGCTGCAGGAGGAACTGGCTCAGATCAAATCTCAGCTTAAGGAATCCAATGAACCTGGAGAGAGCACCAAACCCTCTGTCAAAGTGATGGGGAGGATTATGGTGGATTACTCTTTCCTTGGTGCAGATGATTCCCTGCTTGCCGCTTTTGGATCCAATGCGAAAAACGGAGCGGAATTTCGTCGAGCCCGACTTGGGGCCAAGGGAAAATTGAAAAAATTAGAATACCAGGTTGAATATGATTTTGCTGGAGGAGGAGCCTCTCTGAAAGCCTCTTATTTGAGATGGCGAAACAGCAAGGATAGGACTTTTTGGGTCGGTCACATCAAAGAACCCTTCGGATTGGAATTCAACAGTAGTTCCAAGTATCCGACCTTTATCGAGAATTCTTTGCTAGCTTCGTTTTATCCTGAATACAACACGGGAGCTTTTTTCACCGATGACAGCGATGAACACCGTCTGGCCTACGCGGCGGGCTTCTTCTATGACTCCGGTTCTTTCGGAAAGAGCACCAATTCTGATGAAGACGACCTGAACTTCACATCCCGAATCACCTACCTATTGAAAAATGAAGGCAAGGGAAAGAAATTGATTCATTTTGGCTTAGCTCATACCCGTCGCAATGGAGATTCCTTTCAATATGATACCCGTGCCGAGAATCATCTCTGGGACAAAAACTTTGCGGATACCGGTGCCATTGCAGCCCAGGGGGCGGTACAGACTGGATTGGAATTGGTTTACCATAATGGGCCGCTCCAGTTTCAGCTGGAGCACGTTTTTGCTCAAGTGGATGGAATCGCCGGTATAGATCCGGAATTTAGCGGTACCTATGTACAGGCCTCTTATTTTCTAACAGGCGAACATCGTCCCTATAACCCAAAATATCGTCTGTTCTCAAGGGTAAAACCAAAAGAGAATTACTCAGGCCGCAACGGAGGAGGTCGAGGAGCCTGGCAGGTGGCATTACGCTATTCTGAATTGGATTTGGATGATGCGCTCGCCGGGGTGATGGGAGGACAGCAGAACAGTACGACTTTAGGGATAAACTGGCACCTGAACTCCTATAGTCGGGTGATGTTGAATCAAACCTTCTCAGAGCTTGAGACGGTAGGAGATTCGGAAAGCACCACCCTCAGATTTCAGGTTGATTTTTAGTGACCCGAAATTCCCCGATCTCGATTCACGGCTATTGGGATGGGTATCAGTAAGTTGAGTCAGCTTGAGATTAAGAGGAAATCTTCTTGGCTCTGGCAAATTCCCTGGTATTCAAGATTCTTTACTACCTTATCCTCCTTGAACCTTGTACCTTAATCTTGGAAAATGATGGCTCAGGAGTCAAAGATGCTTAGATTTGGGATCATTGGGGCTGGCTCTATTGCCTCTGATATTGCTCGTGCCATGCATCAGTGCACCGAGGTTGAACTTGTTGCCATTGCCTCTCGGCGCGAAGAGCAAGCTTTGGAGTTTGCTAGACTGCATAAGATTGCCAAGGTTTTTGAGAATTGGCATGAATTGGTTCATTACGAAGGGGTAGACGCGGTTTATGTTGCGACCCCCACCCATGTTCGGGAGGAAATTTGCCTGGGAGTGGCTGAGATGGGCAAGCATCTTCTGGCGGATAAGCCCTTTGCCGGGGAAAACTCTCTCAGGCGTATTTATGAGAGATGCCGCCTGCGTGATCTCGTTTTCATGGATGGCACTCATTTTACCCACAATCCGCGTACGCAGATGGTCAGAGGCGCCCTGAAGGAACAAATCGGTACGGTACAGCACCTGAGATCGAGCTTTTTCTTTCCCGCGGATGATATTTATAACATTCGCTTTCAACCAGACAAGGAACCTACTGGTGCTGTGGGTGATTTAGGTTGGTACAATATGCGTGCAATTTGTGAGTATTTAATCGAGCGGGGTGAGTTGCGTTCCATCACGGGTTCAATTCAGCGCCATCCTCAGACAGGCTCGGTAATAAGAGGCTCGGGTTGGGCAGTTTTTGAATCTTCTCAGACTACGTGTTTTGATTTTGGATATAGCGTGGGTGCTCAACTCATGGACCTTGAGATTCTCGGTGACCTGGGTGTGATCCAGATTCCTGATTATGTACTGGACTATAAGCAGAGTTACATTTTTCAAAATCCAGGTCTTAAAACTTCTTATGACCTGAGAAAGGGAGTTCAGCCAAGGAGCGAAGCCCAGACGGTCATAGCCGATAGCGATGTACCCCAACACGTACTCATGATCCAGAATTTCGCCAGGTTGTGCTCGAATAGCAGCAAGGCAGAGAGGGCATCGAAATATGATTTAGCCCGCCAAACCCAGGAACTCCTGGACGCTTATTGGGAAGCAGTTCGAGCTTAGAAAAAGGAATCTACTCTTTTTAAGGCAGGGAACAGTGAATTCCTGGTCAAGGTTTGAAGCGGTGTAAAGATCAATGAGAACGTCTTTCACAATTCAATGTCCGCTGGACAAAGATATTTATTCGCTACTGCACCTGGTTGATACTGCCTGCAGGCAATGTGACATCCCGTATTTAGCTGCGGGACCAATTGCGCGGGATATTGTGGTCCATCACGTCTTTGGTAAACTTTCCCCGCGGCAGACAAGAGGCACAGATCTTGCGATCCTGGTGGCCAGTGGGGAAGCGTTTGAATCCATTCGTCTGGCTTTGATTAAGAAGGGAATGAAGCCTACGGAACTTGTCCATAGGTTGGAATCAGGTTCCAACTCAATAGGGTTGGATCTCATGGTGTTTAGCCCCCAGACAGGTTTGGATGATGCAGGCCAATGGCCATCCCGCCATGAGGTCATTTTGTCAGTCTCTGATTTTCCCGAAGCCCTTGAAACTTCTATGAGAGTTGGAGTTGGACAAGAAATCAGCCTCCGGGTCGCTTCTCTTCGATGTCTGGCGGTTCAAAAGCTGGCCTTACTTACTCAAAACTCAGATGCAGCTCAGAAATACGCGGCTGATTTTCTGAAAATACTCACAAATTATGGGCAGCTTCATCTGGATAGAATCACGGATGCACACGTTTCTTCAAAGCAATCAAAATGGGACCAGGAGCGGCGGGGTGCTTTTCTTCTGGGAAATGATGTGAGCTTGATTCTATCTGCGCAGACTCAATTGAAAATGAATAGGGTTAAGGAGGAACAAGAAGATCTGCTTGTCGAAACTTCTACGCGTTTAGATCCATCGTTGGTCGGGACCAGGATGAAAGTTCTCTTTGAGGACTTTTGGTCTGGAATTCGACACGGGATTCAGCAGTCTAAGGTCTATTGACTATAGATTTAAAAATTCGCTGAGATTCCTGGCAAATTCATTGATCTCATCGCGAACTCTACGGTAATGATCTAGTGCCTTTTCTTCATCCTTGATCCCCTGGGCTAGTTTTGGGGGATCATCAAAACCCTGGTGAACAATTTGAGCATCGTGAGGAAAAACCGGACAGCTCTCATGAGCATGGCTACAAACCGTAAAAACATAATCAAACTGAATACCAGACAACTCTTGAAGGGTCTTTGAACGATAGGAGCTTATGTCTACTCCTACTTCTGCCATTACTTTTACAGCCATGGGATTCAATCCATGTTTTTCAATCCCGGCGGACTGAAACTCTATGAATCGAGAATGGAATTTTCTGGCGAGGCCTTCTGCCATCTGAGATCTACAAGAATTTCCGGTACATAAGAATAGGACTTTTAGCATTTCTGAATTTGATTCACTCTACCCCGTTGGATTGAATCGCTCTTTCGAGCTTCAAAATTAAATACAACTCAGCCAAACAAAAAAACAATACCAGGAGTAGGATTGGAAAGGATAGATCGGCCTCGGTTTTTTCCTCTTCAATCCGAGATTCCAAACTAAGTTCTGTGGATCTTTCGGTAATCGGGAAACTAGCCTGAGGCAAAGTATCATCCCTGTCCCATCTTTCAAAAAAGAAGCGATAGAGGAAAATAGGAAAATAGGGATCAAAGATTCCGCTGAAATCATACTCGGAAAAATCGAAGGAGCTAAAGAATATTCCATTTGACTCCAGCAGTAAGGGATCCCTACCCCCTTGAATCAAAGCGGTGGATTGGGGAGCTTTTACTTGTAAGTAGCGATGAACCTGCCAGGGATTTGAAACAAGCGGACGGTCAGAAGCGGGAATAGTGAGCAGATTGAGATCCTGGCTATTCGTTTCAAGCGCATAACTTCTCATTCCCAACTTTTCATCGAGAAAGCGACGCATTCTTTCTGTTTTTTGCCAGAAGAAGAAAATCTTTCCCCGGTTGCGTGGGAAAAACTGGGTAGATAGATCTCCGACGAGAATCCAGTCATAGACCCCGGTAGAGCTCTGCAGAAAGGAAGCACTTTGAAAATTGGTCATTTCAAAATTGATTTTTGGAAAAGATTGATTTAATCCATCGAAAAATTTTCGTAGAAAATACAAACGGGAGCGTTTGGATTCTGAAGGAGCTTTATCGTCCACGAGGGCGATGCGAAATTTGGATCGAACGGGAATTTCAAGAGTCGCGGAGTCATCTTCCTCCACTTCATCAAGGGCATCGTGACGGACTTCTACCACTTCCAACGGAGTTCTATCGGCCTGAATTGAAAAACTAAAGTCCGTTGTCTGTTTTGCCTTGATCTGCAAACTTCTTTTCTGCGGATCCCTTCCAGGACGCAGGAGGGAAATTTCTACCTTTTCCAGGCTAGGATCTATGGTATGAACGACTCCCGAAATGTCCACATTCTCTCCCAGTAGAGGATTCTGGGGAGTAATTTTTAGCTCTGAGACGATTGTATTGATGATCCTGGGGGGGCCGGCAGGGAAAAGTTCCATTCCAAGAGCGCGTAATTCTTTGATCTCCCCATTGGTAGTGGAGTAAAACCTTGAAATCAACAATATCCTGGATTCAGACCCGGAAAGACCTTCGCGCACAGTTTGGAGCAAAGTTTGCCCCTTATTCACAAAAATCTCCTTAAATCTCAAATCCTGAGTCGGTGTTTTTCCCAGTCTTTGGATGAGTTCCTGGCGCAGGGAATCAGAAGAATCCCAGCGTGTATCTAAAAAAGCTAGAGTTGGTTCACGATGCGGGAGCCACTTCGATAGTAGAGCTGGAGCATCCTTAAGAAGGGGACGTAGAAAATAAAAGGCCAAGAAGACTACGAGAAGGATCCTGCTGGCGAGCAGCAGCCATTGATGGAGCTTAATTCTGCGATTTAATACGCGGGCCTTACGATGAAGGAGGTACAGGGAGCTTATATGGATTTTACGCGCCTTTTGACGCTTAAAAAGATGGAGCAGAATGGGAACAAGCGCGAAAAACAGAAGGTACCAGTACTGTGATTGAAGCAGGCTCATAGATGTCGGCTTCTTTTGTATAAATAGTGGATTAATGCCTTTTCAACGGGAATCGAGGTGTCAAAGAGATGGTAGTCAACTCCCAACTCCTGCAGCTTTGAGCAAGTTTCCTTTAAATAGGAGTCCAAAGACTCCTGGTACTGTTTTTGAATCACCCTGGCCTCAATGCTAAGACTCTTACCGGTCTCTACATCTATGAATGTGGAAAAGTCCTGATAGGGAAACTGGAGATCTTCAAAAGACAGTAAATGAAATGCGAGGACTTCGTGCCGATGGAACCTCAGCATGCGAACAGCCTCCATGAGTTCATCCTCAAGATCCAGAAAATCTGAAATTAACAGGATCATGCATTTTTTCTTAAGTCTTGGTAAAAGCTCTTTAACGGCGTGAAGTAAAGAAGTGCCCCCCCCTGAGGGAGTTGTTTCCAACGATTTCACCAACTCTCCAAAGAGAGTCATTTTTGTCGAGATTGGTAGAAAACTAAGCACATCCTTGGCAAAACCAAGATATCCCACCCCATCTCTTTGATGGAGTAGTAGGTAAGCCAGGGCGCATACTAAAATCTTTGAATAATGCTCCTTACTAAGCCCCTTGGAGGGCTCGGTTCCCATGGAAGAGGACTGATCTAAAAGGAGCAGGGCATTGAGTGAAGATGATTCCTCATACTGCTTAATATAGTACTTACCAGTCTTCCCATAGCGTTTCCAGTCCACATGTTTGATTTCATCACCGGGTTGGTATTCTCGATGATGGGAGAATTCAGCATTATATCCGACATAGGCAGAACGATGAAATCCGCCTATAGCACCTTCAGCGACGTAGCGAGCCGCGAGATAGAGGTTTTTTACGTGGGCCAAAAGACCCGGATCCAGAAACTCCTGCCGATTCATGATTATTTGGAATATTCCAGGACTTCAGAAATGACATCATCCATCTTTATGCCTTCCGCTTCTCCCTGAAAGTTCATCACCATTCTATGCTGAAGAACAGAGGGAGCCACAAAAGCGATGTCTTCTACTGAAACACTGGATTTTTGCAGCATAAAGGCCCTGGCTCTGGCTGCTGCGACCAGGTACTGGCTTGCCCTCGGCCCGCTGCCCCAGGAAATGTACTTTTTCACCATGGGTGTAGGCTGATCCCCTTCTTTGCGTGTGGCGAAGTTGACTTTTACGGCATATCTAACCACTTCATCACCTATGGGAATCACTTCAACCATGCGTTGTGCTTCCAAAAGTTCCTGGCGAGTCATTTGAGTTTCCAGCGGTTGTTCAAATACATGCTGAAGGGTGGCGATTTTCACCTCTTCCTCAAAAGTAGGATAGGTCATTTTCAGAGAAAATGTGAAACGATCCAGCTGTGCCTCGGGGAGTGGATAGGTTCCTTCTTGTTCAATAGGGTTTTGAGTCGCGAGAACAAAGAACGGCTCCTCGATTTCATAGGTTTGGTCCCCCTGGCTGACCTGGTGTTCCTGCATGGCCTGCAAGAGAGCGGATTGAGTTTTTGGGGGAGTTCGGTTTATCTCATCTGCCAGGAGAATATTACAGAATACGGGTCCCTTTACGAATTTAAAGCTTTTGGTGCCGCGTTGAGGATCTTCCTGGATTAAATCAATCCCAGTGATATCTGATGGCATTAAATCGGGAGTGAATTGGACGCGGTTATACTTTCCTCCGATGACCTTGGCCAGGGAGTGTACCATCAAGGTCTTGGCAAGGCCCGGTACGCCGATGAGTAAAGCGTGTCCGCGAGTGAGTAATACCACTAACAATGCATCCAGGATCTGGTCCTGTCCTATGATCACCCTTCTCAATTCGTTGCGTGCTTTAGCTAGCTTTTCTTGAAGTAAATCAACCTGACTCATAGCGCTCCTCTATGCAAAGGCCAACATTGTATCTCATCACCGGCAGGTCGGGAAGAGTTCTATTTTCCTGGCTTTTGGAGTGTATTGAAGTAGAGCGCGGTAGAATCTGGGAGCCGTGAGCGAAGGGTATTATATGCCTGGGTTAATTGCTGTGGTGACGTGCGCGCACTAAAGTGAGTGAGAACCAGGTTTTGGATTCCAAAAAAACTCTCCACCGATTCTAAAAGATCCTCAAAATGAATATGGCCGTAGGTAAACGCTTTCTCTCTTAAGCCGCTTTCAAAGAAAGTAGTCTCAACTATGACTGTTTCAAAACTTGAAAGATCCTGGTGCTGCAATAGAGTCTTATTGGAATCACCTGAGTAAAAGAGAAGGGGATAGAGTCGGGATTCTTCAATTTCCACTTTCTCTTTGCGCAACTGTTTGATCGCCCTGGGACTGGAACCTTGAAATTCATGCTTGAGATGGGTTCGTCTTTCCAGAATTTGAAGGCAGTAGGATGGTTGGCGGTGTTCAACCCGATGGGCTCTTAAAATCTTATTGTTGCCTAATTCAAGATCTACGTCATGCTCGAAGGAATTCCATTGAACCGTCCATCCCCTGGAATCATTGAGGAATTCTTGCGCGGTTCGAATTCTCTCAAAAAAGGGAAATACCCAGCCGGGTCCATAGACTTGCAGGGGTGGGCGATGGAGGAATTCGTTGCGCGAAAGCACCTGGAACAGGGCTCCAAAATGATCCATATGGGCATGAGATAGAATCACGCTGCGTAAATCAGAATAGCAGGGATGATAAATTCCGCAATCGAGGAGAATTTTCCAGGACTTGAAGTAATAAAAGGAATAATCTCCAGCAACGGAAAGAGTTTTGAGGCCGTAAAGTTCTGGATAAAAATTAGGTCTCATCAGTGAATTGAGCGAGAAGGCGTTCTTTAATTTCCTCCAGGTTAGCGGTTCCCTGCCATTGGAGTTCCCTGGCCTGTAAGACTATATCCTCGAGACCACGGCAAGGTTTAAACCCCCAGGCAATCAATTCTTGACCAGATATTCTTGGTGGAGGATTTGTCAGGTTATCCAGTTCCCGCATGCCATATTCGGCGGAGTAGACTTCATACAGGAATCTACAATCCTTACCCGTAGCCGAGTTAAGAATTTTCTCTTGAATACTATGAGGGTAGGGTGTGGTATCGCGGCAACACAGGGAGCAAAGATTGGCCAGGAGGGTTCTGGTTCTCCTGGGTGAAGGAATATGGTAAGCACGAAGAATTCCCTCAAGATTTCGTAATGCACCTGGTGAGGGTTGAAAATTGACTCCCGCCAGCCACGGGGTAAGCAGGGTGGGAAAAACAAGTTCCACCGAAAAATCTACGGGCAGGGATGCATTTTCTGGAATCGGGTTAGCTTTTTTTGGAAGGAATGGCTTCAGCTTTGGAAATGCCGCATCCAGCAGGTTCAGTCTCAAGTAATCCCCAAAGGCAGACTTTAAATCTACCACCATTGTTTTAAGAAACTCCTCCTGGATTCGATCCGGTGAAACAGTGGGAATCCACTCTCTGCCATATCTCAAGATCACGTCTTTTAAGGAGTCTTCAAGGTGGAATCCTTTCTGGTGGACAAATCGGATTGCTCTTAGGATTCTCAAGGGGTCTTCAGACATTCTATCCTCAGCATTTCCCACTGCCCTGAGAGTTCTTGTTTTAAGATCCGTTTGCCCTTCAAATGAATCTATGAGATTCCAGCCGATTCCATCCTGCTTTTGGAAAAAGCGCACAAATAAAGCATTTACTGTAAAATCCCTTCTTTTGGCATCCTCAAAGGCTGTGATTCCTGAAGATTCAACTTCAAACTGAGAGTGTCCAATTCCTGTAGACCTCTCCTTACGGGCCAGGGCAAGATCCATCTCAATGGCGCGGTCACGAAATTGGATCTTATATACGGGAAAGCTTTTGCCCACCTTAAAGAAGGCATTGATCTGCCCCTTGTCTTTCAGTATCGCGAGAGACCTGGAAAGCTCTTCTTCAGTACTCTGCTCCACCATCAAGTCATAATCGTTATTGGAAGTGTCCAGGTTTAGCAGGACATCGCGGACCAGGCCGCCGACGAGGTATAGGTTGGATTCGGCTGGATGAATTTCCAGAAAATCTTGCGCGAAGCGAGTTAGAGAAGGTTGGTTATAGATCCACTGATGTAGAATTCTCATCGGAAACAATCACAAACAAGGGGGCAAAGTATAGCATGTTGGCAGGGGATGGAGAGAATGTGCCGATGAGTTCATGGTGAAGAGCCTGCCATACCCTTCAGGTTTGGGATAGGCAGTCCAAATCAGAGACTTTCTGGTTATACTGGACTCTTGGAGAAAGATAGGGCGGCTCAGAGTCCAGAAATTGTGTCCTTCGATGAGTGGAAAATGACGATTGAACCAGTTTGTGTTAAGTGTGGGAAGCCACAAGATTTAAAAACGGTCGAACTTCTCATTCGCTGCCCCTATTGCAAAGACTTTTTTAAACCTCTGGCGAAACTGATTTTTCTTCATGAGGAAGAGTTGAACAGGCTTGTTGCATTGCGGCCTGGAAAATTTTTCTTTGATCATCCTTTTACCAAGCGGATCTTGTTTGTTCTCCTCCTTCTGCTGGTTTTACTTTCCTCGTATTGGCTGAGAATTATCGGTATTGCTGGAATCCTTGCCCTACTAGCCTTTAATCGGTACATGCTCAGGCATATTACTACCCAGAAAATACAGGAATTGGAGAAGTCTATAGAGGAGTTGAACAGAGAATATCAAAGACTCTACCCCGAGGTAGAGAGCGAATTATGATCGTATACCTGGTTGGGGCGCTAGTACTCTTAATTTTGGCGGCAGGTTTTCTCCTGGCATCTACCCCCTCAATGACTGGGGGTAATTCAACGGAGCTTGATGTCGATCCTGACGAGGAGTCCGAGTCCGCGTTGACTTACACCGAAGCGCTTTCGAGACCACGCAGGACAGTGGAATTTGAAACCCACCCATTGGAACAAATCAAGATGCTCTCAACAAAACTTTCCCAATATGAAGAATCCGCTCTGAGGCAGATAGAGGACCCCGAACTTAGTATGAAGTTTCAGGAATCAATTAAAGAGATTGGGAAAGATCTTGGAGCCCTGGACCCTGAATCTATTGTTACGGCTCTTGTTCAGTTTCCTCCAGTTCAAAATAGTTACCATTTTACGGTCGATCCAGAGTTCATTGGCTTCTTGGAGACCATTTCTGACCTGCTATATGCACTTCCCAGTAATCCCAGGGGTGTTTTTCATCTTGAACACTACGCACGCGCTCTACGTAAATCCGAGTCAGATCTAAGGGAAACGATTCACGAGTATCACATCCTCAGAAAGATTCAACTAACACAGGAATTGACCAACGATCTTGTTTCCAATGATGTAAAGATTTTATCCAGCCTGGAACTTTGTGAAACGGAACTGGAAAAGTTCTTTGAATTCTTCTTTGCGCTTAAGGCTTTTCTTACTCTTGAGCCGGTTATTGCTGTGCGGCTTGAAGAAACCTGTATGGAGCTTGACCAGGTTTTATCGATTCTTCATGAGGTTAAAGTTTTGCACACAAAGGAGCATATCCAGAATCTCCATAGACTACAAAAGTCCCTTCTTCCGAAACTTCGATCGTTTTGCACCCATTATCAACGGCTTTTGGGAGGCATTCTTGTTGGTCTTGAAATTATGTGTGAGAGCAATTTACGGGATCTTGTTAACCAGGCGGAATTGTTGGAAGGAAACAAACATCTCATTGAAGAAGAGCTCATTCCTACTACGGAATCCTTTGCCATTGGGCACGGTACGATGGAGTCGGATTTCCACAAGTATTTTCAAAAATTGATGGCCATACCCACTAAGGGGGGGCAGCCAGAGGCTGTTTCTGTGGGAACTATTGAAAGCTCCATAGCCTATTTTGAACAGCGTGGTGCGGATTTGCGCTCAATGGTAAATTCTAAACCCGTTAAAGCGGTTTACAATATATTTTCTGGAATTCTTGGTCGTATTAAGCGTCACTCATGAGCCCGATCGCCGAAGGTCAGAATTCTTCCTTTTCCCCTATTCGTGGACAGAGCGTGATGCTAATTTCTTCCCGTGCGGATTATGGAGGTGGGCCCGAACAGCTTTTTCAAATCGCGAGCTCTCTCATGAGAGATTATAGGATGAGTGTAGCCTGCCCTCGAAATGAGCCCTATTTTCCCCGGCTTGAATCCCTTCTAGGGTCCCAGGCCATGATTGAAATTCCCTATCGTAGGTTTTGCCTGAGAACTGTGATCAAACTATGGCGGGAAATGGGTAAGAGAAAAGTATCTCTGCTTCACTCTCACGGCAAAGGGGCGGGGATTTATTCGAGAATCTTGTCTCTGTTTAGCGGGGTATCCTGTATCCATACCTTTCATGGAATTCACACGGGAGAGTACGGGGTTATTTCCAGAGCCCTCTATCTCTTGCTGGAACGCACGCTATGCTTTTTTTCTCGTAACCTGGTTTGTGTATCCAGCTCAGAACTCAATCGAGCAAAAGAACTTAGAATAGGCTCAGATCTCAGCAGAGTTCTAATTGAAAACGGGGTTAAAATTCCCAATGATGTTCGCCCGGAGGAAAACTTTCGAGAGGAACCTCTGCAAGTGCTGAGCGTGACCAGAAATGACTTCGCCAAGAATCCCCAACTGCTCATTCCGATTGCCCGTTACTTGCGGGAGTGGGGAATGGAGAAAAAAATTGAAATTCTTGCGGTGGGAATTAAGCATGCAGAGGAGCTCAGGCAGATGGCCAGGAGTCAGGGGGTAGGCTCAATGATAAAGTGGCTCGAGCCTCAAAGAGATCTCTCCAAGTTCTATAAACAAGCTCTATGTTTTCTCTCCACTTCACGATGGGAAGGCATGCCTCTGGCTCTCTTGGAAGCGATGTCCTATGGCTGTCCAGTTGTAGCCTCCAGGGTTGTGGGAAACTGTGATTTGGTCCTAGAAGGAGAGACGGGTTTTTTCTATTCTCCAGATGACCCCGAAACAGCCGCGAAGAAAATACAGAGATTGGCTGAGGATCCCAATTGTTGGAATCATCTCTCTAAACAGTCTCTCATTCGAGTGAAAGAGAATTTTTCCTGGGAAAAAATGACCCGTGCGTATCAGGCTCTTTATGCTGAGATTTTGAACAAACAAGAGGCTTAGATCCGAACCAGGGACCGCATTAAAAAGACCCAGGCCCTCCAGTCTGAAGGATTGATTCGGATAGCGTTCCAGAGATTTCGCCTGGCCCGGGAAAAGTCTCCGCATTGAGTATGCAGTCTGCCCTTATAGTATTCAATACGACCTTCCCAAAGCCGATACAGCATCTTTTGGTCGAATTGAAGCGGGTCGAGATCCCGAATATGGTTTCGCATCATGTGCCCGAGATTATCCTGTTGCAGGTCGATTTGCCGGGACAGTTGATCCTCTTCCACATATAGGGTTGTCAAGATCTGATCGAGAAATCCGAATTCCCCTTCTTTGGCCACCCTTATCCATAAGTCAAAGTCTTCCACGGTGGCATAATTCTTGGATGGATTAAAGGGGCCGACCATTCGAAGTGCCTCTCTGGATATAAGGGTGGCGGACGTGGTCAAACAGTTTCCCCTTTTAAGAAAGAAGCGCAGCGTTCCTTCAGGGGGCATTGCGTCAGGCACCCTTCGCTCAGAGAGAACACGTTCCCCAGCCACGATTCGAGCACTATGGCCAATCCCCCTGAGATGCTGATTCTGGTCCAGAACTTTCTGTATGGTCTCAAGCTTGGTAGGTTCCCACGAATCATCACTATCCAGAAAAGCGACCCAGTCTCCCTTGGAGAGCTCAATTCCTGTATTGCGGCTACCTGCCGGCGAACCGGAGTTTTCCTGCCAGTGGTAGTGAACCCTGGGATCCTGTGCGGATAGCTCTTCCACAAGTTCACGGGTTCCATCGATGGAGCCGTTATCTACAACAATGAGTTCATAATCGTCGAAAGTCTGACGCAACACCGAATTCACAGCTCTCAAGATGATGGACTCGCGATTATAGGTCGGGATGATGACCGAAAATTTCATGCTCTTTCCAGGAGTTTAAAAATCTGCTGAGCCTCCGCCACCATGTGGTCATGAGCGTGGTACTGAACCTGGGAACGAAGCTTCGCACAACTTACCAGAGGAGGCTGCTGCGGTACGCTATGATCATCTGAATTCACTTCGATGGGAATTTCGCGCCCGTAGCTCTGAAGGTAGGCCGATTTTATCCTGCTAGCTACCTCAAGCATGCTAAGGCAGACCCCACTACCTAAATTGAAGACTTCAAAGAGCTCGGGACTGGATCTTTTAAGAAGGCTCTCTACGACTGTACAGACATCTCCCATCCAGATGAAATCTCTCTGGGACAGTCCATTTGATTGGAGCTGAATTTTTTGTTTTTCAAAAGCCATTTTGGTGAGGTCATTATGAACCAGATACCACTTTGTGGAGTCAATTTGTTTAGGAGCACCGTATCCGTTAGTGATTCTTAACACAGTAGAAGGAATAGAATTTGAGCGGGCAAACTGGGAAAGGTAGATTTCGCCGAAATAGTGAGTAGTTCCATAATCTCTTATCGGGGCGGGGTGTAATTCCTCGTGAATTTCACCACTGGTGCGGCCATAAACGTGGAAAGTACTGAAGTAGATAATTCTTCTAATCGAACAAGAGCACAGAACTTCAGCGAGGTTTCGAGTGCCAAGCGAATTCACCAACAAGGCATCCTCGGGATAGCCAGGGAGAAACTGGTCATTTGAACTTCCGGCATGGATGCACACATCATAGGGGTCTCTGGAACTAAGGGCCTCTTTAAGTCCAGCAAGATCTCTAAGGTCAGCTTGAATGACGGGCACACCAGGGGGTAGAGAGCTATCCGAATTTCGTCGTGACAGCACCTCAACCTCATGGGAGCGGCTGGCAAAATGTTCTGTCAGCCAGGAGCCAAAATAGCCCAGTCCACCGGTAATGAGGATTCTCATGGCTCCGTCCAGTCAAAGGGAATGGATTCCAAAGGCTGGTTAATGGACTCCCCGGGATCATGTTCAATGCTGGCCAGATTTAAGATGAGTGCAGTCTTTTGGCTCAAACCATGGAAGCCAACCCATACCCCCGGGGGAATTGTCAGGCGGGCGTAATGTCCATAACCTACCACCATTTTCTGTGTGTGCCGGAGGGTAGGACTTTCATTTCGCTCATCCACCAGTCCGAAGAGAACTAGACCTGAAGGTACTATGAGGTTCTGTACCATTCTAAGATGCTTTCTCCACCCCTTGGTTTTACCGGGTAGGATATGGGTAAAATAAGCCTCCCCGAAGGACTCAAACCCTGGGTCGGAAGACTTCATCGCATGCCAAACATCTCCCAGGGGATTTTCGATTTGACCCAATGCAGAGAGCAAGACTCCATCAATCTCTACTGAGCCCATAAAGCATTCCTGAGTTTTGCTTTTTGAATGTAGGATTGAATTTGTGCTTGAGTGAACTTTAGCAAATCCGCTTTCTTCGTGTAAAAATGGGAATACCAGCTTCCCACGTAATCAATGACTTCCTCATAACTTAGAGTGGGATTCCAACTCAGGCGTGAAAGAGCTTTGTCACAATTGAGTTTCAATAGCCCAGCCTCGGGAAACAAGGTTTCCCCAATAGCTTCATAGGAATCCCGGGGTGGATTCCAACCCCATACCGCGGCCAGGTCCTCAAGAATATGGGAGACGGTAGCGTTCTGACCGGCAGGAGGGCCAAAGTTGAAAGACTCTCCATGTAGGTTTGGAGACTCTCTAAGAGACTGAGCGAGGCGTAGATAGCCACTCAGGGGTTCCAGTACATGCTGCCAGGGGCGGGTGGCTCCAGGGGATCTGATAATCACCGGCTTGGATTGGTTCCATGAGCGCATTGCGTCAGGAACAATTCGATCCATAGCCCAATCCCCTCCCCCGATGACATTTCCTGCCCTGGCGGTTGCAAGGCGTATGTCGGACTCTTGAAAGAATGATCTCTTGTAGGCATGGAAGATGATTTCAGCGGCGGCCTTACTCGCGCTATAGATATCCTTTCCACCGAGAGGGTCAGTCTCTTTATAACCCCAAACCCATTCAACATTCTCATAGCACTTATCACTCGTAATGAAAACTGCAGTACATTCCTGTTCGAGATCCTTCAAAGCTTCTAGTACATGGGCCGTACCCATGACATTGGTACGCAAAGTTTTGAGCGGATCCTGATGGGAAAGAGAAACGATGGCCTGCGCGGCTAAATGAAAAACAAAATCCGGCTTGATTTGAGAAACCAATTCCTTGACCCGATCCAGTTCTCCCAGGTCCAGCATAGTATGGTTAACCAGGGCTTCAAGATTCACAGCCTCAAAGAGGGAGGGATTTGTAGGAACCGTATCAGACAACCCATAAACATCGGCACCTAATTCTACTAGCCACAGAGATAGCCAGCTTCCCTTGAAGCCGGTGTTTCCGGTTACCAGGACTTTTTTATTTCGAAATACTTCAGAAAACATTTATTCTTTCCAAACTTTCCACGCGGGAGATTCCTTCCAAAGTTTCTCCAGGGTGTTTTTATCACTCATGGTATCCATACATTTCCAGAATCCCTGGTGTTTATAAACCTTCATCTCATTATCGTGAGCAATTTGCTCGAAGGGTTCCCTCTCCAGTATCAGGCCGGGGTCTTTGCTAAGATATTTAAAAACACCAGGTTCCATCACCATGAATCCACCATTAATCCACTTACCATCTCCCTTTGGCTTTTCCCAGAAATGCTTTACCAGCCCATCTGAATCAATCTCAAGGGCTCCAAATCTTCCCTCAGGCATGACTGAAGTGATCGTCACCAATTTAGAATGGGAACGGTGATATTCCAATAGTTTTCCCATGTCGACATTGGCAACGCCATCACCGTAGGTAAGCATGAAGGTATCTGTGAGGTAGTCGCGGGCCTGGAAGAGACGGCTTCCAGTCATATTAAAAGTCCCGGTTTCCAGAAGAGTTACTTTCCAGGGCTCAGATCGGTTTTGTAGGGTAGTCATGGAATTTGTGGCCAGATCGATACTGAAATCTCCGCTCTCTAGAAAATAGTTCGCGAAATATTCCTTTATAATGCGGCCTTTATAGCCAAGTAGGATGACGAACTCCGTGATACCGTAGTGAGAATAAATCTTGAGAATGTGCCAGAGAATCGGTCGGTCCCCGATTTCAACCATGGGTTTGGGTCGAACCTGGGTTTCCTCTCCCAGTCGTGTACCCATTCCACCCGCTAAAATTACAGCCTTCACAGTCCCCCCTTATCTTTCGACTCGCCTAAAAGGTTCCTTCTCAATTGAAAAATATCGCACCGAGGAATCTTAACTTCTCCAGCTTTGGCCTACAACCCTGCCCTAATTTATGCCTAAACATATTTAGTTTGTACGGATTCCCGGCCCAACCTGGAGCCTGTCGATTTCTTTGCTAATCTGCGATGAGCTTATTTTGGTCATGAACTTGAAAACAGGCAGAACGCCAGATCTTCGGCTTAGAAAAAAGGCCGGAAAGTATGGAATTGAGCATGTACGGGGAGTCGTGTTCTTTCCCTGAAGAATCGCCATGTGCTATAAACTCCTTCAAGACAGGCCTGAATTGTCATTATGATTGCGTAAACCATCGAGATCATCCCCTCTTCCAAGAAGAGGAAATGGTGACTCTTGATGAATCAAGGGAGGTACTTTTCGTGCGTCGAACCGTGAGCTTGATTACAGGTGGTGCCGGCTTTCTTGGCTCCCATCTATGCGATGCCCTGATCAAGCGTGGGCATGAAGTTTTATGTGTGGATAATTTTTTCACAGGAAGAAGAGAAAACCTGATCTCTCTTCTGGACCATCCCTATTTTGAAATCAAACGTCATGACATCACCTTTCCTTTACATGTCGAGGTGAATGAAATTTATAATCTTGCCTGTCCAGCCAGCCCGGTTCACTACCAGTTTGATCCCGTTCAAACTACGAAAACATCGGTTTCAGGAGCGATCAACATGTTGGGATTGGCCAAGCGCCTGGGAATTAAAATTCTTCAGGCTTCTACTTCGGAGGTATATGGGGACCCAGAGGTCCATCCGCAGCCGGAATCCTATAGGGGAAACGTAAACCCCATAGGACCCAGAGCTTGTTATGATGAAGGCAAACGTTGTGCGGAAACACTCTTCTTTGATTATTACCGTCAGCATGACTTGAGAATAAAGGTGGTCAGAATCTTTAACACCTTCGGTCCCAGAATGCTGGCAGAGGATGGTCGCGTAGTTTCCAATTTCATCGTTCAGGCCCTCAACGACCAGGACATCACAATATTTGGAGATGGCCAACAAACCAGGAGCTTTTGTTTTGTCTCTGACCTGGTAGATGGTTTGATCAAGATGATGAATTCTGATGATGGATTCACGGGGCCATTAAACCTGGGTAACCCCCATGAGGTAACTATTATTGAATTGGCAGAGATGATCTTGAAAATGACCGCTTCAAAGAGCAAATTGATTTTTCAGCCCCTTCCCATTGATGACCCCTTAAGGCGCAGACCTGATATTCAGTTAGCAAGTAAAAAGCTGGGCTGGAATCCATCAACCTCACTTGAAGAGGGGCTTTGTAGAACCATAGAGTACTTTCGTAAAACACTGGATGAGCAAAATGGGACTGAAACAAAAGCTTAGAAATTTGGAAAGATCCATAGGCTCCTGGGTGACAATTGGACATCCGGACGTGATTGAAATCATGGCAACAGCGGGTTTTGATTGGCTTACCCTTGATATGGAACATACCGGAATGAGCCTTGAAACTGCCCGGACCCTGCTCTCCGTGATGAAATCAAGGGGAGTTCAGGGCCTGATTCGTGTGGCTGGAAACGATGAAATTATCATCAAGCAAAGTCTTGATATCGGTGCGGACGGGGTAATTGTTCCCAATCTTAAGAGCAAGGAAGAGGCCCTTCGGGCAGCCTCATTTGTACAGTATCCCCCAAAGGGAAGACGCGGAGTGGGGCTTTATCGCGCACAAAATTTTGGGTTGGGTTTTGAAGAGTACATTCAGTCTCTTGAGGAGGAGATCGTTTTGATTGGGCAAATTGAGCACATAGATGCGGTCAATTCCATCGACGAAATTCTATCAGTGGATGCCATCGATGGGTTTATTATTGGTCCGTACGACCTTTCGGGCTCCCTTGGGTATCCAGGTGAGTTTCATCGAAAGGAAGTGAAAGAAGCATTAGCTCGAGTACTTCAAGCATGTACTGAGGCAAAAAGAGCACTGGGGTTTCATTCGGTGCCGCCGGACCCTTCTCAACTGACGGAAAAATTCCAGGAGGGTTATAATTTCGCCGCTTACAGCACGGATTTCTTTTTCCTTGGAGAAAAGGCTAGAAAGGATATGGAATGGATTCAGACCCATCTTCCCTGAATATAGTAGCAATGATCCCGGCAAGAATGGGATCTTCCCGCTTCCCGGGAAAGCCTATGGCTAAAATTCATGGGATTCCCATGATTGGTCATGTTTATGAGCGGACAAAGATGGCTTCCCATTTGACCCAGACATGGGTAGCTACTTGTGATGGGGTAATCGCGGAATATATCGAGAGTATCGGAGGTCAGGCGGTAATGACCGGAGACCATCATGAACGTTGTTCTGATCGGTGCGCCGAAGGAATGTTGAAAGTAGAAGAGTTAACTTCCAGAAAAATTGATATTTTAGTAATGGTTCAAGGGGATGAGCCGCTTGTCAGGCCGGAGATGATTAATGAATCGCTGAATCCCCTGTTCGAGGACCCATCCATTCAAATCACAAATCTGTCGGGTAAAATTGAATCCAGGGAAGAATTTGAGGATCCAAATTGTGTGAAGGTTGTGGTTGATAGCAGGGGGTTTGCCCTTTACTTTTCACGAGAACCCATCCCCTCCAAGAAAAAATTTGACGGTACCATCCAGGCTTTAAAACAAGTTGCGATCATCCCTTTTCGAAGAGATTATCTTCTGGAATATAACCATATGGAACCCACCGAGCTAGAGATCATAGAATCAGTAGACATGCTGCGAATTTTAGAGAGGGGAGGGAGTGTAAAGATGGTTCCCACACAATACAATACCCAGGCAGTGGACACCCCGGCGGATCTTGCTCGCGTAGAGGCTTGTATTAGTTCCGATGATTTATTCTCGCGTTATAGAAGCAAATACTAGGATCAGGTGGGCTCCCCATGAAAGAAGAAGAAATTCGACCTCAGGATATTTTTGATGAATATCTACGTCTTTGTGAGATTGATAGCAGGGAGTATTTTTCCCAGGCCTCAGCGATAAAGATTCCTTGTCCGGCATGTGGCGCAAATGGAGCGCATTCTTTTGAGAAGAAGGGATTTTCTTACGAAGTCTGCCCAGACTGTGACACTCTTTTTGCAAGTCCAAGGCCTCCCTTTGAAGCATTCATGAGTTACTATCGGGACTCACCATCAACCAGGTATTGGGCGGAAGTTTTCTATCCGGTTACCGCTGAGGCCAGGAAAGAAAAACTCTGGAAACCTAAGGCACATCTGATTAAAGACTTCCTAAACTCTTTCCCGGCCCGTGAGGTGATTTTAGATATCGGAGGAGGATTCGGCGTTTTCGCTGAAGTCGCTACCGAGATTATAAAAGTTCCCGTGGCCGTCATTGAGCCTTCTGTACATTTGGCGCAGTCCTGTAGAGAAAAGGGATTTGAAGTCATTGAAAAGCCCCTTGAAGAAGTATGCATATCTGAAGTCCCGCAAGGGCCGCGTTGTTTTGTTAGCTTTGAACTCTTTGAGCATCTCCATGATCCACGCCGTTTTTTAAAGAGTCTTCATGGGCTTATGGAACCAGGGGATTGCCTCGTGATGACCACCCTTAGTGCTGCGGGGCTTGATATTTTGGTTTTGTGGGAAAGGGCTAAGGCTGTTTTCCCACCCCATCATTTGAACTTTTTTACTCCTGACTCCATCAGGGGATTGATGCGGGAAATAGGATTTGTGCAAGTGGATGTGCAGACACCAGGTAAGCTCGATTTGAGCATCTTGCAGAATCATTTGCACGAGATAGAGGATCGATTTTGGAGTTTTTACCTGAGCCGGGCAAGTGAGCAATCTCTTGATAGAATGCAGGAAATTCTAGTTCAAGAAAAAATGAGTTCCCATATGATGATTTTTGGTGCAAAGGAATAGGGAGGATCATGCGAGTCATAGAAGAAGTGGGGGCAGAAGACTACCGCGTTCATACCCAGATCAAAAGTGGAATTTTGGAAATAGCTGCTTCATTGAAGGACTCAGGGAGAAGGCTGCGTTCTGGGTGCCCAGCTTGTTTAGATTCTAATTATGGATATAGATTTTCGATGATAGGATTTCATTATGTAGCTTGCGAGACCTGCGACACACTCTATGTTCAAAACCCACTTGATCAGGATTCGTTTCAGGACTATGCAAGTCGAGTACAGTCTCTCTATTCCCTGCCTGGAAGCCTCGACGAGCTTCGGACGAGTTCCCAAAGACGGAGCTTTTCTTTTGAGGTAGGCTTAAACCGTTTATTTGAGCGCAATCGTTCGAGGACGATTGGCTATGACGGAAGATCTTCCATGCTTGCAAAGGGTCTCGCAAAACAGCTTCCGGAGTTTGAGTTTCAAGCCTATTCTGGTGAGGAAAACCAAGAATTTGATCTCTTGATTGTGGATAATTTGATTGGCACCTTTTTTGATCCACGTGATTATCTTGGGAAAGTTCAGAAGAGTCTTAAAAGCGACGGATATCTCTACTTAACCTCCAGATTAGGAAGTGGTGTGGATATTCTCTTTCTCGGAGGAAACAGCAACATTATCCCTACTGAAAATCTCAATCTCTTTACCCGTGAAGGTATCCTGGCGCTTCTCTCTAACGGATTTCGCATTAAAGAATTAAGCACTCCGGGTACTCTTGATGTTCAAATGATGCTGGAATCACAAGCAGAGAACTTTTCTCCCTTTCTGGCCTATCTAAAAAAGCACCGCAAAGATGAGATTGAAGAAAACTTTCAAGAATTTGTTCAGAAGAATCTCTTGAGTTCATACTTGGTTCTGGTAGCACAGAAGGAGGATTCCCGATGAAGATTGAAGAGTTTACGCGCGACTATATCCGCAGGCTTAGTGCTCTTCTTGAGCAGGTAGATCCACAGACCATCGCCAAGATTATCCAAGAGCTTGAGAAGACGGTGAATCGGAGTTCGCGCATCTACGTCATTGGAAATGGGGGAAGTTCAGCAACCGCATCTCATATGGTTAACGATTGGGGTGCGGGCCTCAGGAGAAGGGAAATTATCAATTTTGATATCACTTCGCTGGCCGATAATACGCCCGTGTGCAGTGCCATAGCCAATGACATTGGCTATGAGAATATATTTTATATGCAGCTTAAAGGGCTCATTAAACCTGGTGACTTGATGATCGCTGTTTCCTGTAGCGGAAATTCACCCAATATTGTAAAAGCAGCCCAATATTCCCGTGAGCAGGGAGCGGTTTTAATAGGCTGTACCGGTTTTGATGGTGGCCGGTTACGAGAAATTGCGGATGTATGTTTTCATGTGGATGCCCCACGAGGTGAATATGGGCTGGTAGAGGATATGCATATGATTCTAGATCACATTGTTTATTCTTATTACACGTCCCCTGCTTTTAGTACAGAAGTTTCCAGGAGTTAAAGGTTAAGGTGAAATGATACGTTGCGGCATTTTGGGTATGGGAAAGATTGGCAAGCTGCGTGCACGTGAAATTCAGCGCAACTCAAAATCAGAGCTCATAGCGGTTTATGATATGGACCCGGAGGCACCAGGGGAATACAAGGGCTTTAGCTGTTCCAGCGTTGAGGAGTTACTCGATCAAGACTTAGATGCGGTTTTTGTCTGCACCTTCAACCATGTGAATGCTCCCTACTCAATCCAGGCTCTGAAGAGTGGAAAGCACGTATTCTGCGAAAAACCTCCAGCCAGAACCTCAGAGGAAGTACGCGGGGTGATTGAAGCTGAAAAAAACTCTGGGAAGGTTTTGAAATACGGTTTTAATCATCGCTATCATTCTTCCGTGATGGAAGCAAAAAAAATGGTGGATAATCGGCTATTCGGGAAACTTCTATGGCTTCGCGGGGTTTATGGCAAAGCTGGAGGAAATCTTTTCGCACAAAATTGGAGGAACCGCAAGGAATACTCGGGAGGGGGAATTCTGATAGACCAGGGCATTCATATGCTCGATTTAATGATGCATTTTGCCGGGGAGTTTACAGAGGTTAGATCTCTTGTACAGGCCTCTTATTGGGATGTGGAAGTTGAGGACAATGTTTTTGCCATTATGTCTACGCAGGAAAATGTCTCTGGGACCATTCATTCTTCAGCTACTCAATGGAGGCATAAGTTTTCTTTAGAGATGTGTTTTGAGGAAGGTTATATCAACTTGGATGGAATTCTGTCCTCCACCAGAAGTTACGGAGATGAAACTCTTGTGCTAGCAAGGCGTCAGTTTGAGGATTCCGCGTTCGCCTTTGGAAAACCGCGAGAAGAGAGAATTTACTTCGATACAGATGACTCTTGGAGTTTGGAACTAGATGAATTCTTAGAGGCCATTGAGGGGAAGAAGTCGGTCGAGTTCGGGAAAAGTGATGATGCGCTTCGAGTGATGCGTCTAATTGAAACGATTTATGAGCAGTCAGGATTCTATTCAGATAAATAGATTAAGTATCGCGGTTTCAACCGTTTCCTTTTCCAGCAATGCGGATCTTATGGGAGAATTGGCCCGTGACAAACACTTTGACATCCATGCGAACCCCCATGGCAGGCGACTGGATCCTGTTGAGTTTCAGAGTCTTTTAAGGGGCTGTGAGGGTGCTATTGTAGGTCTTGATCAAGTCAATGCCGATCTGCTGGAAAATTGTCCCGACCTCAGGGTGGTCTCCAAGTATGGAGTTGGGCTGGATAACATTGACTTTGAGGCTTGCCGAAAGCATGGGGTGGAGGTCTATTCCACCCAGGGAATCAATAAGACCTCGGTTGCTGAACAAACCCTGGGATTCATGCTCATGCTCTGCCGTAATCTTTCCCGCTCCGGTTGGAATCTAAAACACGGCAAATGGATAAAGGAAGGCGGAATCCAATTAAGTGGAAAATCTGTAGGTATCATCGGGGTTGGGAATATCGGTAAGGAATTGATTCGACTCTTGAAACCATTCCAATGCCGCATACTGGTGAACGATATCTTGGATCAAAATTCCTATTATCAAAGTACCGGCGTCGAAGAAGTGGGTAAGCAGCAACTTTTTGAGGAAGCGGACCTGGTTACCTTGCATGTTCCCCTGACTTCAGACACTGCGAATCTGGTCAACAAAGAAGTTTTTGAAACGATGAAGTCCTCAGCATTTCTCATAAACACCGCCCGAGGAGGGATTGTGGAAGAATCTGATTTGAAGTGGGCACTTGAGAACGCCCAGATTGGTGGGGCGGCATTGGATGTATTTGAAATAGAGCCGCCTGAAGACAGGGAGTTGATCGAACACGAAAACTTCCTATGCACTCCCCATATAGGCGGAAACGCAAAGGAAGCGGTTGCGGCAATGGGATTTGCCGCGATTGAGAACTTGAGAAATTTCTTTTCTTCAAAGGGAAGTCTGTGATTTCCGCGCTCCTGCTAGACTTTGACGGGGTTCTGATTGATTCAGACCCGGTGAAGGATGCGGCGTTTGAATATATTTTCCGGGAATATCCAAACCAATTTCAAGACTTCTTACCTTTTCATAGAGAAAACGGGGGAGTTTCCCGCTATGAAAAAATTCGTTATTTTCATGAAAAGTTACTGGGGGAATCCATTGATGAAAAGAAAGTAAACGAAGTAGCCCAGGAATTTTCTGACTATGTTCTTGAACAACTCTGTCAACCGCGCTATCTGATTGAAGACTCCTGCTCAAGATTGCCTATAATTTCAAAAATCATACCGATTCACATTGTTTCGGCATCCGATGAAATTGAACTCAAAAAAATTTGTGAGGCTCACAAAATCTCTCCTTATTTTCGTTCTATACATGGTTCACCGGGAACGAAAAGCGAAATTGTAGGAAGGGTCTTTGAGCAAAATTCATATTCGAAAAAAAACACGGTACTGGTGGGAGACAGCATCAATGACTTTCTAGCTGCAAGGGAACACGGAATCAAATTCTTTGGCTATAACAGCAGCCGATTAGAAGCCGAAAACTGTGATTATTTATCCGGATTCTCCGAGCTTTGTGAATTCTTAGAATCTAATTCCTGATTAAGCACCGACTTCCATCTTGGAAGGGCGGGATCAAGGAAAAAGAAAGAATCCCGACTTTCCTGCTCCTGACTCCAGGATAAATCTTCAAGGCTTTGGCGTAGCTCAGAAGGATTGGAGACGATTCTAAGACATGGATGGGAATCCACCACAGGCATAGGAAAGACTTCAAGGCTGTAAAAACTTAAACAGGGAACTCCCATTTGCAGGGCTTCCACCAGAACCGAGCCAGTAATTGTCGTGAAGCAGGCATCAACGCACCTGAGAAGTTCACCCAGGGGATCTTTTCGAATACTATGGTCCGGAAAGTTCTTCATGCTTAAAATAAGATCATCTATTGGATTAAAGGGATGAGCCTTTATCCAGATCTGCTTCCACCCTGCTTCAGGTAGGTTAGCCTCACATAGAAACCGTAGAAGAACCTCCGTTTCTCTTAGATCAAAGGATGTTGTGACAAGCAAAATCGAATCATCATTGTGGGCTCTCACACATGCAGTTCCGTCAATTAAATAGAGGTACCTCTGTGCTTCTATCTCTACTATTTTCTCAGGTTCTACCCCCTGGTCTAGGAAAGTTTCGACCGCGTTCGGACTGTTAGCTAAGATCTGGTCCGGAAGTTGAATATTTTCTTGATCGCGAGGATCTTGGAAATAATTTAGTTTCAAGGAGCTGATTGTGGAATGAATGACTCCCTCAGTTCGAATTTTTCTCTTCTTGGCCTCAAAGAGAAGCACTTGTTCCCAGGGCTGATTCTCCATAAGGTAATAGAGAACCTCCAGGTCAGGATTAGAGTCCAAAAATTCTTGAATTTGCCTTTGCCGAATTAGAAGGTCTAAGAGATGAAAACAAAGAGATTCACGCATAGAATTCTCCGAGAAAGCTCCAAAATCAATCCCTTCAATCTGAAGGACTTCAGGAATAGTCCAGATTCTTGAGAACTCACGATGCAGGGATAGAAACCTCCTACATAGTCCGGGTAAGTCAGACAGCTTTAGGTGCTGGTCCAGAAGTTGGAAATTAGAGCTGGTAACACCTTCAAGTGTATTTAGTGCCTTGGAATAATTTTGGGTCGTGCCAACATAGAATAGAACCCAGCAACAACCACTGTCTTCGAACAGTGGGGATACTTCCTCAAAGTACTTATCTTTGATTTTTCCATTTTCAATAGAAAAATTGGGAAAGTAGGTAATCACAGCTTTCTTTACTCCGGTAGGTTTCCTGGGAAACGGAAGTCTCGAAACCATCAGGCGTTTAAGAACATGATGAAGGCACGTCCCCAGGGCTGATTGGGATAGAAAATTAGTAAAAAAGGTTGATTTAGAGGGATCGGGAACTAGCTGTGTGACTCTAAGAGGAATTTTTATTTGAGAACAAAGCATTGAAATTGCCTGAGTCCAACGTGAATCAGAAGTACAGAGCAAAATCGTTTGAGGGTGTTCAGCATCAATCCAACGCTTAAGAGCGAGCAATTTCAAAATTTCGTAGACGAAGTTCGACTTAAAGGGTGCTGTTTCAAACAAGGAACAGCACCACCAATAGGAAAGGCCCTCTTCCATCTGTAGCACCTGATGAAGTGAGAGACCATCTTTCAGGTTTGTACCGAGGTGATGAATGAGTTCGAGAAACTCTTCTCTAAGTAGTGATTTATCTCTCACCATTATATCTAAGAGCTGATCTGAATGAGGGTACGAGCTGACAAAAGAGCCGTGTAGGTCTAATAGAAGTGAGTCAGGGGATAAGTCATCGGGCGGAGGATGGTTGTAAAGCAGAACAAGTTCTCTGTTCATTTCCGATTTTTATCGAGCCCAGATCGTACAGGGTGCCCCATCGGCACCCGACAAAAAGAGCGGAGAAATGAGAACCTCCGACAGAGTACCCGGTGCTTCCACCCTGACGAGGTTCAAGTCTTCCAGGATCAATATCGGTCTTTGATGTTTCAAAAAGGCTCGATGGGCTTCTCGTCCTACATCTCGATGAGCAAAGCTTGATAAGGAAATGGAGTCAAAACCAAAAAATCTCAATTCAGGAAACCGATTTCGCATCCAATCGGCCAGGGAGGGAAGATATCCTGGGGGGGATTCCCAGTACTCCCTGCTCTGTCGGCGAGATCCCCATCCCGTTTTAAGCAGCAGAGCTTGAATATTTGTAGGGAGAGATTCGTAGCCTGTGGAGGATAAGAGGTCATTTTCATCCAGCAGTTGTGCTGCTTGTGCAGGAATCTCTACAATTCCAACCGGTCCTGGATTCCAAAAGTCCGGTTCATAATCTGTAATTGAGGCTCCATCCGAATCAAAATGAAGGGGGCAGTCAACATGAGTACCCAGGTGGTTTGAGAACTCAATGTGCAGGGTATTACAGGAGTCGCCCTCACAAATATTTTTATCAGACCGTGATTTCAATCCCTCTCCATTTCCATAGGCGGGTGTTGAGGAATCTAAAGGGTAGGAGAGCAAATACAAAATTAGACCCCCATATTCTCAAGTTGCTTTGCCAGAAGTTCAACTTCTAATGAGGGTAGGGTGGGGACATTGACCCCTTGTGAGGCGATTCTTTGGCTTACTTCATTGGAAAAGGTGTATTTGGCATACAGATCCTGGGAGCTCAGAGGAAAGAAAAAGGGACGTAAATCAACATGCTCTGCCTGAAATTTTTCCACGAATTCATCGCGTCTGCCATTCGTGACCAACATGCATACCAGCCAGGTAATCTTTTCCCTGCCCACTAAGTCATTTCGCTGAAACTTAAGATAATCGTAGGGTTCAAACAGGCATCTATAATCGGCTTCAAGTTTCCTACGGCGTTCGTGTATAACCTCAATCCTCTCCAGTTGAGCACAGCCTATCGCAGCCTGCAGATTTGTGATCCGGGCATTAAAACCGATGACTTCATGCCAGTAACGTTTAGATTTACTCATTCCATGATCTCGAAAGAGTCTCAATCGATCATCCAGGTTTGAGTCATTGGTGATACACATACCCCCTTCCCCGGTAGTGATGACCTTATTGCCAAAAAATGAAAAGCATCCAATATCACCAATGCTGCCGACCTTCTGACCTTTGTATTTCGCGCCATGAGCCTGTGCGGCATCTTCAATAACATAGAGATTATTTTGTCTGGCTATCTCCATTATGGGGTCCATATCACATGGCTGCCCAAAAATATGTACAGGTATGACGGCCCGGGTACGATCTGTGATCGCGCTGGAAAACTGCTCGGGACTCATGCACCAGCTTTCTTCCTCAATATCTACGATAACAGGAATCGCTCCAGCATGTAGAACCGTATTGATGGTAGCGGCGAAAGTTAAATCTGGAACGATAACTTCATCACCGGGCCCAATATTGAGGGAAGCTAAGGCCAGTTGAAGGGCCAAAGTTCCATTCGCCATCGCAACCCCAAATTCAGCATCACAATACCGCGAAAACTCCGACTCAAACCTGGTTATGTATTGGCCGGAGCTTGAGATCCAGGTAGACAGCAAAGCATCAGTAAGATATTTCAATTCATTACCAAGGAGCAGATCTGGCTTGGTTACGGGGATATGAACACGGCTCTGGTACTCGAAAAAATCTACAACACGGCCCCCGGGGTCTAGCAGCGGATAGATACGAATCATGTCGGTAGTGCGGCTGATAAGTTGTTCGTAGCTTTCCCCTACCCGGCCATACACATATTCCTTCTGGAGGTGTTTTCCCACCGGATCTGTGAGAGGGCATTGGTCCATGACCAGCCTGCGCAGGTCACCGTCAGTAATTACGCCGCAAAGGCGGGAGAGATCATCGACTACAAACGCGGTTCCAAGACCATTGTTATCAATGAGGCGTAAAACGCATAAGAGAGAATCCTGTTCATTACACAAAAGACTCTCAAGCATAAAACTCTTCCCTTACAAGATCATAACTGAATCGAAGGTCCTGGATTTCTCCGTAAACCTCAAGAGTACAAGTCTTTCCTTTTAAGCCATGTTGCTTCAGTAGGGCAAACATTTCACTATTTCGGTTCAAGGGACCATTGGTGTCATGCAGCCCATCATTATCGCTCAGGTGTAGGTAATCGCTCTGTTCCATCATTTGATGAAACTGCTCTTCAAAAGGCAGGCAGAGGGAGCGGCAGCTCACTTTCAAATGGGCCACATCAAGAAGAAGTTTGAAATCCAGATCTTCCCGCAGCTCCTGGTAATTCTCGAAATTCAGGAGCATGAAAGGAATATCCCGGCCAAAGGTCTTGGCATTTGTTGAGGAATGAACATTGTTTTCGATGTAAAGTTCAACGCCTTGAGATTCCCCTTGAAGCTCCTTTACTCTTTGAATGAAGCGCTGTCTTGCCTCCTCTGTGGAGTTTAAAGATGTATGGCTGATTCGTTTACCGATCTCAGCAGCCCTGATATCCATGAAAAAGCCAGCATGAAAACCAAACTTTTTGGAACCAAGTAGTTTACACAGTCGCAGAGCATTTCTAATTAAGTCCATACTCTGCGTAGAAACCGCCTCATCGTCCGAGGCAAGATTCAGTACAAAAGGCGTTTGTGGGGGAGGAAAATAATTGTGGGGCCGGTATTCAAGGTTTCGTGACTGCTTAAGCTCAAGCAGGTCCCGTTCCATATCCTCATAGGGCTTGGTGCCCCCCGAGAGTTCAATTGCGCAAAAGCCGGCATCAGATAGTGTTCGTACAGAGTCGGCAATCGTCTCGGAACGGACACAAGAACTAGAAACGTATATAGAAGAAGATTCCTTCATAAAATTGGGTTCTAGCTCCTATGGAACAATGGGTTCGAACGGATGCATGTAGTGTATCATGAAGCCCTTCTTTAATCTCTTAGAAAGCCTTATGGAAGTCCTCGCAATTATTCCCGCCAGATCAGGCTCTAAAGGTGTTCCGGGTAAAAATATCCGGGAGCTGGGTGGCTATCCCCTTTTGGCTTATTCAGTCGCCGCGGCCGTACTCTCCAGTCGAATCACCAGGGTCCTGGTTTCGACTGATGATGCTCAGATTGCTGAAATCGGAAAAAAATTTGGGGCGGAAGCGCCTTTTTTGCGTCCCCTGGAGTTCTCCCTTGACCGCTCCTCTGATCTGGAGTGGGTCGAACACGCCCTCCTCTGGCTCAGGGAACATGAAGGCAGACTACCAGAATACATGGTTAACTTGAGACCCACTACCCCGCTGCGCGATCCTGAGATCATGGACAGGGCTATCGAAGATTTTGAAGGCAGGCCCGATGCCACGTCACTAAGATCTGCTCACGAAGCTGCGGAGTCCCCCTTTAAGTGGTTTTCTCGGGATCCCGAAGGAATTTTTGGCCCCCTGGTGCCGGGGGAAAATTATTCAGAGATTCCCAGGCAGCTCTGTCCGAAGGCCTACATTCCTGATGGTTATGTGGATGTGATTCGTCCTGAGAGGGTAATGGAGACAAAGAATTTGTATGGGAAGAGAATCCTGGGCTTTGAATCTCCGCGATGTGTGGAGGTAGATGAGCCTGAGGATTTCGATTTACTTTCCTGGCAGGTAGAAAAACGTGGAAGTGTCCTCAGGGACTTTTTAAAGAGTTTTTGAAAAAGGGAGAAGAAAGTGGCTGCAGGATTTGAATTCCAGCTTGAACCGGTAGATGTACCGCCAGTTTCCACAAAATATAGAAAGATCCAGGGCCAGCTGCCCGTACCCGAAAGTCTCGAGATTTTGCAGATGCTGGATCGCTATGAGTCCCGCTCCATGCACGGACAAATGCCCCTGGTCTGGGATCGTGCTCAGGGGGTTCAGGTCTATGATGCCTGGGGTAACATGTGGCTCGACTTCACCAGTACTATTTTTGTGGCTAACGCCGGACACGGGAATCCAAGGATTCGTGAAGCGCTTCGCGCTGTTTTGGAAAAGCCTCTGTTTCACAGCTATACCTATGCGACAAGAGAGAGGGCTGAATTTCTAAAATTTTTAGTAGAAAACTCTCCGGATCAATTTGAGAAAGCTTATATGCTCTCTGCTGGAACAGAGGCAGTAGAGGCTTGCCTGAAGCTAATGAGAATGCATGGTAAGCAGGAGGGAAAGCGCAAAGGAGTCATCTTAACCTTTGAGGGAAACTGGCATGGAAGAACCCTTGGAGCCCAGATGCTGAGCCATAATCCAGCTCAGAAGGATTGGGTTGGTTATCATGATCCCCAAATCCATCACCTTCCCTTTCCATACCCCTGGTCCCGGGAAGCACAGGCCGACCCAGCGCTGTTTTTTCAAAGAGGATTGGATGAACTGTGTAGGAGGAAGGAATTGGATCCGGACAAGGATATTTGCGGTGTTCTTTTGGAAACATTTCAAGGATGGGGAGCGTTGTTTTATCCCGAAGAGTTCGTTAAGGAGGTGGAGAGGTTCTGCAGGGAATCTGGAGTCTTAATGGCTTTTGATGAAATGCAGGCAGGATTTGGTCGTACCGGGTCCTTGTATGGATATCAACACTATGGAGTTAAACCCGATATTCTCTGCCTTGGAAAGGGCGCCAGTTCCTCTATGCCGCTTTCCATTGTACTTTCCAGCAAAAAAATTCTGGATCTTCCAGAGGTGGGCTCGATGAGTTCCACCCATTCTGCGAATCCATGGGTCTGTGCAGCTGGAAAGGCGAACCTCGAAGAACTGCTTGAGGGTGGGCTGATTGAGAACTCCAGGGTATTGGGGGAAGTTTTTCAACAAAGACTGGGAGTAATCCAGGAAGAATTCAGTCAACAAATAGGGCTGGTTACGGGCAAGGGTTTGCTGGCAGCCTTACATTTCAGGGACTCTGGAGGAAACCCTTTGTCTGAGGCAGCAAGTAAAGTATGTGAGTTAGCCATGCAAAAAGGGCTGCTGTTAGTACATACAGGTCGTGAATCCATTAAACTTGCACCGCCCCTGTGTATAGAGCGAGAAGCCTTGGAAGAAGGAATTGAAGTGCTGCATGAATCCATTCGGGAAATTCTAGGATGAGCCAGGTAACAGCCGTTCGTCATACTGGATTAGTAGTTCGAGATCTAGAGCAATCGTTGATGTTTTACAGGGACTTTCTGGGTTTAGAGGAAGTTTCACGCAATAAGGAAACGGGAGATTACATCGAAAAACTGGTAGGAATCAAAGGGGCAGAACTTTGCTGGGTCAAACTTCGTTCTTCCAGCGGTTCATTAATCGAGCTTCTTCAATATCTCGTGCCGGCATCCAATGCGGGGAAAGTAGAAAATTCACCTTCAGATACTCTTGGCTGCTCTCATGTTGCGTTTACCGTACAGTCTCTTGAAGTTGTGATGCAGGGCCTACTACAGCGAGGGCTTTCGACTGTTAGTCCCCCTTTACCTTCACCAGATGGAAAGGTTAAGGT
Source organism: uncultured bacterium (assembly GCA_964539825.1). GTDB lineage: Bacteria > Muiribacteriota > UBA6191 > UBA6191 > UBA6191 > CAZIKF01. Next base: position 39,453 of record CAZIKF010000021.1, read on the forward strand.
TTTGTATTGTCATGATCCGGATGGGATCTTGTTGGAATTGGTAGAGGAAAATCATGAGTAATGAACAACGTCTAAAGAAGGCCGCAAGCAATAAGGAACTCAAGAACACCTACGATACCGTTTGGAAGAACGATGGATTTGCGAGTTTTTTCACATTTTCCGGATTCACCCAGTTCAAATCGATCCTTGATATGCATAATTGGGAAGGTTTAGAGGTCCTTGAAATTGGGAGCGGACAAGGTGAGCTTGGGGCAATGATGATTTTTGCGGGAGCTAAAAAAGTGGATGCTGTAGACTTTAGTGAAGAAGCCACGCACATCGCACGGGAGAGCCTTAATCTGCCGGGTCTGAATTTTATTTGTGATGATTATAAGAATCTAAAGGGTTCCTATGATGTAGTCGTAATGGATGGCGTTTTAGAACATTTTGACAATCCGTTCCCTGAACTACGTTATATCACTGAAAATTTCGTAAAAAAAGACGGCTACTGCATCACCCTTTCGCCTTCTTTTCTTAATCCCAGGGGTTATGTGTGGATGACTTTACAACTGCTCTTTGATGTACCTATGTCCCTTTCAGACCTGCACTTTCTTTGTCCCTTTGATTTTGAGGATTTCTGCAAAGAACATGGTTATACCCTTGAGTATGAGAGTGCGGACCAAGATTGGGGCTGTGGAAAACGAACCATAATAGACTTTAAAAAACGGATAAAAAATGCTCTATCCGATGCCGGAATGTATCAGGAAGAGAAGGTAGATCGTTTTCTTAAATGGCTTTCCAGGGCTGTGGAGTATGAAAACTTTACCGAGTTTAGCGGCGCGAACGTGACCTATAAGATTGGAAAGGGGTAGCGCGGTGAAGTCGAACAGACCTGTCCTTGGAATCATGCAGGGCCGACTGAGCCCACGCTACGAGGGCCGTTACCAGGCATTTCCCGTACACACCTGGGAAGCGGAATTTTTCATTGCCGCTGATATGGGATTTGATTGTATTGAATTCATTATTGACGAACATAGCAGCCTGCTAAATCCTCTTTTAGATCCAGACGGAAGAACTCTTGTCTCCAGGGTCATAGAAGAAAGTGAAGTGACGGTGCGCTCCATTTGTGCCGATTGTTTCATGGAGGTTCCCTTTCATTCCAGGCATATTCAAAGGGCTAAGGCTCTTCTTACGGAAATACTCAGCGTTTCATCCCTCCTTGGGATTGTGGATGTTGTGATTCCCTGTGTAGACCAGTCTTCGTTAAAATCCGATCTGGAGCAGGAGCAATTTATAGAAGCCCTGAGCGGATTCCAGGAACAAGCCCGGGATTCAGGTGTTCGATTCAGCCTGGAGACAGACCTGGGTCCGAAAGAGTTTTCGTCCCTTTTAGATAAATTTCCTTCTGAGTTTCCAGTTTCGGTTAATTACGACATTGGGAACAGTGCCTCCCTTGGCTTCAATCCCAAAGAAGAGTTAATGGCTTATGGATCCAGGATTTCTGATGTACATATCAAGGATCGTAACCTGGGAGGAGCATCTGTCGAACTTGGTACGGGCGACGCTGACTTTAAGACCGTAGTCCTAAATCTTCAAAAGGCGGGATATGAGGGGCCCTGGATTATGCAGGCAGCCCGCGGAAACAAATATACGGAGGATATCGCCATCGTGGATTCACAAAGGGAGTGGTTTTTAAGCCTGTGGGAGGACTGCCTTCATGGGTAGAATCTGCCTTGTTTCCGGCTCTTCGCGAGGGATCGGCAAAGGAATAGCTTCGGTCCTTATTCGCGAAGGCTACACCGTATATATCACGGGTAGAAACGAGGAATGCCTGAAGCAAGCGCAGGCTGATCTGGGAATGCTCGCGCATTCAATCAAGGCAGATTTTTGTTCTTCTGATGAGATCAAAAGTGTACTGGAGCAAATCTGTGAAAATGAGGGCGGACTGGATTTGGTCGTTGCAAATGTAGGCAGCGGCAAATCCATTCCCGGTGCGGATGTATCCCTTCAGGAGTACCGCAGGGTGTTTGATCTCAATTTTTTCCCAACCGTAGATTTATGTCACCAGGCCCTGAATTACCTTCGGGAAGGGGGCCATCTTGTGTGCATTGGCTCCATAGCTGGGTCAGAGGCCCTTGGTGCCCCGGTTCCCTACGCAAGTGCCAAGAGTGCGGTCGTGTCCTTCGCGAAACAACTGGCTCCCCAGATTTCCGGCAGGGACTTGCGAGTCAATGTGGTTTCCCCAGGAAATATCATGTTTCCTGGAAGTACCTGGGATGAAAAGATGAACAAAAATGCACAAAATACACTAAATTATGTTCAATCCAATGTGCCTCTCAGAAGATTTGGTACCCCCGAAGAAATAGGAGAAGCAGTATTTTTTTTGGATCGTTGTACCTTCACTACCGGTGAAAACCTGGTTGTGGATGGCGGGCAGACCAGGGGTGTCTTATAGTGGCGGATGAGACGGTTGGAAGCCGGTTTTTGATCCATGGTGAGGTGGCACTGATAACAGGGGGAGCCGGGCTTCTTGGACCCCGTCACGCCAAGGCTTTGCTAGAAGCCGGCGCGAAAGTAGCCCTTGCTGATATTCGAGAGGATTCTCTTAGAGAAATTGTGGCAGGATTTGAATCCAGGTTTCCAAACCAGGTCATCGGCCTTGAATGTGATGTTACCCGTGAAAACGAGATCAGGGAGATGGGATCCAAAGTCGAAGCCAAATTTGGTTCTCTCCCTTCAATTCTGGTGAATAACGCGGCAATCGATCCCAAATTTGAAACTAACTCGGCTCGCTCCCCTTCCAGATTAGAGAACTTTCCCCTGGATTCCTGGAACCGGGAAATTTCAGTCGGTCTAACCGGAGCCATGCTGTGTTCCAGAGTTTTTGGATTTGAAATGGCTCGCCTTGGTAAGGGAGTTATTCTTAACATTGCCTCTGACCTCGGAATCATTGCTCCTGATCAGAGAATCTACCAGGTCCCGGGAAAAGAGGAGCAGCAGCAGCCAGTCAAACCGGTCACCTATTCTGTGATCAAACATGGATTGATAGGCCTGACCCGCTATCTCGCAACCTATTGGGGCGATAAGGGCGTAAGAGCTAATGCACTGGCCCCTGGAGGGATATTTCATGGTCACGAAGATGGCTTTGTAGACCGTTTAACAAACCTCATCCCCATGGGGAGAATGGCCAATCTAGACGAATATGAAGCGGCCATTGTGTTCCTTTGCTCAAACGCTAGCAGCTACATGAATGGTGCCGTTTTGAGTATGGACGGGGGACGTACAGCCTGGTAGTTCTGGCGGTCTGGGCGGAGCATGGAGTTTTCAAAGAACAAAACTCTGATCCCGGTCCGCATCCCGGCAGAACCAGACCCAGATTTTATTTATCTTGGGATTTGGGCTGTTCCGGAGAAGAAAGTACCGGACCCAGCAGATTTAGCTATTCTGCCTTACCACTATAGAGATAGAAACCTCCTGCGTGCGGACTATGATCTCTGTCTCTCCCTATACCAACACTGGGTCTCAAAATTAGGTACTTTGCTCAACAGGATTCACGGTGTTAGCTATCCCCTGCGAAGCTGGAAAATTCTGTTAGGACCCTGGCTATTGGGTTTTATTAACGTTCTTTGTGACCGCCACCGCTCCCTCCAAGCGGCCTTGCAGGAGAAAAGGATTGGGAAAGTAATCACCCTCTCAGAGGATTCCTTTCAAATTCCCTTAGATTATTTGGAATACGTATACCTGCTAGAAGAAGACAAATACAATCACCAGATTTATACCCAGTTACTGAGTCTTATGAATATGCCAGTGGGCTCGTTTGAGCCGCTGGCCAGAAAAGAAAATCAACTGGACCCTTCCGCGACCACCAATAGAAAGGAGGTGTTCAAAAATACCCTCAAGAGAATGGGTAATGAAATGATCTCCCTGATACCGGGTTCAAAGTACTCTCAAATCGCGATTCGCTTGATGGGGGCTCAAAACACTCTGGCTCTGTTTTATAGAAGTCGAGGAAAGCTCCGGCCGCTACTTGCGCCTTTTCTGTTCCCATCAGAAATAGATAGCGATCCAGCTCAAAGGAAAGACCTGGGGCAATCACTGGAAAGCAGTGACACTAAGAAAGATTCACATTTCTTAGATAGAGCACTGGAGACACTTATTTCTCACCATCTCCCCAGGCTGTATTTGGAGGGTTTTTCATCTTTAAGGAATACTCAGACCCAAAAGAGTGAAAATTTAATCCTTGGCGGGGGAGAAGTACATCAGGATGAAGCCTGTAAGGCATGGGTTGCTGAGAGTATTTCCAGAAATCCAGAGACAAAAATTATGGTAGGCCAACATGGGGGGTTCTACGGAACCGCGGCATTCAGTCCTCTAGAATTTCATGAACGCGACATCGCGGATTATTACCTGACGATGGGATGGCAAGAAGAGAGGACAATACCCTACTCAAATCCACTTCTCTTTTCTGCGATGAAAGGCTCAGGTCAAAACCCAATTCCGGGGAGCATACTTTTCGCGTCCAACACAGGACCACGCTATTTAAGAAGAATCTGGTCTTCCCCGGTGGCAGCATCTCTTTTGGAGTATTACCGTTCAAGGGAGAAGTTTCTCAGGGCCGTGGGAGAGGAATACAGGGACCAAATTCTTGTTCGGCTGCATCCCCGCGACCATGGATGGGGACAGAAGACTTTACTAAACGACTTACCCTGGGTGAGGTTTGATGCGGGAGAAAAGTCTTTTAAACAAAGGTTGAGTGAGACTCAAATCTGTGTTGTAGACAACAATCACACCACGCTATTGGAAAGCCTGGCTGAGGGTAAACCTACCATTCTTTACCTTGATCCGGCTTATTGGGAATTAAGAGAAGTAGCTAAACCTTACTTTGAGGATTTACGAATTCAGGGAGTATTTCACGAGAGCGCCGCCTCAGCCGGTGAATTTCTCCATGAACTCCTGAAAGAATCTAAAATCCAGCCGTGGTGGTCTTCGCAGTCGGTCCAAAAAGCAGTTTCAAATTTTCAAGACAGGTTTTGTCGCCAAGAAGAAAATTGGTCGCAAAACCTTTTAAACCAACTCGACTAAAGGAGGGCTCTCTACAAAACCTTAGTTTCCGCGCAGCTTTTTTCGGATAGGAACTTCTGTCTCAGAAACCACCTTGATTCCATCGCCCAGGCAGGCTTCCACCGTACGAATATCGGCAAGCAATCGAATCAGGTTATCAATCTCTATTGAGGCTGCCTGATCCGATCCATACATGGTTCGATCCAGGGTTATGTGACGCTCAATGGAAGTTGCGCCAAGGGCAACAGCGGTAGAGGAAACCACTCTGCCTACCTCATGCCCGCTATAACCGACATCACAGCCAAATTTGTCTCTCAAAGTTAGAATACAATTAAGATTGGCCATCTCATTTTTCATTGGATAAGTACTGTTGCATTGCATCAATTCAAAGGGACAGTTATGAGATCGAAAGACATCTACAGCCTCTGCTATTTCTTCCATGGTACTCATGCCTGTAGAAATGAAGGTATGGCGCTTGAGTTTTGCCACGGCCTTTAAGATCTCCATGTCCGTGAGCATCGCGGAGGCAATTTTGTGATAGGGCAGATCAAAGCTTGCTAAGAAATCCACGGACTGAACATCCCATGCCGACCCAAACCAGTGAATTCCCTTATCCTTACAGTAGGAGTCGATTTCCTGGTATTGTTCAATCCCAAATTCCAGTCCTTCTTTTTGAGCTCTTTGGGTTTTTCCCCAGGGGCTTTCTCGAAAGGAGGCCAACAATTCCTGTGTATACACCACATCAATGGTTCTCTTCTGAAATTTCACCGCGTCACACCCGGCCAGAACTGCTCCATCAATGAGTTTCTTACAGATAGCGAGATCCCCATTATGATTGATTCCTATTTCTGCAATCACGAAAGTCTTCTTGGACATGTCCTAACCTCCTGTATCTCCCCTTTGTTAAGAGAAGATATCCATCAATTCTCGAACCACACCTTCACCTCCGCGAGCCTTTGTGACTACGTGCGCAAGGTCAATAATTTCTGAACAGCTATCCTGGGGACAGACCCTGAGACCACAGGTTTCCATGGCTTCCAAATCGTTGATATCATTACCAATATAAAGGGTCCGTTCCGGTTTGACTCCAGATTCTTCCCAGATTTGGCGTAAAGCGTCTAATTTAGATTCTGAGCCCTGTATCACCGCAAGATTGAGCTTCTTGGCCCTAGAGCTTACAACAGGATTTGTTTCTGTAGATAAAATAACCTGTTTCTTATCCTGTTTTTTAAAATAGGATATTGCCAGCCCATCTCCTCGATTGCAAAAGACCCCTTCAGTGCCGTCTTCTAAAACCAGAACCCGGTTGTCCGTAAGGACTCCATCAAAATCATAAACAAAGAGATCAAAGTCTTCTAATCTATGCATTACTGCCCATTTTTCGCTGAACGCGCATTCTACACAGGGTAACGCTTTTAAAGCAAAGAAGGTCCGCAGCTGAAAATAGAAATGCCTGTTAAGAAGCTGAAATATTGCCCTTGAGATCGGATTTACTCAAAAGAGGGGGAGAATTTCGAAAATCAAGAAGATGACCCGCTTTACCGGCAAGGCTTCGACGGTGAGTAACCAGAATAATCAAGATCTGGGGAAGAAAGCTCTGGATGGACGTCCAAACATTAGACTCTGTTTTTGAGTCCAGGTTACTGGTGGCTTCATCAAGGATGAGCAGGTCAGGTTTGCGGGCGATGGCCCTGGCTATGGCAAGGCGCTGTTTTTGTCCGGTAGAGAGCCCCAGTCCGCTCTCGGTGATTTGAATGGAGTGAAGATCTTGCTCACAACTAGCCAGATCGTCTAATTGCGCGACTTTCAGACTTTGGAGCATCCATTCACTGGTATGTAGACTCTCGTTATGGTTTCCATATTTGAGATTCTCGAAAAGACTTCCTCCGATGAGATATGGATCTGAACTCACATAGGAGATTCTTTGTGTATATTCTCCCAATTTCCAGGACTGGTCATTAATCAGAACTTCCCCTTCCATTTTCCGATAAAGCCTCAGTATGGAATCCAGAAGGGTACTTTTCCCACATCCAGAAGGCCCTATAATTGCTAATGCTTCGCCGGAGTTTAAGGTGAGTTCAAAATTTTCAAGGATTGGGTCTTCAGTTTCTACCGGATGATCCAGTCGCTCTAGCTTCAAGCTAAGACTCTTGATGGGCTCGGAAGAAGGTTTACAAGATTCATCGACTTCCAGCAGCTCTGACCCGGGCAGTTCATTTGCTTGAATAAAGGAGGTTTGCAGGCTGCGAACCTGGCTGAAGTTTCCCGCGGCGTTTCCCATACACTGGGAAAAGCGAAAGAGAATATAGATGAAGATGATGATATTCGTTTTGTACTCAAGGTAGATAGCCAGTAAGAGAATCAAAGTGACCGTAACATATCCGAAAGAGTTGGGAGCATTAGATGCGATAGCATAGTATTTGTTGACCTTAAGAGAAAAACGGAAATACTCACTGGATTGGTGCTCCATTGCTTGTACTTCGTAGTTTTCCATGTGGAGTAACTTAATCAATTTATGATTTTGCTTCGCGCGCAGGAGGTATTGGTTCAGGGTGGCCATCCATTCAGCCCTCTTATTGCCAGAAAGGGTTGAGCGGGAGCCCACATACCTTACCAACGAGGCAACAATCACAAACATGAACAGAGCTACGATAAACAAATTTGGACTAAAAACCAGGCAGGCCACCATATAGAGAATGGCCAATCCTCCCTGAAAAATCATACTCATAAAGCTGGCAAAGAAATTTCCAGCCCTGGGGATGGCTTCGGTGAGCAGGTTGCTAAGTTGAGATTGTTCCACGTGTCCAAGTGGTGAAAATAAAGCAGCTCTAACCCAACGATTTCTCAAGAATACGGTGGTCTTTTCCCTCATCCCTTCCTGGGAATAAATACTCGTCAAAGTACAGGCTGCCCGCAGGCATACCAGTGTGAAGAGACTCACTACAAAGAAAGTGGGGAGAGTTTCATTGATTTGGATACCGGGGATATGGATCTGTTCCTGATTTCCCATCAACAAGGCTATGAGCTGCTGCATGGAGTAGGAAAGGCCAACCTCAACACCAAAAAGTACCAGGGTGGAAACAAACCAGCAAAGAACCCATATTTTCAGCCCCGCCAGGTCAAAAAGATTTCGGACCGTTGATATGGGCAAGGGATTGGACATCTCGACTCAGAAGGAAAAAAGTTCGGCGTTCCCGCGTAATCTAAAAGTCAATTTAACTCCATTCCTGGGAAAGCTGGAAAACTGGAATAGATTTCATTAGTATTCGTAAATTGTGTCAATGTCTGTGACAGGAATTTCAGAGAGCGGTGAAGTGCGATGAGCCAGGAAAATTCTCATAAAAATCGAGTTTTAATTTACGTCGATATGCGCCGTCGGGACTATACCACGGCCACCTATCTGAAGCACGAGCTGGAAAAATTAGACCTTGAGGTAAAGTTCGCGTCTCGCTATACAGTTCGTTGGATCTACCCCTATTTTCGACCCCATGTCATCATTTCCAGCCACTGCAACATGTTTGAAGGTCCGCTGCTGGATCAATGGGCAAGAGAGTGCGAAATCGTTGTAGCACCGGTTGAAGGGGCAGTTGTAGAAGATAAGGAGCTTTTCTTGTCACTGACTGAGGATGGAAAGTTTCATCCTGGTGTTCGAGTTAATGACTTCGCCCCTCGAATGACTCGATACTATAGCTGGGGAGAGAGACAAAAAAGGTGGCTTCTGGGAGAACAAGTTTTTCAAGACAATCAGGTTGTGGTTACCGGGTATCCGCGATTTGACATCAAATATCAGGGTGGAATTATTGACCGAAAGAACCTTCCCATTGGGTTTTTATCTAGTTTTGATCGTATTTCAGTATTTGATAATCGCTCCGTATTTGAGCTTGTAGATGGACAACGGCCACCTAAGAATTACTACTTTTCCAATCGAAATGTAGAGGATAGATACTGGTGCGCGGTTGCTCATATCCGCCTTCTCTTTGAGCTCTTGGATCGTTGCAAGGAGCAGGGAAGAAAGGTCTTGATTCGTCCGCATCCAAATGAAAGTCTCAGGGATTATGATTACCTGAAGAAAACCTATCCCGAAAATGTGAGCTTCTGTACCGACCCTGATATGGGACGGTTTTTAGAACAAGTCTCCTCCCTGGTGGTTCTTAACAGTACAGCGATTGTAGATGCGGTACTGCACAAGGTCCCAGTGATTTGTGTGGAGGAGCTGTTAAGAGGACGTTATCAAGAGCATTTTGACTGGCAGGAGGTACGCAAGAAGTATTTGGATCATCTGTGGCGCCCTAAATCAGATGTCGAACTGGACGAGTTGCTGGGAAAAGCACAGAGAGGTGAGTTGAAATGCCTGCCTCAGCAAGAACCCTTCGATGAGTTCATCCAGGATGTCTATAATCTACCCTCTGACCACACAGCCGCTTATTTGATTGCACAGGATGTTTTGAAGACCCTGGGGGAATCAAAAAAAGAACAGAAGCCAAGGGGAACTCTTGCCGGATTACTTCTTTTTCTTAGAATTCTTGCCAGATTGGGGCGTAATCTTGTAGATCGTGAAACCTGGAGAATCGATAGGGATTATCACCTGATGTTTCGCGAACCCCCGGCCGAAGAAACCTTTTTGTCCAATTACCGCGGGCTTTGAAAAGTAGAATTAAAGGCTGAATCCATCATCAATGACCAGGTTTTGGCCATTCATAGACATGGATTGGTCGGAGAGTAAAAAAATTATGGCTCCACTTAGGTCTTGTGGTTCAAGCATTCCCTTGGTTGAGCAGAATTGCCTATAAGCCTCCAGAAAGCTCTCCGGCTGCCCACGTAGAACTCCACCAGGACTCAGACAGTTGACCCGTATTCCAGATCCCTTAAGGTAGCGGGCGAAATAGCGGGTGAGTTGAAGAATCCCGGCTTTGGTTACAGCGTATTCAACGGGGGTGGTCATGTCCGTACCGGAATAAATTTGAAATCTCGGGGTCACGAAGCCGTATATGGAACAGAGGTTCACAATATTTCCCCCCCCCTGTTCGCGAAAGATCTTGATGGACTCTCTACAACAAAGAAAGTATCCACCAAGATGATCCTGGATATGACCATTGAAATCGTCATAGGAGATCTCTTCGGGTCCTTTTCCATAAGTGGGTGTACGGGGGTAAGCGTTATTTACGAGGGCATCCAATTTTCCAAATTCGGAGTGAATATCCAAAAGAGTCTGACTTACGCTGGTCTCAGAGCAAATATCCATACTAACTGCCGTTGCTCTACACCCGGGAAACTCTTGCTCAAGTTCAGCGGCGAAGTCCCTGGCTTTTGACTCATCCATGTCAGCAAGAATGGGGAGTCCACCCTGGCTGGCAATAGCACGGCCAAAACTCTGCCCGAGAAATCCCGCGCCTCCCGTTAGAAGAACTACCTTGTTTTGAAGAGATTTCATGAACCAAATTCCTCCCTTAGTTAAAGCGGCGGAAAACAGGTTTGATCGGTGGACCCTCAAGGAATCTTTCAACACCTGTCTCCAGGGCCTGGGCATAGATCTTAAGGCTGGCATCCAGTGCTTCACTGGTTCGCTGAAGTTCGAGGTCTCCATGCCTCAAACACAGCGCAACCCAGGGAATTAGAACACCATTGCGTACCATTTCCTGTAGAAAAAGAGTTCGAAATTTAAGGCAGGGATTGCCATCTTGTCCCCTGGTGATGTATTCCGGGCGGCAAGCGTAACCGGTGCCCTGAAAGTAATGCTCAATTCCATGAGTTCGAGCAATCTCATTCATGGAATCCTGTAGTTTCTTTCCATAGCTCCAAAGATGATCACACACCTTAAGCTCATCATAGATCTTCATGACCTCAACGAAAGCACCCAGGCTCGACATTTCAGCTCCATGGGTTGTAGACAGTAAAAAAACTCGTTCCTGGCCTTCAGACTCTATGGAACCAAGTTCCATAATCTCCCGGCACCCCGCTACTGCGGCCACTGAAAAACCATTCGCCATCCCTTTTCCAAAACAGGATAGATCAGGTTTTAGATCAAAATAATGTTGCGCTCCGCTTTTGTGAAATCGAAAACCTGTTTTCATTTCATCAAGAATGAAAACCACCCCATGCTTTTGACACAGATCTTGAAGCTGGTGGAGGAATCTTTCCTTTGGCTCCACATCCGTGACAGGCTCCAGAATTACACACGCGAGTTCATCAGGATATTCCTGGAGAAGCCGCTGAAATCCTTCAAGATCATTGTAGCCAAAGAACTTGGTTTGATCGACAATCTCCTGGGGTACTCCCCTGGGAACCTGCGTTGATCCTATAAACCAGTCATCATAAGAAAAGAATGGATGCTGTGAGCATCTCGCAATCAGCTTTCTACCCGTAAAAGCTCGTGATAGTTTTATGGCAGCAGTGGTGGCTGTAGATCCATTTTTGGTGAACTTAACCATATCAGTACTGTCAAAGTTCTCGACAAAGCACTCCGCTGCTTCGAGTTCAACCAGTGAGGGGCGAGTGAGGTTATTACCCATTTCGATCTGCTCTATTGCTGCCAAATTTACCCTCTGTTCAGAATAACCAATGGTTACGGCCAGTAAAGCCATACCATAATCAAGAAATTCATTCCCATCGGGATCATAAACATAAGCTCCCTTTGCTCTTTGCAGAATCTGCGGAGCATTGGAAGGAAACTGGTCGAAGCCTCGGCTGTAAGTGTGGGCACCACCGGGAATCACTTTCAATAATCTCTCTTGGTAGTTCATGAAAAAAAGCCTTCCTTCAAACCGTGGGCCATGATGGCTTCCACACATAGGAAATCATAAATATCATCCACTTCGAAATTTTGCCAGCGTTCACACACGAAGCCGATTGTTCTTCTGGCATAGCGGGTACGTTCTTCTCTTAAGGTACCAACTTTGGTGATATAAAGCAGTCCGTTGGGAAAAAAGTACTCTTGATCGAGCTGCTGACGCTGAAAAATAGGAGGACCTGAACCCTGCATGCGCTCCATCAATCCATTATGAAGTTCATATAGCATGGCGGGATGTTCAGAACTGGAAACAGCGCCAAGGGCAACCAGGGAATCTGCCTCGTTCTCCCTGGAAATGAGTGTACTCAGCGCGTTGTCTAAATCGTTTCTTTTTCTTAAGGGAGAAGTCGGTTCTAACAGAGTTAGATAATCAAAAAATTCACCCCTTTCTTCGAGCCAGTCTAGTGCATGTAAAATAGTATCGATCGAGGGCGAATCATCTCTTGCCAGTTCGGCGGGTCTTAAGAAGGGTACTTCGGCTCCAGCCTCCATACCCAGATCGGCTATGGTTTGATCCTCCGTGCTAAGAAGGATTCGATCCAAATATTTGCTTTGCTTTGCCTGCTCAATACTCCATTGGATTAAGGGCTTTCCCAGTAGAGAACGAATATTTTTTCCCGGAAGCCCCTTACTTCCGCCGCGGGCGGTGATAAGGCATAGGTTTCTTTTCCCTTGGAACATGGTTGGAATAACTTTTTTGGGTGAGTGAAGCCCATTCTACTAAACCTCTGCTCAAAGAGGGTTGGATCGAACCTTTATTGATCGCCTGAAAAAAAGTTAATGCAATCCAGGTTTTCAGGCACAGAGATCTAGAAAAATACTGTGCAAAGATGGCCGAGTGATTTCAAATCTATGAATTCGAACCTTAGATTTGACCATCTGCTCCAGTATTTCTTGAGGTTCAAGCTCTTCAGGATACCGTATTTCAACACGGTTACCCTGGTCATAAATCGTACAGCCATCAGGTAGATCGGGTAAGGTCCCATCAAAAGTCAGAGAAATAATGCGCGGCTCAAAGTCCCTCTTCACTTCATCGATCGTTCCATATGCCCTGGACTTTCCCTCAGCAATAAAAATCACCCGATCACAGAGATCCTCCACCTCCAGGATTTGGTGTGAGGAAAACAAAATAGAAACTCCCGCGGCCTTTCTTTCTTTTAATAGCTCAAAAACCATTTGGCGGTTGATAGGGTCCAGTCCCCGAAAAGGCTCATCCAGAATCAGGATTGGAGGATTGTGAATCAGGCTGGAGATGATCTGTACTTTTTGCTGCATTCCCGAAGAAAGGTTTTGGATTTTCTGATTTCTCAAATCCCAGAGTTCAAATCTGTTGAGAAGTTCTTTAGCCCGTTCCTTCAGTAGGGGCAGCGGTACCGAACGCAGTCGACCCAGGTAAATGATCGTGTCCCAAATCTTGGCCCTTGTATAAAGCCCCCTTTCTTCAGGCAGGTATCCAACCTCTCCCGCACGTCCTTCATGAAATGGTTTTGAACGCAAAAGTAAAGAGCCCTGGTCTGGTTCATAAATTCGAAGCAGGGTCCTGATGGTAGTGGTTTTACCGGCACCATTTCTTCCCAAAAATCCAAAAATCTCCCCCGGAAACACATCAAAGGAAAGAGAGTCTACGGCCATGAATTCACCAAAGGCTTTACTGAAGTCTTTAACTTCAATGCAGGGGGGCTTCATGACTTGCCCCACAGAAAGGATTTGATCCTGTGCTGGATTCTGAGTATTGCATGGGAAACCTTGGAAATACCCTGTGGCACATCTCTCAGACCCTTTTGATAGCCCGGATTATCAGAAGAGTGGTTGGAGAGTTCCTGTAGCAATGCCTGGAGAGCCTCCAGGCGACTCAGAGAATCCTCAATAACGCTGTCTACCCGGGAGAGATTTCTATGTTGGCGCTCCCGGTAAACGCTGAGATCTTGTTCAACTGCCTGGATATTCTCAAGTGCCCTGGAGAGTTCCCGATCGTACTTTTTAGTCGAAGCCCAGTACTCGGAGAAATCCTTAAGAACTTTTTCAGATTTCTGGCTCAGTTCACGGATACTCTCCGCCACAACAGAAAAACCTTGACCCGCCTCTCCCGCCCGATTCCCCTCTACAAACGCATTAAGGGTTAATAAATCACTCTTCTTTAAGATCTCTTCGATGGTCTCAATTTGCTCTGAAGAAAGACTTAAAAATGAACTCAATTCCACTTGTATTGAGTTCAACTGAGAGGAAGCGCTTGAACAATCGTGAGATAGCTTGTCCCAGCGAGCATCCCAATCCTTTAATTCTGGCAATTCCTTTTCCGTACCTTGCATGGAAAGGCGCAACTCTTCAAAAGTCTCCTGGAGGTTTTCGAGAAGAATTCTTTGCGCGCTCAGGTCTTCTCCCCAGTGGAAAATAGCCTCGGCTGTAAGGCGTTCTGTTTGTTCCAGGTCTTGGTGACTCTGGGTCAGTTCTGACTCCAAAGATTCCAAAGGGGCATAGACCCAGCGGCTAAGTGCCGCGTATCCAATGATTAGAGTCATAGCCAACAGGGCAGAACCTGAAAGACTTACAATCTGGTAGAGCCGATTCCATTTAGTCTTCCAGGGATCTGTAGAGAACTCGACCTGCAGGAAGCCGGTTGTAGTTTGCTCATTCATTAGCGGCCCCGTTACCACCAGGGAAGTTCCAATCACTTCCAAAAATATTTTAGGCGGCGGGTCCCTGAGGGCTGATTCAATGCCTGGCGGAAAAGATCTGGAGGAAATGCCATCCCCGCTAAATAGGGTGATTTTTGAAAACGAAGGATCTCGATCAAGTTTTCGCAGTGTGCTCACCAGGTGGTTCCACACTTTGTTCGATTCTTCTTTTAAAGATTCAATTGCCAGGGGGTCGGATAGCTCAAAGATCCATCTGACCCTCGAAAAAATGTCCTTTTGTTCTTCAATCTCAACCCGATGCAGAAATACGAAGGGCAGTAGGAGGCAAAATACTGCGCTGAAGCCTGCCGAAACAAAAAGTGCTCGGTATCGAATGGAACGGGAGCTCATAGAAAATAAGTGTAGGATCTTATTATATGCTCAAAAGCATTTGGTTTGCCCGGATTTCCGGCTAAACCAGGCATCTGTTAATTTGGTTGCCTATCTGCGATGAGCTTGTTTTGGTTATGACCCCGCAAACGGGTAACCGATTGCAAAACGGTATAGAATAGGAATGATGAAGAAGACCGTTTTAGCAAACATTGGTTTAGATCAGCTTGCCGCTGAGCACTGGAGATTAAGGCATCCGACGGGACGTGACCCCGTCCTCTACTTTGAGCGAAATCCAATCTCTGAGCCTGAAGAAGATCCTTTTGAAAGACAGTGGATTGAGGAAGTTCTAGGAGAACTCCCCTACCCGGAGGGAAGTTCTGTCTTGGATGTGGGAGCCGGTGACGGCAGAATCGCCCGAGAGCTCAGGACTCGCAATATGAAGGTAAAATGTCTGGAGCCGTCTGGAATTCAGTCTCAAAGACTGCGTGGGGAAGGATTTGAGGTTCTTGAGGAACAGTGGCTTGAAAAGGACGCTTGTCCCGAATTTGACTATATTCTTTTCTGCAGGTCTCTGGGGGTTAGCGCTTTAAAGAACAAGGATGTATATCTTGTGAGAGCTATGGAGAAATCAATCAAGTATGCAAGGTTTGGGGGAACTGTGATTTCTCCTCCCATTGAAAAGATTGTAAATCCCGGGAAACTAGAATCTCAACTCTTTCCAGGTGGAATGGTAAGGGAGTTATATACTCCCGCGATTCTCGGTTTGCTTGAGCTCGGAGTTTTTCCACAAACTCGGTTTATCAGCCAAATCCAGGTCAAGGGTTATGATTCCCTGGAACAATGTAAAGCAGAGGATTTTAAATACCTTCAGGACTCTTCCCTTCTCGATGAATACATCAGGAGCTCTTGTACTCACACACAAGGCGGATTATCCAGGGATCGGCACATGATTACCATGCTAGTGAATTGGAGTAAGTCATGAAGGACATGGAAAGGGAAGTGAAACTTTGTCTGCAAAAGCGGGAATTCTTTCTCATCCTTAATTATCTCCAGGAAAAGGGAGAATTCTTAGAGGAGCAAAGCCAGGTCAATTATTACCTCGATTCACCGGGTAGAGAACTGCTTGATAAGGGAGAAATGTTTCGTCTCAGGCTTTTGGATGAGAGCGTACTGATCACGTTGAAATACAATGTTCATGCAACCGATGGCTTCTTCGAGTGCTCTCAGGTTGAAGAGGAGTTTTGCCGCAAGGAGTTAGACTCCCCAGAGGAAATCATATCTGAGTTGAACCTGGAAGAATTCTTTCCATATCTTCCCTCAGAGCTTGTAGTGGTAGGTTCTTTGAGTAATCTCAGGCGTGTTTTTCAGTGGGGTATCTATATCTTGGAATTGGATGAAACCACCCTGCCGGGCCAAGAAATCGAGTACGAATTGGAATGTGAAACAAAGGATCCGCAGGACTTCAAGAAAGAGATCCAAAAATTATTTCAGGAATTGAACCTTGAAATGAGGCCCCAAAAGAAAACGAAATACGCGCGCTTCCTCCAATCTTTGAATGAGTTGACGACTTGATAGCCTGTGGTTTACCAGTGAAACCTGAAAGCGCCAACCAAACCGTCTAGTTCGAAGTCTACATGGGCTTCATTCAAATCGCCCTCGTTCACGGTGACATCAAAATTGCGTTTGCGGTAACCCAAAAAAATGGATCCCATCTGATCGCTCTCTCCATCAAGCAGATAGCGAATACCCAGCTCGGCATCTTGAAAGCTCAACTCATTGCCAGCGAGGGATAGTTCAAGGATTTTAAAGGCCCCGACCAGCCTCCAGGCATCTTGAAGGGCTATATCTGTTTCAAAACCAATATAGGGTAGGGGTAGAGTTTCGTCAAAACGGGAGGTGGGTGCCGCTCCCGCACCTCGAATACCCTCGATGGAGACGGCTGCATCTATCCATTGGAGCCCGACAATAAAGTTGAAATTCGATCCCATTGCACCCGTGTTTACAAACCGATAGGACCAATCCCAGGTATTCCAATCCATCTGAAAATTTAAGCTGTCATTATTGAGATAAGTCTGGCCGTCAAAAGTGAAGTTAGACTGGACACGCAGAGAGGTCCGGTAATCGATGGGCTGGTAAGAAAGCTTGGAGCTAAAGCCCAGTACATGAAGGTTCATACCAAAGCCGGGAGCGTTGTCCCCTTTTTTCTCGATCACACCTCTTCCCAGGCCCCCACTCCCGACAATGTTTCCGCTTATGTCGTTATTCCACAATTCTACCTGTGGTGTAAGTCCGGTTACGGCGTAGCCAGAAAAGAATGTTAAGAGGAAAAGGAGTAAATTGATGGAACCAGTCTTCATGAGAATCTCCCCTGGGAATTTGGGGCGATTCTAGACTCTTCCATACCGAAAAGCAAACGGTTATCCGTTTGTAGGTTCATGACCAAAACAAGCTCATTACAGAGGGGTAAATGCGGCCTGGCATATACCAAATTTCAATTGGTCAATGGGAGACTTTTTCGATTCGGGTATAAATGGTATACCCCTCGCCCAGGATTCGGGGGCTCCACTCGGAACCGGGTCGATAACTCTTCTCTCCCAGTCTGAGCAGAATCTTTTTATCGATACTGGCCACATAGGAAGAGTTAGTAGTGTTGAGAATCTGAAGCTTGCTGTCCCTATGTATGCCCAGTTCATGCCGAATCTGAATTAATTCCACAATTCGATCTCGATTAGAAGCTCCTTTATCGAAAAGATGCTCCCAAAATACGGATGGAGTACCCGGGTGGGTCATGATATAGGCATAGCCTTTCAGGAGGTGTTCCTGTGGAAATGGCCAGTGGGCCTGCTCTCCACCGGTATCGTGGTTATCTAAGAAGGTGACGGACTTGGCGGGCCACCAACCCAAGACTCCGGATGCTTTTTTATTTTTATCACTCAACCTCCAGAGTTCGGAGCGAATAAAAGCCTCCTGTAGTACACCCTTAGTCGTAAAATCGAAACTTCTGGGTTCTCCTCCAGCGGAGTCAATCCAGTCCACTATTTTTTGCCGATGGGCGTTTTGATTAGGCTTAAGCACAAAGTCGTCGGTGTAATCCATGGAACTCCAATACTCACCTACAGTAAAGGCAGGATTTGTCTCCCTCATATATTCCCGAACCCAGCGTCCATCGAAGCCTTTGACAAAATCAAATCGAAAACCCTGAAAGCCGAGATCGCTTTGAAGCCAATTCAGCCATGCGATGAGATCTTTTCGAACCCTGGCATTGTTATGGTCAATGTCAGGAGCTGGTTCAAAGTTTTCACCGCTATCCGGACTGCCGGTTCCCCTGTAATCATCCTTAGAAAGGGCCCACTTTTCCCACATCATTTTTCCACTGCGATGATGAAACACATTCCATACCCCATCTTCCTGATGAGATGCGGTGCGATGATTGATGACAATATCCGCGATAGATAAGATCCCCTGCTTACGAAAAGCACGAACGGCCCGAACCAGTTCTTCTTTTGATCCATAAAAAGTTTTCTCTTGTTTCGTGCCTACATCATAATAATCACCGGGCATATAGCCCTGGTCGCTGACGGATCGGGAAACAGGCGGGAACCAAATGTGGGTGATTCCCATTTTTGAAATCTCGACAGCTTTGGACTCCAAATGGCGGAACCAGACGCCCTCTTCTCCATTAACCCGTGCGTTCCAGGTGAATCCCTGCAGCAAGACTTCAGTATCCTTTTGAGGGGTAGAAATTTCGGCCCCATAAAGAGCCTGGAATTGCAGAGCCCTGGGCGGGTGGGAAGCCGTACCAATAATTAGCAGAAAAAGAAAAGAAAGCCAGTGCCATTGAGGGACTAAATTCACTTTTGCTTACTCCTTTCTCCTCGGGGGACGTCAAAGGCCGCGCGATATAGCCATCTTGAAAGGTGACTTGATTCTAAAGATTAAAAAGCGTATGGCAAGATGGGCGGCAAATTATTCCATTTTGGAAAGAGTGAGTAGGGCAGGTGCTGGTGGTAGACTGGAAATTCCATCCAAGAATTGTTATGTAGAGGGATAGTTTATGTTTTTCACCCGCAAAAAAAATCGAATTGAAGAGCAAACCAACGAGTATTTGGAGGCCGCCAAAAAATGCAAAGACGCTTTTTTGGAAGGGATGGAATATTTCGTGGAACACGGAGTGGTGGACAAGGAGTATATCCTGTTTGTTCAAAAGGTCACCAAGTATGAAGGCATAGCGGATGATCTCAGGGATAGCATTGCACGCAAAATGTATGAAGATTCCTTGATTCCTGAATCGCGGGGTGATGTTCTTGCCTTTCTGGAAACCTTTGATCGCATCCCCAATAGGATGGAAGGGATCGTCCAGTTCATTGATGAGGTAAACCTGGCTATTCCCCCAGCCCTATTGGATGAGGATGGAGAATTTTTTACCCGGGAGATACGGAAGCTTTGCATGGGAGTGGTGACCACTTTTGAATTAGCGATCGATTCCGGCAGATGTTTCTTCACAGAACCCCAGCGAGTTAGGGAGTACACCGTTGCTATCGATCGCCATGAATCTGATTGTGACAAGATAGAATCAGCTTTGAAGCGCTATGTCTTTCATCAAAAGGATTTTTCAGACCTCCAGAAAATCCTTTTTTTGGACCTGTTGGAGCGTGTGGGTGATATTGCGGATATGGCAGAGGACTTCCAGCGTCGAATTATCCTGCTTTCTCTTAAGAATCTTTACTGAGGTTGATAACTATTTACTCCTTTTCTTTTTGTAAAAACCTTTGGTTGTAGGGAAATGATGAACTGGCAATTAGCGTCTGGAGTTTTCCTCGGCTGGTCCCTGGGCTCCAATGATTCAGCCAATGTATTTGGAACTGCCGTAGCGACAAAAATGGTTCGCTATGGCACTGCTGTGAGCCTCTGTGCGCTGTTCATAGTTTTGGGAGCGTGGCTGGAGGGTGAAGCTGGCTTTCATCGGCTTTCCAGTTTGGTTAGTCAAAACGCAAACGAGGTATTTTTCTGTTCACTCGCGGCAGGTCTCACAGTCACCATCATGACCATTCTTGCTTTGCCTGTCTCCACATCGCAAGCAATTGTAGGAAGTATATTTGGTGTGGGCGTTGCCAGTGGGAAAGCCGTAGACCTGGGGGGCTTTGGCAAGCTTATGATCTGCTGGGTAGGTACCCCCGTCGGCGGATTCATCGTAGCCGTGATCTTATACAGGCTGGCTGGGTGGCTCATATCCAGGTTTCAATTTAACTTTTTTGAACTTGACTGGTTTCTTCGCTGGGGCCTGATTCTGTCAGGAATCTACGGTTCCTATGCCCTTGGGGCCAATAATGTAGCGAATGTTACCGGGGTTTATGTGGGTGCGGGACTACTTAGTGTAGAACAGGCAGCAATAGTGGGTGGATTAAGTATCGCATCCGGGGTTCTGACCTTTTCAAGAAATGTCATGATGACAGTTGGCAAGGACCTTATTCCACTCAATGGACTGGGAGCACTGGTGGCAATTTTGTCTCATGCGATCGTAGTTCATTTCTATGCTCAATTTGGAGTTCCGGTATCCACTTCTCAGGCCATTGTGGGTGCTGTCCTTGGGGTGGGTATGCTCCTTGGTCGACGAATTCGTTACGACAAGCTTCGGAGGGTTTTCCAGGCCTGGATTATGACTCCGATGATCGCGGGCTTCCTGACGGTTATTTTTATTCGCCTCTTCTTGTGAGGCGAGAACCGAGGCTTAGGTGCTGGGCTGGGGGTCCATAAGCAGCACCTACTCGCAGATCACTCCTAGAACGATGCGGTGCATCGCCCGTCGTCGCGATGTGCGAGTATGCACTACTTCTGAACCCCCAGCCCAGCACCACGCCTCGGCTCTCGCCTCACGTCTTCAATTTTATTCCGGAGTAACTGTGGGTCTTTATCCTGGCGCCTTTTCGAGGATCACTCCTTAAACGATGCGATGCATCGCCCTTCGTCCCGATCTTCGAATATGCACTACTTCTGAACCCCCAGCCCAGCACCACGCCTCGGCTCTCGCCTCACGTCTTCAATTTTATTCCGGAGTAACTGTGGGTCTTTATCCTGGCGCCTTTTCGAGGATCACTCCTTAAACGATGCGATGCATCGCCCTTCGTCCCGATCTTCGAATATGCACTACTTCTGAACCCCCAGCCCAGCACCACGCCTCGGCTCTCGCCTCACG
>CAZIKF010000021.1:60580-88230 GCA_964539825.1 uncultured bacterium
TATGCACTACTTCTGAACCCCCAGCCCAGCACCACGCCTCGGCTCTCGCCTCACGTCTTCAATTTTATTCCGGAGTAACTGTGGGTCTTTATCCTGGCGCCTTTTCGAGGATCACTCCTTAAACGATGCGGTGCATCGCCCGTCGTCGCGATGTGCGAGTATGCACTACTTCTGAACCCCCAGCCCAGCACCACGCCTCGGCTCTCGCCTCACGTCTTCAATTTTATTCCGGAGTAACTGTGGGTCTTTATCCTGGCGCCTTTTCGAGGATCACTCCTTAAACGATGCGATGCATCGCCCTTCGTCCCGATCTTCGAATATGCACTACTTCTGAACCCCCAGCCCAGCACCACGCCTCGACTCTCGCCTTCAATCTTTTTAGGGAATCATCGCTGGCATGGGCTTCCAGCCTGGTATTGGGGTTATCTTTTGAAGATGTGGTTCATTTCTGTTCTTTGGGTTGCTCCTGGTGATTGGGGGGGTGGGTGTTTTGAGTGGAGTTTGAAGTTGGCTTCGTTTAGGGAGTTGTAGATGCTTTCACTAATCTTGGTGTTGTCTGGGTCGAATTCTATGAGTATGGATTTTAGTCTTGTGTCCTTTAGAAAGGCCTTGCCGCCTTCCAGGATCTGAGGTTCTAGCCCATCTACGTCAATTTTCAGATGGTTGGGAAAGTCCGGTTGGAAAAGTCTTACATATTCGTCTAAGGAAAAGGCAAACATTCCCTGGAAGAACTCTGTGGAAGAGTCTGGATTTTGCTCTTGGGTGACATAGTTATGGAGCGCTGCGCCAGCATCGGTTGTGGAAAGCTTCAGGGTACCTGCAGAAGTATGTGAGTCGAAAGCTACGCTGTAGGCTGATACCTGCCGGTCAAATCCATTCAGCTCCAGGTTGCGGGTGAGAATATGGTAATTGAAGGCGCTGGGTTCAAAGGCTAAGATTCTTGAACAGCCAGCCTTTGCGGCGTAGAGGGTGTATACACCAACGTTGGCACCGATGTCCCAAAAGACCGTGTCCGTCTCAAAGGAGTCAATCCAGCCTATTGTTTCTGGTTCTTTGCTCAGAAGGGTGTCGGCTCGCATCAGGGTCAGTTCTCCAGGGCAAAAAAAACGGATTGGACCATGGCTGGTTTGCTGGGTCTTTATGGGTACGAATTCCTGGGAAAGTTGAGCCTTAAACTTAGGTCCAAAATTAGAGCCAAGTATTTTAGGGATATTGGCCAGTATTCTGGCCGTGTACTCAAGGGCTCGTCGTTTGAAGCTCTTTTGCTGGGGCCTCACTGATACTCCTTATTTGTTGCCAGGCTTAAATCTTTATCCACACTACTAAAATCGAATTCGTTTTTGTACTCCTATGGCGGAATCCTGCTGTCCGGTATTTCCTTTTTCATCGATGCGAAAGAATAAAGTTCCAGATCCCGGGAGTTGATATTTAAGCTTCTTGGTCCGAATGGCCTCCATTTCATTCTCGTGACGCTGCTGAAGTTCCAGTATCAAGTTCTTTCCAAGCCTCTTCTCTATACTTAACTCGCTTCCACCTCCCTCTAAGACCTTGGAATCAACCCTGATTCCAACTTTATCAAGTTTGGAATTTAAAAGAGCCTCTAATTCCGCGCCTGCCTTTTCCATAGCCTGCTTCGCGATCCACTCTTCTGGTGATTGACCTGTTGGGAGAACCGCGGCACCACCCAGGCCAAAACTTCCTAAAACTGCTTTGAGTGCCCCGATTACTTCCAGGGGATTCGCGCCCTCAACCTGGATATTGAATTCTGGATAGAAGCCACTTAGCCTGACCAGAACCTGCTCCCCATCAATCTGAGTACCCAGAATCAGTCTTACTTCTATCCCGGTCTCAATACCCATTTCCTCAGCGCTTCGGGTGATCACAAACTGGGGTAAATTCAGTGAAGTGGCGGAGAGACCCCCAAGAGAAGTTGTGCTGATAATTCGCTCTTCACCAGAATGTGTCCGAGAAGGCCAGAACCGGATCCATCCGGGCTCCTTTAGTTCTAGGAGGGTATCTGAAACTCTCAGCTGACCTTTGGGAATCCTCAAGATGCCGCGAAGTTCTCCCGGGACTTCAAAGCTGAATTCCGGAACCAGGGTGAATTGAAATAATTCATCGTGAACTTCAATTCCCTTCTTTGGATCCGACTCAATTGTCCAATCAACTTCAAGGGAAGATGGCTCCTTGATGCCGGTGGTATTGGTACCCATGACAAGCGATGATACGGAGGATAAGAATTGCCGGGGGAACAAGGTCCCATCGGGAACTTTCGATCTTCCCTGGACGGAAGTCGGGTTCCACAGGAAAGTGCTACTCGTCGCTGGAATCACGGAATCCTTGAACTGATAATGGTGGGTGGTCAATTGCCCCTTTGCCTCGGTAAGTGTTCCTGTTGCCCGCAGTGACGCGAAACTAAGCTTACCCCACAAGGGTAAATCCAGATTCTCGACCCGGGCGTTGAGATCTAGAATACCCTTTGGTTTCATCGATCCAGTAATGCTAATAGTGCTGATACTCATAGCGGGATTGGAGAGGCCAAAGAAAGCACCGGTAAAGGAGGTGGTCGTCAGGTTAATCGCCCCTTGACCCGATAGATGTCCCCCTGACCAGGAGAGATCTGAAAACGATCCTGTACCCAAATTTAACTCACTCACGCTAAAACCCTCTGGACTAATTTTGAATTCTGAACTAAGGGTGCTGAGCAGAACTTCTTGCGATTCCAACCCAATCTCAACTCCGGAAAGCTCTAATCCCGCCAGTCCCCCTTGAAGCCGAATGGAGTAATTGGCTTTTGCGTTTCTATTCTGAGGGGTGTGTCCACTAAATTCACCGAACAAAAAACCCTGGGATCCATGGTCTTTCCAGTTTTTCAGCCGGATCTGAGCTGTTCCTGCAAAACTGGCAGATAGCGAGCCCCCGAGGTCGGTTTTCTTTATCGTGAAGCCGCTGGTCTGAATAGAGGAATTCAAGCTCAGGTCGTTAAGGTTGAAAGACCCTTCTTTAATTTCTAAGACCTGCATATTCTTGTTGTGGACACTTGCTGAGATCCGCAGGAGATGTCTTTGTACACTTCCAGACAGGTCTGAGAGCAGATACGGTTGATCGTTGATCTCAAGTGAGCCCAGTCGGAAAGATGAAATGCGGAGAGGAAAGTTTTTGGGAAAGGGGGGGGCTGCCTGGACGGATTCCTCTTGTGTCCTGGGTTTGGGCTCTTTAAAGAATAGTTGAATAGAACCAAGTTCTACCCGAATGAGGCGCCTCTCCAAGAGAGATTGGGGGCTCCACTCCATTGAAAAATGACTCACCTGCCCCCTCATGCCGGCAGGGATTTCGAATTCAATGGATTCAGCCCTTAACCCGCCAAGTAGAAGAAACTCTATGTGTTGAGCCCGGATACCCTCAAAGCCGATTTGACGAATTTTGATCCCCAAAGTGGCAAAGAGGAGGAGTGCGCCCAGAGTAGCTATGGCGATAAGAATTACTATGTAAAACTTCTTCAACATCTCCGAAGCACCAGTCAACCACCACAGGCCAGTCGTCGCCTCCATTATTTCAATATTTATCAATCTTTTTTAGTTTTTTGGGTTTGATAGGCTTATTTTAGAGGTAGATCAGTTGAAGATTGATTGATCCTGTCCTAGAATCGCGGCTTCTATTTTCTACCATAGAGGGAGCCCCGCCTTGATTCGAATTCGTATCCACAGCACCAACTTTCTAATCGAATCCTTCAATGTTCAGGATTGCAATTTTGAACTGGAAGACGTCCCCTGTCCTATTTGTCGAAGTAACGACGATAGTCAACTTCTCGTACAGTTAAAGGGAGAGGCTAAAGTCGGCCTTGAGTTGGCATTTTGTAAAAAGTGCGAACATCGCTATCATAGGAGATTGCCCTCCGCTAGTTGGATTCTTGATTATTACGCAGACGACTGGGAGTCTGTGAGCGGAGCGGGAAGTGTTAAGGATCGAGCCAAACACTTAATTCGTCCCCTGGCTCGAAAAGTAAAAATTGGACTGGGCATTCAGGATCTTGGTCATGGAGATCTGGCATTTTGGCCCGGAACATTTGGGATTTTGAAATCCCCAAACTCCTTAAGAAGTACCAACAAGATTTTCTATCCCGATCCAGAAGTAAAAAAGGTATTTGAGTTTGGCTGCGGCAGGAGTCACCTGGCAAGTCAAATTAAGGAATTAGGCTATGAATACCTGGGAACCGAAGCGTCTCGGGGTAGAGCGGAATATTCCCGCAAACTGGGTTTGAATGTAGTTCATCTTCCTGCATTCGACTTTGGATCCCTGGGGGCTGAAGGTTCCTTCGATCTTGCTTTTTCAACTCAAGTTCTGGAGCATATTTTTGAACCCGACTCGGTGATCAAGAGTGTAAACTCTCTTCTGCGTGACAGTGGGTATCTCCTCATCGATGTACCCAACGCGAGCGCGGAGTATAATCTCTTTCACCTGGCACACCAGTTTGTGCACTGCTCTGGTTTTTCCCTGGGCTCCCTGGCCCGCCTACTCAATCAGAACGGATTTAACATTCTCAGATCAAGATTGGATTTCGCCCTGGTCATTCTTGCCCAAAAGAAGGGTGAGCAGCATAATAAGTTTGAAGCGCTCAATGTGCCTTCAAACACTTTCAATCCAGAAATCTACCTCGAGCCCTTCGCTATCTCAGGAATGAAGGCAGGGGAAAGGTATCATTTCACATACGGAAATCCACTCTATGAAATTCGTCATGGAAAGGAAAAGATTTTCCAGCGAGATTTCCCCCTCCATTTCAAGGGGGATCAAAACAAACTCTGTGAAATTGAGTTTACCCTGGAAGAAATGGATTCATGCGAATTTCCGGTAATTCTGGAGTATGAATCAGCCAATCCCCCTGTCTGGTTGGAGTAAGCGGCTTTCAAACAAGCTGAAATTTTCTATTATTGAGATGGAACGGTTCGGAATTCCGGCTGTGTTTTTCTAAGTAGTCTGGACAGAGCTCAAGTCCCTCTAGCTGGTTGTGGCCAGCGGTATACACATTTGTCCAGACCTTGCGGACTCCGACTGTATTGCGATTTCCCCGATGAATACCATTGGTGTCAAAAAGTACGACCGTTCCGGCGGGTCCATGACAGGAAATTTTTCGCTGGTGCTGTGAAACCTCCTCATCTGTGTACCTCGACTCGTCATAGTTTTTCCATGTTCGCCAAGTTTTATGGGTTCCGGGCAGGTATTCCATTCGCTGTCCATCGGCCTCTACATCGGTGAGCAGGGTCATCACTTTGATTCGTTTATGCTCGCAATCATGGTGCCACTGGAAGGAGCCGTATTCGCTCGATTCATAGGGCCTGAGAATATAAGCCTCAACTCTTGCAAGAGAAACATCCTTTCCCCAGTAGTAACTGGTCAGGCCTACGAGCATAGGATCTGTGGCAAGCTTTGAAAATGGAATCGAACACTTTAGATGAGAGGGATCAATCCAGGTGTATTGGTCAGCCTCATTTTTGACGTTTCTGACATGAGAATAGTCTTCAATACAGGCTTGAAGATCTTCGTTACCCAGGTAGGATGGAAGAATCAATACCCCTTCTCTGTCTAACTCCTCGGCCCAGCTTTTGAATTGGGGATTCTGGGAGAATTTAGCAAGCACACGTTGGCGATATCCCTCCCTGGGTGATTCGTAAAACTTTCGATATAGCCAATGGTAAAGACGTCGCATCTTTCTCTTCCAGTAGGGGTCTTGAAGGGGCAATAGTAACCTGGAATAAGAGTTTTGACAAGTCCAAACAGGCACGCTGAAACGTGCCTGTTTCGATGGCATCAGCAGCATTGCCAATTAATTCTTGGCGGAACTGGTTTTAGTAGGCTTTGGATCATTTAGGACTGTGCCGGTGAGGCTTTTCATTCCGTTCATCAGAAGATCATTATTGGTCTTCCAATTCTTGAAAGTCAGATCCAGGAGATTAAGATGGCTCTTTGTGGTGAACTCTACTAAATCTTGAATGCCCTTGATTTGCTCTTCTGTACGATTGAGCATGTGCTTTTCTATCCCCAGGTAGAATTCACTGGCTTCTTTATGACTGTCGATAGCGGACTGAACAAATTTCTCTGCGATTTCTTGGGTTTCGGTCATGTTTTCATGGGTGATCATTTTGTCTCTCCTTTAAGTAAAGTTTGGTGTTTTCCAAACTCTGAAAAGAGAATAACACACCTATCTCGCATATGCAACATATTAAGGCGCAGTTGCACCATTTTTGCTTTCTATTTGTTTGCGCTCCTCTTTAATTCCGCCTCCAGGGCTTGAAGTCGATCCTTTAGATCATCAATTTCTTGTTTATCAGACGGGGGATTGGGAGATTGCTGTCCCCAGGGGCTTGCCCCCATACCAGGGAATCCGGGGAACATCGAGCTAAATGGAGAGCCAAAGGAGGGAAAGCTCATCTGGTTATTCGCCACTGGACTGAGCAAGGTTTGTAGAAATGGCTGAAAGCTTACAAAGAACTCGTTAACCCGCTCAGGCTTTGAGCGGATAAGGAAATGAAGGAACTCAGGAGGGATAAAGGGGAGAGTTTCAGAGGATTCGGAAATGAGGATCTGTAAAAGGGTTTCGATGGTAACATTTTCACCGCTGGATGCATCCTGTACCTGCACATTCCGGCCTTCATGAATAACCCCCAGGAGTTCTTCGCGAGTGATGTACTCGGAAGATTCGGTATTATAGAGTCTTCGATTTTTGTATTTCTTAACTAAGAGAAGACCTTTGTTCATTGCTTACCTCCAGGGAAGGACCTTGATAAACCGGTTTCCAAGAATTGACGACATTGCGAAATATATATTGCATTAGCGATATTTGATGATATCATATTTCTCCTTCAAGCAAAGGAGATAGGAGAGTAAAAATGAGTTTTGACCCCTTCAGTTATCAGAAAGACATGATGAAGCAAATGGAAAAAAGCGTTTCCGAAGCGCTTGAGAAAATGATGCGAGAGCCAAGCTTTATGCAAATCCTATCCAAGAACATGGGAAGTTTCCTGGATATGCAGGGATTGGTAAAAGAACAGGTGGATGTAGTCTTAAAAACATACTCAGTTCCTACTCGTGACGAACTAGACCAGATCCATAGCAGACTAAATCGGATTGAGTCCCTGCTGCTCGACATGGATGAAGGGCTAAAAAAGCAGAACCAGTCAAAATCCACAACATCAGAGTCTGCTGAGACATCCCCTAAACCAAGGGTTGTGAAGAAGAAGAGTAAAACTGTGGCCAAGAAGAAGGGATCTTGAAGAATGGAGTCTCAAAAACCATATTCACTTTCACATGAGGAGACCCTCGAAGAGTATAAGAATCTTCAGAAGTTTCTTCTATCTGGAAATAAATTTAAAGAACTTCGTTCTAAGGCTCGTTCGTTAATGAGTCCTACTCCAAGGACCCTTCTTTACCAGGAGCACTCCGTTTCTGTTTATAAATATCAGTCTCTCAAATCTAAGGTCATAAGCCGTCCTATGTTGGTAGTTCCGTCGCTGGTAAATAGACCTTCAATCATGGATCACCTGGAAGGAGAGAGCTTTATCGCTGCCATGGTACAAAGAGGGATTCCTGTGTTTATGATTGAGTGGGGAGAACAGATTCAAAGCCAGAGAAACGTGAATCTGGAACAATACCTCAAAGGGTACCTGGGGCGAGCATGTAGAAGGGTGACTTGGGATCAGAATGCGGATGGGCTGCATTTAGCAGGCTATTGTCTTGGCGGAACCCTGGCCACTGTGTTCTGTGGCCTGGATCGGGGTGATTTGGTGAAATCATTGGTCACTATGGTGACTCCCTTAAACTTCCATGACCAGGGTCTCCTGAGCTGGTGGGCCAGGGAGGAACATTTCGATGTGGATAAAATCGTAGATACCTGGGGTAACGTTCCAGCCCACTTCTTCTCTTCTTCCTTTCCCTGGCTGGTGCCTACCGCTCCAATTAAGAAGGCCAGAACACTGTATCAAAAGCAAGATGATGAAGATTTCCTGCTGCGCTTCCTGGCACTGGACCTATGGATCAGTGAAAATATTGATTTTCCCGGTGAAGTTTACCGGGAAATCATTAAGCTTGGATACCAGAAGAATGTACTCGTAAAAGATAAGAAATGGGCCTTTGATGGCGGGGACAGCGAACTTTCGAAAATCACATTTCCGGTACTTAACATGGTAGCCGCCTACGATCACGTTTCGCCGCCCGAATCCTGCTCCCTGGTGAAGGACCTGCTCCCCAACGCAGCATGTGAAACCAGAATCCATGAAACAGGACATCTGGGCTTCGCCCTGGGAAAGGATAAGTTCGGTCAGAATACTTCCCGTTACTGGGATGAAATCATAGATTGGCTAAGTATTGTGGAATCTAAGGAGAAACGATGAGCCAGGAAAACCTGAAAACAGCACCGCAAATCATGATTGACCAGGGTCTCGCTCATCCACAAAAACCCAGGTTTCACATACCGATGAATGGTGGCTTCGAGACCGTGGTATGGAGCGACTACCTCGACAAAGTAGCCTCACTGAGTATTTTCTTACGCGAAAGAGGAGTAGGTAGCGGGATAAAAGGGGCTGTCTACGCGGATACTTCCTACCAGTGGGCATGTGCTGGACTGGCCATCCAGGGAGCAGGTGGTGCCCTTGTGCCGATCTACCCTTCTAATACTGGCGGACAGGTCAAATATGTCCTGGATCATTCTGATTCAAAAGTTTGTTTCATCCAGGGAGCCTATCTTCCGATTTTGTCCACGATACTGGACTCTCTAAAGGAGCTTTCCAGCATAGTGGTGCTGGACATTTGTTCCGCAAAACTCGAAGAGGAACTCTATAAAATTGGTTTGGATCCACAATCTTCGAAAATTTCTTTTTGCTCCTTTGATCATGCAGTAGAGAAGGGCGGAAACGGGACCCAGGGAGTCGTCGAGAATTTTCAAACCCTGGTTTCTCAGATTCAACCCGATGACATTGGCCAAATCCTCTATACGTCCGGTACAACCGGTGATCCAAAGGGAGTTGAACTCAGCCACGCGAACGTAGGTCTTAACGGAGAGGACTGGCTGCAGGTTCTGGGTTCTGAGATCCCTGAGAATCGCGTGGATTTGCTATGGCTTCCCCTTTCACACATCTTTGGCTGGGGGGAGATCGGACTGGGGAACTCGCTTCTTTTTGAAACCTACTTTTCAGATCCCAGGACAGTACTCGAGAAAATGCCCGAAATTCGTCCCAGTGTTTTCATGTCCGTACCTGTTTATTGGGAAAAACTCTACCTGAAGGCTCTCGCTGGAAATCACTCTCGGCCGGAGCAAATTGAAAAACTCCGCAAGCTCACCGGGGGAAATCTGCAGTTTTGCCTCTCGGGGGGAGCAGGTCTGAAGAGAGAGGTTAAGGAATTTTATCTTGAGGCTGGAATGCTTCTCATTGAAGGGTACGGTCTTACCGAATGTTCGCCAACACTCACCATGAATTCAGCTCAAGACTTTAATTTCGACAGTGTGGGGAAACCATTTCCTAGTGTTCAGGTCAGGCTTGCTGAGGATGGTGAAATCCTGGCCAAAGGAGCCAATGTTTTTCATGGCTATTACAAAAATGCGGAAGCTACCGCCCAGGCTTTTAATGAAGAGGGATGGTTTTTAACCGGGGACCTGGGAGAGTGGACTGAGGATGGTTTTTTGAAAATTGTGGGTCGAAAGAAAGATATTTTAGTCACCGCCGGTGGCAAGAATATCTCTCCTCAGCTCATTGAGCAGCACTTCGCGGATAATCCGGTTCTGGAGAACGTTGTGCTCTATGGAAACGAAAAGAAATACCTTTGTGCCCTGGTAACTTTGCGTAAGGAAGCCGTGGATTCGATCGCCCTTAAAGAGGGACTTCAAAGCAAGGATTATAAGGAGCTAATCCAGATGGATTTCCTCGTTGAGCTTGTGGGAAGGGAGATTGGTCAGGTCAATGAAACCCTTGCCTCCTATGAGACCATCAAAAAGTTTTTCATCCATTTTGAAAGTCTCAGTATTGAAAAAGGACAGCTCACTCCGTCCTTTAAAATCCGTAGAAAAGTCATCCATCAGCAATTTGAAAAAGAATACGAGAAACTCTATGTGTAATTGGAGAAAAAATGAAATTTGAAAAAATGGTCATTATTGTCACCGGGGGAGCCGGGGGAATTGGATTTGCCAGTGCCAGGGGCTTTTTAAAAGGCGGCGCGAAAGTAGCCCTGTGGGATCGAGACCCTGTTGCCCTAAAAGCCGCGCTGGATGCTCTGGAATACCCAGAGGACAGAGTACGGGCCTATGAGCTGTCGGTGAATAATCCACAACAGGTAGAAGAAATCTTTGCTAAGGTTGAAGAAGACCTTGGAGAGGTGGATGTGATTCTTTGTAATGCGGGTATTACTCGTGATGCAATGCTGCATAAAATGGAGGAGCGCCAGTTCGATGAAGTTCTGGACACCAACCTAAAGGGAGTTTTTCTATGTGGTCAAGCGGCGGCGAAAAGAATGCGGGAGCGCGGTAGAGGTGTAATTTTATCTACCAGTTCAATCGTCGGAATCCATGGAAACATCGGGCAGACTAACTACGCAGCTAGCAAAGCAGGTGTGATTGCCATGACCAAAACCTGGGCTCGTGAACTAGGGCCAAAAGGGGTGCGGGCAAACGCTGTAGCACCGGGCTTTGTTGAGACGGAGATGATCAATACGGTTCCTCAAAAGGTTAAGGATCTGGTGTGCTCGCAGACCAGCCTCGGAAGAATGGGAAAACCGGAGGAAATCGCGAATGCCTTTCTGTTCCTGGCTTCCCCAGAAGCCTCCTTCATCACAGGGCAGGTCTTATGTGTTGATGGTGGATTAACCCTTTAACAGCAAGGTTTTCAGAGATTACAAATTATGTTTCCTCTTATAGGTGCTGATCTTATGGGTGCAGGGGTCCCACATACCGGCAAAAACGACCCCGGTCAGCAGCAGGGATAGTCCAAGACTCCAGAACCATCCTTGTACAGGCAGGAAATGGACCAGCAGCGGGGTGAACACGAGCCAATTGAAGGCGAAGGCGGAGAGGATACCCGCGAAAACCGAGAGATATAGAATCAGTCTTGGCTTCCATTTACTCATTGGTTCTTTCTGAAGAGTAGACTGCGGCAGAATTCAAAGAGCTGATTCACAGACTCTAAGTGTTGAATGAAAGGATCCCTCACTTCCCTGCCATGTTCAAAGTAGCCTGTCGGCGGAAGCTTATCCAAGGGCTCTAAACAGAGGTGTAAAGGGGTTCGAGCGCCTTCTTCGGGACTCTCATGCCCTCCAAAACCAAGATCACCACTCAACCGTGAGGGTACATCGCCAGGATGGCAGGAAAAAACTCTGACTCCTCTCTGTGCAAAGTGTTTGGCATAGGCCGATGTGAGCATTCGATTCTCTTGCTTAGATTGCCTATAAGCGCTGTCATTGTTATATCTGCGCTTCTGAAATTGAAGGTCTGTAAGATCTAAACCTCCGGCCCAATAGCTGGCTACATTGATGATTCTTGACCCCTCAACCAGGGAGTTCTCAAAAGCCTCACTCATAGCCGCGTAGGCCAGAATATTGGTTGCGAATTGTCTCTCGTATCCTTCGCTGGTGACTTCTCTTGCGCGCGGGCATTGGGCTGCATTATTCACCAGGATTCCCAATTTTCCCGGCCAGCGCTCGGCCATCTCGAAGATGCTCTTTGGAGAAGAGAGGTCGCAAAGCTCAAGGGACACTCTGGCTTCGGGTATGGAATTTTTGATTTCAGAAGTGAATTGTGATCCCCTGGCTTTATTCCTGCAAACCAGAATTATCTCGAAGCCAGCCCTGGCGAGACCAAGGGAAATGGCCTTTCCTATTGCTCCGCTTGCCCCGGTGACAAGCGCTCGAACGGAATTTGATGTTTTCATCTAAGAATTATATGCCCAATAACATTTGATTTGTCTAGATTCGAGACCCAACCAAGAATCTGTCGATTGCGTAGCTCCTTTGCGAGAGCAAGTTTTTAACGGGTTAAGCCTTTGTTTTTCGGTATAGTAGTAAATTAGAGGTGGGATTTAGCCCTGAGATGGATTCAAGAGGCCAGGCATGTAACCCGTCGAACCAACTCTACGTAGTAGGGATTTATTCGAATTGAGGAAAAACTATGATGCGATGCATGAGTCTTTTAATCCTGGTCCTGATGATTTCTTCCCCGCTGGTTTTTTCTGCTGATTCTGAGCGAACTCAGCTATTTCATCATTTGTATGATATTGCCCAGACGGCCACTACTACAGCCTCTTCCTGGAGACTGGAAAATTTGAAGGTCCAGACCCAGGTTCCTCTTGTGGGTAATGTTGAGATTCGAGCAGGTTATTTTCAGGAATCTCTCACAGTACCCTTCCGGGGAAATATTCTTTATTTGGAAGGTCTCGGTGATTCTTTTCTGAATCACAATCCCCTCTTCGCCCATCTATCCAGTCTCGGTTATCGTGTGATTGCTTTCGATTACCAGGGGCAGGGTGGTTCCTCAGGGACCATGAACCATACACGAATTTTGGATAAGATTTATCCGGCACTTCAAATTTCAACCCTGGCCCAAAAGGTATGGGATCGTTTCATACGTAGAGATGGCATCGAGGAAAAAATTGTATTGGGCTGGTCCACCGGGGGATTAGCGGCTTATGAAATGGCCGCCAGTGGAAAAGCGGATCGGGTGATTCTGATCGCTCCAGGAATCGTACCTCGACTGGTAGTGGGGAAGTTCATGAAAATCACCCTTGCAACTCTTACCAGGGCTCACTATGCGAAACACAATGATCCTCATGTGGATCCTATACGTCCAGATTCCCCAATGAAAGCTCCTTTATTTGCCATGAACCTCATCAAGACTTCGATGCAGTCCAGGGGATGGGAAATCTCCCAAAATGTGAAGGGCCTGGTTTTTTTGGGAGGAGCGGAAGACCGGTACGTGGTTTCAGGGAAGACACAAAAAGTACTTCAAAAAATGGCTTCGCATTTTCGCATTGTCCAATTTCCAGATGCATATCATGAAATAGACAATGAAATTCCAAAAATTAGAGATCAGGTCCACAAGGAAATCGAAGCGTTTCTTTCAAAATAAGCCCAAACGTATTTGGTTTGCCCGGATTCCCGGCCAAACCAGGAATCTGTAGATTCCTTTGCTCATCTGCGATGAGCTTATTTTGGTCATGAACCTACAACGGGCATACCGTTTGCTTTTCGGTATAGAAAGGGGATCCCAAATCAGTTTGTGAGCTTTTCAGCAACAAACTGAAAGACCTTGGCATGCCTGGAGAGACCAAGGTGATTGAGCAAAAAGCTCTTCTTGGCGATGACCCGTGCCCCTCTAGCTGTTAAGCCTTCTTCATAGAGGGCACTTCGTAAAAAAACCAGGCCGTCATTTTTAGCGATAATCTGAGCTCCCGCTGGAAAGCTCCACCCTGGATGGGTTTCATCAAAAAGAATGGGGAGTGTTCCGGCGATCAAGATAGCTTCGACACCAGGCGGCAGACCCCGGTTGTTG
Organism: uncultured bacterium; assembly: GCA_964539825.1. Classification (GTDB taxonomy): domain Bacteria; phylum Muiribacteriota; class UBA6191; order UBA6191; family UBA6191; genus CAZIKF01. The sequence goes on from CAZIKF010000021.1 coordinate 74,103, forward strand.
AGTACTTCAACTAAGTTTCCACCAGCTTTGCGGGCCTGGTCCAGTCCCTTACTCTCCAGGAAAAGAGTTTTCCCGCCGTCTCTGAGGACCCGCCCGCTGAGATTAGCGTCTGCGGTAAGACTCAGGGGGCCATAAGGGATACCCAGCAACCTCAGATCATGGATCATTTGCAGTTGTCCAGGCCATAGCCCCGACAGAATATGATTTTTTTCAGTCTTCTGCATAAAGGGACCGATTCGAAGCTTGGCCGCTCCCAGGGGGGCCGGGATTTTTTGTGAATGAATATTGAGATTGTATAGATAATAGCGGTAAGGAAGGTCTATTCCCCCGATGGGTCCCCCGATACTCACAAATCGCCGCACATCGCCGCGGTAGGCTGTGAGGTGCTTCTTGTGGTAGTACTGTCCCGCGCTTTGAAGGTAGCAGCGCGCAGCCATCAAACCCTTCGAGAAACTAAGTAGATCGACTTGAAAACCCTGGTTTGAACCTTGCCCTAAGAGTTTCCGGATTCTCTTGATAGCGTTGGCAATATGTTCACCCTGGTACAGGTTGTCTCCATGATAGTGGGAAAAGCTGATCGCAAATACGCGAAAACCTTTGTTGGAAAGAAACTGCATTAATCCAGGTACTGCTAGATGGTCCTTGGATAAGGTGCTCTCAGGACGGGCAAATCTGCGGGTGGCATCATCGTTCGCACCATGAATGAGTAGAACAGGAACACCCTCTCCACGGTCCCATCCTGGTGCCATGTAAAGAAGAAAATCTCGGCTTGGCGGCTTCTCAGATCCAAAGGCATCCTTGGTTTGGGGGTAGAATTGAGTGAGTTTGGGGTGGAAGCGCGTGAGCGGAAAACGGGGATGATAGTCCCGGTGCAATTCGATTTTTTCCCAGGGTAACGCCGCTTCACCTTCTACAGTAGATTTAGGTACCGCCCGATAGAATCGGGTAGCGAAGGAAGGGGTACATGCGGCCAGGAATAAACCGACCCAGATTAGACGAAAAATTCCAGTCATAGGTGCCTATTATGCGGGGGGAAATTAGCTTGTCAAGGTCTCTTGTGAGTTCTTTGGATTGCTGCCAGGTGGGCACGGTTCCAAATCCCTGTTTCCTGGGTTCGGGCACGATCCTCAAAGCCTGCATAGTATCTTCTCAAATCGTGGTCGTCCGAAAAGAGTTCGCGGTTGAGGATGGCAAGTCCCCTGCGCAGAAAGTCCACTACCAGGCTCATCTTTGAAATTTTCGCGGAGGTTCTGCCCTTGTAACGCAGGTCCAGCACATCTTCAAGTACCTGTACCTGCTTTCCAAGGGTTGGCAGGTTGGTTACTTGCTTCCTGGAATCGTTAAGGTAATCGCGATCGCCCCTTTTTCGATTCACAACAATTCGAACAGGACCTGTCATATCAGGATACAAAGCATCACCTGCCAGTTGCTGAAGAAAGAGGAGATTCCAGGGATTGGGGATTTTCAAGCTCCTGATCTTCAGGACTCTCAGTGTCTTGTATGCTTTGGAGCCAGGCGGAATTGAGTCTGAGGGAAACTGTAGGGGGAAAAAAACCAGCAGATTCTGGTTATCATCTACAGAAAAAAGCATCTGACTATTGGGAAGAGCATGGTCCAGCTGTAGGTATTGTTTGAAAAGATGCTCATTTGCGGTGTTCCCGACCGCGCAAAGGAAAAAGAGCAGGATAGATATTTTCATTATCTTTTCTTCGTCAATCTCATTTAGCCTTGACACCCTCTTGAAAATGTTTATAAAGATTTAGCTGGTTCTAACTTCAACCGAAAGGCATTCCCTTGATTAAGTCACTCTCTATTCTACTTTTCTTTGTTACGACTATCCTTTCCGTCCAGGCTGATGCTCTTAGTAAATTTTTAGAGCTCTATGGGGAAACCCGTGCCGGTGACCATCACGAATACTACTGGGAAATCGGAGATGAAAGTGGAGAAGCCTTGATTCGAGCCCTACATGAGCGAGTGCAGAAAAATCACAAAGCCAATGGTTATTCCCAGGCAAGAAGATACCTGTATAACGAGGTTGAAAACAAAGACGGGGCCGTGACCACTCTCTATTCCGGGTTAATGATTCCTGGACGGGGAATGGATTATAAAGAAAAGGGAGACCAGAACCGTGATGGCTATACTGGGGACTTCGTCAATTGTGAGCATGTCTGGCCACAGTCAAAGTTTGGTAAGGCTTCCCCCATGCGGGCGGATATGCACCATCTTTATCCTACTCTCGCAATGCCCAATAACAAGCGCGGCTCCTATCCCTTTGGGATGGTGAAGAACCCAAGCTATGAAACTTCATTTGGTTCACGGTTAGGTGGACATCAGTATGAACCTGCCAATCCTGCCAAGGGAAATGTTGCCAGGGCAGTTTTCTATTTCGTGACACGCTATTATCGTGAGAACATATTCCAGAAAACAAATTCCAATGATTTTTTTAAAAGCCGCCTCGCTATGTTAATGCAGTGGCATGAGCAGGATCCTCCTGACGAGTGGGAAAAGCGCCGCAATGAGCAGATTTTTAAATACCAGAGAAATCGAAATCCATTCATTGACCATCCAGAATTCGTTCAAAGAATTGGCACAAGAGGGTTTACCGCAGTTCTTCGGTAACCGGAGAACTTTAATTGTTCCTGGTACCGTCCTCTTCATTTTCTTAGTCTGCCTACTTCCTCAGCGGGCCCTCTGGGCCCTCGATAGGGGATTGGATACTCTTAAGCAGCAGGCTCAAAGAGGAGAGAGCTGGGCGCAATTCAACCTTGCCCTTCGCTATTATTCCGGTAGTGATCAGAAACAAAATTATCCCAGGGCTGCACGGTGGTTTCGTGAAGCCGCTCTGCAGGGAGATGAAAAAGCTCAAACGAACCTGGCCTTTATGCTAGAAGAAGGCCTTGGGATTAAGCCAAATATTGATGAGGCCCTATCCTGGTATCTCCAGGCTGCACAAGGCGGTGATACCGAAGCACAGTTTCAGTTAGGTCTGAGATTTCTGCATGGCCGTTCAGTTCCCCGCGATGCCTCAAGAGGTCTGCGATGGATCGAGTTTTCTGCCGAACAAGAGCATGCCCAGGCTCAGGCGCTACTTGGAGATTGGTATTCCCTTGGTGCTGCGGAAGAAAAGGATGGGGAGAGATATTCTCAGCCCGATCCAGAATCTTTTTCCAAGGCCCTGCGATGGTATCGAAGAGCGGCACGTAATCAACATTCCCATGCTCAATATCGACTGGGGCTGTTGTTGTACCTTGGGAGGGGAATTGAGGTGAAAATGGCTGAAGCTCGCGACTGGTTGGAGAAGTCCGCCATGCAGGGCCACCAGGATGCCCAGGTTCTTCTGGGACGATTCTATTCCGGGGCATCTCATCGGGATCTGGTACGGGCCTATGCATGGCTCAGTGAAGCATATAGCCAGGGATTTGAAGAAGCACGAGAGGCTCTTAGAGTCCTTGAAACAAGGTTGAGTGCGACCCAATTACGCCAGGCACGCGAAATTTCCTCCACACTAAGCGCCAGGCGCTAAGACGTGCATGATTCAAAACTTCCCGCGGACTTGAGCGAACTGGAATCCCTTCCAGAACTTCCCGAAGAATTTATCCGAGAGCTAATTTTATCTCCCGAAGACGCAAGAAAGAGGGATTACACCTATCCAAAAAAAAGACTACTGCGCCGGATTCGAAGAGGCCGCCCATGGCGACGTTCAAATACAACCAAAGGGGTAAGGGCAGCAAGAAAATCCATTGAATTATTCAATCGATTCTTAGCCGCCGCACTGGCGGGAACCGGAGGATTCCTCTTCTTCATTTGGCTCACTGGCTTTCTCCATCCCGTTTATTTCCCCCAGCTTGTGGGGTTGTGGTCACTCATAGCGGCCCTTTGGACACTGGCCAGGTTCCAAAAGAAAATCAGAGGCGAGGTATTATCCTCACTGCTAGCCTTTCTTGTACCCCAGGAAGAATTGGAAAATCCAGTCGATTGGGTCTGGTTTTGGGAGCGCCATCTCAGGGAGTTGCTCAGGGAAAAGAAGACACTCACTCTTCGGTACTTAGAGGAAATCGTACAAACCAGAAAAGTTCTCGAAGGAGTAATGCGCTCAGACCCCCAAAGTGCCGATGATCCCACAATCCTTTTAAAATGGCAGGAGGCGGGGTCGGGACAGGCCAGGGCAGCTAAACTTTTTCGTGCCCTGGGGCGCATTGAAGAAGATCTCAAAACAAGGGTGAAAGAGATACGAAAACTGCGCGCAAAAGAGCGGCAGCTGCATGAAGAGTACAACTCTCAGAGAAACAAGTCTCGTAAGGTGATGAGATTGAAACGATCAACCCAAAGAATTCTGGACAGGTGGGAAGAAGAAGAATTGAAACTTAGCAGGGATCTTTCTATTCTTGAGGGAGCTTTTCAGGATAGACTCCTGTGGGCAAGAGATTATCTTGAGGCACTGGAGCAAACAAAGGAAGAGAATTGACGAAAACTCTTCAGAAAAATTCGCTCCTTGTCGATAGAATTTCTTAATGGCATTTTAAAAATGAAGGTTTTGGGAGGGTTTCGATGAAAGAATCTGAGGATTTTCGAGTTCTACTCGTATATCCAAATCTGGCGATGATGCTGATTCCTCCCATATCTATCGCCCTGTTTACCCGCATTCTAAAAGATCAGAACTATGTTTTGGATCTTTTTGACAGCACCCATTATCTCAGCGCTGAAACAAGCAGTCCGGAGAATCGAGTCAAGTATCTCCAGGCAAGGGAATTTCATAGCGAGCAGCTAGGAGTTGACATAGGTTTTGACCTTCTGGGCGATTTTAGAAAGAAGGTCGAGGAGTTTCAGCCTGATTTTATGATTTACTCCGTCGTGGAGGACTCCTGGCTTCAGTGCTCTCGCATGCTCACAGCCATCCAGGATCTCAAGATTCCCCATATTGTGGGGGGTGTATTCCCAACTGCAGCTCCCGAAGTGGTACTGCGATCAGGATTGGTAGAAAATGTAGCGATTGGAGAGGGTGAAGAAGTCATCATTGAGGCTGCCGAGGCAGTGCGCTCAGGAAACCCTATCCAAGAAATTGCCAATATCTGCTGGCTTGATGAGCAGGGTGGATTTCGAAAGAATCCCGTCAGACCCCTGGTAAATATTAACAAAGTGGTTCCCGATTATTCCCTCTTTGCCCAGAGTAGATTCTACAGGCCCATGGGGGGAAGAATTTTCAAAACCATTCCGGTGGAGACTTACCGGGGCTGCCCGTTTACCTGTACCTATTGTAATTCCCCGATGCACAAAGACTTTTCAAAGGAACATGGACTGGGATCTTTCCTGAGACGAAAGAAAATGGATCTGTTGGCTTCTGAGTTAAGAGTCTACAAGAAGCTTTACGACCCGGATTTTTTCTATTTTGTCGACGATAGCTTTTTGGCACGTCCTGAGAAAGAGATTTATGATTTTTGTGAAATGTATAAAGAATTTCAGCTCCCCTTCTGGTTCAACACCCGCCCGGATCATTGTAAATTGGAGGTTTTGAAAGCCCTGAAGGCAGTGGGAGGTTATCGCATCAGCTTTGGCATTGAATGTGGCAACGAAGACTTTCGCAAACGTGTACTCACCCGTAATGTCTCCAATCGCCAGCTCATTGAGCAATTTGACGTGATTTCTGAGAGCGGGATAGCCTTTTCTGTGAATCTCATTATAGGTTTTCCCGGTGAAACCAGGGACCTGGTCATGGACACGGTAGAATTTGTACGCTCTATTGCTGGTTATGACGCGCTGACGGTAAGTATCTTCACCCCCTACCATGGTACGGCTTTGCGTGATGTGGCCGTGAAGAATGGCTGGCTGGATTCAAGTACTATTACCCAACACACTACTTCGAGTTCGCTTTTGAAAATGCCTTCTCCCTATCTATCTGAGGGAGAAATAGATGGACTGGTTCGGGTTCTTCCACTTTACTGCTACTTCCCAAAATCCGAATGGGCGGTTCTTCAAAAAGCCGAAGCCTTTGATGAGGAAGGCAATAGGATCTTTGAGGAATATGCCCAAATCTACCGCCGCAACTTTCTACAAGAAGATCAGGAACAGGCTAAAATCTGGATTGATCATACCACTGGATGTAAATCCAACCCGAAGGATCGTTTCTTTGTAAGCCCGAGTCGAATGCACGAGGAAATTCTCTCGTCCTTAACGATTTAAGTCTCTCTAAAGCAGGTTCTAAGCCAGGTTGATTACATTGGCGGCAGCATCGGAATCGGGAAAATCCTGCATGACTCGATCAAAGATCTTTTGAGCCCTTTCATTGTCTCCCCTTTTGCGCGCGATCATACCAAGGCTAAAAAGAGCATTGTCCGCGAGAATGCTCGCGGGATGTTCTCTCATGATTTTTGAAAACCCATTCCAAGCATCCTCAAGTCTACCCTGAATCATTGCTCTCTCGGCGGTTACAAAAAGCTCGGAAGCCGGGTCCATGCGATTCTCCAGGTCCTCTAATTGGTCCTGCGCCCAGGGTGCGGCATCTGAATCCGGATACTGTTCTACTACTGTTTTAAAAGCAACATAGGCCTTTTCAAATTCCTTGAGTTCTTTGTGACAAATACCCAGGTTATAAAAGGCATTGTCGGCCAGATCTGATTGGGGAAATTCCTTGGTCAGGCGGATAAAGGTCTGAACTGCCTGGTTAATGTTGCCCGACTTTACCAGGCCCATACCTTCTTTTAGATATTGAGAGGGAAGGGTTTCATCGCACATAGTATTCCTCCGAGCTTGAGCGTCTCTGCTTCAATATATCAAAGGCCTCTGGGTTTTTCGATGGATTGCATGTGCTATCTTGAAGCTTCTTCAAGTGAATTGAGGAGGAGAAACATACATGGGTGAAACCTCATTGCCACCCCAAGGCTTTTCCCACATGCCTGAGACCGGTGGATTTGACCGGCTTATTGGCGACCTATATGAGAAATTCGATGGCGAGAATTGGACCTATTGTTTTCTGACGACGCAGAAGATTCAGAGTTCGAGCGGAAATGTACATGGGGGGTTTCTCATGATGGCTGTGGATCACCTGATCTCACTGGACATCCTGAGACGAAAGGATCGACCTTACCACATTGCCACCGCTCAATTGGAGTCCCACTTCATTGATCGGACACCCGTGGGAATATGGGTTTTTGGCAAACCCAGGATCTTACGTCGGACAAGGCATTTACTTTTCACTGATTGTGAGTTTTCCAGTGAGAATGGACTCCTGTTTAGAGCAACGGGAATCTGGAAGATTGTGGCTGCTGATTCCAGGGTTGCCCGTGAAACCGCCAAATTAATGTCTGAGGGTACCTGGCCGGCTGAGAAGGACCCGGCGGATCAGTGAAGATGTCTAAGTCTTCTGTTAAGGGCCGTGATTAGAAAAAGGCTGAAAAACAATTTCACGACGGCAGCGATGTAAAAAGGAGTCATGGCTGCGAAAAGGGTAGTGAGGGGAATTTTTTCCAGGTTCGCGTGCCACAGTATTCCGCAGACGAATATGATCATGGTATGTAGGAACAGGGAGGCTAGCAGTCGCGCTCTCGAGGAGACCCAATAAGATCGGTAACGCTGCAAAGGAACCGTGGCGATCAAAAAGCCAAATAGATATCCCCCAGTCTTTTCAAAGAAATAAGCAAGGCCTCCTCCATACGCGAAAACTGGAAATCCTGCCGCCCCCAATAAGAGGTACAGAAGTACGCTATAAATTCCATAAGGAGCGGGCAGGCAAAGTGCCGCGACCTGTATCATAGGAGTCTGGAGAGTGAGGGGAACGCCCAGGAAAAAGGGAATGCGTATCTGTGTACCTGCCGTAATCAGTGCGCAGCACAGGGCAGCGAGAATCATCAATCGAAGATGGTTCCTTTTCATAACTTCAGGATACTATACCGAAAAAGGGAAAACAGGCTCATGAATGATTGCGGGACTGAAAAGCGGCATTGGCAGGAAGGCATTGAACTTTTTAACAAAGGGTTGGCCTATGAATCGCACGAGGAATTTGAACACGTGTGGCTCAAGTCCACGGGAAAGAAAAAACTGTTTTTGCAGATTTTAATTCTCATTGCGGCCGTACAGGTACATCGAGCCAAGGGGCGTGTGGATACCGCCCGTCGCGTATTGCTTACCATTGAAAAAAAACTCATTGAACTTGGTGACTTCTCGCTGCACCATCTTGACCAGGGCGCGCTTCAAACCCTGTTCAAGCGCTTGCAGAAAAATGAGAGTCCAAAAATTCCTCAAGATCCTAGGGACTGAGTTCGACGTATGCCAGGTAGCCGTCTCGAAGAATAACAAGGATGAGACTGCTGGCGTCCACCCTGGAAGAAAAATACTCCAGGAGATCCTTTCGGGATTTTATCTTGGCCCGGTTCACCTGAATGATTAAATCCCCCTTTTCAAGTCCTGCTTCATAGGCTGGGGAGGAGGGAAAAACCTTTTCTACGAGAACCCCGTTTAATCCCCTGGAGAGCTGGAGTTTTTTGCGATCTCTTGGGCTGATATTTCGAACTTTGAATCCAATTTGCCGTTCGCCTATTGTGGGAAGAATTCGATTTCCAGCGAACCCACGGCCCCTTTCACTAACCACCACATCTTTATTCAGTGTCCTTCCCGAGCGGGTGATTTTCAGGTGAGCGACCTTTCCTACCGCTACCTCCTGAATTTTAGCGTTGAGCGTATCCTTATTTTCTACCAGCACCCCATTTACATCCGTAATGATGTCTCCATCTTTTAAACCGGCCTGTTCAGCGGGACTACCAGGAACGATGCGTTGAATCAGAACTCCCCGTGGAGAGGAAAGATTCAATTCATGGGCAATTTCAGGAGTCACGTCTTCAATGTATACCCCTAGCCAGGATTCCTGGGCTTCACCGAACTGAGCAATATCGGCGATGATTCGTTTGGCGAGATTGATGGGAATCGCGAATCCCAGCCCCTGCCCCATGGGATTAATTGCGGTGTTAATCCCAATGATTTTTCCATCCATGTTTAGAAGCGGACCACCGCTGTTTCCAGGATTGATGGATGCGTCTGTCTGAATTAGGTTGTTATAAAACTTCCCGGGTCCAAAGTTCAGCGATCGGCCTTTTGCTGAAACAATGCCCACCGTAACGGTTCGATCAAGGCTAAAGGGAGACCCGATGGCAATGACCCACTCCCCTACCCGTAAGGCGGCGGAGTCTCCCAGGCTCCCCACGAATTCAGGTTTAAAAGCTCCAGAAAAAGTAGAATCATCGATCTGAAGCACGACTAGATCCTTGCTCTTATCTCCCCCTTTTAAAATGGCCTGGAATTTTCGACCATCGCTCAGGGTCACTTCAATCTGATCTGAATTCTGAATCACATGAAAATTTGTGAGAATTAAACCGGAGGAGTCGTAGATGAACCCGCTTCCCTCACCGCTCTTCTTGGGAATGACATTATTAGGCACCTGAAAAAAGAATTCAAAGAGTCCGCCAAAAGGCTGTCGTCTCAGGGAATACTCCTGGATGTTGACCTTTGATACAATGTTTACAACGCTGCTTCCACGCTGTTCAACCAGATCCGCAATGTGATTATCCGCATGTATTGAGCGAGCGCTCAGGCAGGAATAGGGAAGGGCTAAGAAGTAAAGTAATAAGAAGAGGAGCTTGATCATCCTCTATCCAACAGCGCAAAACACATGCCAAAACCCTGTTTCACAATGAAGATTTTAACTGATTTTACCCTCTAAATAAGTCCACAGTGTGGGTAGAAAAGAAGGTCCCAGCAGTCTTTGCAATTCATTTAGTCGCTGATCAACTTCATTTAGAAACTCGGGGTCTCCAGCCCATTGGCGCCGCATGATCTTCTGTTGGGAACTGGAGTGATTCAGTCCTCTCTGGAAGACAAATAAGAGTAACGCGGCGTCATCGGCAAGAGCTACGGGATGGCAGACAATTCCTTCGGGAATAAAATCAATGGGAGAAACGAGATAGAGCAAAGCCAGGGCGATTTCTTTCCTAAATTCCTCTGAGATTCCTTTGGAAACCAGCAAGCGGCAGGCAAATTCGAAAAGCTGGGGTAGATCCCGGATCTCAGACATGATGGGATCCTCTGGATAGTCCTTCTCTAAACTGGCGATGTCGCGCTGAACATCCCAGGCAAAGGAGTCAAGAGTTTTGACCATGTCATAGATCTGGCCATAAAGGGTCTTCTCCAGGCTTATGGCCCAGTTCACAACCTGCTGAATATAATCCCAAATAGACTCGAAGATATTGTGGTCCGGCAGGGAGACAATGGATGGGTTGCCGCCAAACTGATGAAAGCAGAATTCAACCAAGGATACGTAGGGTGCCGGGACAATCAGAGTTTTGTCTTCAACTTTATATTCCAACTCTCCCTTTTCATTGGGGGTAGGAAGCCTATCTTTATATTCATCGCTTGGAGTGGGTAAAAATTTCGCTACTGGCGCGGCCCTTAGAATATTGCTGATTGAATCGAGATCCATATCTGAAAAGTCGATATGCTCAAACTCATCAAGATTGGCCAAATCCGGAAGTATCTGATCCAAATCCTGTTGGGTAAAGAGCCTGGGCTTTCTTGACTCCATGATAGTCTTTGAGACCGAATGAAAGATGTCATAGGCCTCAGAGTTGTAACAGACATGGACAACCTCGTCCATAAATTCATTTTTTTCCAGAAAATGAAAGGATTCCTCAAGGGCAATTTTGGCCGCTTCTTGAAGAGGATATCCATAAACCCCAGTACTAATCGCGGGAAAAGCGATGGTTTTTAATCCGAGCCTACTGCCAAGTTTAAAACAGGTTCGATAACAGCTTCTCAAAAGCTCGGGCTCGCCAGATTTTCCATCCTTCCAGATGGGGCCCACGGTATGGAGCACGTATTTGGCATAGAGATTATGCCCGCCCGTAACCTTGGCATCGCCAGTCGCGCATCCATTGAGAGCACGGCACTCTTGTAAGAGACCAGGACCTGCTGCTTTATGCATGGCTCCGTCTACACCGCCGCCCCCCAAAAGGGTGGTATTGGCGGCATTGACCAGGGCCTCAACCTTGAATTTGGTCAGGTCCCCTCTTTTTATTTGAATTCTAGACGGCATTATATTGGGATGTTGAAGTCCCAATTCTAGCCATGAACGGGTGTGCTGTCTACAAAACCCCCATTAAAGCCTTGATGGTTTACGAAAATCGGACAATCTATTTGCACTTCAGTATATTATGTTGGAACACTGCATAGAGCCCTCTGACCCTTACTATTCAGGAGAATAACTATGTCTTCAAAAGAAAGTTCGATCCTTAGCCAGGAATCTCTCCGTTACGAAGTCCCCAGTGCCACCCGGGAAGCCTCCTATTTCGGAGTCAAAGAATATGAAAAGGTATATCAAGAATCTATCCGTGACCCGGAGAGATTTTGGGGGAATTTGGCCAGGCAGGAATTAGATTGGTTTGAAGATTTTGAAAAGGTAAGGGTTTGGGATCCGCCACATTACCAGTGGTTTGTCGGCGGCAAATTGAACATTACTTACAATTGTCTTGATCGACACTTGAAGCAGGGTCGGCGCAATAAGCTTGCTTTTATTTATACAAACGAGAAAGGAGATGAGCAAAAAGTCTCCTACGGCGAGCTTAGCGAACAGGTTTGTAGATTCGCCAATGGGCTCAAGAAATTAGGGATTAAAAAAGGAGATAGGGTCACGGTTTATATGGCCCTGAGTATTGAGCAGATTGTAGCCATTCTGGCCTGCGCAAGAATCGGCGCAGTCCATAGTGTGGTTTATGGCGGTTTCAGTGCCCCGGCACTCAGGCTGCGAATTGAAGACGCAAAAAGCCCGGTTGTAATCTGTTCGTCTTGGACGGTACGCAAGGGTAAGCAGGTTGATCTAAAAGCGGTTGTGAACGAAGCCGTAAATGATCTTGAGGTTGTCAGCCACGTGGTAGTAGCCCAGAGAGAGGGACAGGAGTCTCAGCTCATTGAAAACGAAGTGGACTTTCATTCGTTGATGAAGGAATCAGATTCCTTTTGCGAACCAGAGCCTATGGACAGTGAAGATCCCCTTTTTATCCTCTATACATCAGGTACAACCGGTAAACCCAAAGGAGTAGTGCATACGATTGCCGGCTATAATCTCTTTACCCATTTCACAACCAAGATGACCTTTGATCTACGCGAGGACGACATCTTCTGGTGCACAGCAGATCCTGGCTGGGTTACGGGTCATAGCTACATTATTTACGGTCCGCTATCAAACGGCGCTACCTCTGTAATTGCTGAAGGAGCACCGGATTATCCGCAGCCGGATCGCTGGTGGAAGATCGTGGACAGGTACAGGGTAAATATTTTCTATACGGCTCCCACTGCGGTGAGGCTGTTTATGAAATATGGAGATAAGTGGCCCGCGGGATGTGACCTGAGTTCACTCAGAATCCTCGGATCGGTTGGCGAGCCCATCAATCCCGAAGCCTGGGTCTGGTATTATAATCAGATTGGCAGGGAAAAATGTGCGATCGTGGACACCTGGTGGCAGACGGAAACAGGCGGTCACATGATCAGCACTCTTCCTTCCATGCCAACCAAACCAGGTCGTGCGGGTTTGCCTCTACCCGGAGTCGAAGCTGACGTCGTGGACCGAGCCGGCAACCTGGTAGAACCAAACCAGGTGGGTCTGCTTGTCATCCGTCAGCCATGGCCCTCCGCGCTGCGTACCTGCTGGGGAGAACCAGAGCGCTATAAAGTCTACTGGGAGTCCCTGGGTGACAACTATTGTCCCGGAGATTTAGCCACCAAAGATGAAGACGGGTACATCATGATCCTGGGAAGGGCGGATGATGTTCTCAATGTTTCCGGACATCGTATTGGAACCGCGGAGGTGGAGAGTGCATTGGTTTCCCATCCACACGTAGCCGAGGCCGCCGTGATCGGCAAACCCCATGATGTTAAGGGGGAAAGTATTAAGGCATTTTGTATCCTCAACCAGGGAGTTGAGGCTGCGGAATCACTGGTACAGAATGTAAAACTCCATGTACGCCATGAAGTAGGTGCGCTGGCGATCCCCGATGAAATTGATTTTGTGCCCTCGCTTCCCAAGACGCGTAGTGGGAAGATCATGAGACGGGTTTTGAAAGCTATAGAGCTTGGGGAAGAAGTCGGAGATACCTCAACACTCGAGGAGTGAGCCGAGAACCAAAACTTAGGTACTTGTCTGGGAGTCCATAAGCAGCACCTTCTCGCAGATCACTCCTAGAACGATGCGATGCATCGCCCGTCGTCGCGATCTGCGAGCATGCACTACTTCTGAACCCCCAGCCAAGCACCACGTTTCGGCTCTCGACTCACGGTGTTTTAAAAATAATTAACAGTCGGGATTTGGTGGTATTTCTCAGGTTCTTATGGATGTTAAGAGATCCTTAAAAATAAATAGTGAAATTAAATTCCTAGAATATGACGGCGGCTCTTGGAGCCTTGATGTTTGTGTAAACAGCATTGATCTTCAGAATATACTTAGTGAATTTACGTTACTTTACTTCGGTTTGGTTGATCAGATTTCTTTGAGACCAGTTACTGGACCAAAGCTCTACATAAAGCCGGGTGAAAAATCGCAACTGAACTTAAAAGATGAAAACTATGTCTATTTAATCGATCAAGACTCAATAGAATATTGTATATCTACTTTTTCACAGTTTTATCGAGACGAGATTGCCCCCACAGATCACATCCATCTTGACGTAGATACCACCAATTTAGGGGGAAAAGGCGATGTGACAATAGTAATGCCAGAATGTGGTTTCCCCTCAGAGTGTAGTGAGGCAGCCTCAAAAATTCTCAATAAGAAACCAAGAAAGAAAAGATGAGCATAGCCTGAGTAGTGGTTTGTGATTGACTTAACGGATGATATCGAAAAGGCTTTAAATCTGCATCAATATTGGTTTCCAGGAGAATTTCAAAACTCTGTTGATTCTATAGAGGCTAATAATTCTGGGTGGTTGTTAGATTGGGATGAAGGTGCTGGCGAGGAATGGGCAAGCTTTATAAGAAACAGGGAAGGCTCAGCGATATTGCACGTAAAGCGACCTCTTCTATTCTATGTGAAGTCAAAAATAAAGCTTTCTGAAGACTTGCCTTCATTTTTAGTCAAAGTAGGCTGCTCTGATATGAG
>CAZIKF010000022.1:0-84781 GCA_964539825.1 uncultured bacterium
TCCTTTTTCATGACCAGAACATATTGTTTTGCGAGGAAATAGCGGATCTTGACGTCTTGAAATTGGGTTTTTTCTACACCCAGCCTCAAGAGTTCTAATGCGCTGCTTTCCATCCCCTCCCCATTTAGTCGGAGGGCAACTCGAATATGATCATCAGCGACCATTCGAAGGCTTTTTCGTGAATACTCGACTCCTTCAAAGCCTGGGCTCGCGATTAGAGACAGGCTTAAAGTGAAAAAAGAGATAACTAGATAGAACGAACGCTTCATTTCAATCCCTACCTTCATGGATCTTCCATTCCTACACAATTGTGCAAGAAATGAGCGGATCGTAGCGGAATCAGGATTCAGATCTTCCTAAAATTCGAATTGTTCTCTATTCCTGAGCGGAGATTTCTTTTTGAAAGAGGTTTAATGCGCTTTGAGCATCATCCTGGATGGAGATGAGCCTGTGGAAGCCCACTCTGGTGAACGCTTCATGAAGCGTATCAGAGAGCTCACAGACCTTAATATCGCCTCCATTTTGCCTGGAGATCTGGCATCTTTGCCATAGGATACCCAGGTGAGAAGACAAAATAGACTCTACCTTATGGAAGCCAAGAAGAATTCTAAAGCGACCTTGTTCAAACTCACGATCAATCAGGGCGGTAAATGCGCTCAAAAAATCATGCTTTAACTGGCCTCTGAGTTTGAAATGACGAACTGCTCCTTCCAGGGCGTCTTCATCACTGATTACGAACTGCTGCAGGGCTCTTTGGTCTTCTTCGCTTAGCGTAGGTGCCATAGAGCCATAGTTTAGCAGGAAACTAAGGTTGGCAGGGCAGACTTTTATGATTTAGTCCGATTACTGTATATTTCCTTTCTCAGGATTCTCCGACAGCATCCTAGAGCTTTGATGCCTTAGGAGAACTGGTGAAAACTTCTATGGATCCTGAATCATAAGCGGGTACGAATATTTCTACCCATCCATCAGAATCAACATCGCCAATGGCAATATGCCCTACTGTGCAGCCAGCATCCACCAGGATTGATTCTTCATAGGTCCAATTGGAATACTCATCAGAGATCGGACGTAGAAGGTGCGCTCTCTGGGAACCATCACCAGAGACCAAAATCCATGGTTTGCCATCGATCGAGTTAGTATTGGGATAGAAGGCAGTGGCTGCTCCAGGTGAACCTTGTCCCATTCCACCCTGCCTGGTTTCAATACCTGTGAGCAGGGTATGTCGTTTCCACTCTTGCTCCAGAGGCTTTTGTGGAATCTCATAAGCAAATACTGAAGCCCTGTTATTGTTCTCATGGTTAGTGGCAAGAATTTCAGGTTTAGAATCGCCATTGAGATCTACATAGGCAAGATCAAATCCTGATCCTAGCTCTTGATCTAAAATCTTTGATTCCCATACCCCATCAATTTGGTAGAAGAGACTCAATCGTTTTTGGAAAAACTCGGTTGAAAGGATTTCAACCTTATCGTCACCATCAAAATCCTCGATAAGGAAATGAACATCGGGTCCATGACCAATGAGGTGCTCCTTCCAGGGCATGATGAAAGGGTTCTCCGGCTGTTCAAGCCACAGAAGTTCACCAAGGCCTTTACCAAACATTGGCTTTCGCGCACGTGCGCTGATAAGGTCAAGGCGTCCATCCGCGTTTAGATCAGACCATCTGGCGCGATGATACCACCATCCACGCTTTGACTTTGTCAGCGGGTCTGGCCCGGCTTCTCCATACTGGGTGCAGAGATCTTTCCTGATGGAATCGAGGATTTCACATCGAAAAACCTTGATGGAGCCGTTGGCCTTTCCGGGAACCAGGAATCCTCCCGCTATAGTGAAGTGATGGGGGCCAAAAATTTCATCTGGAATTCTTTTGATTTCATTTGGCCAGGCCGGTATTGAGGTCCAGACTTCCGCCTGTGCGTCTGCCAGGGAATTGAGGTGAGTACCGATCTGATGAATTGCTGTGACTTTACCGTTTCCTATGAGTTTGAAGTGGGTAATGATGAGACTGTTTTGTCCGCTACCATTGGGTTCGAGATAGAGGAAAGCAGGCTTATCCGCTGAGATCTTACCCAGGTGGGTAAATCGTATCTGTTCTTCCTCTATTGGTTTCTCAACATTTGTCTGTCCGGGGACTATTGAAAAGACTGTGATTACGAATAAAACAAAAATCTGAATCCGGCGCATGAGAATCTCCTTTTTTATGCCCAAACGGATTTGGTTTGCCCGGATTCCCGGCCAAACCAGGAATCTACAGATTCCTTTGCTCATCTGCGATGAGCTTATTTTGGTCATGAACCTGCAAACGGGCATACCGTTTGCTTTTCGGTATAACGCAACCGGTCAGTTTACTCAAAGGGGACCTAGTACAAGGGAGGAAAGAGGTTCATATTCCAAAAGTTTCAGAAGTTCAGGGATTGGATTCAGGAGATTGGAGTCGAAAATCTATGCGGGTGCAGTTCCTTTGAGCAGAATGAAGGTCACATCATCGCAGGGAAGGGCACCTCTGCAATGTTGATTTAACTCTTTTTTAATTCTCTCAGCCAACGCTTCAGGTCCGCATTGGACTGAACTTAGAATCAGAGCCTCCAGCCGCGGGGTGCCAAAGGCTTCTCCTGATGGGGAAACTAAATCCACCAGTCCATCTGTATAGAGAATCAGCCAGTCTCCTTCGTGGAATTGGGTCTCGTGGGAGGAGTAGGTGAATTCGAGACTCATCCCCAGGGGAAAGTCCTCAGTATCCAGGTGAACCAGTCGAGACTTCGAGGATTGGTAGTGCAGCATCAGATTGTGACCGGCAGCGGCATACTTTAGGGTCGAATCTTCTAAATTCACGATACCTAGAAATGCCGTGGCAAATAATCCTGGACTGGTTCTGGGGCACAGAAGTTGATTCACTTCCGCCAGGATTTTCCCAGGGCACCTTTCGAGCTTTTTCGACTGTAAATAGGCCTTGCAGCTAGCTCCCAGAAGGGCGGGGCCAATACCTTTTCCGGATACATCGGAGACAACCATACCGATAGACCGCTCTCCTGGAAAATCTAAAAAATCTAAAAAGTCTCCTCCAAGAAAGTTAGCTGGCAAAAAGAGGGAACTTATTTCCATACCTGGAAGCTGGGGAGCGCTAGAGGGCATAAGATCCATTTGTATTTGGCTTCCAAGAACATTATCTTCTCGAATCTTCTCCAGGTGAGCTTTATTCAATACGGTCCTTAGCTGGGAAGTGAAACTGCTCAATATATTCCTTTGTTTCACAGAGAATTCATCAGGTGAATAAGGATCAATCAAGAGAATTCCCTGTAATTCAATCGAAGAAGCGGTGGATCCAGTTTCCCTATCCTTAGAAATCAGGGGTAGTAAGAATGGTTGATTTAGACTGAGTGAAGCGAAATCTTGATGATCCAGGGGTTGAGGGTCCATTACTGACGGCGCCTGGTCCGTGAGTACTTGAATGATCTTCTCCATGTCCTCTGCAGATCGACTGTGTCTGTCATAGATCTGGGAATGGAGAATCCTCTCGGCGCTGAAGGCTTCAAACACCACCAGGGCACAAAGCTGCGAGCCTAATAGATTAGCGATGCGGTCGCATCCAAGCTGGAGCAATGTATCCATTTGGGCACCATCAACTAGTTCCTGGTTGATTTCATTGAGCGATGAAATCTCAAAAATCCGTTCACGAACTTGTGATCCCATGCGCTGAAACGACATCCTCAAGTCCTCAATTTCCAAGGTGGTATTTAAAGGAGCCTTAAAAGTCTGGCTCTCTTGCCTGCCCGTGAAAACGGAGGATGAGAACGCCTGTACTTCAGAGTTAAGCCTGGATAGAGCTAAAGGGATTCTCTGGTTGAGTAAGGTTCCGCACAAAGTGATGAGACCCAGGGTGAACAATAGCGTGAGCCATCCTCTAATCTGGATCAAGGTCAGTTCCTCATATGCGGAGTCAGAATCCAGCGTCAACAAGAAAAGAGTGTTTGGGAACTGATTGGAGCGAAACAAAGTAGCCTCGAACTCGGTAGATTGCCGCTGCGTTTTGAAAGCTAATCTATTGTTTCTGCTCAGGTGAAATTGCTCATAGTCGAATGGATTTAAATCAGTTGATCCCAGGGTTTTCAGGGGTACACCAGGTTTGTGAAACTGCAGTTTAGAATGGGTGTTCCACTGGTGATTTCGATAGCGAATCCAGGGACCCTCAATACCTAGTAAGTAGGATAGAGAAGCGCTCCAATAGGAAGGAACGCCGGGTTCACGGTGATGCTGGCTCAAGGTATGTACCGCAGCCAATAAATTCTTAATAGGATTTGCCGTGTTTTCTGGTTCGATCCCCCTCTTTAACAAAAACCTCTGAACTGCCTCGGATGAACTTTGCTGCGATTCCTTGAACCTGAGAAAGGAATTCAGGATTTCAAGAAAGTGCTGGGGTAGTCGGACTTTATTGATCATTCCATACAAGACTCCGCTGGGAGGTGGAGCAGAGTTTTGGAGATAGGTTTGAACTTCGTGATGGATAGGGTATACCTGGTAGGTAAATCCACGGGACGCTACTTCGTACAATCCACCCTGAAGGGCAGGTTTTACAGGTCCCCCGTAGAGAGGGAGAATAGCTGTTGAGTCGGCCTGAAAAAGCTCACCTGCTTTGCTGGATTCATCTCCTATTAGGGTGATTCGATTTAATTTCTCAACGATAGTGCTGAAAAGAAACCAGTCATCTTCTTTATTCAGCGCCTCGGCTGATATTTTGTGATTTCGAAGTAAGTATCTATCCCTATCCATCAAGGTGTTGAGTGGTAAAGAATCAAACTTCAAATTCCTATCCTTCATAAAGCGGCTGAGTTCGGTCAGCCAGGTATGGAATTCCTCAATATCATGGGCGGGTTTCTGAAAGGAAGAGTTCTCTTGAACGTCGAAATTTAGCCTGAGAACAGGATTGATGGATCTGAAAATTACCTCTTGGAGATTGAGCGGACTTAGGCCTTCTCTCCATTGAAACGCCGCGTAAAGAAGGCGAAAAGGGCTGGCTCGTTCTTCTTTTAAATTTTTTACCGGGGGGTAGGCAAGATGGGGGAAGAATTGGTGGTTATAGATTCGATTCCAGTTTTGTTCTGTTGGAAAAGGACCAGGGTCAAGGGTGCCCATGACCTTGAGAAACTCTCTTTGAATTGTGGGCTCAAACTCCTGCGAATAGAACTCTTCAATGCCGTGTATCCTATCTTGCTGCTGCTGTCGGATCTGATCAGAAAGAATTTCCCTGCGCATTTCGATCCAGCTACTACACAGAGCGAATACCAGGATTATTGGGATCAAGATGGCATAGAAGAACCGATTTAAAAAGAGCAGAAAGAGAGAATTTTTCATCCTCATATTTCCTTGCTCTCCTCATAGTAGCGTAGTGCTACAAGGGTAATGTCATCTGAAGGCGGGGCACCTCGGCGGAATTTGTGCAGATCCTTCATCAGTGCGTCTGTCCAATCCGGGAGGTTGTTTGGCAGGGCACTTAAACAAATTTTTTCGAATTGCTCTTGCCCAAACAATTCCCTTTTCGGGTTTTCTAACTCAGGAATCCCATCTGTGTACAGAATCAAAACCTCAGAATTCAGTAACTTCCCTGTTTTTGTCTCATATTTCACGTTGGGAAACATACCTAGTGGGAGTCCCTTGGCACTGAGGAGTTCCAGGTCTTGATCTTTGTGCAGGTGGATCATGTTGTTGTGTCCGGCGGAAGCATAGGAGTATTTCCCGGTGTTCACATTCAATATGACCAGGAAAAGAGTCAGGAAAAGTTCCGGACTATTCATGCTGCACAGGAATTCGTTTACTTTCTTCAGGCAGATACTGGGATCCGTCTCGTTGACGAGTAAGCTATGGAGGAACGCTTTGGCCGATGCACCAAATAGCGCGGGACCAATTCCCTTACCAGATACATCACCAATAAGGATCCCGAAAATCCCTTCCCGGTCAGACTTAAGGACATCAAAGCAGTCACCACCAAGATTTCTGGCAGGAATGAAGCAAGAGGCAATTTCCAAAGACTTTCCAGTATTGGGAAGGTCTCTGGACATTAGTTCCTGCTGGATCTTTCCTCCATGGCGTGTATCTTCCTGGATTTCGTTAAGCCAGGTTTTCAATAACACCGTGCTAGCTTGCCGGCAAAAAGTGTCTAGCACCTGAAGAGGACACTCTCTCTTTGGATCCGCCAGGATCAATACGCCGCAGATCTTTTCACTCGAACCTTGAAAGGTGCCGGGAGGGAGAAAATAGGCGATTCTGACTTTGGCTGGAAGAGTACTTAATTCGTCGTTTTCTAGTTCTCTAATGACAGCTGACTTTGACTCGTGGGGAAAGATTTCAATGATTTGTGAAAGGATCTCTGTCCGGGTGGGATGATCCATCAACTCTCCTTCAAAATAGTAGTCCCGCTCATTTTCTGAAAGAACCTCCAGGAAAAAGCCCATGATGAGTTGAGCCGGGGAATAATGGTTTTGAAGTGAGGTGCACAGTTCCCTCAGCAAAGGATCTCTTTTCGATTCCTCCAGCATCAACTGATGGAGCTTTTGAATGGCTTCCATCTGATGAAAACTATTTTCCAGGGAAACTGCCATCGAATCAAAACCGGCTGCTAATTCCCCGATTTCATTGGGAATTTTTTCGAGACAGGTGCGGCTTGAAAGGGATCCCTCGGAGAGTTCCCGCACAGTTTCCTTCAACCGCTTTATGGGAAACACCATTTTTCTTGAGAGAAAAAAACCAAGCACTAAAGCTCCCAGGGCAGAAATGAGAATCCATGCCAGATAGTATTGAAGAGATTGATTTACCAATCCAAATGATATTTCTGACGGGCGGTACTGGAAGAGAATGTGATCATCCAGGAAGTGGACAGGAGTGAGTGTTCCCCAGAGAATTTGTTTGGAAAAGGGATCTTGAAAACGAAAATGAAGGGGCTGTGAGACTTTCTTTGCGGCATCACATAAATCTTTCAGGGAAGGAATTTTTACTGGGCGGGCAAGGATTTTCTCCAGGTATTTTTTAATCCCGCTTTCTTCAAGAAGATAAGAATCTGTTTCTGAATCAAAAATATTGAATATGGTTAGCGGAGTGAGCCGTGAGATTTCAGGACTGATCAAAAGGGAATGTTCATTAGCCTTACTCTCGGTTTTTCTGCTGAGATTGAGCCGGGAAAATACTGGATTTTCTGGGGCCTTCCCTCCAGGGGGAAGATGGAGCAGTTCAAAGGAAACCTCAAATTGTTTTAACTCTTCTTCCCAGGTTTGGATGGGTTTCCAGCCACTCAGCGGTTTCGAATTCCGTTGCTCTGAGGAGGGAACTCTTAAGTCCTGGAGATACTCACTAATAGGTGATTCCGTGAAGAGAGCCAAGAATAGATCCCGTGTTCGCTCCTTGAGAATCACGCTAAAATACACTGCATGAAATAGTTCGTAGCTAGAGTCTTTTTGAGTTCGGTAAAGATCATCCTTCCAATTTGCGGGAAAGACATTCCACCTGGCTTCGAAATCGATTTCAAGAATACTCATGGGAAGAGATTTCCCTTTAGTTTTCAGCGGGTCTTCTGATAAAAACCCCTGAAGAACTCGTCTTTTATCTGGATGACGCTGAAATCCTGTGATGCCAAAGAAAAAAATATCGGAACTCAGCCCCAGTACGACATCCCATAGGAGAATCGGAGAAGGGGAAAAATAGGTTATGGCAGGATGAATTGGCCGGATTTTATGAAAGATTCGCTCAATCTTTTTTTCAGGTAAACTCTGAGCTAGTTCATAGGTCAAGGGGACTTTATCTGGGTTTCGCTCTAAAACGAAGACTTGTGACAAAATAGGGGAAAATCTCTCCCAGCGATCAAATTGTTCGTGACTCAGGAGCTTTTCCACGACCAACTTCCTAAATTGGTTCCGCAGGTGCTGGTATTTGGTTCTATACCTGGCCCTGTGAGCTACCGTTTTACCAGGTAAAATTTCATTAAAAAATTTTCCTCTTGCCCCTGTACCACCAAACCAGATTTTTGGATCCTCGCTTCCCGCAAGTCCTCGTTTCTTACCCTGGAAGTAAACCTTGTCCACCCAGCGGTAATACTCCCTGTCCAGGTGTCTAATTCTAGAAATGAGTTCGAAATATAGGGCTTCAAAGGATTTGGAAAATCGATTATGTTCTAAGAAAACCTTTCTGCGTAAAACTCTGAGATGGTCATCCTCAAAGGGACCCAGGCTCATGAGGCTGACCGCCAGGGGAATGAGTACGGAAACTCCAAAAAAGAATAGAAAAGTGGATTGTAGCCCTCGGTTCATTTTTACTCGATCGAGCTCTTAAGACTCAAGAGGAGAACTTTTCCATGGTGGTTCGAAAATGAGAAATCTCATCCTCTGGAATCACCAGGCAAAAGCGTACTTCCGACTTGAGATAAAAAGTGCCGTCTAGAAGACCCTGACCAATGTATCGATCCTTTGTTTTTTCGATTCTTTTCTTCAGTCGATTAATAGCCACTCTAACCGTGGGTTCATCCAGTTCTTCGTTATAATCCTTCTGCCAGACCGCTTCAAACATCTTTTCCAGGCTATAGCGTTTTCCAGGAATAAAACAAAGAATTAAGAAGATCAGCTGGAGAACACGGCTTTTCTCAAGGGGAATTTCGCCTTGTTCCCTTTCCCAGTAAAAATCTCTGGTGAAATCGAAAAATAGGTCATATTGCTGGAGTCTTGCGCGTTCTGTATCAACAGAGGTCCTCGATAGAGCTTGCCAGGTTCCATTGCGGTTGGTACAACACACAAATCGCTTTTCAATTTTCTCAAAATGTAATCCCAAAAGCTCGGAAAAGAGAGGTACGAGTTCTTTGGGGGGTTGATAATCAAAATTAGTAGCGCCCCATGGATTCTTAATTTTTTGGTAGAGATATCCGCTAAAGAAGAGGAGTAATTCTTTGGTCATGACATGAGCGCCCTCCAGTACGGAGAGTTCTTCTATCCATCTCTGAAGGGAGTCAGGCTGGTCAGTGAGGGCTGCTAGTATGACCTGGTAAAAAAGGGCTCGAACATTGGCTTTGGGTAAGGGATCGCTTTGTGCACGATCTCGAAAGGAGGCAAGTAGATCATCTATGTCATCAAGCTGTTCTTCTTCCAAAGCCACGCTAAGGAGATAGGAATGAGCTACGATGGAGCGTTGAATGGCCCCGCTATCTCGGTAAAGTGCCATGGAAACTCGATGATGGGAAATAGCATCTTGACCATTCCCCCTGAGCTGAGAATACAGTCCCATCAGGAAGTGGTAATCACCAAGTGCTTTTCGATCCCCTGCCGAAGCGGCTCTTGCACGCAAATCTTGTAGATATTGAAGGGCCTTGTCCCAGGAGCGGCGTTCCATTTCAATTTCGATCCTTCTCCCAGCCAGGGCGGAAGTATATAGATCCAGAGATTCAGGCTCTATTTCAAGGATTTCCTGGGCGTAGGCATCTGCATCCTGCTGGGCATTTAGGCGCAAGCTTACCAGGTTCAAACTCACCAGGTATCTTGCTAGAAGAGCACTCTCCAATTGGTTTTCACGAACTAGTTTCAGCCCTTCAATAAGTATATCGCGTGACTCCTTTAGAGAGCCGGCATTGAGGTGATATCCTCCCAGGGAAGCCAAGATTTCCGCACGCAAACGATGCTCATTTTCGCCGGTTGCATCAAGGGCGTTATTGAGGTATTGGAGCGATTGATTCCAATTGCTGTGGAGAAGAATCGTACCCTTAAGGTTCAAGCTTTCAGCGCTTTGATCACACGCCTGGGAATTGAGTTCATCAAGTGCCTCTTCCTGCCTGTCCATCTGGTGCAAAACCCGAGCTCTGGCCAACTTGAGAATCTTATTGGAGGGCTCGGTTTCAAGGGCGAGATTTACGGAATTTAGCGCTTTGTGGAGAGGCTCTGGATAGGCGGTATCCTGGAAAAATGACTCCAGGAAAGAAACAGATTTATTTTCATCAACATGATGAAGATGGAAGAAAGCTTCTATGCGAAGAGCGGATTCCCTGCTGGTCTCAAGGCTCTCAAAACATAGATGGTGAAAAGTCTTCCTGGATTCTTGAGAGGAGTCCCGGGTGCTGAGATAATTTCTGATGAAATCAGGAACACAATAATAGGAGCCGCTTTCCCTGGTGACGAGGTGTGTGGAGACCAGTGGTTCAAAACTAGTCTTAAATTCAGCGGGGTCCGACATTAAGGAAGAAATCACTGAGAGCGGCACCTTAGATTGATAGAAAGATAGCAAATTCAAGAGGTTTAAAGACTGATCTGAGAGTTGTGACAGTGGTAGAGAAACCAGGTTTGAAGCTTCCCTATTTAGTTCCTCATTCTCTTTGAGAATCTCTTCTGCCGAATTGATGCCAGATGCGAGTTTTCGAAAAAAGCTATCGATGAGACCGATATGGCCTCCGGTTACTTTATGTGCACTGGAGGGCTCAGGAAGACTGCCCAATTGAAATCCCTGGTCTGATAGCTGTCTGGAATATTCTTCAAGAAATACAGGAAAATACCAGATGGGAACCTCTCGAAGTTCATATCGAAAAAAATCCAGATAGGAGCCTTCTGATACCTTAGGATCTTCATTGGCTAGTAAAAGAAAACGTCCTCCTTGTATGGAGATGGTGCGTAGTTCGGACCAGGATTCCGGGTTAAGCAGGCAGGCATTCGGGAGGACCATTAAAGGGCATTCGGAGCCATGTTTGAGCTCTGAATAGATGCCCCTTAACGACTTAGATTTTCCCTTACCCCCCGCAGTCTTGAAGAATAATTCCGCATTGTCGGGTTCTGCATCAATTTCCACATACTGAAAGTCAGGTTTTCCGATTTGAATCTGCTTGAGGATACGCCTCGCAAATGTTTTCTTGCCGAGGCCTGAAAAGCCGCATATCAATACCAGGGGATGACGCCCTTCAATAGCTTCCTGCAGTAGGCCCAATCTCCTGGGATCATGGATTGAATCGATACTGAAAAGATCATAAAGTTCCATGGTTCTCTCCCTATAATTTAGGTTCTAATAATACGAAAAATTCTGATCAAGTTCATCCGCTCAACATTCAGGAAGAGGATTTTGAAGCCATTTTCCAAATTTTTGAACAATTCCAGTTACCAGAACGTTTAAGATTTGAGAAACCTTAGAGAAGTTCTGGCCCTCTTTGGTGATCTTCTCTACTTGCTCAGATGTGCAAGAGCCTGGAGTTAGAGGGTACTTAGATCCTATTGATGCCATAGCTCCTTCTAACCGAAGTTTTTTGATTTGGGTTTTGTGCGCTACAAAAAATTGAAAGAGAATAGGTCGGTGATAGGGTTTGATTTGTCTTGTTTCCAGGGGATCTAGGAAAGTTCGAAGTCCGATTATACTTGGAGATTCCCAATTTTGCAGGCCAATTTTCAGAGTTTTCGCCGCATTGGGACCGCAGTCAAGGAGCCAGTTTAAAAAACTCACTGCAAAGGACTCGTCCAGGGCGATCAGCAAGGAGAATCCGGACTCCGCCAGGGAGAGCTTTTGGCCCAGGGGAGCCTCTGGATCCCGGAGTAGATTCATTAATTGAGGTTTGATTCGTTTATCTTTCAATTGGATCAGAGCTTTCAACGCTTCAAACCTTAAGGTGGGGTCCTTATGAGTGAGGTGTTGAGAAAGCGTATCCCACTCATTCCCTTCAGTGAACTTGAGAAGTTCAGAAATCGCTTTTCTCAGAGTGGAAGGATTCTGATTGGATTTTATAATTTCCCTTAGTTTGGGCAGGTCCGTTCGATTGGGCACGTAACCGTCCTCAGCCAGTTGATTAAGAAAGTATTCCACCGATTGATCTGGCTGGACTATTCCTGAGTCTCCATTCAACCATTTGGCTAGTTCAGGGAACTCGTCGCAAAGCCCCCTCAGGTTAGCTTCTAAAGCAGGATCATCGGAAATACCGGCAAGAGCCTGGGCCCAGCAGAGCTCACGCGTATGTACCGGGATACGATGAATGGCACTAGTACATAGATGATAAGCAGCGGCTGACTTCAGCAGCGGGAGTCGAAGAACGGTTAGGAATATTTCTCTGGCTTCCAGACAATTCTGTTTCTCTAAGCCTTCAAGGACAATTTTTAAAATTAACGAATTGGAATTTTGGAGTAGGGATAGAAATTCTCTGGTTCTTCTTGGTCCGGAGAATGTCAGGTTTCTTGCTAAACAGGCCTTCAAAAAAGGATCTCGATCTCGACTCACGACTCGATTCATCGCTGGAATCCATCTAGAAGAAGGATTCTGAGCAGCATATCGAAAAGCCTTTCTGCGGACATCCCGGTCTTTTGACATGAGTAGCCTTAGTACCTGAAGATTCCTCGCCATTGAATCATCAAAACGGGTCTCCCATCGTTCTTCGGACCACTTCGATAGGCAGTGTTGGATCAGAGACTTTAACCCGGGATCCTCCTCGTGCATGAAAAATTCCCGCAGGGTTTCTAGATCTGGATTCCGGGAGTAACTCAAGTCCTTGATGATCTTCCTTCGCATCAGTCTTGGAAGAAGTAAATAGTCTCTGGTTTCTAAACACTTGGAGGAAAATAAACTAAGATCGCAGGTTCTTTTCATGATCTAACCACCCTTCACAATCTAATTGTGTGGATAGGAGGGGGCTGGGAGGTGTATTGGGAGATGGGTGTTCGGTATCTTCGAGATATTCTCAGGCCGTCGAGGAAGCCATTTCAGGTTCCTGCGCCAGGTAATACTCATCGAAGGAACGGATTTCCAGTTCTCCCTTTGAACATACTTCCAGGGCAAGGGCGAACTGAATAGCCAATTCAAGGTTTGTCAGCAAGGGGATACCCAGGTCAACAGCTTTGCGTCTAATCCTATAGGTATTAGTCAATTCACTTTCTTGAAAATTCTTGGGAATATTGATAACCAGATCATAGCTGGTTCGTTCTTTCAGGGTTTCAAGGCAGATAGGTGCCCCTTCTTCTCCTGGCCATGCCACTCGGCTGGACTTGATCTTATTCTTTTCCAGATAGCTATGAGTTCCCGTGGTAGCCACGATTTCAATACCCATCTCTTCAAATTTTCGACAACAATCCAAAAAGGACTTCTTGGAGTGAGCCGGTCCGGCAGATACCAACACCTTCTTCAAGGGAAGGTGGAATCCAACGGAAAGCAATGCCTTTAGAAAGGCTTCATGAACCGTGGTCCCGATACAGCCAACCTCTCCGGTTGAGGTCATCTCAATTCCTGGAAATGGATCCGCTCCCGTCAGACGCGTAAAGGAGAACTGGGGTGCTTTCACACCAAAATGATTCAATTTTTCGGTCAGGAAATAGTATGTATCATAGCCTTTGCCTGCAATTGCCCTGGAAGCGGTGGTTATGAAGTTGAAGCCCGTAACCTTTGAGATGAAGGGAAAACTTCTGGAGGCTCTTAGATTGCACTCAATCACCAGGATTTCAACGTCTTTCACGAGGTATTGAATATTAAAAGGTCCTCGAATTTTGAGCGCTTCTACAATCCTCTGGGAAGTTTGTTTCAAGATATGCAGGATTGGACTGGGAAGGGAATGAGGAGGACAGACCAGAGTTGCGTCTCCTGAGTGGACTCCGGCGTGTTCCAGGTGTTCAGAAATTGCATAAGCAATGATGGTTTCCCCGTCACCAACACCGTCGAATTCAACTTCAATGGCAGATTGGACAAATTTGGAAAGTACCACCGGGTGGTCGGAGGATATGTCCGCCGCATTTCTAAGCAGTACCCCTAATTCTTGCTCATCAGTTGCGACTCCCATGGCTGAGCCGGAAAGAACGTAAGAGGGGCGTACGATGACTGGATAACCAATTTGGGAGGCAAACTGAAAAGCCTCTATCCGGTCCGTTACCTGCGTCCATTTTGGCTGCCCGATTCCTAACTCATCTAAAAGACTGGAGAATTTCGTGCGGTCCTCTGCCTGGTCAATGTACTTCGCGTCGGTACCCAGGATAGGAATCCCGTGTTCGGCGAGCTTTAGAGCCAGATTGTTTGGGATCTGTCCGCCCATGGAGAGGACGACTCCCAGGGGCTTTTCAAAGTCACAGATATCTAAAACTCGCTCCAGACTCAGTTCTTCGAAATAGAGCCTGTCGCATTCATCATAATCGGTGGAGACGGTTTCGGGATTGTTGTTGATCAGGATTGCGGGAATACCAAGTTCACGAAAGGCTTTGATAGCTGTAACACAGCACCAGTCAAACTCCACTGAAGAACCTATTTTATAGGCTCCAGACCCCAGAACTAGAATGGATTTACCCTCCGCAGCCGGCTTTAGATCATCAAAACTTCCGTGGTAGGAAGAATAGAGGTAATTAGTCTGAGCAGGGTACTCGGCCGCCAGTGTATCAATCTGCTTGATACAGGGTTTCATGGACATGCGTAGGCGTTCGGATCTGATGTGTGCCGGCGATATCCTTAAAATTTTGCCAAGTTGAAGGTCAGAGTAACCAGCTTTCTTGGCCCTTTTCATCAATTCGGGGGTCAGGGGAGTGCGCGAACAACTTAGTAGCTCCCTCTCAATCTTGACAATATTTTCCAGCTTGTAGAGGAACCATCGATCAATGCGGGTTTTTTCATGGACCTCATCAATGGGGGTTCCCATCATTAAGCTCTTGAAGACGGCAAAGATGCGCATATCGGTGGGCTCCAGTGATTCCAGTTCGGCCTGTTCAATCCGAATGGCATCGCACTGGGAAATACCACAATAGGATGAGTCCACCATGCGAATGGCTTTTTGGAGCGCTTCTTCGAAGTTTCTGCCTATGGCCATCACCTCCCCAACAGATTTCATTCCGGGCCCGATTCTCTTAGATACCCTTCGAAATTTTTTGAGATCCCATTTTGGAATTTTTACGGTGATGTAATCCAGGGCAGGCTCAAAGCATGCGGTTGTGACTCGAGTCACAGAGTTTTTGAGTTCCGGCAGGGAATACTCAAGTCCCAGCTTGGCGGCTACGAACGCAAGGGGATACCCTGTTGCTTTTGAGGCCAGCGCCGAAGAGCGGGAGAGTCTGGCATTGACCTCGATGACCTTGTAGTCTTCGGAGTGTGGGTCCAGCGCAAATTGAACATTACATTCACCAATGATACCCAGACCCCTGACGATTTCTATGGAGAGATTTCTCAGGTTCTGGTATTCGCGATCGTTAAGAGTCTGGGAAGGGGCTACGACAATACTCTCCCCAGTATGAATTCCCAGGGGATCAAAGTTCTCCATATTACAGACCGTAATACAGTTGTCCTTAAAATCCCGTACTACTTCATATTCTATTTCTTTGTATCCTCCAAGGTATTCATCAATAAGAATCTGCGGTGCGAGCTCCAATGCTCTTTCAGCCATCAGACAAAAAGAATCAAAATCCTCACACACAGCGGCCCCAAGCCCGCCAAGAGCGAAACCTGAGCGAATCAAAAGAGGATAGGGAGCAACTTTACCAAGTTCTCGAGCTTCCTCAATGTTATAAGCGATTTGATTCAAAGGTGTTTTGATATTTCGCCTTGCGAGAAAGTCTGCGAATTTTTTGCGGTCCTCAGTGAGTGCGATGGCTGAGACTGGGGTCCCCAGAACTTTGACTCTATATTTTTCAAGAATTCCGATCCGTTCAAGTTCCAGTCCGCAATTTAGTGCTGTTTGACCCCCGAAACTGAGAAAGATGCCGTCAGGCCTTTCTCTCTCTATAACCTTTTCCACAAACTCCACGGTTACGGGGAGAAGATATACCCGGTCAGCAAGCCCCTCTGAGGTTTGTATGGTCGCAATATTTGGATTTACCAAAACCGTATAGATGCCTTCCTCTTTCATGGCTTTGATAGCCTGTGAGCCAGAATAGTCAAACTCTCCAGCTTCCCCGATTTTCAGCGCGCCAGAGCCTAGTATGAGCACCTTCTCAGGTTTCATAGCATCTCCAGAAAATCGTCAAAGAGGAAGCGCGTATCTTGAGGTCCCGGAGCCGCTTCCGGGTGAAATTGTACGGAAAAGATAGGCTTTTCCTCATGCTTTATCCCTTCATTAGTACCATCATTGAGGTTGGTGAAAAAGGGCTTCCAGCCTGTGGGGAGGGAATCAATGTCTACGGCATAACCGTGATTTTGAGAAGTTATGAAACACCGCTCAGTTCCTTCCATCATGCAGGGCTGATTATGAGACCGATGCCCAAATTTAAGCTTGAAGGTTTTGGCTCCGGCGGCACGGGCGATGAGTTGATGTCCAAGGCAGATTCCCATGGTTGGGATTCCGTCTTCAATAATTTTTCGGAGCCGTAGTACGACATCCTCGAAAAGTTCAGGATTTCCTGGTCCATTAGAAACTATAATCCCGTCAAAGGTACAGACATCCCGTAAGAATCGAGGGTGCAGAAAATCATAATCGTAGGGTACTGAAACTACCTTCACACCTCGTTTTAGCAGGGAACGTAAAATATTGCTTTTCGAGCCGCAATCTATGAGTAAAAGTGTGAAGCGGGGTTCACCTTCAGGTAGAAAGACCTGAATTGCCGGACTGGTCACCTTGGCGGCTAAATTTTCTTGATTGGGATCCTGGAATAGGGGGGGGGCCATTGGGGCTTCCTGAACGATGGAGCCAAGCATAGAGCCGCGATCTCTCAAAAGAATCGTTAGAGCCCGGGTGTCTATTCCCGAAATTCCCGGAATATTTTGCTCCTGCATCCATTGATGTAAAGAAATTCGAGCACTCCAATGGGAAAAGTCTTCGGAATACTCAGACAGAATGAGTCCGCGTACGTGGATTTTCCAGGATTCAAAGGGGGAATTAACCAGGCTTTGAGATAGGCTTTTAGGAACACCATAGTTCCCGATCATGGGGTAGGTGAAACAAAGGATTTGACCTTCATAAGAAGGATCTGTCATGGTTTCTCCATAGCCAACCATACCGGTGGAAAAAACCACCTCTCCACTGGATGGAAGGCTGGCGCCGAAGGAGTCACCTTCGAACCGGGTACCGTCTTGAAGAACTAGCCAACACCTCTTCATAGATTCAACTGTTGTACTACCGTACAGATCTCGGCGGGAGTATAGCCCATCCCATTCGAGATCAAAACCTTGTTTTATTTAATTCAGGATAAATTGTCTTGGGGACGGGGATTTGAACTCTTGAAGGCGAAAGCCAGCAGTAGCCCCAGGATCACAACGCCTCCTCCAAAAAGCAGGCCCTGGGAGTGGGTAGAATTCATTCTCAGGGATACCACCAGCAGTATGGAGAGTAGTGAGGAGACAGCGTATAAAATGGCAACCGCTCTGCGATGGTTTACTTTTAGAAGGAGCTGATGGTGGAGGTGACCTCGGTCAGCATTAAAAAGATTCTTTTTACCAAAAGATCGCCTCAGAATCGCAAGTGCTGTATCCAAAAGTGGGACTCCCAGTAGAATTAACAGGCCCAAAGAGCCCGTAATGGGATGGTCAAAGGGGAATGTAAGCAGAGAGAAGACGGCCACATGATATCCCAGGAAAAGGGAGCCAATGTCTCCCATATAAATGGACGCGGGGTATGAGTTTCGTAAAAGAAAAACAAAGACTCCCCCCATGATACCGGGAAGAAAATAACTTCCGATCGGGTCGATCTTGGTAGATAAGGCTAAGGTCAGGAAGATTACCAGGCAAATACCGCCGGCCAAACCATCCAGGCCGTCCATGAAATTGATGGCATTGATGATTCCAACGATCCAGAGAATAGTGACCGGATAGGAAAGGGCTCCCAACTCAAGGACAAATCCAAATAAGTCAATTCGCTCTATGAGTAGGCCAAACTGACACACCATTAGTGCCACGAGGGATTCCACTAAAAATTTGGTGACTGGCTTTAGGTTCAAAAGATCATCCAGGGCACCCAGAAAGGCCATACAAAGAGCTCCGGAAAGTATTCCCACGAAGAGTCGAAAGGAATCCGAATCCATGGGGATGTGCTGGCTGAACAGGAGATACAGCAGGCCGGCGCTATAGCCGATCAAAATGATGATTCCTCCCATTGTCAGCACTTTGGAACTGTGTACTGACCGCTTATTGGGAATGTCATACATCTCCATGTTGCGCAGGGAGATAACGAGGAATGGGTCAGCCAGGAAGCAGACCAAGACTGAAACCAGAAGTCCTTCCCAATTCATGCGATTCTTAGATGCTCAAGCACAGGAAAGAACGGGACCAGTCCCTGATCACCTTATTCTTCTGTTTCTCCCGTGGCAGCGATCTTACGTGCCACTCTAGAGGAAGCTACAGTAAAGAAAGACTGGCTTGGAACACGAAATTCAAATCCCTCTAAATCTTGCGCACGGACAATCTCGTTTATCTTTAAATGAGAAACGTCAACGGTGATGCAATCAGGAATTGATCCTGGCAGACAGGTAATCTCGGATTCCTGGGCATTTTGCTGCAAAACACCCCCTTGTCTCAGTACTCCATAGGGAGTGCCTGTTCCTTTGATAGGGATTTTGATCCGGATTTTAGTGTCTGCATAGGTCTTCTGAAAATCGAGATGGAGTAGATCGGACTGGAGATAGTTGTATTGCGGGTTTTTAAAGACAGCCTCGTGGGATTCGGTACTGTCACCGTTCTGGATGCTGAGTTTTACCATCCCGCTAGTACCGCGCTTTTTAATCAGGGTATCAGCTTCTTTTTTTGAAAGGGCTATATTCTGGGCAGTGCCATCTCGGTCATATAGCACCGCAGGAATAAACTTCTTTCCTTTTAGCACTGTTCGGCTAGCAGCAGTAATTTTTCCAACTCTTGCTTCAGCGGATACCTCATACATAGCAATACTCCTTCAAAATCAGCCCCCGACAAAGAGCAGAAAAGGGTATCAGCAAATGTTTGAGCTGTCAATGCGAGATTCACGACCATATTCAAGCAGCCGTATCTAATTTCAAATACCGCAGACGCCTCAATTACCCATGCTCTTAGCTTCTTTGGCAGACTTAGGTGTTCCGTACTAAGATAAGGGACAGGTATCAAGTACAAGGAGAATCAAAATATGGAGGCTCTTAAGAGCTCGATTCAAACCTCTTCCGACCAGTTTCGGGAGAATTCCCAGAGTATGCGGGAACACGTAGAAAACTTCCATTCGAAGCTGGATCAAGTTCAGCGCCGTGACAGCGACAAATCTGTGATTCGACACCGCGAACGGGGCAAACTTTTTGTCAGAGATCGAATTGATCTTCTGCTGGATTCCAATTCACGTTTCCTGGAGTTATCAGCCCTGGCAGGATACGGTCTGTACGGGAGTTCTCCACCAGGTGGAGGGCTTCTTACGGGAATTGGAACCGTACAGGGAAGACAGGTCATGATTGTAGCCAATGACGCTACGGTAAAAGGGGGGACTTATTTTCCCATCACAGTAAAGAAACATCTCAGGGCTCAGGAAATAGCCCTGGAGAATTCTCTGCCCTGTATATACCTGGTAGATTCCGGGGGAGCTTTCCTTCCTCTTCAGGCAGATGTTTTCCCAGACCGAGACCACTTTGGGCGTATTTTTTATAACCAGGCAAGGATGAGCGCCCGTGAAATTCCCCAGATCGCGGTTGTGATGGGCTCCTGCACTGCTGGAGGTGCTTATGTCCCTGCCATGAGTGATGAATCGGTAATCATCAAGGGACAGGGAACCATATTTCTGGGAGGACCTCCGCTCGTAAAAGCGGCCACTGGTGAAGAAGTCAGTGCTGAAGAATTGGGGGGCGGCGAGGTTCATTCCAGAATCTCCGGCGTGACGGATCACCTGGTGCGAAATGATGAAGAGGCCCTGAGAGTCACCCGCTCCATCCTCGAAAACCTGGGCACCAGAAAGCGCCATTCCCTGCAGCAGGAAGAGATCAGAGAGCCCTTATATGATCCCGAGGAAATTTACGGAATACCTTCCAGTGATCCCAGGCAATCTTATGAAGTTCGGGAAATTTTGGCACGAGTCATCGATGGGAGTAAGTTCCATGAATTTAAAGAGCATTATGGCTCTACGCTTGTCTGTGGTTTCGCGCGAATAATGGGTTATCCGGTTGGTATTTTGGCTAACAATGGAGTGCTTTTTTCAGAATCGGCCCTAAAAGGAGCCCATTTCGTTGATCTATGCTCACAAAGAGGAATTCCCCTGGTCTTCTTTCAAAACATTACCGGGTTCATGATAGGGAAAAAGTACGAGCACGAAGGGATCGCGAAGCATGGTGCTAAAATGGTTATGGCTGTATCGAATGCCTCTGTGCCGAAGTTTACCGTAATCATCGGCGGCTCCTATGGCGCGGGAAATTATGGAATGTGTGGCAGGGCATATCAGCCGAGGCAGTTGTGGATGTGGCCAAACGCGAGAATATCAGTAATGGGGGGAGAACAGGCCTCAGGGGTTCTCGTATCCGTTAAGTTGGCTCAGCTTCGCAAGGAGGGCAAGGAGCTTGATCATGAGGAATTGGTGAAGATCAGGGAAGAGACCCTGGCCTCCTATGATGAGGAGAGTTCCGCCTACTATTCCACAGCCAGACTATGGGACGATGGTATTATTGATCCTGTTGATACCCGTACAGTCCTGGGTTTAGGGATTTCAGCGTCCCTCAACTCAGACTTTCCACAGCGTCGACAGGGTGTGTACAGAATGTAATTCACCTGGATTGAATATGAAACGAGTTTTGATTGCAAATAGAAATGAGATCGCTGTTCGTATCATTGCTGCGTTGCGTTCCCTTGGGCTGGAATCCGTAGTGGTATATTCGGAATCAGATCGGAATTCCCTTGCTGTCCAGCTTGCGGACATAGCCATTCCTCTTTCCGGTATGAGTGCCGCCGAGACCTATCTGGATGTAGAAAAACTCATGAAGGCAGCCAGGCAGTCAGGCGCCGGGGCGATTCATCCAGGATATGGTTTTCTTTCTGAGAAGGTTGAATTAGCAATAGCCTGTGAGAGAGAAGGAATCATTTTCATAGGGCCTCCTATTGAAGCGATTCGACTCATGGGGGATAAAGCTCTCTCTAAAGGCATGATGAAGGAAGGCGGTGTTCCTACCATCCCGGGATTTGTCCTGAACCCGGATCCTGGTGAGTGGGAGGAAAACCTGCACAAAGCCAGGGAACTTGGATTTCCAGTAATGGTCAAGGCGGCAGCCGGGGGGGGGGGTAAAGGTATGCGTCGTGTGGATTGCGTTGAAGAGTTTTCTGCCGCTGTTGAGACCTGTGCCAGTGAAGCGCGCTCTTCCTTTGCCGATGATCGATTGCTCGTAGAGAAATACATCATGAATCCACGACACATTGAAGTTCAGATCTTTGGTGACAATTACGGCAACCTGGTACATGTGAATGAGAGAGAATGCTCCATTCAAAGAAGAAATCAGAAGATCATAGAAGAGTGTCCCGCTCCCAGACTGGCCGAAAAAATCCGCCGGAAAATGCGAAAGGCGGCTTTACTAGCCGCACAGTTGGTTCACTATCGCAATGCGGGAACCGTTGAATTTGTCCTCGGCGAAGACTCGAATTTTTATTTCCTGGAAATGAACACAAGGATTCAGGTAGAGCATCCCGTCACCGAAATGGTTCATTCAGTAGACCTGGTTCAGGAGCAAATTCGTGTAGCACTTGGCTATGAACTATCCATGACACAAGAACCGCAGGCTTCAGGTCATGCTATTGAAGTAAGGATCTATGCCGAAGCTCCCTTAGATGAAAACCGCCCATCCTGCGGTAAAATCGTGGACCTGCAATGGCCGGATTCCCCAGGTCAGTTGAGAATTGACACGGGGATTCAAAAAGGTTCGGAAGTGTCTCCTTTCTTTGATCCTATGCTCGCCAAAATTATTGCCCATGGATCCACACGAAAACAGGCACGACAAATTATGACAAAGGCTCTTGAAGATCTGGTTTTATTAGGGGTGGAGACTAATGTTTCCTATCTGCTCACGATTCTTCGTGATGAGAGTTTCGCGGAAGCTCGGCTGCATACTGGCTTTTTGGATGAAAATAAGCTGGATGAGAAACATCGTAAGGAGATGGGGCAATTTGAGGTAGTGGATCATGCCCTGGCACATGTAACCCTCTTGAGAACGGCCGCGGTGAAAACCCCGGATCCATTCATCATCAAGTGAAACTTGGACTGCAATGATATATAAAAAGTTTAAGCTGTGTAATGCGGGCTTAGCTGCTTCCAGGGAGCTTCGCATTGAGCTGGATAGGGAAAACGGAAAACTCACCCTTCACACACCACAAAAAAAGAGTCGTTCCTCACTTAATTCAATAGGTAATCGAGGAACTATGATTGTAGACAATCAAAGAGTTTCCCTGGCCTGGAAACAAGAAGACGAGACGCTTTTTTTGTGCATTGGCGGCAGAAATTACATTTTCCAGGAGATACCCTCCTTTGAAGAAACGGACGAAGAAGAGTCCGGAGATACTATTGTTCGGGCACGTATGCCTGGAAAAATTCTGAGAATCGGACCTGGCGAAGGCTCCTTAATTCAAAAAGGTGATGAGTTATTGGTTATGGAATCCATGAAAATGGAATCGAAGATTCTATCAAATCGAATGGGTTCTATTCAGGAAATTTTTGTTAAAGAAGGTGAGTTGGTACAAGCAGACCAGCAGTTATTGAGGATCCATGACTCAGAAGATTCGAATCGTTGAGGTTGGGCCCAGGGATGGGCTCCAGAATGTGAAAGTTCAAGTTCCTCTGGATCTTCGAGAACGTCTGATTCAAAATCTAAGAATGGCTGGTCTGAAGGAAATTGAAATCGGGTCCTTTGTTTCCGAAAAATGGGTTCCGCAGATGGCCGGAACCCAGGAACTCTGCCAGCGTTTTCATGGAAATCAAAAAGGATTAATGGCTTTGGTTCCCAATCGGAAGGGATTCGATTCCTTTCTTGAATCGGGACTAGAGAAATTAGCCTTCTTCACGGCAGCTTCTGAAGAATTCAACCTGAAGAATACCAACAAATCCATTGAAGATTCCCTACGGGGCTACCAGACGCTAGCGTGTGAAGCGAGAGACAAGGATTTATTCATTCGCATGTATGTTTCTACGGTATTTCATTGTCCCTACAGCGGTCGAGTAGCTCTTAAAGATCTTGACTCGGTATTTTGTTTTCTAGACCAGCTTCCTTTTGATGAACTGTCCTTAGGTGACACGATTGGGAAGGCTACTCCCAGGGAGGTGCGAGAGGTTACCAAACTGGCTCTCTCACACTTCGAAGGATCCCGGATTACCTACCATTTTCACGATACCTACGGAATGGCACTTTCGAATGTTAGTACTGCGATGGATGCCGGAATTTCTTCTTTTGACTCTTCTGTCTCAGGCTTAGGGGGTTGTCCATATGCCCCGGGTGCCAGCGGTAATCTGGCTACCGAGGACCTCGTCTATTTATGCGAGGCTCAGGGAATGTCAACGGGTATTGACCTCCAGTCTCTATGTTTGGTTTCAGATGAAATCGACAGGTTTCTGAATCGCAATTCTCCCTCCAGGGTTCAGGCGGTTTTCAAAAACCAGGCGATTAGTTGATATGGGACGATCCATTGCTTTTATTGATTTTGATGGAACGCTGACAAAGAAAGATAGCTTTACTCTTTTTGTGATTTACGCACTGAGCTGGCCAGCTTTGATCATCAAGGGAGTACTTTTTCTACCTTTTGCAATGCTGTTTCTCATGAGATTACTGCCAAACTCGGTGGCAAAACAGCTAGCGGTCAAGTTCTTCTTTCGCGGGCGCAATGCGAATGAGCTTGAAAAAATGGGTGAAGATTTTGCCAGGAAGAGAATCTCAATCCTGCTAAGGCCAGGAGTCTTGGAAAGAATACGCTGGCATCAGCAACAGGAGCATAAAACCGTAATTGTTTCTGCGTCACTTCGCTACTGGCTTCAATCCTGGTGTAAAGAAAATAGCCTGGAGTTGATCTGTACTGAACTCGAAGAAAACGAAGGTACTGTTACCGGAAGGCTTGTTCCTCGTAATTGTTTTGGCCCGGAGAAAGTCCGCAAAATCCAGGAGCGATTCGATCTAAAAAGCTATGATACGATCTACGCTTATGGTGATACTCGAGGGGATAGAGAAATGCTTGCCATGGCTCATCAAAGCTATTTTAAGCCCTTTCGCGGAAGATTTGAGTTCGAGAGTCAGTGACCATGAAACAGAATCTAACCATAGAGAATTCCCTGGTTCAGAGAAATGGTCGGGAGGCATTAAACGGTCACAAAGGCCGTGCCCTCTGGTTCACTGGCCTCAGCGGGTCCGGCAAAAGTACTCTGGCTCGTAGCCTGGAACAGGAACTTCATTCCAGAGAAATTCGAACTTTTCTTTTGGACGGCGATAATCTAAGGAGGGGTCTCAGCCGGGGTCTGGGCTTTTCCAATGAAGATCGGGAGGAAAATATTCGCCGAGCCGCGGAGGTCTGTAGGCTCATGGTTGAGGCCGGTATAGTGGTTCTCGCGGCGTTTATTTCCCCGCTGGCTTCACACAGAGCGATGGCGAAAAAGATCATCGGAGAGCAGGATTTTGAGGAGATCTTTGTATCTTGTCCTCTGGAGGTTTGTGTACAACGAGATCCGAAGGGATTTTACGCCAGGGCGAATAGTGGTGAAATCAAAGATTATACCGGTCTGGATTCAGCTTATGAGGAACCTGAACATCCTGATCTTAAGATTGATGCCGCGGGAAAAACTCAGCAGCAGTGTATACAGAAGTTACTTAAGTTTTACGGTGTTTGAGAAATGATTTCATATGACTAAACAGCCTATACTAAAGGACTGGCTGAACTCTGATATCAGTTCTTTTGAGCAGTTTTGGCCCACTCTTGAGTCCTTGCACGAGGCTTATGGTAATCCCGAGTTGAAGCGCATCTTACGAATTTCACAGAAGCCCGAAGGTGCTAATGTGAGCCTGCTATTTTTGCTAGCTGACTTTTTGATCGTAATTGATGAACCGTGCTGTCTTGGGAAACTGGTAGATCTCTGTTCATCAATCAATCTGAAGGAGAAAGACCAGATTTTTTGGTCGACTGGATTTAGTTTGCTGGCTCAATGCAAAAGTGAGTTTCTTCCCGAGTCAAAGGAGATTTTGAGTTTCCAGAACTACCCTGGAATGAATACGGTTCAAAAGGCGTTTTCCGAATATCTCGCCGCTTTATTCCAGTTTCGTAGTGGAAGGTTTGTGCGCGCTCTTGATCCACTCGATAAAGTTCTGAACATCCTTAAGAAACAGCCCTTTTCAATTCTGGAGGTCTGGTCCCATAGCCTGCGGGCTATTATTGAGAAAGAATGTGATCAGATACATAGCGCGATTTCTTCATGCCTTTCAGCTATTCAAATTGCACGTACTAACGGCTTTACCAGCAGGCTCTGTGAAATCGGCAATCAAAGTGCATTACTGTACTTGAGCATTGATGATCAGAACCACTCTCGTGAGATGTTACGCACCTCTCTTCACTACTCTGACCAGGTGGGGAGTGAATATCTCAGGGCTTGCACCTACCTTAATCTCGCCGCTGATAAGATGTACGAAGGAGACCTGGACGGTGCCCTCGAAGACCTGAAAATATGTGTAAGTACTTTCAAGTCCTTACATAGTCAGGAAAAGCTGGCTTTCGCATATTTTGACTGTTTCCGGTGCTATCAATCCAAGGGGCAAGCGGATCACTGTGATTCCATCCTGCGGGAAATTGAACTTTGCATCGAGGGTATGAGCGATGTAGAAGACTTAAGGTTCAAGGTGATCAGAGCTCGATCGGAAATGGAGCTACAGACTCAGAATTTTCAGGCAGCTTTGAAACTGGTTGAAGAATCTCTGTCTGAACGAAGACATCTCAGAGAGTCTATAGGTTACGGGGCTTTGGAGCGTTTCCGTTCGAATCTAATCATTCGAAAGCTCATCGTCGATCACGACCTTATTCCTGCTACCAGGTTAGCCATGGCCGAAGCTGAGGCGCAAAGGTTAGATGTGTCAATCCCAAGCATCCTGGTCAAGTCTCATGAATTGATGCCCACCGACTATTGTCATTTACTAATTGAGAAGTTTGGCTACCAGGTTCCCGAACCTCAAGATTACAGATTAGTGACTTCTGACCTCCAAGAAATCATCTCCTTCCGATTTGCCCAGGATCACAACATATTGCCGATTGGTATTGGGGATGGCGTCTTTACAATCATCGTCTCAGACCCTCTGGATGAGAAAACAATACGCGCAGTAGGAGTCCTCAGTGAGATGGAAGTCCAGGTCAAAATTGCGGATCCAGAAATCCTTGCAGTCCGCATTAGCGAATGTTACTCGATTCAATCGCAGAGCCTATTTCATGAAGATTACCCGGTTTTTCTAGAAAATATCCTCAACCTTGCTAATCGATTTGGGGTTTCCGATATTCATATCTTTCCGGACAAGGATCATACCGGAGTTCAATTTCGTATTGATGGTGTAATGCAGCATGTAGAGCACTTTAGTAAGGATCATCATTCTCCCCTCGTAAATGTGATTAAGCTATGGGCGGAATTGGATCTGGCAATACATTCCATTCCGCAGGACGGGCGGTTTGAGTACGGAAGGTTTGCCTATAGAGTCTCGACCGCGCCTATGCTTCACGGAGAAAAGACTGTTCTGCGTCTGATCTCGGGGACAATGCCACATCTTGAGCTATTGGGAATTGAAGAAAGTATTCTCAGGGATGTGCTCAAAGTCAGTCAAAGAAGTGGGGGTATGTTTCTTGTTACCGGTCCGACCGGTTCAGGAAAGACGTCCACACTCTATGCCATTCTCAATGAACTCAATGATTATAAGCGGAGTATACTCACAGTTGAAGACCCTGTGGAAAACGATCTAAAGAACATCGCCCAAAGCCAGGTGAACCGCTCCAAAGGCTATACTTTTAATTCGGCTCTGGCCTGTTTTTTACGCCAGGACCCCGATGTGATCCTGGTGGGGGAGATTCGCGACGAAGAGACGGCTCAGATCGCTGTGCGAGCTTCTTTGACGGGTATTATGGTTTTCTCTACTCTGCACACTTATAACACCTACTCGACGATCAATCGTCTTAAGGACCTGGGAACCAGTCCTTACCTCCTTGCCGAATCGGTTCATGGAATTCTTTGCCAGAGATTGGTTCGCTCCCTTTGCGCCCGATGTAAAAAGATCTCCGAACCAGATATTGAGAAGTACTACCAGTTTCGAGAGTATCTTGAGGAGCTGCGAGGATTAGAGTCCTTCTCCATCTTCAGCCCAATGGGTTGTAATCATTGTCAAAAGCTTGGCTATAGAGGCCGAACTCTGATTTGTGAATGGCTCCCAATTGATCAAAGCTCCAGAGATTTGATCCTGAATTCCGCCCAATTAGATCAATTTGAGGCTCACTTCAAGGAGCAAAACTTAATCTCCCTGGCCCACTCTGGATTTCTTAAGGTTCTCAGGGGTGAAACCACCTTTCAAGAAGTCATGAGGGTTCTATGAGTTCTTTGGATCATCCTTTCCCAGCCTCAGGTTGAGGGTCCGATGAAAGGAGTTCACACTCTGCTCAAATCTCAAAGAGCTCAACCTTGATGCAAATGACGTTTTACCGCGTCAATCAAAGTATGCTTTGATAGAGAAGTGACCAGTTCTGCCAGGTGTCCCGAGTGTTTTTTAGAACTCAAGCCATTCCAGCTTGGTTCAGTAGAGCTGGACTTTTGCCAGGAATGCCACGGTCTCTGGTTTGATCGGGGAGAGCTTTTAAAGACCTCCAAAGGCGTTCATTTCGGAACTAAGAAAATCCCTCCCATGTTCAAGAAAAAAGTGAGGGAAATCCAAAGTCGACCACGTCCTTGTGTACGCTGCAACGTCAGTCTGGAAATTCTTGATTACGAGGGTGTGGAGATTGATATTTGCGAGATTTGTCGCGGCATCTGGCTGGATGCAAACGAGTTGCCAAGCCTGATTCGCCGCTTCTACACCAAAGTGAGTACAGCTAAAGAAGGGCTTCTTCCTTCTGAGCTTCAACGAGCAGGTGAAATTCTTACCCTCGACTATCTTGTAGATCAAATGAAAACGGATCGCAACTCTATCTCAGAGTTTGGAAGGGACCTGCTCAGCGAAATGGGATCCGAAGTTAGAGATGAGTTCATAGAGGCAGGAATTGAGATTGGACTTGAGACTCTCATTGAAGTAGGGGCTGAAGCAGGGCTTGAGGTGGGGGCTGAGGTGGGACTTGAGATCGGGGCAGAAATTGGAGCCGCGATACTAACTTTTCTGCTAGGGATGCTGAGCTAAGATTCGTAGAAGTACTATTGGGTCCTTCCGCTTTGATTCGCAAAGTTTCTCTTTACCATCCCTACACACCGATTGAATCCTAAGAAATTGTAGAAAGGCATTAGAGATTCATCACACACGATGTCAATCGCGTACATGTTCTCTAAGGTTGAGACCATTCTTCTTACTAACTCCCGCCCAATTCCCTGCCCCTGAAATTCAGGCAATACCTCTAGAAGAGGGATAAATGAGTAAAAAACACCATCGGAGAGGGCGTTAACAAATCCAACGCAACAATCCTCATTGAAGGCAAGCCAGGCAGCATAGCTACCCTGAAGAATTTCAAGATGAGCCGAAGGGCTTGGATGATTTGGCCACCCAACAAAAAAACCATCTAGCTGTTGAGATCTTAAGTTCCCAATATCATTGGTATAGGTTATGGACATAATACAGTCTTTCAGTCAGGTCCGAACCATGAGAGTAGCTACTTCCTTCACGAGAGGAATACCGGCATCACGGAATTTTGGATTTTTGGGAATGATTTCCTTTTGCTGAATTTCCTGGATATGGAAGTCATTGGAAAAGAGATCACGGATCTCTGCTCCTGGAACTGAAAACGGGGGACCCATCTCAGAAGGTGCTTGGAATTCAAACGTGATCAACAAAGTTCGACAGCCGCGAACCAGTAATTTACCAAGCTGTAGAGCATATTTTCTTCGCATTTCAGGTGGAAATGCCACGAGTGAAGCACGGTCATAACAGGCCTGACAGTCCCTTGTAGACTCAAGAGTAAGGCAAAAATAATCTCCGACAAAAATTTCTGTGTGCTGGGCTGCAAAGGACTTAAGTACCTTACCTTGAGAGGTGTGCCGAGATTCCGTTGGCTCACATGAGAAATACTTTCTGACAGCATTTTCTGACACTTCTATCCCCAGAACTGAATGTCCCTGCTCCTCTAGCCATCGCATATCCACACTCTTACCGCAAAGCGGAACAAATACTCTGGTCCCTGAATAAGGCGCCCAGGAAGGATAGGAGTCAATGAGTAGGGCATTGGGAAACTTCTGGTCAAAGAGAGGGCTATCCTGTTCCTCCCACAGCTGCCTCCAAAATCCAAGATCCATGCTTTTGAATTCTATAGACCTTAGCCATTGGTTGTCATGGAATACTGAAAATGAATAGGCGGGGTATCAATGAATTCATAGGGCTTAGAAAGCCCATGATCTACTATGGTAAACTTCAGTTCGCGCGCGAAGGGCAGTGAAACTGAATCAAGGAACTTTTTGAATGAAGAATGATTTCGACGGAAACGAGATCTGCTATGGAATGTAGAGTTTGTTCTGAGATTGCTGACTTTGCTGTGATGAGCTTTGCTGATCCGGACCCAATGGAGCGTTCGGCGGGAATGAGCTCCAAAGGATATAGGCGGGTTTATTACCGCTGTCAGGGATGTCATTCCTTTAATAGTGATCTTGATCACAATGCTCCGCTGGCAGACATCTTCAACAAGAATTACTATGAGCACGTAGACGGGGAAACCATCAGTGGTAAATTCGACCGAGTTATGGCTATGGGTCCCGACGAATCAGACAACTGGCAGAGGGTTGACCGAATTCTTAGCTCGGTCCAAAGATATCAAAAGCAATTTGGTCTCGTTCGCTCGAATGTGGTCCTGGATGTGGGCGCAGGTACCGGTGTATTTCTTGCCCGTCTAAAGAGAGCTGCTCCAGAGTTTTCCGGAATTGCTGTTGAGCCTGATGATAAGGCGTGTGAGCACCTGGAGAGTGTTCTGCAGGCTCAAGTAATTTGTGATGTAATGCGGCCAGGCCTGCTAAAGGAAAAGGCAGATTTAATCAGCTTCAACCGAGTCATGGAGCACATGCCTAACCCGGCCGAAGTCCTCAGGGTGTCT
This sequence comes from uncultured bacterium, assembly GCA_964539825.1. Lineage (GTDB taxonomy): Bacteria > Muiribacteriota > UBA6191 > UBA6191 > UBA6191 > CAZIKF01. The sequence continues at coordinate 30,080 of CAZIKF010000022.1, forward strand.
GTGGGAAGCCTGTCATCAGGCGGAGTAATTTATATTGAAGTTCCCGATATCCTGACCTTCGGACTCTATGGGCAGAAGCATCCTGAATTTGGCTCCTCTCATCTGACGATTTTTTCCCCTCAAGGGTTACAAACCCTCTTTGAAGCGAATGAGCTAGAAGTGTTAGAAATTCAAAGAATGAGAGAACCCAGCGGTAAGCTGAGTTTATATGCGCTTGGCTGTAGGCGGGGGGATATTCAAATCTGGTAGGATCTTAGCTATATTTTCCGGGCTAGAACTCGAATATCTCCATCTCGAAATTTTTCTCTTTGGTAGGGAGCCGTCTGTGAGTCAGAATCCTGGTCAAACTCTCCACCGCCTTTCATCCGCCGGATAAATTCAAAACCACTCTGTTCCAGCCAGGTCTTTACTTCCTCAAGACTTGCGTGAACATAAGTAGCTTTCATTGCATCCATTAGATGGACTGTCTTTTCTCTACTTATATTAAGAAGTTTTAAGACCTGCTCAATTTGAGTTGGAGATACACCTTCCATTACCTCCACGGTCATATCCCAGAGCTCTGAGCTCAGAGCGTTCCCATCGGTATAAAACCAAAACAGGCCGCCGGGGCGCAGTACTCGGTTGACTTCCTTTAGGGCGGGAATAATGTGGTTTTTAGAGAGATGATGAAAGACTCCGTTGGAGACACCAAAGTCATAGCGATTGGAATCAAGGCCAGATGACAGGACATTTGCGACATCAATATGGATTGGTTCGCCCTTAGAGAACCGTTGAACTTCCTTGCGAGCATATGCAACAGAGTTCTCGCCCCAGTCTATTCCCGTGATGGACTTTGCTCCCAGCTGAAGCAATGAACATAAAATTGCCCCATTTCCGCAACCAAATTCAACACAATCAGCCCCCTTCACGATCGATTGGAGTTCATTGAACTCAAAACGCTCTTTCTTCAACTCCACAAATTTATCGTATTCTTCCTTTGAATGTCTTGGCCAGATTTCTTGCCAGAGTTGATGGTGCTTCTCTTCAAGAGTTTGGGAAAAACCGGTTTTCGAAAACGGCTCCTGATCCTCCAAAAAACTACAACTCATAAGTGATGAGAAGTGGCTTCTCGTTACTTCGATCAAATCATTGAGTAAGACGTAAGGATGCTCCTTGAGATTTCTTTCAAAGGCAATTTCTCTTTCAAATCTCATATTGAACTCAATGAGACAAAGGATTTTAACTCCAATGGAGTAGGGGGAATTTTCAACTTGGAGCAGTTCATCTTTGAAGTGAGCCAGGTTGGCTACGTAAGCGGTGGGATCATGGTGAGTCATGGCAAATTCCTTGTAGATTCATTCAAAATTGTAACGTACCCATCTCCACATCCTTTGATCCTTCCCAGGTCGGGGTATTTGCCCTCCTTCACTTTCCATAAAAAGTACCTGGTATTTTCCTGGTCATAGTAGGCGCCAGGGTAAGGATGGGTCAGAGCGCGGACATAATTATAAATTTTTCTGGAGGGCCAATTCCACTCGATTTTACCATCCTCAGGGGAGCGCCCTGGATAGAGAGGGGCGTCTTTGGCAGGATTAGGTGTACGAGGAGCGGACCCCGCTAACTGAAGAGCTAAGTTTGTTTTTAGGATCCTATAGCAGGCAGGGGATACCTTTTCATAAACCGTCTTGACGGTATCGCTATACTCGATGGCAAAGGACTCCTGGGCAATTAGATCCCCGGCGTCGGCTTCCTCGACCAGGTGAAAATAACTTACCCCGGTTCTTTCTGCACCCTCCAGGATAGCCCAATTCACCGGTGCTCTTCCTCGATAAGCAGGCAGAAGGGAGGCATGGAATCCTACACATCCAAGACGGGGAATACTTAATATGGGTTCTTTCAATAAACGTTGGAATCCGCATACGATCAAAAGATCCAAAGAACTTTTTTCGAGAATGCTCTGACTACGCGAAGAGTTGATATTCTTAACTTTGTAATGAATCGAACCGTTTTCCCGTGCGATTTTTTCAAAATTCATAAAGCCTGAGGTTTTGGCGGCCATTTCGGGGTGCAGAGAAAGAACCAGGGAGATCTCTACTGAGTCTTCATAGAGAAGTTTCAGGGTTTGATAACCAACTTCGACACTACTCAAAAAGCCAATTTTCATTCTTTCACAAATTCATAGATTTTGATCAATCCATAGTCTCCGACAGGAGGTACCAGGGTGGATATGCGATTGAACTCTCCAGCAACATCCTCACCTGGGTCCCAACCTCTTTCATGATACAGAAAAGCCTTAAAAAAACGGGTCCCCAGGTAATAACTGGAAGAAAAGTCATGCACATTTAAGAGGGAAAGAGATGGGGGCAATTCCTCAAGAATTCGATCCATATCCAGGTAGAGGTTGTGCCACTGAATAGACATTTCCGGAAGTCCGACCTGGAGCCTCAGACCATTAATCTTTCGATAAGATTGAATGGACTCCTCGCTCAGTATTAGTTTCCCTCCGGATTTGACCAGGGAGCTAAGGTTCTTCAATGCCTTAAGCTGATCTTCGTGACTGGTAAGGTTAATCAGGCACCGCTCAGTAATGGCTACATCAAAACGATTTTGAAATTCAGGGCTGCTATCAAGTACATCCATCACGGAAAAACTGAGGTTTGTAAGTCCAGAGTCAGCCAGAGAATCACTGGCTACTTCAATCATTTTTTGTGAATAATCAACCCCCTGAAAATGAGAATTTGAAAAAGTCTTGGCGAATCTCAGGGTGCTATATCCATTTCCGCAGCCTACATCAATCACCTTAAGATGATCGCCAAGTGTTTGTTCGATTGCTTGAACTTCCAGTTCCCTTAAATGAGTGTCTCCATGAGTGGCGCGTTGACTCTGGCCGAAGGAATCAGCCTTTTCATCCCAATGTGCCTTAATTTGTTCTGTGTTTTTCATGATCTCTCCAGGTGGATTTTAGTTGGTCCACGAGTTCAGAAGTCTTTGACCTGAGAGGGTTAGAAGGTCTGTGTGGATCCTTAAGAATCCGAAGAAATTCTTGCCTGGGAATGCATTTATGACCGAGATAATAACTCCAACCTTTTTCGTGGAAATAGCGGCATCGCGCCACCTGGTGATCATAAGTGCTGATTAAAATATTTGGAGTCTGTGTAGCGGCTAATTCACTTGCCGTGAGTCCACCGGCACTGATGACTACATGAGCATCAGAAAAAAGATCCGGAAGGAAGGATATATTGTCGTGAATTTCGACACCACAATTAAGACTTTCAGCCATCGACTGAAGTTTCGTATGCTGTCGATAGCCTGGACCTGCTATGACCTGGATTGTGAGATCCTTTAGAAAAGTGGGATTCTGTTCAGCTAGAATAGTGAGAATTTGATTCGTGAGATCAAATTCGTCTGCTCCTCCCATGGAGATGAGAACTTTATCCGCATCGGGATTTCTTACCGGAAGATTTCCAACTCTAGGATCTAGAAGAACATACTCCGGCCCGGTAATCAGAGTTGACCCGGGGAAATTATCAGGCCTCAGACGCAGACTTGCGTCAATACTCCAATCAAGGATGAAGTGGTAGTCATGGGGTACCTTCCCATCAAAGTTTACGCAAGCTTTCATCACATAATCCGGAAGGGGCTGATAGTCTTCAAGAGGTCGATGAGTGATTTCCATAAAGAGAATTTGAGTTCGTTCAGAACGACAAGTCTGTGAGATGATTTCAAGTTCCTGGCCGAGGGAAAAATCCGGGTTAAAAAAACGAGCGCGTTTGGCCCTGGACTGCAGGACCCTTCGTGCGCTTTCCGTATCACGGGTAAGAAAAAAAGGTTCACAAAAATCCTCTAACAATTCTGTAAGATAGATCAGAGATAGGAGATCTCCGGTGCCAATTTCGGGGTAGGCATCGGCCCTGCAAAGGAAGCGAATCTTCTCAGGGGAGTTCTTCATAGTTTCTAGGAAAGGCGCCAAACTCTTTTTCAATAGCGGGTATGGTCCAACTTCCCCTAGAGTCTTTCTTCCAAACCTCGAGATTTCGATGTTTCTCGACAATTTCCCAGAATCTGGTCTCGCTAATTCTCAGGTATTGGCAAAGTTGATGGATTTGAGTGATGGGAATCGGTTCAGGGTTTTCCAAAATGAAGCCTATGGCATCATCTCGAGTCAATCGGCCGTTTCGGATCTCGATGGAGAGATTGTCCCACAGCCTGGTAAACCCAAACTTATACCACTTGAACATATGATGGACAATGACAAATGGGGCGTCCAGGTCAGCATACCGATAGTAGCCAGTCTGGGGCTTTACTCCCCACTCGAACCCAACTTCTTGTGCTTTCATTGCGACCTCTAATGGGTCCCAGCGAAGATACCAACCAAGAAATATGGGACGAACTTGAGCTTTGTTCATTTCCTCATCGGTAGGAAAGGTATAGGGGAGCATATTTTGACGGTCGAGGTCCTCGTCCATCCAATCTTCGGCGAATGTTCCATTGCTAACTCCATACTTGGAAATCCAATCACGGTTCATGATTGCATTCAGACGGTCTTCCTTGGAGCCTCCGTATTCTGCGCCTGGGTTCTCTCCCCAAACAATAATCTTGATCTTGTTTTGCATGGCGGTTCGAAGTGCCATGGAATACATGGCCATATGCTCGCTAAGAGAGGGGCTGCCATTTTGCTCGAAAGCGCGCAGCATGAATTTTCTTTCGATCTTGGGGTTGCAGGTGAAATCCATATGATCAACCCCAAGTTCGATCAGATTTTCAAGATTTCGGGTGCCAATATCGGTACGAAGGCGAGGTTTCCAGGTCATGGTCAGAGGGCGCAATCCGTATTTATTAATTAGGGTATGGACCTGCCATGTGCTGTCCTTACCACCGCTGACAGGAATCAGGCAGTCGTAGGTGCCGCCATCCTGCGACTTCCCCTGGCGCAATAGCTCTTCAAGTTCATTGCTCCGTGATTCCCAGTCCACTTCTTGGGATTTTTCCATGGAGCCCTTACAAGCTGTACAGAGTCCTTCTTTTTCCAGCGAAACCTGGGGTCTGGTGGTAGGTATGATGCAGTTCTGACAAAAAATCATGATCCATCCTTCAGCGGCTTGTTTTCCTTATCGCCTTTACGATCAGGAACCCATTCATCAAGCCAGCAGAGCAGTGTATTATTCTGACCGGTTTTCAGATAATTAATGAACTCTTCTACCCGATCTTTATTTACGGCGTTAACATAGATCTGCCCCTGTTCATTGAGCACGAGGGCAACTTTAAAGCCTTCCCGGGAAAGACGATCATTTAAGGATGGTCCCAGGTAGAATCCCCATTTTTTGGCTACAAAATCGCATTCCCTTCCTTCGGGATCAAGAAAGGTAAGCATCTCTCCATCCTCAAGTTGGACTTTGCCAAGGTCTTTGATGGAATGGCCCTTAACTTGAAATTCTCTGGGTGTATCTAGAAGTTGTAGATGCATAAGAAATTAGAGTGGTTCTTTCCCCGAAGGGGTATCGGTATAAAACTCGGATGACTTAATAGGTTCTTTGAAGGAAATCTTGATAAGCCTGATCATGGAACAAATATTAGAGGAAGGTCACGGTTTTTGTCGAGCTTGAGACCTCAATTCAAATTGATCTGGTCTATGATTGTGGAAATAGAGTCTTCTCCTTCCCAGGTTTTGGCAGGATGCGAATTTATCCTCAAAGCAAGTTTTTCGATTCAAAGGGGTTACGCTCCGCGGAAAATATGTCGATAAGACTTGGGGGAACTCTGTGTAATCCAGCCCCTTAGCTATGCGTGCCATTGTAATACTACAAGCAAGAATGTCCTCTACCCGTTTCCCGGAAAAGATGATGCGGTTGATTTCCGGATTACCACTCTATCTCTATGTTTACCAAAGATGTCAGGTAGTTAGAGGGGTTTCAGATGTAGTTTTGGCTACTTCTGATGAACCTGAAGATGATGTTCTCGCGCAGCACGCTCTGGAGAGCGGGTGCAAAGTGTTTAGAGGGAGTCTGGATAACGTACTTCAGCGTTATATAGAGTGCGCGAAGTCCTTTGAAGCCGATGTGATTGTTCGCGTTTGTGGAGACTCTCCATTCCTTGATGTACAATGGATTGGACGAAAGATCGAACATTTTTTCTCAAATACGCTAGATTATGTAGGATGGGATCATCAGGAGTGTCTTCCTGGCCTGGATTCAGAGATAGTCAGGTTGGACCTTTTGGAGCAAATCATTTCCTCTTCACCCACTGAGGAAGAACGAGAACATGTCACAGCACAGATTCGCAAAAATCCCCAATCCTTTCGCTCCGAATTGTATCGCTGGGAAGATATGAGTGACGCCTTACGTGGAATGAGTCTCACTGTGGATACCAGGGAAGATTGGGAGAGAGCTTCCTGGATTTCTCGAGTTCTATCAGAATGGGGGATGGGATTACGGTATTCATCGAAAGACGTTGTCAGGGTTCTCAGTCATCTCATAACACCACAGAAAGCAAGACACCTGAGGGGGTAGGATGCTCTACAATTTTCCCAAACGCGTGGAGATTGAACTCGTTAGCGACTGCAATTTGCGCTGTGTTTACTGCCCGAGGCACCATGTCAATGATTTGACGGGGTACATGGATTATGAACTCTTCCTCAGGCTCATCGACGAGATATCTTCCTATTCTGACCGCATTATCACTCTCCATCGCAGGGGAGAGAGCTTGATGCATCCCAAATTTGTGCAGATGTGCTCCTATGTGAAGGACAAGTTCCAAGAGGTACAGATTGCGACCAACGGAACCTTGCTCAATAAGCCTAGAAGTCTGGCCATAATCGATGCCGTGGACTTTGTTTCCTTTAGCATTGATCATCCGGAAAATTTTGATAAGACTCGACTGCCGGCGAAATACACTTCCGTAGAAAGTAATATTCTGAAGTTTTTGGATTGGAACCAGGGCAAGGTAAAAACCCAGGTTTCAATGGTTCAGATCGATGATACCCCCGACCATTATGTGGAGGAATTTAAAGATTTGTGGGAAGGGAAAGTAGATCGAATTCGAGTCTACCAGGAGCATTCGAAGGGGGGAGTTTTCGGCTCTTTAGAGAAACCTAGAATTGAGCGTAAGCCCTGCATGATGCCCCAATATGAATGCCTTGTTTACTGCGATGGCAAGATTGGGCGGTGCAACCATGATTGGAATGGCGATCCCATGGGTGATGTGAATACCCATTCGCTCTTAGATGTTTGGCATGGCGAAAAGTACCTGGATTTACGAAGGCAGCATCAGTCTTTGTGTATTACCGATAAAGTATGTTCAGGCTGTGATTCCTGGTACCCAATCGAAGGTGTTCAGGATACGGGGGAAGTTCTAGAAAATGTGTCCTCCAGTGAAAAGGAAAGCCCTCGTGAGGCAATCGAAGTCTGAAGCTTCAATTCCGCTAGCCAGGCCTTTTGCATTTGAGCAGGAGATTGCCGCGGTCGAAGAAGTTCTCAAGTCTGGCTGGTGGAGTACAGGCCCGGCCGTAGGACAGTTTGAGAAGGAAGTCTGTGAATATCTTGGCGGAGGTCTGGAAGCAGTAGGACTGAGTTCATGTACAGCAGGTTTATTCTTGTCTTTAAAGGCCTTGGGAATCGGAGCAGGGGATGAAGTTTTGGTCCCGACCCTCACTTTTGCAGCTACCTCCCATGTAGTAGAGTGGTGCTCAGCAACTCCTATTTTGTGCGACATCGATCCGCAAACCTTAAATCTCAGTGTCTCCTCTATGAAGGAGAGAGTTAGTAAGAATACTCGCGCGATCATACCGGTTCATATAGCCGGGTATCCCTGTGAGATGGATACCATTATGGAATTTGCCCGTACTCATAACTTAGCGGTAATTGAGGATGCTGCTCATGGGATCGGAACGAGTTACAAGAATACCAAGATCGGCCACCACGGAGATTGTGTAGTTTTCAGCTTTTATGCCACCAAAAACCTTGCTTGCGGGGAAGGCGGAATGGTGGTCAGTAAGGACAAGTCTCTACTGGAAAAGATTCGATCCCTGGCCTATTTTGGAATCGATAAGAAGGCGTATGAGCAATATGAAGGCAGGGGGTCCTGGTACTATCAAATCAGAGACTTGGGCTATAAATTCAACCTGGACCAGATTCATGCGGCACTGGGTAGAGTACAGTTGAGAGGACTTGAGCAAAAGAACAGCAGGCGAAGGTACATAGCTGATCGCTATGACACGGGAATTAATACCGCTATCAAAAGACCTGTTTACGATAAAATGCATACACATTCCCGTCATCTTTATCCCATTCTCTTACCCAATGGAATGGATCGAGATCACTTCATATCATGCCTGAAGAATCGGGGAATTGGGACTAGCGTCCATTTTATCCCTCTCCATAGACATTCGTATTTTGCGGATCGTTGGGACGCATGCAATTTCCCTTCCGCTGAATCAATCGCCGACGGCCTGGTTTCGCTACCCATGTTTCCGGAATTGGATGATACGGAGGTAAGTCGAGTCATTGAAGGAGTAAATATGGTTTGGGAGGAGGGTCACCATGGGTATGCTTACTGAGCTACTCAAGGACAAGGTTGTCGGAGTTTGGGGGATGGGCTATCTGGCGTACACCTATATGCTCCACCTTCAATCCAATAATTTTCAAATCCGGCTCACCGATCTTTCCGAAGAAAATATCAAGCTTTACCGGAAGGGAAAGTATCCCATACCTGAACAACGTCATCTCTGGTCAGAGACTGGGCACTTGCCTCCTCTCGATTTTTCCCAAATCGAGGTTATCCAGGATCCTGAGCAAATGTTTACAGACCTGGTTCACGTTCACATTATTTGCCTTCCATCCCGCTATCTCGATGGGGGCTACAATGCCAATCTATCCAGGATAGCTGGGATCTTTGCTCAAAACTCAAGTGCAGATCATCAACCCCTTGTGATTTTCCAGTCTGTATCGGGTCCGGGTTCAGTTGAGCGGGACTTTGAACAAAAGTTAGGAAATACTGCCTCCCGATATTGGATAGCCACTGCGTTTAGGAGTGACTGGAACCTGGAGGAGTTTGTTTCCTCCAAGGGGCCACAGATTGTTGCCGCTACTACTCAGGACGCTCTCATCTGCATTCAGGATTATTACGCCATGCTAGGGATGAAAACTAAAACAGTAGGAACTCTAAAGGAAGCGGAGTTTTTGGAAAACGCATGCAATGCTCTTGAATTTTTAGTCAGTGCATATCTCAATGAACTATCTCAAGCATATCCAGGGATCAATGTGACCAGGCTGGCACCGTTAATTATTGAGGGGTCCAGGCTTGATCATTGTGCTCCAGGGTTGGGTACGGGAGGCTTTCGAATGCCTATAGCCATTGATCATCTCATTCGAGAAAGCCCATATAGCGATCATCTTTCGTTCTTGAACGAGGGTAGTGACGTAAACCTTTCCTCGATGATGCTTTATGTAGACTATGTAAGACGGAAGGGGTATGAACGCGTTCTCCTCCTGGGAGTACGTTCCACCCAGGAGCTCATTTTGTCTCCTGCTCTAGTCATTGCCGAGAGCTTGCTCAAACTTGGTGTCGGGGTTGGTGTACACGCTCCCCATTATTCTCCCGCAAAGCTTTCGACTATAGTATCCGGATCTTCCTATTTCACTTTTCCAGAGGGCGATTTTGGACGGTACGACGCGATATTTCTGGTGTCTGATTATCCGGAATATCGCATGATCTCTCAGGACTTTGTGGAAGGCAATATTGCTGGGAAGGTAGATTTGATTATCGATAATTGTGGGTCATGGTCCAGGCTTTCATTTGGAGAAAATACTCGTTATCACCGTGTGGGTGATGGGTCATTAGACCTGATGGGGTAAATTCAAAATGTGCGGAATCGTTGGTTTTGTAGATCTCACAAGAAACCCCCGACATGGAGGGCGAGCTTATGTAGCTCGAATGCTGGAGAGAATTGCCTACCGGGGACCGGACCAGAGAAGTATTGGAGAATATGGGTCCATTGTTCTGGGAATGAACCGATTGAGCATCGTGGACCACGAGGAACATTCAATTCCATACGAGGACCCAATGGGGCACGGAGCCCTGGTCTATAACGGTGAAATTTACAATCATCAGGAAATACGGTCTGGACTGGGAGAGGGGATTGAATTCCAAACAGACTCCGATGCGGAGACAGTACTCTATGATTTCCTTAAGCGAGGTTTCAAAGGACTTCAAGAGTATAACGGCATGTATACTATGGCGTTTTTGAATCGGCGCAGAAAAGAGTTGACACTAGTCCGAGATAAGGCTGGAGAAAAGCCCCTTTACTACGTAAAAACACCTCAATTTTTTGCATTTGCCAGCGAGATGAAGTGTCTTTTGGATCTCATTCATCCTGAACCGAATATCACTCTTGCTTATCGCGCCTTTGAGTTCGGAGTTGGCCGTGAAACCCTCTTTAAAGGGATTCAACAATTATTGCCAGGGGAAATGTTGACCCTGAACCTCGAAGGCGAATGTCGCTTAAAGGATTATTGGAAGCTTTGGGATCGTGATTTGGAGATCCCGGACGATGAAAAGAGGATTGAAGAAGATTTAACAGCCTTGATCGAGGATGCCATTCTTCTCAGAACTCGAAATTCGGTCCATCAATTTGCGATATTCACGGGTGGGGGCGTAGATTCAGCTTTGATGGCCTGTATCTCCAAGCCTGATCGACTCTACTATTGTCACTATGATTTGGGCGCTGCTTTTGATGAGCTGGATTATGCGCGCCTGGTAGCGAAAAAAATCGATCGCGAACTCGTAGTGGTAGAGCCTAAAAAGGAAGATTTTGAAAGAACCAGAGATAGAATCGCCTATCACTTGGACACCCCGTGTACATGGACTAGCTTTAGTCTTTGGATGCTTTTGGAAAGCTTGGACAAGGATATTCGGGTAATTATGACTGGTGAGGGTGCGGATGAAGCGTTTGCTGGTTATCATCGCTACCATCTCCTGCATCACGATGAACAGATCCATAGCCTGGACGCGATGAAAGAATACCAGTATCTGATTCAAAAGTATTATGGTAGTCCAGAGGAGCGCTACGTACGTCTAATCAATCGTTGTGATAATGTTTACGACCAGGAGGTCATGCAGTATTTGCATGAGGTCGTACGAGGCTATTTTGAAAATGCTGGTGGAGATGTAGTGCATGGTATGGGGATGAATGACTTCTACTCCACCATGCAAGTTCTTCTACAAATGTCGGATCGCCTGAGTATGGCATTTTCTATTGAAAACCGTTCCCCATTTCTGGATCATAGACTGCTTGAATATGCGTTTAGGATGCCATCTTCCTATAAAATAAGGGAAGGTAGAACCAAGTGGATTTTGAAGAAAATATCACGCAAAATTATTCCCCATGAAATTGCGGACCGAATTGATAAACGTGGTTTTAGTGCTCCCTTAAATGTGTGGTTTGGATGGGAAAAGCTGGGAAAATATAATCGGGCTACCTATAGAAACCTGTGTTTTCAAGACTGGTGTACCAATTTTGGAATGACCACTGGAGGTGCTGATGTCTTACCCTATATGCAGCCTGGGTTGGAGGCGCTGGGTTGAGCCGTGAAAACCAGGAGAGAGAAACCTGGGACCATGCTTTTGAAGAAGCAAGTCGTCGCAAGGCGTTTAACCTGGCTCCCGCGGAACCGCTGGTTCGAAGTGTATCCTATTATCTAAGATCGCGGTTTACGGATGGTGAGTATCATCATCTGAACTTTCTGGAAATGGGATGTGGAGCTGGTCCCAATTTAAGATGGTTAGCCGGACAAGGAATCCGTGTTCACGGCGTAGACATTTCTCCGGTTGCTCTCAAGCTCTGTCGTTCGGTTCTAGAAGATGGGATGGGGAGTGAGTGTGTGGGAGAACTCATCAGCGGCAGTGTCTGTGATGTCCCCCTTGAGAATGAGAGTATGGACGGCATCATTGAATCTAATGTGTTTCAGCATCTAGATGCCGCAGAACGTCAGAAGGCATTTCATGAAGTTTGTAGAATCTTGAAGCCCGGCGGAATCTTTGTTGGATATATGCTCAGTTCTCAGCATCAGGTTTTCCAAGATCGCAAGAAGGATGAGCTTGAAGAAGATCCTGGTACACTGATCCTTAATGACGGCGGCAGTGCTTTTCAAATGAATAACCTGGGACTGTCCCATTTTTTTAACAAGGAAGAATTTACCCAGTACCTCAAAGGATTCCATATTGTGGATCCCTGTGAAGTGATCTACGACCTACCGCTGGAGGAGTCAAAGAGAAGGGGATTTAACTCCTTTCGCCAGACTATGTGGAATCTTTACGCAATAAAATAGAGCTACCCTTAGAGGAGTTTGGAACTGAGGGATCTTACGAGAGAAAAGGGCTCAGCGTAGGATACTCCCACTGTTGCGCCGCATGCCTTTGCGTAGGCTTTCAAACTTTCTGAGCTACGGGGATGGGGAGCAGGCCGAGTCTCGCTGGTATAACAATCCATAGCACGAATCTTAAATTCAATTTCATCTTCAATATCTACGAAAAAGTTAGGTAGAAAAGGAATGCTCAAGGGAGAGGAACCCCACTCGGTGGCAGAGGGAACGAAAAATGTATAGAGTGATTTAACACACTGGTTAGGCAATGGCCTGGTAGCGGTTAAAACGGCTTCGTAGCACACTCGATGATCTCGGTTGAGATCCCCTGGATGATGGGTGAAAACAATTTCAGGTTTCAGTATTCCCAGGTATTTTTCAATGGTTTGAGTCACTTCAAGGAGGGGGATGGTTTCTAGCTGTTGATTGGGAAGTTTTTCAAATAGTACATCCCTGGTTCCTAGAATGACAGCGGCATGGCGAGCCTGTTCCTGTAATGCATCTATCATTTCCTCATCATAGCGAGTATCGCAGCCATTGGTCAGGAAGAGAACTTTAATCTGATGGCTCTTACTCCATTTCTTGATGATTCCACCGCAGCCTAGAACCTCATCATCGGGGTGGGAGGCGATAATTAATATCTTCATTGAATGTCCACGAGCGGTAGGATTCCTGGAATTTTACCACAGTTGAAAGATAACTGAGTTTGTCCAATTCTATTCAAAGGTAGACTTGAATTGAAGCTAATCTAGACTCCAGTTGGGAAAGAAGCGTTGAAACCAGAGTTCGAGATTGAGCAATTGCCACAAAACCATCTGGTGATTAGCGCCTTCGCTGAGGTGTTCTTCAAATATTTTAAGCACTAGCTCGGAATCTAGTAAATTGCGGCAACGCAGGCTTTCAGAGCTCAGAAGGTACTTCAAATTTTCTCTACTTTCCTGCCTGAACCAGGCATGAGATGGCGCATTGAATCCTACCTTTTCCTTTCTAAGTCGTACGTCTTCAGGAAGGATTCCCCGCATAGAATTTCTCAAGATCCATTTCCCCATCCCTTCCCTGATTTTCATGTTTGAGGGTAATCGGAAGCAAAATTCTACGAGGCGATGATCCAGGAAGGGAGTTCGGCTCTCAATGGAGTGTGCCATAGTGCATCGATCTTCTGTTTTTAAGATTGCTGGGGTAGATTCATAGAAGAGCTCCAGGAAGAGTCTCCTGGTGAGGGAGTCTGAAAAAGGCGAATCCAGGCGGATAGCTGTTTTGAACTGATGACTCAATCCCCTATGAAATAGATAGCCGTAGTCGGGAAACTTCTCCGTCTCTTTCTTCTTACCGGCCAAGAACTCGCGCCAGTATTCCTCGTGCTTTGGAATCTCACCAGGATCCCGCTTGTGATTTCTTTGCCAGTGAAGAATCTCCTGTTTACGCAAATCATCCATGCCTGCCGCGGCAAGGTCGTAGAAATAATACTGATAGTGATCCCAATATCCGCCGAGGAGTTCATCTCCCCCGTGTCCATTGAGCAGTACAGGAACACTCCTACCAGGAATACTTCTAGAGAGTAAAAAGGCTGCATACCATGTGACTGTACAGATTGGCTCGTCAAAGAATCCGATCATCTCTTCCACTGTTTGGCACAACTCGGTAGGATTGGGTCTCACATAGGTTGTAGGGGTTCGTGTGTGAGTAGCCACAGACTCAATATATTTACTCTCATTAAACGCCCCTCTTTCTTCTTCCATGATTCCAGAAAAAGATTGAACAGGGATACCGAGTACCACCCTGGCAACGGCGGTGACAGATGTGGAATCCATACCCCCGCTTAGCAGAGTTCCCACGGGAACATCACTGCGAAGTCGAAGACGGATGGAATCGGTGAATAAATCTAGAAACTCCGAGCTCAACTGCTCTGGATCTCCGTCTTGAAGGCGATCTATGGGTAGTGACCAATACTTCTGAACATTGCAATCCCAGTCTGACTCTAGAGATAGGAATGAACCTGCCGGTACCTGGTGGATACTTTCGAAAAAGCTATCTGGCTTCATATCACCATAGCGATAGCTTGTAGAGATGTAGCGATAAATTCGTTCGAGATTTGGTCTTGTGGATACCTCTGGATGAGCCAGAATTGACTTAATTTCGGAACCAAAAACAAAAATTCCATTATCCTGGTAATAATAGAGCGGCTTTTCGCCCAGGCGATCCCTCGAAAGGATGAGTTGATTTCGATCAAAATCCATGATGCAAAGAGCCCACATCCCGTTGAAGCGGGCAAAACAATCAGTTCCCCACCTCTCAAAGGAAGCAAGTACTACTTCAGTATCGCCAGTACTTCGAAATCGGTGCCCGAGAGATTCAAGTTCGCTGCGAAGTTCACGGTAGTTGTAGATTTCTCCGTTATAGACCAGGACCATATTCTGATTTCGGCTGGAAAAGGGCTGATTGGATTCCTCACTGAGATCGAGGATTTTTAGTCTCCGATGGCCAAGGTGAACCGAAGAGCGTGGAAACTCTTGATTTTTCCAAGGGTAGGAATTTGCTCCCTGGTGATCCGGCCCCCTATGGACAAGGAGCCCGACCATATTTTTCAATACAGTTGACGAGGCATAGGAAGGGGTCTCTTTGAGTAGGAATCCAGTAAGGCCGCACATAGTTTGGGACTGTTTATCCTCTTTTCGGAAAAAACCCGAAAAAAACTAAGTAAATTCGCGTAAAGTGTCGAGAAGGCGCTTCGATAATCAACTCCGAGAGTCGATAATACTAGTATATACTCAGGGCAGTGAGCCTGCCTGTTGAGGCATCACCCCCCGGGATGAAAATCCACATGGTACCGCCAGGAGACATCGAGAGCTATTTTGACCGTCTATGGCCCCTATGCCGAAGCATTACGGGCGAAGGCGTCCGTCAAACCCTGTCCATCCTAAGTGAAATTATCCCTCTGTCCATTGAAGAAGTTCCTTCTGGTACGATGGCCTTTGATTGGGAAATTCCAAAGGAGTGGATCATACGGGGTGCTTACCTTGAGCATGAAAGCGGAAGAAAAATTCTTGATTTTCAAGAGAACAACTTACATGTTCTCGGCTACAGTCAGCCCGTTGATTTAATCCTTGATCTAGAGCAACTGAAACCACATTTGTATTCCCTCCCGGATTTGCCGGAGGCAATTCCCTATATCACTTCTTATTACGAACCTCGTTGGGGTTTTTGTTTACCCCACAGAGTTTTGGAAAATTTGGAGCCCGGTAAATATCGAGCGTGCATTGATAGTTCCTTTGTAGAGGGAAGTATGACTCTTGGACATTGTCTTCTGCCTGGTGACTCTGAAGAGGAAATACTCATCAGTACTTATACCTGCCACCCCTCTATGGCTAACAATGAGCTATCAGGACCATTGTTAAGCAGCTTTCTCTACCAAAGTTTAGCCGCACGAAAGAACCGTGCTTACACTTATAGATTCATCTTTGCACCGGAGACAGTAGGAACTATCGCTTACCTCAATCTTCACGGAGAGGAAATGGCCCGTAAAGTGTGCGGTGGGCTGGTAGTGACCTGTATGGGAAATGCAAACCCATATTTTTACTATGTTTGTTCCAAACAAGGGGACTCACTCATAGATCGGGCGGTTGAACATGCCATTTCCTACTCAGGAGTTGGGCTTCGCAGGGCTGAATTTAATCCCGTACTTTGCTCTGACCTGCGGCAGTTCAGTTCTCCCGGATTCAATCTCCCCATTGGGGCCATTGCCAGAACGCTATTCTCCTATGGAGAGTATTACGGGGCACAAGAGGAAGAGCTTTCGAGGGAATACCACACCTCCCTGGATAACAAGGACCAAATGGACTTTAGGGCGATGAGTCAAACGATAGAGATCTTCTCCTCCATTTGTGAGGCTATGGAAATGAATCAGACTTTCGAGAGGGTAAATCCATATTGTGAGCCCCAGCTTTCCAAAAGAAACCTTTATCCGTCCCTCTCCGAGCGAAAGTTCAATTCCGAGTGGAAGTGGGTTGAACAAATATGCTGGCTACTCAATTTTTGTGATGGAAACACAGATTTACTCACGATTGCCAGGCGTTCAAAATTTCCGATTCATCAACTTCATAGCGTTGCTCAGACCCTGGTAGATCATGAATTACTACGGCGAAAGAAAGGCCAGGCGTCATGAGCAAAAAGCGAATCTTGCTGGCTTCATTTTATGGCTATATACCGGAATATATCTTTCCGGAATTCACCGTTCTCAATGCCTTGAGCTCCCGCGGTCACGAATTGCATGTCCTAAATACTGGTCCTAATCCCCGGGTAATTCCTGGCTTAGAGGTAGTTAACTTGGATCCAATGGGAAAAGGGAATCCAACGCTCAACAATCATCTGCAGTCCTTTGAGCGAAAGTTAGAAAAGGCTTATCCACAATTTCAGTATCATTCCATGAATAATCTTCTCGACGATGAAGATCTTGAGGAAGTAACTAGCTTCGTAACAAACTTGGAAATTGCCACGGATCTTTCCAACTACTCTGAGATTGAATTTAGAGCTGTAAACCTTGGTCGTTCCTCTTTGTTTCGCGCTCTGAGGGCTCAACAGCTTGAATCTCTGGCAGGAGTAGATGACACGACTAGACAGGGGTTTAGGTTTGCTCTTAAGTGCGGCGCTCTGTGTGTAATCCTGGCCCAAAAACTTGCTGAACGGCATGTTTTTGACGCCGTGATCGTATCCCACTATAACTATACCTGTTCCAAATCATTTGTAACGGCTCTTCAACAGGTTCAAAAAGTAAAGCTGCTCCCGCTCACAGCACCCAACATCATGGGAAGGCATATGGAGCGCAGACTCACAGCCGTGGAACAGGATCGGGATTGGATGGACCGAAACCTACAGACATGGGAGAGCGTTAAGTCTTGTCCACGTGGAGACTACTCTCTTGTCGGGGACCATTTTGAAAACCTATTCCAAGGCAGGGCTCTGGCTGGTAGCACTGCGCCGGTTAGCGGATCATCCCAGTCTATTCATGAGCGTTGGAATCTTGATCCAGGAAGAAAGATCGTGGTTGCGGCATTGAATAGTCCAGACGAAATTTTTGCCGTTGAGAAAATCTGGGGTGAATTTCGAATGCGTTTTGTCTTTCCATCGCAGCTTGATTGGTTAGAGAAACTAGCCAGGTACTTTGAGTCGAGGACTGATGTGACCCTTATCGTACGCCCCCATCCCAGGAGCTTTCATCGTCCTACAGGTAGAAGAACAGCCCACCTGGAAGAAATTTTGGAACTATCCAAGTCATTTCCCAAAAATGTACTGCTCAATCCTCCCTGGGAAGATGTTAGTAATCACGAGATCATGAAAGCATGTTCACATCTTTTGGTGAGCTATAGTACAGCGGCATTTGAATACGGTTTGTTTGGTATAGGAACACTAAGCTACACCCATGATTATGAATTAGCTCCACTCTGGGATCTTGGTGAAATCCCTGTGGATGAAGAGGCCTATTTTCGTCAATTAGGACAAATCCTGGATAAGGATTATAGGTTAGATGTTGACAGGATTCGTACCTGTTTTAGATGGTTTCACTACCTCATGTCTGAAATGACCTTGGACCTTTCTCCAGTTCTTCGCTACAAGAAGCATGTTTGGCCTGAATCGGTGGTAAAGGTTCAGAGGTCCATACAGAAGTTTCTTTACCAATTGGGAGGGCTTACAGAGCCCTATAATCCCATTTGGTTCCTACCGGATGGAACTTATAAGGATATGAAGCATATTCAGGAGATGGTAGAGAAGGGATCAGACCTGGCTCCCTTGAAAGCGGAGGAATTGCCGGAGTGCTCGTCCGATCAAGAGTGGTTGGAAATTTCAACTGCTTTGGATCGTCTAGTTCGTCATCTCTTTGGATTTCCGTCTGATTTGAGGATTCGTTATTTTAAAAAATTTGAGGGGCCGCTGGAACCTTCGGAATTTTATTTGACCCTTCACAGCGAGCTTCGAGATCCGAGGGTGAGGATTATTCAAATGAATGAGCCACTCCTTGACCAGTTAGGTCAATTGCTATATGAAGATCGAAATCCAGATGAAAGTCGGGTAGGTTCAACCAAACCTTTACCTGCTGAAGCTGAAGTAACCTGGCCGGGAAAAGGAGCCAAAATTGGAAATTAAGGACTGGACTCAAAATCCAATTATTCTCTGCGGACATCGAAAGTCCGGTACTACTTTATTGCTCAATCTTTTTGATTCCTATCGCCACTTAAGCGTATTCCCATCCGATAGCGGATTTTGGTATGCCTATTATCCTACTTACGATTCTGATCAATATTCGATTGAGCAAAAGATGCAAAGAGTAATCGATGTTCTCTATTGTAATGTCCGTGATGACCTTGAGGCTCTCGAGGCTTACAAAAGTTCAGACTGGACCTTCCCCATGGATACCCTGGTGAGTGCCTTCCGTGAGGCAGCTATGAATACAGATGGCTCTGCCTCCGCGCTCTTAAGTTCAGCAATGGCTTCATTTCATGAAGTGGTGCTAGAGCCTAAGGGAATAGAACCCAGTGGATTCCTGGAAAAAACAACCAGTACTGAGATTTATGCTATGCAAGTATACAAGTGGTATCCCAACGCTAAAATGATTCACCTCGTACGGGATCCAAGGGATAACTTCGCTTCTTTGAAGTCAGGATGGAAAGCCCGATACCAGCACTTAAATGATTCGATCGAACGGCTACTGCAAAGTATGATTGATCGAGGACTCTTAGGACTCAAGTTAGCCCGGCTAAATAGGGAAATTTTTGGTGAGAATCGTTATAAAGTAGTCCGCTATGAAGATCTAACTGCCAATCCACAATCTGTGATGATGGAACTTTGCAGATTCATAGAGCTACCTTATGATCCAATTCTATTAGAACCAACTTTCCTGGGTATGCCCTGGCGGGGAAACAACTTTGATGGGTTAAAATTTGATGCTCCGTCAACGGCAAATGTGGACCGTTGGAAGGAGAGGATCACGGATCATGAGGCGGCCCTGATTGAGTTTTATGGCGCGGAAGAAATGGAGCATTGGGGTTATAAACCAGCTTTTAGTACCAGCTCAAGAGTTCAGGCAAGTTTAGACCATTACCAGTGGTATAACTTTCAACAGATCTTTTCAGTTGCGAATAAGGCAGATACATACAATAGAGAGGAAGAGACCCAGGAAAAGACCTGATTTCCTTGCATTGGAGGAGTATGATGGGTCTTTTTTGCATAGATGTCGAAAACTGGGAGACTCTCCATGGCTCAAAGTGAAAGAAACATTTCTCTGGCACTCTTCTGTCAGCAATATGACATTGATCAAACTCCGGAACAAGCCTGGGTTCTCAAAGATCTTGACGGGGAATGTTACCTGGAAAAGGTCCTGCGTAGATTTGAATCTTTTGGGATTTTCAAAAACATCTATCTTCTGGTTGGAGAAGGAGATGAATATTCCTCATACATGCAGTGGTCTCGCGGAAATAGGATAAGAGTTGTTCAACTGCGCAAAGAAGATTATGTCTATAGCTACCGCTACACCTGCCGAGCCTGGAATTTATACAGTGCGGCTCAGGACATGGACTTTACACCGGTCTGGCTTTACCAGATTATGCTGGGTTTTAATGAAGAATTTCTTTTCGCGGATTCCATTTTCAATGGATTTGTGCGTTTAGAGGATCTGAGCAGGGCTGTTGATGAAATTTTTGAGAAGCCCGATCATTTCGTGGGCATCAAGGGTAAGCTTGGTCGTGTGGGATGGGTGTTTTCCCGCCAGTATCTTCAGGAGAATTATTTTAAGGAAAAGATTGTAGGATTAAATCGTAACCTGTCCTTTCTGCCCTTCAAGAATCCCATCCGAGTCATGGAAGATAGAGTCAAGGATTTGCTAAATTTTGAATCTGTTGCGGCAGTGATGCCGGGTCTTTTCAAAAAGCAAAATTTTGATTTTATGCAGAAATTTTACTCCCAGAATAAACTCAAGGATGAAGGGGAATTTCGGGCACTGTTTGAAAGGTTCCTCACGGAGAACCTGGAGGAGTTTCAGCGCTATCCACTTGTCCTTAGAGTTAGGCCTGTGTGTGGTAACCAAAGCCTTGATATTGAGCGTTACAGAACTATCTTGAGCCAGGCTGCTGAAATAGGAAGACTTTCTATTGTGATGGAGTCCTCCTGGTCTGTCCATCCAAATCGTGATGACCTGCTCAGTGCGCATAAGTCCGAGAAACTTCATGGTTATCTTGAAACCGATGGACTTTATCCAGAAGAACTCAGTGATGTGATTTCCAAAGACTGGGATGTTGTCGTTTACCATGTTGACGAAACAAGTCCTGAATTATTGGCATCTCGCCATCCAGGAATCGATTCGAACCTTATTTTTGGTAATCTATGGAAAATGATGCAGCTTTCCACTTCCCATGAAAGTCCCCAGATAGGGATTTCCTGTCTCCTCTCTCGAGATGATGTTAGAAACAGGGAAATTATAGAATTTTGGCGCTCTCGTACAGATTATATTACCCACTTAAACCTGCATAAAGAGCCTCTTCAGGGACATATTACCCCATGTATTCAGTTCGTGAAATATCTCCACCCAGATGTTCCGGTCCGTAAGGTTGACCAGGAGTTAGAGGGCCAAGAAATTCTAATCGAAGCAAATGGCTTGTACAACGGCAAGGCTGATCCAGAGGTAGTTTCATTGAAGAGCTTTGTTGATAATACAGCGTCTCAGAGAAGCTGAGTTTCAATCCGCCCAAGAGTTAAACTGGAATTTCGGTGCTCCAATACGAGTTCTATTTTTGAGCATACTCTCCCACGACAGTCACCGGTTTCTAAATCACCCCAAACATATTTAATGACGGGCTTTAAGGAATAGCTGTTGTCGATGGATTCAAGGTCCTGCGTAATGAGATCTTTGCTCTCAATTGTGTTGACCCCATAGTCCTGAAATGTAGATGTTTTGCCGGTGAAATCATCCACAACCAGAATTTTCTTTCCTAAGATCATGGCCTCAAAAAGGACGCTGGAGGGAGGTGATATTACAATTTGAGCCACGGAGAGAAGCTCACTGCTGTTTACCTCAGAACAGGTTACCACTCCTGGTACTGATTGGATTTCATCTCGCAAGGGAGTCCAAGATGTTTGGGGATGAAATCGTACAAAGATTTTATGGACATTCTTAGCTGCCAGCCATTGAACGATACGAAGTACAATGAGATCTTGAGGCTCTTGTCTTCCTTCGCAGAGATAAGGGACATTAGAACCAAAGACTACAGCGGAAGTCTGATCTAAGCCTGGTTTTACCTTTAGAGTTGGGCTGCTTTGATAATAATCACGAACCTTCAAGACAAAGGGTTTGGCAAGACGAGGGTCCCCTGCGACGAGTTTGGAAAAACTCTCTCCTTTCATTGTCTTCTCTGGTAAATAATACTCTTCGAAGTCCTGGGCGCTGGGGGAGAGAAGTACATCTCCTGGAAGCTGAGCCGTTGGAATGATCGACTCTCTTGAACTAGTCAAGGTGGCATAGGCCGCGATACCTGTACTAGCAATAAAGACTGGAATTTTTCGCTTACGTACCTCCGCGTGAAGCTCTCTATATAAAGGTAGCGGGGCATCACTGGCTGTGTAACAGAAAAATACTACCTGTGGATTAAGTCTATTTAGGATAGTTGATGCCAGTGATTTTACATTTTGTTCTGATCTGCTAAGGAACCACTGACCCATCTTCCAGATCAGTCTGGATTTGAAGGTCCTTGCCAATCGATTTAAACCACAATAGCTCTTAAAATAAAGGCAGAACTTGCCTGGATCCCAAAGGGGTATTTTTCGATCTGCCAAAATTCCAGCAAGGTGACGATTCTTTACTCTCTCTAGTGCCTGGGTATGGAAAAGCCACTGGGTATGAGACTTGTTTACAGCATCGGCAATGGCGACAAAGCGCTCAAAATCGTTATTTTGACGACAGATATAGAGAATTCTACCCTGCATGATCTCTCTTTATACACCCATCTACCTGGACTAAATAGGATATAGTAACTTGCCTAAGTGAACTCGGAGTTTGAACCAATACTGAAAACTAGAATTTGGGCCGAAGGCCCTTACAATATCGACATTTTACTGGAAATTCTTTAGGTTTTCTTGAGAAAATTTATCATTGTTCCGATAGATAAAATGGGTATGTCTAAAAGTTTAAGTAATACAAATGACTCAGAAATCGACTCCCGGCAGTGCTGGCAATCCTGGTTCACCTGTGCTGGCACAGTCGAGGAAAATCCCCCATGCTCGCTTTGCTCCTCTCCCAAAACCCTTCATATCAAAGAGAACCAGGTAGCTTATAAAAATCGTCGTTTCTCAATCTATGAATGTTTAACTTGCGGAGTTTGGTTTTCCCCTGGCGGCGATAGGGCCTATATCTCCAATGATGACTACTATGAAGTGTTCAGCGCAGCCCAGCGTCAGACAGCGGCAAGCATCCGTTTTTCTGTGATTGAAGGAGCAGGGCTTCGCAACTACACTAAGATCGTCGAAATAGGCTGTTCCCTCGGCGATGTTCTCTCAAGGGTGAAAGAAGTTTGCCCAGACGCTTTGCTTTGTGGGATTGAAAATAGCGAAAAAATGGCTAGCTATGTCAAAGAGAGGGGACTCACCTGCGTCACGGAAGTATCTAAGCTGCCTTTTAGGGCGGACTTTATTTATGCCAATCATGTGTTCGAGCACTTTCACCATCCAGCGGAGTTTTTCCAACTATTGGAGAAAATAGGAGAAGAATCCTTTGAAGTTCGCATCACCTTTCCCAACCGGGATAATTACTTTATAAAGAAGGGCTTCTTCCCCGATCTTCATCTTCCTCATCATCGATTTTATTATCGCCTGGGCGAGGTAAGGGCGCTGTTTGAAAAAGCTGGTTATGAAGTTCTCGAAACCAGGACTCTAGAACAATCCCGATTTGCCTGGAATGCCAGGCAAGCGCTATATAATGAATTTCGCGAGGATCTTGAATTATTTCGAAGAGTATTTCCCGATCAACAAGAAAAGCTCAAGAGAAAGCTGGATGAAGGGGTGACTCAGTTGGAGACTTGGATAGAGAGCCAGGATCTTGGGAGTGAAGGACTGTTACATGCAAGAAAGAAGAGTGGGATAGCAGGATGAATCTAAAGAATAAAAAGATTCTTGTCACGGGAGCAGATGGATTTATCGGGTCCCATCTTGTGGAACATCTCATTACTCGATGTTCTGGTATTAGAGCGCTTTCACAATACAACTCCTTTCAGTTTTATGGCTGGTTGGAGGACTCTCCGGTACGTGATGAAATTGAAATTGTTAGCGGTGATATCAGAGATCCGGGTCTATGCAGAGAATTAATGCATGGAGTGGATGTGGTTTTTCACCTCGCCGCTTTGATTGGGATTCCTTATTCTTATCGTGCTCCTGAGAGTTACATTCAGACCAATGTCATCGGTACTCTAAATCTTCTTGAGGCTAGCAAAGAAGAAGGAGTTGGCAGGTTTCTTCAAACTTCCACCAGTGAGGTATACGGTACAGCTCGTTCGGTACCTATGACGGAACATCACCCACTCAATCCCCAATCTCCATATGCTGCATCAAAGGTAGGGGCGGATGCCCTGGCATTGAGCTACCATAAGTCATTTTCTCTACCCGTGGTGGTAGTCAGACCTTTTAATACATTCGGTCCTCGACAGTCCATCAGGGCGGTTTTACCGACTATCATTACCCAGGCTCTTTCCGGAGCACAGAAAATCCGTCTCGGTAAACTTTCACCCACCCGTGATTTTACCTATGTATTAGACACCTGCGAAGCGATGAAACTATTGGCGGGATGTGATGATGCGGTTGGTGAGGTTGTTCAAATTGGTAGTGGGGTGGAGGTATCCATAGGCTCAGCGGTCAAATTGATTCTAGAAATCTTGAATAGGAAGGATATGAAAATCGAAACGGAGGAAGATCGTTTGCGCCCCGAAGCAAGTGAAGTAGACCGCCTGATATGCGATGCCTCAAGGCTTGAGGAATTAACTGAATATCAACCTCTTACATCCTTTCAAAACGGGCTTAAAAACATGGTTCAATGGTTTTCTGATCCCAATAATTTATCTCGGTATGATTCCAATCGCTATGGTGTCTAATCCTCAATTGGCCCATAGTGTTGGCATTTCCAAAGATATTGAGGTAGGAGCTGAAGATTTCTCCAGGATGAAAAATGCTCTCCAAGAGTGGTGCCCTGGTGTGAATCTTGATTCCTTTTCAGTGAAGGAAATGGGACTGGCGAGTTATTTGAGGCAGATCAAATCCTATGATCTGGTGGTTATTCTCTTTGCCGGATACAATGTAGAGCGCTATGGCCCCAACCTCTGGAAACATCTTTGTTTCTTTTTTGGTCCACTATATGGAGTCAATATTGAAGGACACATCTTTCGTATCCCTCGCATAAGAGTATCCGCGTTGTTAATCCGGGAGTGGTTTTTGAAAGGGTGCTCCTTATTATTGGGAAAGTTTTATGAAATGGCTCTGTCTAGGAAGTCTACAACCTCATCATGCCCGGCAAGGCCTGATCGTTGAGGCGAGTTTAGAATCTGACTTCTTGAGATCCTGTGAGTACAACGGACTTGGTGCCCACAGCTACGCCCTATCCCTCTTGGATGAAAGTGTTACGGAGCTGCGGGTGGTTCCTTTCGCGGGAATGCCCTTTGAAAAATTTCTTTGGTCAAGCCTACTTCGTTTGGAGAGGGAGGTGCCCAGGCTAAAAGCCATCAGGCTTGCCCAGGGTTTTAAACAGGTTCTGGAGAGGGTTAGAGTGGGCTCCTTCGATTGCCTCTTTACCAGGGAAATTTGGGATTATCCCCTTGAGATACTTGAATCTATCAAGTCTAAAATCCCGATTCGAATTGCCTGGTTGAGTTCAAGTCCTGGTAGAGCACCCTACCCTGAAATCTGGGAGAAGCTGGCGTATTTTACTCATGTTTTTCTAATTGATAGAGAAGGAGTAGCACTCTTGAGAGAACGTGGGGTTAATGCCTACTATTTACCCTTCGCCCTGGCTGATTATCCACAGGTTCGTCTTCGCAAGAGCCAAAGACAGGGAGTTGGTTTCCTGGGTACCCTCTATCCAGATAGAATGGGACTTCTAAGGACTTTATCATGCCACAATCTGGCCTTCTGGGCTCCGAATTTTACTGGCGGGACACGCATTATGTATCCGGATCTAATCAAGCATTACCACGGGGAAGTTTGGGGAAAGGCTCTATTGAGTAAAATGGGAGAAATGGAAATCCTGGTCAATCCAGTACACCGCGCTTATATGAAGGGGCAGGAAGACAATGTTACCAATTTCAGATTATTTGAGGCAATCGGCGTGGAAACCTTTCAAATTGTAGAAGAAAAACCTGCAATTCGGGAAATTTTCCCCAAAGAAGAGCTCGAAATGTACTCATCATTGGAAGAACTCCATGAAAAAATCTGCTTTTACCTGAAACAACCTGACTCCCGAGAAAAAATGGTCGAAAATGCCCTGAAAAGAGTGCTGAATGGCCATCTTTATTCCCACAGGATGAAAGAAATCATCG
Source organism: uncultured bacterium (assembly GCA_964539825.1). Taxonomy (GTDB): domain Bacteria; phylum Muiribacteriota; class UBA6191; order UBA6191; family UBA6191; genus CAZIKF01. Next base: position 55,968 of record CAZIKF010000022.1, read on the forward strand.
AAATCGTTAAACAGTGAATGAATGCTTCGTGCTCGAGGAAACTAGTCAGAATCTCAAATTTGGGTTTCGTTAGAAAAAATGATAAGTCATTCTTATGGCTTGCTATTGAGCAAAATATTAGTATTTTCGGTATATAATGTCAGATCATTGGTTTATTACTCTCATGAATCTTCGGAGCCTTGTCGATTATATAGATAAGGGATTATATCGGATTTTGGAGAACAGGAATTGAAAGCCGTTATTATGGCAGGTGGACTGGGAATGCGTCTCAGACCCCTTACGTCAATTATTCCAAAACCACTTCTGCCTCTCGGCGACCGAAGCATCCTGGAAATCCTTCTTAAGAACCTCGAAGAATGTGGTGTGAAGGATGTATTCATCGCAACCAACTACATGTCGGAATATTTCGAGACCTACTTTCGTCAATGTCCTCCGAAGAATCTGAGGCTTCACTTTAGTCGGGAGACCATACCCCTTGGGACTGCAGGTCCTTTGAAACTTCTTGAGGATGAACTGACAGAACCCTTTTTAGTCGTGAATGGCGATATTCTCACAAATCTGGATTTTCAGGACTTCTACTCCTTCTTTCAGGAGAACTCTTATGAAGTCCTTCTTGCCACCACATTAGTTCAGCTCCCAACCAATTATGGTGTAGTTACGCGCAAGGGTAGCCAGATAGTAGAGATTGAAGAAAAGCCCAATATAGAAGCAGAGGTGGTTGCGGGTATTTATTGCCTGGACCCTTCCGTTCTTAAGAAGATTCCAGCAGGAAAGAATTTTGATATGCCAGAACTTCTCCATAGAGTCTCCGAGGAAGGGAAATTAGGTGCCTTTCCGCTGCAGAGTTATTGGCTTGATATAGGTCATATGGAACATTACGAAAAAGCGAAGGAGGATATTCGCTCCCTGGACCTGATTGAATCCCAAACAGCGAATCCTGTTGATTTAAAAGGGATTGAGGAACTAGCTAAGTGAGTTCCATCAGCTTTATCGTTCCTACCTATAATGAAATTGACAATCTTGGCGCCTGTGTTCAAGCACTGGAAGAGTATTCCAGAGCCCATTCACACGAATTTGAAATCATCGTAATTGATTCAGGTAGCACAGATGGCACCCGTGAACTCCTCGAACAAATGCGCAAGGAGAAAGATTGTATAAGAGCGGTGTTCCAAGATAAGAGAATGGGTATGGGATGGGCACTTCGAGAAGCATATGAATATGTCCAGAATCCTCTCGTCTGCCATTATGAATGTGATATGCCCTTTGAATTGGTCGAAATTGAAAAAGCTCTTGAACTCCTCGCTACTCAAGATTGTGATTTTGTCCTGGGACAGCGTATAGGGGGAAGGGATCGATGGGCCCGTGTCCTCTATACACTTGGTTATCGAATCTTTTTACGCATTGTATTTGGGGCTCGCTTTCAAACCATTAATTATTCCTTTAAAGTCTTTGACAGCAAGATTCTCAACTGCATTTCATTAAAGTCATCAGGCTGGTTTATTGATGCCGAACTTATCCTGGAATCGATTCGATGCGGATTTAGGATACGTGAATTGCCGGTGCCATATCTTGAAAGAGAAAAGGGAGCTTCTACCGTTCGATTTCAGGATATCGCACACATTATCAGTGAAGCGGGGTGCTACGCGAGAGAGCGATGGTCCTATTTCTCTCCTTTCTCATCCTAAATCGAGCCCTATTTTTCCGTCTGCCTCTCCATGGTGACATAGGCTTTTTCGGAATCTGGGGGCATTTCCCATATGAGCGCTTAAACCATGATTTAATTCTTCATAACGGGGGATTTCGTTCCGCGGCCCTTTTTATCTACTGGATATTCCATAGGCTGACGGGTCATCTCGGGGTAAAATTTTCTTCAAGATTTTCGCAACTAGTCCTTATTAGCGTCTCTTTCTTTGCATTCGAGTCTGTGTTTGAACACCTGGGACTTGATCGGGAAGTGGTTCACTGTTTTTTTCTTTTCTATGCGATTTTACTTAGCTCTTTTAGCACTGGCTGCGTCTATATTTATACCATTGAGCTATTTGGAATCTGCGCACTCCCAATCCTCCTGAATCTATATTTCCTACCTTTCTCCTGGTTCCCTGCAAAGCTAGGCTTGGCTCTCTTTGGATCCTTACTCTTTAAGCTCAACCTGGCCTTTGATGTTGTGGGAATTTTCTGCTTGCTCAGGTTCATTGATTCCGGCTTTCATTTTTCTACTCTTGTAGATCTTCTTCTAGGATTGGGCTTGGGAGGTCTCTCTTTTCTACTCTACTTACAATGCCTGGGTATTTTGAGGTTCTCCATATCTGGATTTCTGGCCTTTTTTAAGTGTAGAAACGAAGGTTGGTATGCATGGAAGAGACTTCTGATTCCATTCCTGGGTCCTATTTTCTTAGAGAATGCCGTGCCCTTCCTCGCTCTCATTCCAGCTGTTTATTGGATTTTTTCCAACCCCGGGCCGTTAGAGATCCTAGCCCTGATATTACTAGGTGCGGAAGTATTTGGAGTGATCCTTCAAAGAGGATTCTTTCACTACCACTATATTGCTCTTCTACCTGGAGTCGCGCTGGTGGGAGCCTTTAGCGTCAAGCTGATTCCCTGGACTGATTTTTCAATCTGGATCTTACTCCTTTATACAATTATCCGATTCAAGTATTCCAAAAAACAGTTCTGGCCAAAATTACTGGAGCATCAGGAAATCTACAATAGACTTGTGGATCAGCTTGAAGATTGGGAACACTTCGAGATAGTCCGCAACAGTAAAGTCTGTTGGTTTGCTGGCTGGAGGTTTCAATTTCACTTGCGGCATAATCTACCCCCCTTCTCTGTTTTTCTTCAGACCCTCAAGTTCATGATGATTATGGAGCCAGAGGATGAGCGCAAGTTCTTCCCAGATTTTCCCGACCAATTTTATCAGAGACTTAAAACACATACTCCAGATCTTCTTGTACTGGAGGAGAATGAATTGATACATCTGGACTCCCTAAGGAGTCTGGGATTCCAGGTCAGTTACCTGGGGACCTATGCAGGGCGTCTCAAATTCTTTCGCCTTCTGCCGGAGAGACGGGTTGAAATGGATGAGGTCAGGAAGGCATGTGGAACTTTATTTGTGCGCTATCCGGGAAATTTTAAACTGGAATTCTTCAATAAAATGACACCCCAGTTTGTGGAGCAGTGTGAGACGGAAGTGACCCTTGTAGGTGAGAATTCATCGATTTCAAAGATGGAAGAATTTCTAAAGGAACTGGGCATGAAAACCAGTAAGATGGATGAAGATGATTTTTTAAGGAGATATAAAGAATTGGAAGGTACCTACTTCCTGGTGTCTGAAGGTAGATCAATTTCAAGTTACCAAAAAGTTCATAACCATATTTCCAATCGCTTCAGAATTTTTAAGTATACGTAGAATCATGGTACGAAAAATTCTCATCATTGGTTCAAAGGGCTACCTGGGTTCAGCTCTTTGTGAACGACTACCTTCTGAAGCCCTCCTTGAGATTCGTGGTTTGGACAGGGGACACACTGAGGAGGAGCTAAGAAAATCTCTCCAATGGTGTGATGTTTGTATTCTTGCCAATGGACTGTCAAACCATATAGCTGGTCAGGAAAATCCATTCCTGGACTTCCAGCTCAATGTCGCTGAAATCCTGGATATCTTGAAATCAGAAAAGGGATTGAAGTTCATTTATCTGGGTAGCCTATGTCAGTATGGGGTTCTAGAAGGAAAGATTGAAGAGTCCAGAGTCTGTGATCCCAAAGAACCGCAGGGGCTGAGTAAAGTGTTTATGGAGGGGGCGTTGGGCTTCCTACAAAAGGTGAATCATCTGGATTTTGTCTCTCTTCGCCTGGGAACTGTTTTTGGAAGAAAGACCGATCTTAATAATCCCAGTCTCCTGGAAAAAATGATTCTCTCTACCTTGCATGGGAAAACCTTCGAGGTCTATGGGGGCAAAGAACGAACCTGGAGCGGCTTAAGTATTGAGCATTTCGTCGGAGCTATTGCGAAGGTAATACAAAAGGATAAATACGAGGGAAGAGTTTATAATTTGGCTACCTGCCAGTGGCCTTTTGGAGAACTTGATCAGGACTTATCCCTAAAATTCGTTCCTTCGAACCCGGCGACTCCATATGCGGTTTCATGCCAGCGATTTAAGGATCAATTTGGCTGGGGTTTTGATTCTCTTAATGCCAGAGACATTGTGAGGAGGTTGAAAATTGAAATCCGACAATTCCAGAGTATTTGAGGAGCTCAAAGACCAGATTTCCTCCTTTTTATCCGGTGAATATTATTTTCTTGGTAAGCATCTGAGCGGGTTTGAAGACGAATTCGCGGAATTTAGTAAGGCACCATATTGTGTGGGTCTATCCTCAGGAACAGTCGCTTTGCAATTATTGTTGAGGTCCCTGCATCTTCCATCGGGTAGCGAGATACTCGTATCCTCATTTTGCCCGATTCCCACTGTCATGGGAATTCTTGAAGCAGGCCTTATTCCTCGCTTTGTCGATATACAGGCAGACACCCTAATGCCCAATGCTAAAAATTTTGCAAGTCGCTACCAAAAGTCCTGCAAGGGTTTGATGGTAGTCCACATCTTTGGGAAAATATCGCCTATGTCTGAAATTCTCGAATTCGCCTCTTCCGAAAACTTACCTGTCATTGAGGATGCTTGCCAGGCATGTGGGGCAATTGGAGAAGACCATATTCCGTCCCGGAAGACGGTTGGAGCCGCAATGAGTTTCTATCCAACCAAAGTTTTAGGAGCCTGGGGAGATGCAGGAGCAGTACTGACAGAAAGGGAAGAACTTGCAAATGAATTGCGCCAGCTTAGAAACTATGGTCTCGATGATGAGTTTAAGAATCAAAGCCTTGGCGGAAATTACCGGATGGATGACCTTCAGGCCCTGGTCCTGCAAGAGAAGCTAAAACACCTGGGGAAATATATTTCCCAGGGCAGAGAAATCGCTAATTGTTATCGTCAGGAACTTCCTCTCAGAGGTTTTCAATATCGTTCGGAAGGTGAGCTGGCCAATGAACATGTAATCTCATACCTTTTGAGGGACAAGGACTCTAAAGAAAAGATTCGTAAGAAATTCAGGGAGCGTTCCTTGCGCTCTTCCTTTCACTATGACTACCCGGTGTATTTTCACCAAGCCTTACAATGTTTTCAGAAACGTGAACTACCTGTGGTGAGGGATGTTAGTTCTCGCATCATCAATCTCCCCGAAGATACACAGAAGATGGGAGATGAGCTCACAACACTAATTTCTGAACTCAGTGCCTAGAATTTTGCCAGAGGAAACCTGGACTGGCTTTAAAGGATTGAACCTATGACGATTCGCTTTCTTGATCTCCAAAAAATTAATGCAAGATTCGCCTCTCAATACCGTGAAGTTCTTGATCAGGTCCTAAGGACTGGTTATTTCATCAAGGGGAAGTATTGCACCCGTTTTGAAGAGGAATTTTCCAGCTACTGTAATGCTAATCATTGCGTGGGAGTTGGTAATGGCCTTGAGGCTATCTTTCTGATGTTTCGTGCATATATAGAGCAGGGTAGATTAAAGGAAGGGGACGAAGTTTTGGTTCCCTCAAATACCTATATAGCATCCATTTTGTCTATTTCTCAGGCAGGTCTGATCCCAATCCTGGTGGAACCTAAGCAAGAGACCTATAACATGGACGTAAACGACGCCAGGGAGAAAGTTTCGCAGAGAACCAGGGCGATCTTATTAGTTCACCTTTATGGACAAGCAGTGGAAATGGATGGAATTCGAGATCTCGCTAAGTCCAGAAATTTACTCATTCTTGAAGACGCTGCTCAGGCTCATGGAGCAAGATGGAGAGAAGAGGTGGTAGGAGGCCTGGGAGATTGCTCTGCCTTTAGTTTTTTTCCGGGTAAGAACCTGGGGGCTCTTGGAGATGGCGGTGCTGTGGTCACAAATGATGAGGAATTGGGCCGCCTGGTTCGCGATCTTGGCAATTATGGTTCCGCCGAGAAATACAAGAATCGATATAGAGGTTACAACTCTCGATTAGATGAAATGCAGGCTGGGTTTCTACTCGCTAAGTTAGCTGTTCTAGAGGAAGACAATGAGCGCAGAAGAGGAATCGCGAAAAGGTATTTGGAAGAAATTCAAACTGAATTAGTAATACTGCCCGCAGTACCAAAACCGTGTACTCCAGTCTGGCATCTCTTTGTTATCAGGACAAAAGATCGCAATGGGCTTCAAACTCATTTGAAGGAACGTGGGGTAGAAACCCTGATCCACTATCCCATTGCTCCCCATAAGCAGGAGGCCTATAGTCATTGGAGTCATCTCAGCCTTCCAGTTAGCGAAGAAATCCATTCCCAGGTGCTGAGCCTGCCTCTACATCCCTGTCTTGAGGACCAAGAGGTGGAGCAGGTCATCGAAGCGGTAAACTCCTTTTAGTGGGAAAAACATTGGTTCAGGTTTTCTTTACTGCGGAGTACTTCAGGGTCCACTCACATAGCTTTGATAGAGTCTCGATTTCACTCTTGTCTGTCCAGGTGGGAGGTAAGTTAAGTTCAAAGTGATCTTGCAGGAGCCCTAGTAATTCTACGATGTCAATGGAATTTAGCCTGGAGAGCAGATTCATCTGCTCCTGAGGGAGAAATCCAAAATGGGACTCAATGAGAGTGACCATAGCTTCCTTAATGGAATGTTCTGTTAATACTTCACGACCTTGTGTTGCTTCAACCTGTTTCGTGGGTAGAATGGGGTAGCCGAAGCAGGTTTGTATCGCGCTTTCATAGAGACTTTTTACATTTTGAAGATGACTATTGTCCCTGATGTAGTACTCCTCTACCTCAAGGCTATCCTGCTGTTTAAGAATCCAGGGCCAGATGTCGAGAACCGGGGCATCCATACCCTCTTTCATCGCTATTACAAAGACTTTCGCAAATCCTCTTCTTTCCTCCTGGGTGGCGAGGAAATGATAATAAACTTCATCACTTAGCTCGGTGGCAGCCAGATACCTTGGGTGAGGGGGGAGCCCCTCTCCAGGCGGTGGGGGAAGGATCCATCCCAGGGTCAGGTCAGGTCTACACTCCCTTATTTCTCGCTCAAGAGATTGATAAGAAGAAATCACGGTTGCAACGGCCTCTTGCAAATCTTGATTTTGGTGACGCTTAAGAAAGGGGATCACCGTTCGAATATCCTGCTCTCCGAATAAAAGCAGTAGAAGAGCATCTTTGGGAAGACTCCCAATATAACTTTGAAACTCCAACTGACGCGGCTCTCTATGGATATTTTCTGAACTGACAATGGGAATTTGCTTCAGGTGAATATTCTGCGCGGTAGTATGTTCGTTGTAGAGTTCTTCAGACGCATTAAAGGAATAAACATGAGAGCATCCCGCAATATGAATTTCACGGCTGCGATAGTCCAGGTATTTGGACCGGTTGAGTTTTCGGGAGATTTTTCCACTGGAGGTTTTTCGAAGCCACATATGCGGAAGGATCTGCACATCACTGGGAGTGAAGTCAAAGCGATGGGAAATTCTTTCGAATATGGCTTCTTTTAAGCCTATAGGACTGGAGTCTGGCATGGCTTCCGCCAGTACTACCACATCTTCCGTACCTGTTGATTTGTTGTAGGTCCCAAATACAACATTGCGACCTCTATAGGTCCCTTTAATATCGTTAAGAATGTTCTCCACGTCCTGTGGGTAGAGGTTCATTCCTCGATGAATGATCAAATCGGAACTTCTACCGGTCACATAGAGTTCGCCCTGGTGAATAAAACCCCGATCCCCTGTATTGAAAAATCCCTGGCTATCGAGGAGCTGTCCACTCTGATGCCAATAAGAATCAAGGGTAAATGGTGAGCGAATCAAGATTTCCCCAAGAAAACCATCCTCAGCTGCGATAGAAACCTCAACCTTGCCAATTGGCTTTCCACAGCTCACGACCGTCCGGGTTTGCTCTCTTGAAGACCTGACTCTCCCGTGTTGGAATTCTTTCTCATCCAGTGAGATGTACCAGGAATTTGAATCCAGATCGAAAAGTCGATGAGTCATCGCGAATATATTTTCAGCCATGGCATAGGTGGACCCCAGGGAGTGCGGCGATAATCCAGCCCCTTTGAAGTGCTCGTAAAAATCCATGACCACCTTTGAATCCACAGGTTCCGCGCAACTTGCCAGGCATTCAAATCTGCTCAGGTCTAAATTCTCAGCAGCGACTTTGGAGCTCAGTAGCCGAAAGGCGAAATTGGGCATCCATGTGTGGGTTGAACCTAGCACTTGCGCATCTTCAAATAGGATTCCCGGATTGGAAATCCACTCAAATGGGCTGATCAAATGCAGGGGATTCTGGTTGAGAAGTGGAGTCATGAGGCAGGCTATGAAACCCATATCATGGTAGAGCGGCAGCCAGGATATGAACCTGTGTCTTTCCTCAAGGTCCAGGGTTTCTGAAAAAACATTCACATGCTCCTGGAGTTGATTCCATTCATAGAGCAGTCCCTTGGGTACGCCTGTGCTGCCGCTGGAAAATTGAGCGAAACTGGGATTAATGGGAACCTCCCGGGAGCAAAAGTCCAGGTTGTCTTCCGCTTTGCAAAGAACCCTCAGTTTTTTGGAAAGTCCCACCGCAAGGTCAATGGAATGCGAGTCAATGAGTAGGGCGTCGGGACTATGTGTATCAACGAGGGAACCAAGTTTGGAGGAGAAATCCCGGGGATCAACTTTAGAGGATGGATGAGCACAGTAAGCGGGGATGAGATTTAATCCCAGGCATGCCAAGAAGCTAAGGATAAGGTCCTCGGAGTGTTCCAGGGCAATGAGCACTAAAGCCCTCTCTCTTAAATTGGAGAGTTGGCTAATCCAGCGTCTCAGGCCATGGTGAAGCTGCCTTCCGTTATAGGAACAGATCTCGCCGTTTAGCCTGAGTGATAGTACTTGTCCCCTGCCGGGGAGTTCTTCATAAAACCTCCGAAAACTCATATGAAACCACTCTATTCAATCCAGGCGCGGTAGAAGGTGTCTTGATCGTCCTCGTCCACTTCCATAGACCTTTTATCGGTATATACCATTAAATAAAAGTCGCTGTTCCCGGTATTCTTAATAGCATGGAGAGGTCCGGGAGGAATGAGTAAAACCTTGGGATCATCTTCTGACATTTCTACCTCAGAGGTTTCTTCTGTTTCAAGATCCTTGAAGTATACGGTTGCGTGACCTTTTACGAGGTAAAAAAGCTCATACTTGGAATGATGGTAGTGGTTTCCCTTTACGATCCCTGGCCTGGCAGTTGTGAGAAAGCATTGGCCGAATTCACGGTGCTCCGGAGGGAGCATCTCGGGACGAAAAACCTCTTCCAGATACCCTCTATTATCCCGGTGTCTCTGTAGCGGGAATGTGAGAACCTTTGGTGTGTTCATTGATTCCTAAAGTTATTTATGACCAACGAAGTAGATGGGCTGGAAGGTCATTTCCTCGTAGTAGGTGATGAATGTATCCACATTACTAAAATGGGGTGCCAGTACAGAATTCATGTCATCCTGGGAGACAATCTCATTCTTGTGCTGCCAATGGCCTGGGAGTCCTTCGGGAGAGAAGACCACCGTATCACCAAGTAAAACGCCTCCCTCATCAAGAACCTGTGATATTTTCTTCAGAATCCAATGTTGATGTTCCAGGCTAAAATGCTCAATGGCAGCAGTCCAGGTGACAACATCAAAGGGCCCTCTATCGGCCATCTTCTTCCAGTCCTCTTCGCTGAGAATGGAGCCCCGCAAGAAATTGATTCCTTTGGTCTTAAGTTCAAGAGCGCTGTAAAGATCTTCAGCATCCTGGCAATCATCCACACATAAAATATTGGAGGTTCCGGTGGAATAAAAGAACTCTGCAAGAAACATACTTCCACAACAAAGATCCAAAACCCTGCAATTTCGTTTCATATAGCGCTTACCAAATAAGCCTCGTTCAAAGAACTGGATGATGTATTGGTTTGAAAATTCATCGCGATCAAAGTGGCTGCGATGATTGTAGAAAGGTTCATCAAAAAACCTCAGAAAGCATTTTTGCTGGCGGCTCCAGTCCATGAGCGGGGCTTTTTCAAGGATTCCTCCGCCATGAAGATAGCTTTTTAGGTTGTTAGCAGCCTGTTCAGAGTCCAATGTAAAGCGGTAATGAGGCTTGGATTCATCAACATATCCACCGTGAAGTCTTTTTCTTGAAAAAGAATCAACGAAATCTCTGCATATTGCCATTTGAGGACGGATTTCAGAGGCTTCGAATTCGATCAGTTTTTCCAGACACTTACGCGAGAAAATTTCAAAATTTAGTCCTACGGGCTCATTGATGGAGAAGATATAGTCCTCATCAAGATTTTCCAACAAAGCTCCAATCGCTTCATTTGAAGGGGAAAGAAAGTCCTCCGGTCTAACCTTGAGGATCGATTGAAGTTTTGGGTAGGATTTGAAGGTTGCGTTCAGGCGATTGGTTTCCAATCCAGCACCTTCGGTTTTATCAGTGAAGACTGTAGGTACCGCACAACTCTCCAGCATCTCTTCAAGGGCTTGAAGGTCAGATAATTCCTCTTCATTGAGTTCTTGATTGATCCATACATTGGCGAGGATTGGAAGTTGGGTATCCAGGATGCGCTTAAGGACCAGAGAAATGGAAGAAGTATGTCTTTCATCCAGGGCGGACAAAAATTGGGAGGTCTGCCCAAGCCAATTCTTGGGGTAGTCAATGAGCAGGAGAATGGCTTTTTGCATGTGATTATTCCACCTTTATATTGAACTTTTATTTCAGGATTGGTAGAAGCGATTTAAATAAAATTGTTCCACGCAGTTAACTCCCTGAGAACGCCCCAGTACTTCGTGAAACCTTCGAATATTATCCAGGGAGCGTTCGTGTGGGTCAGCCCGCATCTGGGTAGCATATAGGGAGAGAGCATGGATTTTATCCTCAATCTCATCGTCTATATTGACGAACCAGTTTGCTTGAAAATTTTGATAATTCCAATAAGTCAGGTTGTCATAAGTAAATACGATAGGGGTAAAACTCTTCAAGTGGTGAGGTCTCGGGCGCAGTGCTGTAAAGGCAGCGCGGTAGGTAACCCGGTGGTCCACATTCGTTGAATTTTCGGCTGGAATTCCGACCATATTAGGATTGAGCTGATTCAGACTGAGCCTGGAATTCTTCTCAATTCTATCCAGTAGTTCCTTTTCTGGTATTCCGTCAAGCTTAAGATGGAATTCCTCTCCGGGAAAGAAGACTTCATAATCATCAACTTCCAGATAGCTCATGACGGCTTCAAGTTCCTGTTCTCGAACACTCTTTTCAGAGTAACCTCCGTACTGAGCTTCATCACCGTAGGTCATGATCTGGACATATACTTCTCCTCCAGCTTTCTTGATTTTCCGAATCAAGCCTCCGCAGCCCAGGGTCTCATCATCAGGATGGGGAGAAATTAAGAGGAGTTTAGTGTCTTTGGAAATCATAGTTTCTCTTTCAGCCAGGTGCGATTTCTATGGATGCCCAGTTCCAAATCTATGGCGGGAGCCCAATTCAACGATTGTCCCGCGAGTGTGGAATCACAAAGCAGTTCATGGATCTCACTTTGCGGGTGTGGATGGGGGACATGGGATATCTGCCCTTTCTCTTCTAAAATCAAGTTTGCAAGATCAATTATCGTGATTTTAGTACCAGAACCCGCATTGAGTATTAAGGGTGCCTCTTCAGCACAGAGGTAATCCACCAGAAAACGAGCGCAGTCTTCAACAAAGAGAAAATCACGGGTCTGAGCGCCGTCTCCAAAAATTTGGATCGGTTTTCCCTGCATAGCTAGATGGAGAAATACAGGAATCACACCACCCTCTTTATTGGTGGGTTGTTGGTGCGGACCGTAAGTGTTAAAAGGTCTGGCTACACGAACCTTCATGCCATAGCTATGATGATAGCTAATACACAATTGCTCCGCCGCAAGTTTTGAGGCGCCATATGGTGATAAGGGTTCGGTTGGATAGGATTCAGAAATACCCTTTGCTGGAAGTCCTGTACTTTGGCTGAAGCCATAGACCATGCATGTGCTGGCCAATAGAAAAGGAACCTGGTACTGGCGGCACCGTTCTAAAACACGGTGGGTGCCTTCAAGGTTTACCCGCATGATTTCAAAAGGTAGATCAATACTCTCCTGTACATCCCCCTTTGCCGCGAGATGGTAGCAAGCGACGCACTCCTTAAAAGGTACTTTTTGAAGATCTTGTTCCAATAGAATGTCGCCATGGATGACATCGGAACTCCTTAAACCTTCAAGGTTCCTTTCTTCACCAGTGGAAAAATCATCGAATACGATAGGCTCAAAACCTCTTTGTTCGAGGACCTTTACAACCCAACTTCCTATGAATCCGGCACCACCGGTTACTAAGACCTTATTACCCATCGTGCGTTTCGAACTTTAGGGCGTCGCAACCCTGGCAGATTCTTTCTTGATCTCTACGAAAAGCCTGAAAATTACTACTCTTCCATAGCGCTTCCAGTGTATCGAATTCGGAAAGCTTTCCGATCACAGTATCAGGTAAGAGGGTACATGGTGTGACCTCACCCTTCAGGTTGACATAGAAGCTCTCAAAGGTTTGCGGACATTTTCCCCCCAGGCCAAAGTAGTGCTTTCGGGTTCCTGATTTATACCTGGCTAACGGAGTAGAAACTACACATTGCCAACGTCCCTTGCTGCGTTGAGCTTCAATCTCATTGTAAAGCGCGCGTTCCTCAGAATAGGGTACTCGAAGTCCGGCATCATCACGAGCGATGTTTGGCCCGAAGAGAACATGCATATACACGCCTAGCTTATCAACAGCATCTATGATTTCGAATATTTCATCGCGGTTGGACTTTTGAATTAAGGTGTTGATGCGAATTCTCAAGTTATGGGAATCCTTATATGATAAGAGTTCTTCCAGGTTTTTCCAGACCGGATTATTTATGTGTCCGGTGAAATCTTTCTTTCTACGCTCAAGGCTGTCAATACTAAGAGTGATGTCCTTAACAGAGCTATCGAGCAGGGTTTGCAGGCGTTCCTTTTTAAGAAGTAGTCCATTGGTAGTTAGAGAGATTTCCATGCCTTTATCGGCCGCATATCGCACGATCTCACAAAATCTTGAATGATGGGTTAGCTCCCCCCAGCCTCCCAGGTCGATGCGAGTCTGCTTCAGGCGGTGAAGTTGATCAATGACTTCGCAGAAGAGTTCAAAGGGCATCTCATTAAGCTCTATGGGCAGTTCGTGGCGGGGGCACATAGCACAATCAAGATTGCATGCATTATTCACTTCAAGTTGGACCTGCGATGGGATGTCTGGTACCTGAAATAAAATTTTACCGAGATCGTCGACCCACATCCCTATCCCTGTACCTTCCACATATTGCAGTCTTTGCAAATATCAATCTGATCGTATTTGCCGTCTAGATGCAGCTTGCGTAGACGTTGGTATTCCGGGCTGGTCCAGATCTCCCGGAGGCTCTTGTCCTTAGCGTTGCCCATATTCATATTATTGTCAAAAACAGCACAGCATATTGAGGTAGAGCCATCGCAGAAGACCATCATGGTACGCCACAGTTCTCGACAGGGAAATCGCTCTAATTCCTGCCCCCTCAAGGGGCCAGCTTCCTCAAAGACTCCCCCCCAGTTGTGGACGTTGGGAATAGAGATTTCATCTACCCGATCACTCCAGCTCGCCTTGAACTCTTCAATTTCTGTTTCAGTTTCATCCATGCGTATGATTTGGAGCGAAACTTTCATGTCTATGTCTGGGTATTCTTCCCGTATTGAGAGTAGGGTATGGAGATTCTTCATGACCCGGTCGAATTTCCCATTTACTCGAACCTTTTCATAGGTTTCTTTGGTGGCCCCATCAAGACTAATGCTGAGGTGGTGGGGCGGTGACTGAAACAGTCTGTGGACATTATTTTCGGATAGATAATGGCCATTCGTATTGATTTTCACCTGGAGTCCGACTCTGCTCGCATAGTCCACCATATCGAAGAGTTCTCCCGAGATAAAGGGTTCTCCATATCCATTTAGCGTGATCAGGTTCACTCCCATCTCAGCGCATTCATCAGCAACCTTGCGAAAAGTGTCCATGGTCATTGAGCCTAGCGATCTTTCCATCTCATCCCTTGGACACATGACGCATTTGAGATTACATTTATTGGTAGGCTCGATGTTGACCATCGTGGGCATGGGTAGATATTCCTGCTGTAGTCTTTCGTGCACCCCCATCATTTCTCTCAGGGAGCCAACATTGAATGTGCCTACATCTTCGATCATTCTCGAGACCAATTGGGAATCCTGGGAGGTTCCTGTGGTCCAGCGTAATTCCGGACGAGTCAATTCGGGGATTCTGGGCTGCAGGGGTGTGATCTGTAATTTTTCAAGCAAGTCTGTTCTCACGATGTCACGAATTCTTTTATCACTCTCCGTTTGCTCACATAATTCCAATACCCGGGTTGTTAAAAATTCAAGCTGAATCCCCACCGGATAACCATAACTAAACGCGTAATCATGACTTTCCAGTGCCTTTAGACCACGCGGGATGAGTGAGTTTCCAAGGATGGGATTATCTGCGCTGATTCGAATGATCTGATCGAGTTTTAATTTATCAGCTGCTTCTCTCACCCTTTGAGTTTCATTAGGCTGCTTAGTGAACAGAAGTGTTAAGTCTGGATTTTCTTTGGAAAGAGACTCCCAAAAAGGCTTTTCCTTTTCCCCGTCTGAGATGGAGAGGATAACAGGGTAAAGAAAGGTCCGGACTTGATCGAGAAGATGCTCAAGAAAGGTTTTACCCTGGACCTTTTGAAAGATTCTTGTAGGTAGATCAAGCCAATTTCGGTCTGAGTCTACTAGGACGACAAATCCTTGCATGAGTTAGCCACCAGGTAAAAGGGTACAGTATGACATTACGTTATCGGCAAAAAACCTGCACATCTTAATAGAAGATGAGAAGAATTCGTAGATTTAGATCAGGGGTGTCCTAATGGGGACTACGAATTGGGAATTTATTTTCGTAAGCCTCTAACAGGTTCTGGATTCCTACAACACCCACATTAAAGAGCGCATCGAGAACGGTGAGCCCATTCATAAAGTCTCCCTGGGCCTGAGCATAGGGCTGAACTTGAAGGTAGTCAAAGAAGTACTGGTATATCAATCGGATTCCCTGCTCCTCGAAATCCTCCGGTCTTTGATAATTCATTGCCCGGGTGCCCGAAAAGTAAATGGATCCACCAGATTTCTTGGTTAACTCCATCATCAATTCATCTCTTTTAGACTCGGGTTCCATTTCACTACTTAAAGTTACAGGGGTTGAGATCTCAAGGAGCTTACAGGTCTCCAGGACCAGAAAAGTATTGATTCTGGCCAGGTTTTGGCTAAGGTCGACCCTTTGGAGTAAGTCCTCAATCCAGGGATAATAAGTTTTAAAAAATGGTGAATTGTTATAGTAGCGGAGAATTCCCAGGTGGGATTGGATCCAATTCTCATCAGCTAGCATTACGTCTAAGATGGGAGTAGTGGGATGATGTTTTCGCAAAGGAATTTTCAGGTATTTCTTTCCTGATTGAGTGCGAACAGGTACTCGAGCCGTGAAATTCTTTCTTGCGATAGAGACATGATCCAGAAGAATAAAAACATCACTGGCAAAAATTTTATGAAAGTAGCCCAGCCAGGGAAAATAGCTGGGCTGATGGATGGCAACTACTACTTCATTCATCGTGTTGTTCCTGGTTCCAGATTTATCATTGAATTTTAACCAGGTTCAGTAGATCGGCATCTTTAAGCCGGGACTTTCTTTTTCGTGCCTGACGGACTGACCAGATTCGTGGTAGATGCAGAAAAATCCAAAGCCATGCCCGCAGATAGTCGAGATTTCTACCTGAAACGATAGAGCCTATAACAAAAAATGGGAATCGGAGATAGTGCTTTGCCCAGAGGAGCCAATCGGTGGCATTGAGATAAAAGAACAGCAGCTTATTACGGCGATTGATCCTGCGTACATCGTCCGGTACAAATCGGGAGATAGTGGCTTGTCCCAAATGTTCCGATACAGCTTCGGGTTCATACAAAATTTTCCAGCCCTGTTTGGCGGCACGATAGGAAAGGTCGGCATCTTCCCAATAAAAGGGAAGAAATAAGGGCTCAAATCCACCTAAGACCCGAAACGGCTCTTTGCGGTAGGCACCAAGACAACCCACATTGAGGTGGCGCCTTTTGGAGGTTCGATCCTCTTTTGGCTGAGAGTTTATCCAGAAATGCCCCCTTTTGAATTCCAGCTCCAACAACCCGGCCTGGTAGCATCTGGATCCCTCATCTACAGTCTTTGGAACTACCAGAAAAAGATCAGGATCTTGTTCAAATGGTTTGAGAATTCTGTCTAGAAATCCGGAATCGATGTATTCATCGTTGTTGAGCAGTAAAATAATTTTTCCCATGGCGAGTTCCACGGCTTCGTTGTAGGCGCACAAGACTGTATTTGACTTCATGGCAACCGTACGTAATTGATCTCCATAGGAACTCAATACTTCCCTGCTGGCATCAATACTCGCGTTATCTACTACAATCAATTCCCCCCGGGCTCCCGAAGCCTCCATCGCTTGAAAACAGTGCTTTATACAGCGGGGAAGCAGATCAGCTCCGTTGTAATTCAATATCAGTATGGAATAGTCCATAGGTAGGAAGGGGAATTTCATTCTCTGAGTTCAGAGAGGATTTGCATGATGGATCTTGAAGGATGTCGGGTGCTTTTCAAGCCACTGTGCCTCGGTCTGATCCTGCCGTATTCATTATCAGGAAAAGTGGAAGGTACCAGATTTGTAGAAAGCTTGAAATGGTCTCGAATCAATACTCCTGTCTCGTAGACACTCAGAATTTCTTGTGAGCAAGCATGCCAGATGCCTGACCCCCCGTTTCCAGCTTCCAATTCTATGAGAATCTTCTCACAAATTTCAAAGACCTCTCGGGCCGAAACCGGAGAAAATGTTTTGTCGGAGAATAACTTCAGGGCAGGTCCGCCCGCTGGCGTAGATTCCATCCACCGAACGAGAGTATTTGAGTGATGAGATAGGTGGTAAGGGTGGTCCAAAGGAGTGAATCGAATTACGGCTCCGCGCTCGTAGGTCAGGGTACTGATTTCACCGCTAAGCTTTGTTTGTCCGTAGATCCCTGCAGGGTTGGGGGGTGAGTTTTCCAGGTAGTATTCGTGGCTCCCGGGAAAGACGAAGTCAGTGGAGATATAGACCAGGGCCGCATTTCGCTGCCTGGCCGCGGAAACTACTAACTCAGTTCCTTTATCATTGATGATCCTGGCCAATTCGGGATTCTCCTGGCAATAATTGACATCGGTGAGAGCGGCACAGTGGATGATCGCGTCAGTTTCTTCAGGGATGGACTCAAGCTGGCGTTGGGCGCAGGAAGGATCTTCCAAATTGAGCCGAATAAAGTCTCGCTCAAGCTTTGGCGCAGGAAAGGGAGGGGGAGAAAGATGAAAAGAACCTGAAATACGATTTCCAATAGAGTGGAAAAATTGGGCTAAATTCCACCCAAGTGCCCCATTGACACCAGTGATAAAAAGATTCACAGCTCAGATTCCATTTTTTGTCTAGTTTCGAAGAGTTTAACCGAAACACTAACTGGGTTAAACTGGTAGTGCCCTGAGGAGAGCACAGGTGAGCCAAAAAGAAACTGAGAAAAACCATCTAAACCATCAACGCAACGCTGTCCAGCCTTTGGTGAATTCCTTGAAAGAGGCCCTGAAGGAATTTGAACTAAGAGAGTCGCAAGGGATTCGGGAAGTTCTTGGGCTTCCCTTTCCACATTGGCCTCTTCTCAATGAGACAATGTCTGGATTAAGACCAGGAACTTTGACCCTTTTGGGGGGATCCAGAGCACAACAGCGTAGGGCATTCCTGATGGAGTGGTGTGTGGCACTAACCCGCAGTTCCAAGTTACCCGCTCTGTTTGTAAGCTTTGAAATGACCGTTCGTGATCTTGTGTTCGCTCGTATTTCCCGAGAGTCAGCTCTACCCTTTCATACAGTGGCATCGCTCAAACTGCTCGGAGATCCACTACGCAAAAACAAGCTCCAAAAGGGCCTTAAGAATCTAGCTCCCTACCAGGGCTTACTCCATCTCTCTGGAGGGTTGGAGGCTCCTGACTACAGTTCTCTTGACCAGGAGATAAAGCGGATACGATCCCTTGGCAATCAGAAGTCACCGGTGGTCTTTGTGGATTGGCTTAATGTTATGTCTGGTGACGCTTCTGAGTCCCATGAGGCGAGAGTTTGCTCACTTGCCAGGGCGTTAAAGTGCCTTGCTGTCAAGCATGCGGTACCCGTGATCGCAGGACTTGATTTCGAAAGAAGTCCTCAAGAGGTCAACGCAGACGCGACCGAGGAATCAGTGTTTTTTGAGCAGGTTGCTGCTGCAGAACAGCTCCGTACCATTGCTGATCATTCTTTTACGGTGTGTTTGTCTCATTCAGATACCAGGGAAGCGGTAAGGCTGTTGGAAAATAAAGCTCTTGAAAAGGGTGCCGCACCCTCCTCCATCCCACCGGTCGGGGTACTTAAGATAGGGAATGGAAATAGCCCGGGCCAGTCCTCTGAATCCCAGGGAATCTTATTTTTGTTTGCGCAAGAAACCGGGCATTGTATGGAATTGGGTTTAGCGTCGGATCAGGAAATCGTGCGATTCAGTCGATTAGAAAAACAAGTAAATGCTCTCGATGAGCAAGATGTATGGAACTTTCGCGACGCAGTAACCGAAAAGACAGACATTCTGTACTCTACCGCGGGTCCTACTTCACCCAAAGAGAAGATCAAAGTCTCAGTGAAATTGACCTGAGGTTTAGGATTCCATTCGCTTCACACGAGTTCTCAAATCAATCAGAAACCAAAGAAGTATTCCTTGAAATAAGAGAATCAATGCCAGGGAAAAAGGGACCAGGAGATTATGATGGGACTTAGTCCAGGCGATCAGGCCGATGTGGGGTTCTAAAATCGCCCCCATTAAGAAGAGGACATAAAAGAAAACTGAATAAGCGCAGCCTGCAACCACCAGGAAAAAGGCACTGCGGACCAACTCTACGAAACGGGAAGGGATTCCAGTGACTTCAGAACGACTAGCTGCGGAAGACATTTGGAAATTCTAACATCTCAATAGCCACTCTGTAGAAATACCAATTTAAAAAAAGTTTGAAAAAGGATTCTGATGTCAAAGAAAAAGGACCAATTCTCAACATAATGTAGATCATAAGCCGTACGGTCCTCGATACTGGACTGTCCCCTGAGTCCGTTGCACTGAGACCAGCCGGTGATTCCCCCACGAACCTTGTGGCGCAGCATATAGCTGGGAAGTTCCTGTTTGAATTCGTTTACAAAGACGGGGCGCTCGGGCCTGGGACCAACAAGGCTCATATCTCCATTGATCACATTGAGGAGCTGTGGTAATTCATCGATGCTTGTTCTACGCAGAAAAGCCCCGATTCTGGTCCAGCGGTCATCATTCTTAACAGCCCACATGGGCCCGGTTTTGGCTTCCGCATCTACTTTCATAGAACGAAATTTATACATACGAAATGTCTTTCCATCCAGTCCGACACGATCCTGGCTATAGAGCGCTGGTCCCCCATCCTCGATTTTGATTGCCAGCCATACAAGAATGAGCAGGGGTGAGATTAGAATGGACCCGATGGAAGCTCCCAGGAAGTCAAAGGTTCGTTTCAATTTCATTTGAACCCCGTATATAGGCAGGTTTGAGCCAACACTAACAACAGGAACTCCATGGATATCTCCAATGCTGACCTGTCTTGTCACGACCTCAAAGAGATCTGGGATCACGCTGAATCGAACTCCCTTGGATTCACAGGTAGAAACTATATCCAGAGCCTGTTTGATGGCGTTTCCTTCCAGAGCGACAATTACGTGGTCAATACGATGCTCCTTGAGGAATTTTTTAAATTGGTTCAAGGGGCCTAGATAATTGATATGACTGGGAAGATGAATGGTTGGAGCCCCAATCAACGACAAATTTAGATCCGTACGATTTCGCCGCATGGTTTCAAATACATCAACACCACGATTCCCTGTACCTACGATGAGGATGTTATTGCGCTCGAAGGAAAGAGGCGAGATCAGGCGAATCACTTTATCTCGCAGAAGATAGTAGAGGTTCATAAAGACCATGAGAAATCCAAGGGAAATCACAAAGCCGGTCCGTGAGAATTCTACCTCACGATAAAAAAAGGCAAAGGAGGTAAGGACCAGAAAACCAAGAAAGATCCCTTTGGTAAGATGCCAACTGTTTTCCGCATTAAATCGAAATCCGCGACTATATTGACCGGAAAAAGAGAGAACAAAAAACAAGATAAAGGCGACCAGCCAAAAGATGTTGGAATAGGTGGAAAATTCTGGAATTCCCAGTGGCGAGGGAATCCAGCCAGACTCAAAACGAAAGACATAGGAAAGAACCAGGATCAGATAGATCGCTGGAACATCCAGGATGGATGCTGTGTATCCGGAGGTTGTACCAGGTGCCACTCTCATGGAGGCGGGATTATACAAGTTCTCCAGATACTTATCAAAGATGATGCGAGAACCGGTACTTAGGTATAGGTTAGGTCACCACTTCCTTCCAACCTAACCCATACCACGCACCGGCCCTCGCATCACGAAGCCGAAATTTTGTTGATTTGGTAATTCTGATCTTGATTCAGAGTTCTTTCTCCGGGATACTGGCCTGGAAGGGGTGCCTATGTTTCAAACTCAGATTGAAGTTCGTACTCGCGGCAAGGGACTTCTCCTCATTACTCGGGAAATTGAACAAGCCCTGAGGGGAAACCTTCCCCAGACCGGGCTCCTTCATTTATTCCTTTTGCATACATCAGCCTCTCTTTTGATTCAGGAAAATGCGGATCCCACCGCCAGACAGGATTTAGAGGAGTTCCTGGAGAGACTCGCTCCGGAAGGGCAAAGTTGGCATCGTCACACCTTGGAGGGACCAGATGACACTACTTCTCATCTAAAATCCGCTTTGACAAACTCCTCTCTGAACATTCCGATCAGCAATTGCGCACTTGGTCTGGGGACCTGGCAGGGGATATACCTCTGGGAGCACCGGCGCTCTGCGCACCTCAGAAGACTCACTCTCACAGTTCTCTCCTGATTAGGGTAAACTCCAAAAAGTCCTGGCGGTCAGGTTGACATAAAGGGTAAAATACTGTCGCAATTTGTATGAGTTTGTTCTATTAGGAGGGCTATGTCTGTACCTGTTCGTTCTGTCCCCCCCCAAGAAGCGTTAAGAACACGCTTTCTGGGAAATCAGAAAAGGATCACCTTCTCTTTTATCATGCTCCTTTGCTTTGCCTCGATTCTTCTTCTGAATTATCTCTTTTTGGACATGAAGCTGTTGGAACTGGTGAATGAAGGAGAAAACCTGAAAAGAAAAATAGTCTCACTTGAGAAGCGTCGGGATAAATACCTCCAGGAGCAGGTGATGCTCAGTTCACTGCAGCGCATTGAATTTATTGCCAAAGAGCAGTTGGGTATGGTGGTTCCGACCAGGAAGGACAGAATTTATCTTGCCAAGCCCGATGAATCCAAGTGAAGTCCCACATTACCCCGTACTTTATCGGGAAGTGATAGGGCACCTTCCTGAATCCTGCGAGACTTTTTTCGATGGTACTCTTGGGCATGGAGGTCACGCAAAGGAGATTCTAAGCAAACGAAAGGATCTAGAACTATATTTTGCTGTGGATCAGGATCCAGAGGTGGTACGCCGATTTGAAAGTGATCCAATCGACCCCAGGGTTGTACTGATACAAGGAAATTTTTCTGAGGTTTTGTCTCAGAGAGAAAAACATTTTGGTGAAAAAAGGCTGGATGTGGTTTTTCTGGATTTGGGTACCTCCCAGTACCAGTTAAAAAATCCTTCAAGGGGATTTTCATTTCTCCATGACGGCCCTTTGGATATGCGTATGAACCCAGGCGAAGGAATACCTCTTTCTAGCTGGATTTCACAGGCTGAAATTGAGGAAATATCTGGAGTTTTACGTGACTTCGGAGAGGAAAAGTTTCATTTTAGAATCGCACGAGCCATCGTGGAAAATAGGGAAAGAATAACGACCACACTTGATCTGGCTAAAGTAATTGAGAATTGTCTGCCAAAGTCATACCTGAGAAAATCACCGATTCATGGGGCAACCAGATCCTTTCAGGCCTTTCGAATCTTTTTAAACCGAGAGCTGGAGTCCCTTGAGACGGCTCTTGATAACGCCATAGAAGCATTGCGTCCGGGAGGTAGGATCTTAGTCATTAGTTTCCACTCTCTTGAAGATCGAATCGTCAAACGTAGATTCCAGGATTGGGAGTCTGAGTTAGGAGTTCCCGACGAATTGAGGCATATTTTCAAAGATGCCAGGAAAGCCCGCGGTAAAAGGAATCCCAGGAAACCTATTCGGCCATCAATGGAAGAAATTTCTGAAAACGATGCTTCACGCTCTGCGCGTTTGAGGGTATTTGTGAGAGGTAGCGATGCAGCCAATTGATCGGAAGATTCGTTGGTTTATGGCCATGGCCTTTGTTTTATATGGGGTAGTCCTGCTTCGTCTCTTCTGGATTCAGGTTATTGATCATGATCTGTGGTCTGAGAAGGCGCGCAAACAGCACATCCTCAAGCAAAAAATTGTTCGAAAGCGCGGTGCGATCCATGATCGATTCGGAAATGTCCTTGCCTACACCGCTGCGGTAAAGCAGTTGATCTGTGACCCCATGCGGTTACAGAATCCTGAATCAACCCTTGCTCTTCTTTCCACCTATACAAATCTTCAAACCAGAACCATCATGCCTCGGTTGAAGAAAGCGATGAAGAACAAAAGAAGATATTTTTTGGTCAAGGAAGACGTTACTCTTGATGAGTTTCATCGTATCCGGGAGCGCATAGAGGAGGAGCGCAAAATTCTCTCCTCTCCTGAATCTGCCGGATTGCTGGCCAATTGTGTGTACTTTCGTGATTCAACCAAACGCTATTATCCCTACAACATGATCGCTTCCAGTCTGCTTGGTTTCGTGGGAAGAGACGGAGAAGGATTGGAGGGAGTAGAGCTTTTTTATGAAGAAATGCTCAAAGGTAAAAATGGAGTTAAAGTTTATGAACGGGGACTTAACGGGCTGGTTATTCCTAATAGTGAACGAACTTTAGAGCAGCCAGATGGTGGAACCAGCATTTATATGACCATTGATGTGGTGATTCAGTATCTCGTTGAGAAAAAGCTCAGGGAAGCCTACGAACAGCATCGCCCCAAGAACGCAGTAATCGTAGTCATGAACCCATGGAATGGAGAAGTCCTTGCCATGGCTTCTCAGCCCAATTTCAATCCAAACTATTTTCCTTACTATACTCAGGAAGACTATAAGAACAGATCTATCTCAGACCAGTTCGAACCTGGCTCCACCATGAAAGTAATTACGCTTGCTGCAGCTCTCGAGTCGCATGCGATAAATACTGAGGACCTCTTTAGTTGTGTGGGGTACATCGAGCTATATGATGTATTTCGAATTCATTGTGATGGTAGGCAGGCACACGGAGATCTCACACCAGGGATGATCCTGAAAAAGTCTTGTAACGTGGGCGCTATTCAAATCGCTCAAAGGCTAGGGACTCGGAGACTCTTTGATTATCTGAGCCGCTTTGGATTTGGTGAAAAGACAGGGGTGCAATTACCCGGGGAGATCAGGGGTGTGAATCGTCCGCCCGAAAAATGGTCGGGACTTTCGCTTGCGGCACTCTCCATTGGACAGGAGACTGCGGTGAATACTTTGCAGTTGCTGCGAGCCTTTTCCAGTATTGTAAACGGTGGAGTCCTGTATCATCCCAAGATTCTTACTAAAACCAAGACGTTTGAGCGGGTGTCGGAAACCATCGAACCTATGCCTGTTCGGCGGGTGATTTCCAAAGAAACCTCCAGGACTATTTCAGACATGCTCAAACATGTCACCGAGCCGGGGGGATCAGGAAGAAGGGCGGCGATTCCAGGTTATGGAGTACTGGGCAAGACTGGTACAGCGCAGAGCCTCGCAGAAATGCACAAAGAGACTTCTGCCTGGGATGATGGCCTGAATCCCAAAGTAGTAGCTTCCTTTATCGGTGCTATACCTGCTGAGGACCCACAACTTGTGATGTACGTGGTAGTGAATGAGCCCCAGGGAGAAAAATATTATGGGGGTCAGGTTGCTGCCCCTATTTTCAAGGAGTTGGGTCGCGAAATTCTAACTTATCTGGAAATTCCTCCCTCAAGATCTAATCTTGAGGACGAGTCCAGAGAAGATCCCGTTCCTACGGCGGATTCCATCTTAAGAGAATCAAACGAGGATCCTCTGCCCCAGTGGCCCGATGAGCCTCTTCACCCAGAGGTGGCTCCAGCCATAGAGCAGGCCATTGAAGAAATGCCGGATTGGATCAACCTGGCCTCACGAAATGAAGAACTTACGGCGCAGCGCACCCTGGCTGGAAGTTCCACTGTGCAGGAGGTCCCCGTATCTGGAGTGCTCCGTACAGATGAGTTCGTAAATATGCTCATTGCAGAAGAAGGCCGTTAAACTACCAATAGTTCTTTAGCGGAGCATTTCCATGACCTTCCCATCAGAACGCGGTTAGGATAGGCTACCTGATTTTAAGAGAAAAGGTGATTTTGTGGTTTGTGGACTGAAGTCCCATTCAAGACATGTGTCTCCCGGAGACGTTTTTTATGTAATGGGAGAAGGTTTTCGTTTGGATCAATACCTGTCCGAAGTCCTGCAGAAGGATCCTTCTTTGCTGGTAGTCCCCGAAGGTTTTGAGTTTTCGGTTGGTGAAATTCCTGTAAGGGTCGTCTCTGATGTGCGCAAAACCTATCGTGAGGATTGCCAGGAGCATTACCGGGAGCTCTTTGAATCCTTTCAACTCTGGGGCATCACAGGGACCAAGGGGAAAACTACGATTGCCTGGGGACTCTATCAATATCTTGAATCGGAAGGAGTCGCTGCTGCCTACATTGGTACATTGGGAGTTTCATCAAAGAATTTAAATAGACCTTCAATCAACACTACCCCAGGACTCTCCACCTTTATTGAGATTCTCAAGGAATTAAGAGCTCTCGATATAACCCATGTTATCTGTGAGATATCTTCCCAGGGACTGGTTCAGGAACGCGTTCCCATCCCTTATTTTCAAGTGAGGGCTTTTACGGACCTATCAGAAGAGCATCTTGATTCTCACAAAACCATGGAGTCCTATTTTTCTGCGAAGAATTTATTTTTTGCAGATCACAAAAACTCCTATGACTCCTTTATTCTGGACCGATCCAAGTGGGCTGCCAGACTTTCCATTCATCCCTCATGTCCGCCAACTCAATTCGGGCTCCAGTCCACAAGCACTCCCTCTGTTGAGGGATTCAAGACCACCTTGGAAGAAACTCGAATTCAAATCAAAATTGGGGCTAAAAACTTAGAAGTCACTACACCCTGGATTGGGTTTTTCAATGCTGAGAATCTGCTCTGTATGATTTCCATTCTTCTTGACCAGGGATTCTCTCTACACTCCATCACAAAGTTTTGTTCTCAACTATCGCCAATCTCTGGAAGACTTGAAATGGTATCGACCTTTAGAGGAGCAAGAATCTTTGTGGACTATGCCCACTCCGCGCAAGCGATGGAGTTTCTTCTTGAAACCGTACGCGAACTTTTTGTGGGTCGACTGCATCTGATTTTTGGGTGTGGAGGAGAAAGAGATCGCGCGAAAAGACCTCGAATGGCACAAGCCGCGAGGCGTTTTGCCGACCGGATCCTGATCACGAATGACAACCCGCGACAGGAAGATCCGAATTCAATTATTGCAGACATCCTTTCTGGATTTGGCGAATCTAAGAATTATGAAATTTACCCAGATCGAAGGGAAGCTATTCGAGAAGGAGTTAAAGGTCTGAGTCCGGGAGATGTTCTTCTCGTGGTAGGGAAAGGGCATGAAGATTACCAGGTAATAGGAGAAAATCGTATTCACTTTTCTGATCATGATGAAATCCGCAATGTGATATCAGATTTCTCAAAGCATCAGATTCAGAGTTCGCTTCAACCAATTCACCGCTTAGAAAACTTTCTTTCTGTAAGCGGTGCCAAACTCCATCATGCAGGGCAGAAGAATGAGGTTTGCGGCTTTCACTTTGATTCGAGAAAACTCCTGCCAGGGGAGTGTTTTGTAGCTATGAATGGGCAGAATCTGGATGGGCATCAATTTGCTGAAGCCGCGATTGAAAAAGGGGCGGGATGGATTCTGGGATCTAAAAAAATGGATTTAGCTGGTGAAAGCGCGATCCTGGAGCATCCCTCTCCTCTCCAGGCTCTTCAGGCCTTTGCGGCTTATTTCCGCGACACACTCTCCGCGGTAATTATTGGGATTACAGGTTCTTGTGGAAAAACAACAACCAAAGACTGTCTGCACGCGCTTCTGGGTGAAAACTCCTACGCCAATCCTGGGAATTACAATAATGACCTGGGACTCCCCATTTCCTTGTTGAAAATGGCTCCCAGGAGTGAGTTTGGGATCTTTGAGCTCGGCATAAATTCACCAGGAGAAATGGAGGTTCTAAGCCAATGTCTGGTTCCAGATATAGCCCTGATTACGAACATCAACTTATCTCACCGTGAGTATTTTCCTACCAGGCGTCAATTGATCCTGGAAAAGTTAAAAATAGCTTCTCACATGAGGAGGGACAGCTTATTGCTAGCGCCTGTAGACCTCTTTGATGAAATCCTGGAAGTCTATGAGCCTCTGGGTTATCACCCCCGCCTTAAACGGCTAGATTATGAGGATTTTGAATCCCGTTTCAAATCTCATCGCAAGTTTTTTGGTGAAGGACCTTACCAGAGTTTTCTCTTGGCCTGTGGTTTGGCTCGTATCTTGGGAGTGAGACAGGACCAGCTTGAATCGAGAATTCCATCAATTGAACTTTCTCCTCTTCGTATGGAGCATAGAAAGGCTGGAAAACTTGAAGTCATTCTCGATTGCTATAATGCCGCCCCAATCTCAATGCACTCTTTCTTCTCTTCCTTTGATAAACCTGAAGGGACTATACTGGTCTTAGCTGATATGCTGGAGCTAGGTGAGTCTACTGAGAGTCAGCACTTAGAGGTACTGACTGCTGCAATTGAAATGGGATTTTTGAAAGTCTACCTACTAGGGGAGAACTTTACCCAGGCTGCTGAGAATTTTCAGAATTCGAAGGTTGAAGTACATAGCTCAATCGATGAGATTGTGCTATCGGTCCTCTCAATCCAGCCTCAGGTGCTAGGGTTAAAGGGCTCCCGGGTATTCGCGCTAGAGAGAGTATTTGAAGGGCTGATGGAGAAAGAATGTTAGCTGAATTCGTAGATAGCATTACCCTACGCTCTATCTATTCCCTTGTTATTTCTTATTTCGTAACCCTGGTCTTAGGGCCCTACGTAATCGCCAGGCTAAAAGAAAAACGGATAGGGCAAAGTATTCGCGCGGAGGGTGTGAAAGCACACCTCGAGAAGAGCGGTATACCAACAATGGGTGGCATCATCATCATCGTTTCGGTGGTGGTTTCCACCATCATCTGGGCGCGGTTTGAAATCCAGCTAACCCTGGTCTTGGCCTCCTTTCTGTGGATGGGAATCCTGGGCTTTATGGATGATTTTCTAAAAATAACGAAGAAGAACTCAGATGGTTTGATTGCCCGGCAGAAGCTGTTGGGACAGGTTAGTTTCGGGCTCATCGTGGGTGTTTATCTCTACCAGGCTAGCTGGATGAGTACCGATCTCTTCGTACCTATCATCAATGTGAATCTGGAGCTTGGATATGGTTATGTTTTGCTCGTGATTCTCACCATTGTAGGCTCTTCCAATGCGGTGAATTTGACCGATGGGCTAGATGGTCTTGCTACCGGCATCATGTTCATAGTGATTGGCTGCATGGGCGTGCTCACCTATTTATCCGGTAATGCTATTTACTCCAACTACCTCAATATTCCTCATTTGGCCGGTACGGGTGAGTTGACCATCTTCTGCATGGCCCTGGTAGGAGCATGCCTGGGATTTCTCTGGTACAATTCAAGCCCGGCCCAGGTGTTTATGGGGGACACTGGTTCACTGGCATTAGGGGGAGCCCTGGGTACGGTAGCTATTCTATGTAAAGCGGAATTATTCCTGGTGGTAATCGGAGGTATTTTCGTGGTTGAGGCTATATCAGTGATCTTACAGGTAGGATCTTTTCGGTTGCGGGGAAAGAGAATCTTTAAGATGGCACCCATTCACCACCATTTCGAATTGCTCGGCTGGGCAGAGAATAAGGTGGTAATCCGTTTCTGGATCATCACATTGGTTCTTGCGATGTTGGGGTTGAGTGTCCTGGGTCTTAACGGGAGAATCTTTTATTGAGGTTGAGCCGAGGACTGGTATTTAGGCGCTCGTCTGGAAGTTCAGGGACGGCACCTGCTCGTCGATTACTCCTAGAGCGATACGATGCATCGCCCGTCGTCCCAATCCACGACCATGCACCATCCCTGAACTCCCAGACCACCACCACATACCAGCCCTCGACTCAAGGGTCTGGGAATGATTATTTTAGGGTTCCGGTGATTCTTGGATGGGTCTGGTTCAAATTTTTTAGCGAGGTTTGTAGCGGATGGGGATTTGGGGCGATATTCGATTACAAAACACAGAAGAGTAGCAACTGTGTGGTCGTTACTACTAAAATCTATAGTTAATGAACTCCAATGACGACCAGAACATTGTTAAACTGCCATCAC
>CAZIKF010000023.1:0-16825 GCA_964539825.1 uncultured bacterium
CAATTGATAAGTCTCATCATCAGGACGCTCTGACCACGGGTCACGAGCGTTTAGGAATAAGTATCGCAGTGCCTTGGCTCCCTTTTTACGAATGATCGGGACTTGCTGCTCATGTGGTACAAAGCGGGTGCCTAATTCGATTGTGTAGGCTAAGACATCATAGTCTGCATAGAGGTAGTCGTCCGAATCACCTGCGGCTGGATAGAGATCGGCGGATTGCATGGGTTCGTAATCCATGATCTCCCCCATTTTATCTCCATATTTTTTGAAAATAGTATGATCTTTAGCTTGAATAGAGGTGGTATAACCCCACGGCCAGAGGACTAGTTCGGAATAGGAGTGAAACGAAATACTGGCGACAAAGCCATACTCTTCCTGTAAGGCACGAACAGCCTGATTTTCCGCCTCAGACATGGGATCTGGTCCCTTATACACATCAGACCATTTAGAACCCGATGAACCGCTTGCTCCCCACTTATAGGAATAATTACGATTATTGTCCACCCCGGTGCCATATCTTGAGTCGTTAGAGTTGCGGTTCTTTCTCCACATCTTTGATTCATTTCTGGAAAAGGTTCCCCCGTCGGAATTTAGCATGGGCACATATACAATGATGGAAGTATCCAGAATCTGCCTGGCCTCAGGATCAGAAGCGTATTTTGTAAGAAGGTCCTGTATGGAATGAAGAGGAACCTCTGTGCTAATCCATTCTCTGGAATGATGGGTTCCCATGATAAGAAAGGACTTTTTCTCGACGGTGGACTCCTTATTCGTTAGAACCAACCCGTGGATGGGTCGACCTTCGAAGGTTGTTCCGGCACTGATGTACTTTGCTAGTTGAGGATAATCCTGAGCGGCCTGCTTAATTTCATCTTCCATCTCCTGAAGAGTGTGGTAGGTCCCGAGGTTTTCTTGCTGTTGAATCTCACGAAACTGGGCTTCCCAGTCCTCCTCAATGACCTTACCCTGGCTAAGAAGGAGATTTTTAGCGCTGCGGTTTTCAGAAAGAGCCTGCATTGCATCCTCATCGAGATGAATGTGCAGAGCCTTTGGAGATGTCCCTTTACAACCAAAGTCCAGATCGAGTTGCTCAATCATACGTCGATTATTGGGGGTGTTTGGTACCTCTACTAGTTGCCCCGCCAACGCCGAGGCAGAAAGGGTACAGGACAAGATTCCGGCAAATGCAAAACGCTTCATAATTCCTCCTGCCCTAACCTACGAAAGAACCCAAAATTAGTTGCAGCAGAGAATGAAGAGGAAGATAAGCTCTGGACCCAGAAATTGAGTCGCAGGAGATCCACTAGAAAAATGTGAGTGGATGGGTGTTGTGTGGTAAGGATTTGCCCCCGAATGGCAGAGCCAAGAAGAAGATCGTGGGTCGATGGCTGGTGCGTGGTGCAAAACTGGGGTTTCAGCAGTGGTATATATGATCAGATTGCGACGAAGGACGATGCTGTAGGTATCGTTCAAGGAGTAATCGGGTCATAGATGCCGGTGATGGAAGGCCAGGTTTGCACCTAAGCATCAGTCATCGGCCCACCATAAGTGAAAACGGGGCCAAAAGGCCCCGCTTCTTCTGTATAGAGTACTGTAAGTGAATCGAAATTCTGACTTCAAATAGTATTGCTATGAATTACTTCGGGTGGTGATCCCCCATCTCTAACTAATTTGAGAGAGATAGCCCCTTTAAAGAAGGTTGCTAACAGAACCTTGCCCTGACTTTCTCCAGGCCATCTCCTTGATTCTGTGAATCTCCACTAAGCTGATTGGAAAATTGTGCCGATGAATTACTTAAGGCAACTTTTCGTGATACCACTCGCACGGATTTAGCGAACCGCCGCCAGTCACGCGGCACCTCAAGGATGAGTTTGAAGGTTGCTTAGTACTTGAACTCGTTGTTGAGGAGAAAGAGTGGATTCGATTCGTAAAAATCTCTCGAGCCCGATAGGCAGGTTTATTCCTGTTCCGGCGCCCGCTCCAGATGATTCCACTCCAATAAACTCAAGTTTTTTCGATACGCTCTCCAGTGAATTGGAATTAGAGGAGCCCAAAACAAAAAAAGGGGATTCAGCAGCCAAATCATCAAGAGAATCCAATTCACCTGGCCTGGTAGGGAAAGATCCGGAACCGATACAGGTGGAGACAGGATTCAAGAAACTGGATGCCACAAATGCGGTCGTCTTGGACCCAGGTCCTCAAGAAGAACTCAGTGAGGATGATGAGAGTCATTTGGCACAGGAAGAAGAATCAAACCAGCAGGAAACGACTCAAGGTCTCTCAAAAACAACGAAAGAGGAGGAGTTGATTCAGAATCTGGACGCTGGATCTGATCCGATTCAACTTACCGATTCAACTGGGAAGGAAATTGAGGATTCCAATTTAACCACTGAGAATATCCCCACACTCCTTCAAAACACTCCAGAGACCACAGACCTATCAGAGCAGGAGATCGTCAAAACAGTCTTGGTAGAAGTATCCAACGAAGACAAGAAGTCCCAGGAACATTTAGAAGAGTCCACCGAAGATCAATCAAAAGAAATTCCAGAATTGAAGAAAGTCCAGGAGACAGATATAGCAGTGATAGAGGGCCTTGACGAGATTGAGTCTCTTCTATTAGCAGGCGAAATCGATCATGAGCTAAAAGAGGATCAAAAAATTCTCGCGATTCCAGCCGTGTCCAGGGAGTCAAAGTCAGCACCCTTAGAAATCAGTACAGAGGCTGTGGGAAGAGTCCTTAAGGATGCAGAGGTACAAGATTCCACGGTTGAGCTTAAAAAGTCTATAGAGCCTCTGCACGCTGAATTCATTGAAGAGGAAGCTCAGTTCCTTCAAGAGCTAGATATTGCAGAGAAGGACCTTTTGTCTGCGGGTATTGATGCAGAAATTCACACTTCAGAACTGTCCACAAACATCATTGAGGAAGACGCTCTTGAGCAGATCTTGGAACGCGATTCTAAGGTACCCGCCGTGGAAGCGAGACCTCAATCATCTATCGCTGATCCTATTGCTGCCTTGGCCACTGATCCTATCGAGGACGTGAAGACAGAACAAACTATTGAGCCTGAGGAGATTGTGGATCAAGCCGAAGATGAGTTCATTCGCGGATCTGAAAGTGAAAGGATAGAGGACGTTCCATTTCTTCCCTCCCAGCTTGATTCAGAAACGCTGGAAATTGTGCCAGAATTAAATTTAGAAGTCGGGGAGATTCTCCCACCGGAGCAAGGGGCCTTTGTTGATGGGGAACAGGAACCTCCCAAAACTTCAGAAATTGTAGATCAGATCATAGAGCTGTTTGAGAACATTGAATCTTTGCAAGCCGCTCCTCAACTGCGCGAAAAACTAAGTCGTCTGGTGGCCTTAATCCAGAATCTGGTAAAGGAAGAAAGTGTCTCTCCAGCTCAGACCGACCTAAATGAAAAAGAGCGTCTTTTGAACCTTTTGAGTGAGTTGCGTCAACTCATTGAGAACCCAGACTCTGAATCAGCAAAATCTTTGTTTACTTCGAATTCTGGTCAGGAAATGCTCAAACAGGTTCAAGAACTTCTTGTACAGAGTCTTGATCACTACAAGGGCAGGTTAGAACTAGGACAAGAGTTTGAATTAGTTGATCCCATAGAACTGCAAGACAAGAAGACTCAATCTAAGAGCAAACTCCTCAATGCGGCCCTGATTGAGCATATGGAACTCAATGAGGAATCTGAGGCAGTCTCATCTGAAAAGATTAAATCCGGGAAAAGACCCAATCCCATTTCACCTCTTGAGAGCGGTACACAAAACTCAAGGGCGGGAGATGCTCTGGCACGGGCGGCACTCAAAATAGCTGGAGAATATGCTGCGAGTTCCCCATCTTCGAGCTCAAATGGATCCAGTACACCCCAGCAGGGAGAATCTGGAAATTCAGGAGGGGGGCAGGGCCAAAGCCAGGTCCAGGATAGCGTTCTGAATCTTAGCGCTTCACAAAACTCACCCGCTGAAGAGGAAGGATTTGAGAATATGCTTCTCAGCCGGGCCAAAGTGGCTGCAAAGTCTGAGGTTGAGCTTACTCACATGGCCTTTTCAGGAGATCAAGTGGAGGAAGCGGACCTGGGTCCTGTAGAGGGAGCCAAGACGCCCAGGGTGATAATGCGAGGAGCTTCAAGTATCGGTTCGAGCTCATTTCAAGAGAGCATCATGAAGCAGGTGCTGCACCAGGTACGAGCCCTGAGACCTCCCAAAGTCAATGTTCTGCGTGTGACTCTGAACCCACGTGAACTGGGGAAGCTGCACGTTGAAATCAAAAATGCCCAGGAGGGCTTAAAAATTAGATTTCAGGCAGAAAATATGGCGGTCAAAGAAGTGATCGACCGCAATGTGAGCATGCTTCGAGATTCTATGAAGGCCCAGGGCCTGGATATCAACAAAATTGAAGTGGAAGTGCGTGAAGAATCAACAAGTGACCAGGGAAATCGCCGTGGTGAAAAAGGCAGAGAAGAGAAATCTCGCAAGAAGAATAAAGGAACTGCGGAATTTTCCCTGGAAGAACAAACATCGTCCAATGAGAGCGATGAACACAAAATAAACGAGTACGCATAGGAGTCAGTCGTGGCAGAAACATTACCTATAGGAACACTTGAGGCGACAGCGGAACCGGCCAAGCGAAAGGTTCCAAACAATATATTGGGAAAGGACGATTTCATGTCCCTGATGTTGACCCAGATTCGTCACCAGGACCCCCTGGAGCCGATGGACAACACGGAGTCGATAGCGCAGTTAGCGCAATTTTCGTCACTTGAACAAATGCAGAATATGGCTAACGGGATTGGTAGCGTATTGAATGCGGTTCAATCTGGAAACAAAGCAGCAAGTTTAGGAATGATAGGTAAGTACGTGGAAGCTTTCACCATCACTGAAGATGAGAATGGGTCCGCCGTACAGGAAAACGTGACTGGAAAGGTTCGCGGAGTGGACTTCACTACTGAGAACCCAACCATTGTCGTTGACGTAAATGGAAAAATACTTCGTATCCCACAGACTCAAGTACAGGGTGTGGCTGAATTGCCTGCACAAAGTACCCAGCCTGGATCTCAAGGGGCGAGTACAGAGGAAACTGAGAATAAATTGGAAAGCTAAGAAGGTAAAAAACGGTATTTATTTCAGGAGGAAGAAAGGGTAGGAGATGGAGCTCCGCAAAAAACCCAGGAGGAATTCATGGCCTTGTCTAGAGCGTTATTTTCCGGGATATCCGGACTTAAGGGTCAGCAGATCAAGCTGGATGTCATTGGTAACAACATAGCCAATATAAATACTTCGGGATTTAAGCGATCCAGAGTGACCTTCCAGGACTTGTTCTCGGACACCTCAAGCGAGGGAAACTCACCGAGCAATCGAATCGGGGGTAAAAATCCATCTCAGATTGGTCTTGGAATCATCAGGCCTACCATTGAGCAAATCCACACGGAAGGACCAAGTGTCCAAACCGGTGTCGCTACGGATATTTCTATGTCTGGTCAGGGTTTCTTTGTCATCGATAACGGCAGGGACCGGCTCTACACCAGAGATGGTGATTTCAAACTCGATGAGAGTGGTGACATGGTCATGTCCGGATCCAATTTTAGAATCCAGGGCTGGATGGCCAAGAGAGATGAAAATGGCGCTTTTGCAGTGGATACCTCCGGAAAGCTTGAGTCGATCAATCTTCAGGAGAACCGCAAACAGCATGCTGTAGCCACCGACAAGGTTCTTTACTCGTCCAACCTGGACTCCGGCTCTCATGTGAGGGACATTGAACAGGCTGAAACCTTCATCCAGTACAAAGATAATTCTTCTGATAGCGATGATAAGAAGAAAGTACAGAAGATCTCCTGGGGTTTTACCAAAATTGATGCCACCAACTATGACTGGTTAGCCACAGATACAAATGGAGCGGTCATTGCCACAGGCTCTCTGGAGTTTAATGATTTTGGAGAGATTCTTGATAGCACGGTGTTTGCCGCCGGGGATACCCGTGTTAATTATGATCCCACCGATCCTAATTTTCAGGATATCTTTACCACCACATCTTCGGGGCAAATCGACCCTGACGGATTCTTCACCAACCAGCCTGACAATCTTGGCGACGTGGTAATGGATCCCAATGCACAGGATTTTCTGGATCTACAGAAGACATCAAGGCCACGCGCCACATCCTTCACTTATGATCCGGACGGTCCTTATATACCGGGCCGCTGGGCTGATCCGCATGGAGTACCAGATCTATCTCAAAGTACTCAGAATCTTACCCTGAACGTTGCAATTGCGGAAGACGATGGTCTTCCTAACGCCATCCCAGGGGATCTCGCTCCGGCAAATCTTAGCATTCGAAACGTGGTAATTAATAATTCTCTTGATAATGATAAGAACAATGTAACCCTTCAGAACTATGTAGGTCTGCAGCCAGCTATCCCCGGGGGTCAGGCCAAGTCATCCTCTGGTCAAATTCGAGTAGATATCGTGGCGGATTCGGGAGGTAACCCAAATTTGATGAATGTAAGGATCTACAAAAACTTTTTGGGGAGCCTGGATACCGCTGGTGCCCCGAGTCAAGGTGTTCTGATTGGAGAATTCCACGGTCTGGACCGATTTACAGCGGACCATAAATTGGCCATTCCAGAGCTGATGAGTCTTACGATTAGCGATAGCAGCGCTGTAACCAATGCATGGCAGAACTCCGGCGGTGCGCCGAATGCGAGTGGTCTCTTCTTCAATGCTCAATCATCTGGATCTTTTAATCCCATCGATGATGGGCGTTTCTTCACGGGCCTCTCCTCTGTCTTTCATGATGGCCCCAAGGGACCTAACAAGTTTGAGATTCGCAATGTTGATTCTTCCCAATCTGAGTATACCGGTGACCTTCGCATCGTTTTCAACGGCCCCACCTCCTTTCAGGTTATTGATGACAACAACGTGGTTCTAACCCAGGGAGTGCTCAGAGACGGGGAGACCGATACGGAAGTCTCTGTCTCCGGCATTGACTTTACCTTCCACCGGGAGGGCGTGACTTTGCTGCCTAAGGACCAGGATGATGAAGGTTTTTTGGGTACGGAGATCAAGCTCAATAGCTTTAAGGAGGCGGAGGGAAAGGCAGGTCCCGTCACGGTAGATATTCCCAAAATTTCAGAGATCAACTTAAAAACCGGCCAAATTCTCACGGCGGAAAAGGATATTGATTATCATATTGGTTTTTCCAAGGCTTCCCCGGTGTCGAGAATAGGCTTCACGGACCCGGCGAACGCGGATGACGACAATGGTACTCTGACCTCGCTTAATGACACCCTTCCCCAGGGCACGGTAACTGTAGACACCAGTCGAGCCTTGGATGCGGCCAAGGGCTCTTATCGAGTTGAGTTTGGCGTGCGTAATGATTTTGGCCCCAATGGCCAGAACGTGGCAAATTTTGATCCCTACCAGCCTCACAATGACCCCGGCACGGACCCGGCTGTAACGCTGACTAACGCGGAAGACTTGAATAACCAGGTGTTGAAGGTGTTTAAGGATGGTGAGAGCCAACCTTCTTTCATCATAGACCTCAATCCCCAGGATGATGCTAATGGTGACGCTGCTACGCAGATAGGTCTGGACGGACTTCCCCTGCTCAAGTCAAACTTTGTTCCCCCCTATAATTTCTTTGCTGGAATGCAGAATTTCAGACCCGCCAATGATGGTGTGAATACAGGATTCCTGGGTGACGCCGGAGTTGCGCGAGCCGGAGTTTCTCCTACATTTCAGGACCAGTACAACCGGGTGACCCGGCAGATCAATTTACCCAACGGAGTGATCATAAACATCGCCAATGTCGCAGAAAATAACAAGGTGGGAACTCTGGCTGCTTCGGCATTTGCCGGCTCAGGCAACTTCTTTCCAGGCGACCAATACACCTTTGATGTAACGGAGACTGGAATCGGAGGTATTGAGGCTGTGGATACCTACTCGGCCGCCTTTAAGCAAGGAGCGCTGCATTCTACCACCATCGAGGTATTTGACTCACTGGGAGGGTCTCATAATTTGACCACCACTTATGAGCATGTGGATAAGAAAACCGGTGAGTGGAATTATTATCTTTCGCTGGATGTGAGCGATCCCCTGATCCAGGACTTTCTATTCAATCCCCCCGCCGGGTTCCAGATTGTTGACCCTCGAGCCCCTACGGAAGAAGAACTTCGTAAGGCTAATGAAACCGTCTTTACCCAGGGAAGACAGGGAAAGCTATTCTTCAATGAAGACGGGACACTGGATGGTTTCAACTCAAATATTTCTGAGGCCAGGTTCGATCCATCTGATGCTGAAGAGGTGCGTATCACACTAGATAAGGTTCTTGTGACGCAGTTTGAAGCGGAGTTCGGGGCTGCTGCGAGAGAGCGTACCGGGAATTCGATGGGATTGTTACAAGGTTTCACCATTGAAGCGGATGGGGCTATCAAAGGAAGTTTTGATAATGGCCAAAAGGTTGAGATCGCTCGTGTGGGCGTGGCAACCTTTACCAATCCGGAAGGCTTGTTTAAACAGGGTACGAATACATTTACCACCAGTACTAACTCGGGCGATGCCAATATTGGTACGGCCGGTTCAGATGATAGGGGATTGATGAATTCGGGTGTTTTGGAGAGTTCAAACGTAGATCTTACGGATGAATTCACCGAGCTGATTATCACCCAGAGATCATTCTCCGCAAATGGAAGGATCATTACGACATCAGATGAGTTCTTACAAGAAATTTTATCACTGAAACGATAAGAGCTTGGGGGCCTCCCTAGGGGGCCCCCATTCTTATCAATGAAAGTCTTCTTTCATTGATTTCTTGACTGACTGACGTACATATTATACGATTTTATCTTATCGCCCCCGGTTCTACCGGGGGCTTTTTTTTGCGCCCAAATGGGCGTAAAAAAGGAATCAATGGAAACAATAGAAGCAATGGAATCAGAGGAATGAGGTTTGATGCGATCCCTTGGCTTCGCCTTGGGATAGATGAAGGTGTTGTCACAGTTGACGCCATGGGCAAACCCGCCCCAATGGTGGGATCATACTTCATTCTATTGATTCCAATGTTTCCATTGATTCTATTGTTTCTTGAAGTCATTGATTCCGGGAATCTATAATGGGGAAGCCATGACCTCACCAAAACACCGTATTCTTTTCATGGACGATGAGCCCATCATTCGTGATGTTGCTTGTGAGATGCTTCGCTATCTTGGTTATGAGGTTGTGGAAGCACCAGACGGAGAAACGGCTTTGAAACTCTATGAGCAGAGCCTTGAGACTGGAACTCGTTTTGATCTTTTAATTTTGGATCTCACCATCCCAAATGGATTGGGTGCTATGGAAATCATCGATCGGCTGCATAGCTTGGATTCTTCTGTAAGAGCCACGGTTTCTAGTGGCTGGACCCATGATCCTGCTATTAAAAATCCTACTGAATATGGTTTCTGCGGGGTGATCCCAAAGCCCTATGATATTGATGTCATGGAAGAGCGCATCGAAAGGCTTCTTTCAGCACAACCGTCCTCATGAACAAGATCATAGAGGTCATCGACCGCGTTGGCGGTGAGCGCTTTGAAGAGAAAGTCGCTGGCAGAGCAGGATTGGAATTTCTTCTTTTCACCTTACCGGGAAAAGCGGCTCTTGAAACTATCGTGAAGAAGCGCTGGTTTTCGGCACTATACGGACTCTACCAGGATTCAAGGCTTTCTCGCCGAGATATTGAGCCTTTCGTTCAGATGCTAGATATTGATATGTCTGAAGCTCAGCGGGATATCTCTGCCTATGAGTCCTTCAATGATTTCTTTGTCAGAAAATTGCGCCCCGAAGCCAGGCCGATTGAAGATTCCGCTAATAGATTGGTTCTCCCGGCAGATGGACGCATAACAGTCATTCCCGAAATACGCCAGGGACAGGTATTGAGTGTGAAGGGTGTTTGTTTTTCCCTGGCCCAGTTCCTGGGAAGTGAGTCTTTGGCAAAGAGGTATGAGGAAGGGGCCGTCGTCATAATCAGGCTATGCCCAGCTGATTATCATCGCTACCACTTTCCCCTGGGAGGAATACCCGGACCATCGATGAGAATCCCGGGAAACCTCTATTCTGTTAATCCTCTGGCAATCAGGGCAAGGCCGGGGTTGTTCATGGAAAACGAAAGACAGATATGCATCCACAGGTGTGATGAACTGGGAGAAATTCTGGTGATAGAGGTTGGCGCGACAATGGTGGGCAAGATCGTTCAGACCTATGAACCTCAAAGGCCGGTTCAGAAGGGGGACGAAAAGGGATACTTCTGCTTTGGAGCTTCCACTACGGTATTGGTCCTGCCGCCATCCGCAGTGAAACTAGATGAAGATCTCATCTTCAATAGCGAGAAGGGTTTCGAAACTCTCGATAAGATGGGAAGGGGATTCGCCACGATTCTCTAAATTCGTACTTTAATTGTCATACCGCGACTTGATCGCGGTATCCAGGAGTTATTGCCCCGTGGATAGAATAAGGAAATACTGGATTCCGGATCGGTGTCCGGAATGACGAAATCCTTACCCCCTTACAATTTCCCATTCTCACTTACCTACTCCCTGAGGAGGTAAGTGAGTAGCGCTTCCCCAGGCTGGAAATTGAGAATTTTTCCCGGCTCCAGGTCGATTCTCTTCAGTAGATAAGCGAGCTCATCCTGCAGGCTCTTTTTTAGACCGGGGGTCCACGCGCTAAAGAGAAGTCCTATGTGATAGGAGTTTAGCCGGCCCAGTAGATCAAGGACTCGATTGGAAAGGATGGGGTGCAGGGGTACCACAAAGCTCTTCTTTCTGGCTTCACAATCCTTTAAAAATGAAGAGTCCAATTCAAGATCCCGCTGAAACAGCCCCGGAAATCTGAAAAGATCTACGAGGGGATTTGTTGAACTTAATGCCTCCTGGTAGAAAGCGGATGCCGACCTGGGACGGGAGAGTTCAAACTGATAGTGAATATTGATCTGCTCCTGCGCGTCTGGCAGGCCGCCCCGTGGAGAGACCAGAAAGTCCAGGGAGCTCAGAAGTAGTTCATCCTCCTCTAAAAAGGCAGCTGAGATATCCTGAACATGGGTTGCTCCGCCGCGCAAAATATTGGGAAGGGGAGGGGGCTGTGACCCTGCTTCCGTTGCCTCTCTCTGCAGGCTGTCGTTGAGTAAATTCCAGTCCGACCTGCTTATTGAAATCAGGGTACCGATGATGTTGGAATCCAGTAAGGGGATGAGTTCACCCAGTTCTTGAAAAGCATAATTTCGGTATATCTTTGGAAGGATCCTACGAAGGCCCTGGTTAGCTCCAAGTGAAAGGAGAACAGGAGGAACCTGTACCTGAAGACTCTCAAGATAGGGACTCATTCCCCCGTGATTACAAAAGGCCATTAATTCATTCTCAATGGATTTTCCAATACCCTCCACGCACTGAAGTGTAGAGTTTCGAATCATCTCAGCGAGACCTTGTTCATTGGCGTAGAGGGCTCTTTTAGCTTTGCGGTAAGCCCTGATTCGGTGTGGGTTTTCCCCATTTAACTCCAGCAGGAATGCGACATCCTCAAGATGAGTGTCCAGAGCATCTCGAAGACTACGTTTATCTTCATCATTCAAGGCTTTGCCGGTCTTTGTGATTATCCGCAGAAGTTCACTTTGCATGGTCTGACTATATAATACGATTAGAATCCAGATTCTTCATTCTCTCTTCGGGCTTCTCTCTGGTCTAACCCATCGATTAGAATGAAAACCCATGCGCAGTGTTCTCAGTAGCCGAACAGCCCAGGTAATCCTGACCTTTAGCGGCTACAGTCTCTTTTTGTTTTTATGGATCTATGTGGTGGCACCCTTTCCCGATCGAGATTCCATAAGCCAGTTTTATTTCCCATTTCTAAATTATTTAAGAGCGTCCTTGGAAATCGGGAATGACTTCTGGTATCTCAGAAACTTGGTCCCTGTGGAATACCCCTGCGGAATTCTGCTCATTCCGGCTCTTATTTCCATGCTTGGTATGCAGGAGATCTTTCTTGGTTTTCCGTGGCTTGTCACCGTCTTTCTTCTCCTTCCGCTAAGTGCTATAGCCTGCCTGGTACCCTTCCCTGAAAAACGTCGTTTTCTCTTCATTCTGGCGATTTTCTTTTTCCCAATCACGCAGATAGCTTTCAAGAACTTTAATATCCATTCCTTCAACGTCTTGTATTCCCTCAGTGGTGCTCTACTATATTGCTCCTATAAAGAGTCCGGCAGGAGGGATGTGCTGTTTGCCGCTCTCTTCTGTTTATGGTTTTCCTGCGCGATCAAGCACCTGGGGATCATTTTTTTTCTATGTGCTTGGATCTCAATTTTGCTCTGGCTTGTTCACAGCAGGAGGTCCTTCAAAGCCGAACTGCTGGGAGGGGTGTTGATCTTAGCGGCCTCTCTTCCCTTCTATCCCATCAAAGGATTCTCCAGCTATACGGCAGGGATCTTGAGGCATAATCCAGCCCTCGACCTTACTCTCATTGGGCTGTTGAGCATACTCAGTGTCTTGGCTCTGGGATTTACCGGATTCGTTTTGGCTGGGAAAAGATCAAATCGAAGGGAACTGCCGAAGTTTTTCGCGAGTGGATGGGTCCTTCTGATCCTTGGTTCGTTCCTGACCTGGGTCATTAGTTTGGATTCTGGATTTGAGCCTCTGATTTGGATGTGTGTTTCGTCTGTGGGAGGTTTTGCACTGCTGTGCGGCTTTCTGAATCGCTATGACCTTAGCACCCCTCGAGCCCTATTGGTTTTATTTTTTCTGGTAACTCTATCCATTACTTTGGTTCTCTATTTTTCCCGTCTGGCCCAGGTCTCCATGATCTTTTTCCCATGCCTTTATATTGCCTTAATTCTGGTTTTCAAAGAGGCCACGGGACTTCTGGTTCCCCTGCTTTTTACGGTCTGTTTTAGCATCCTAAGTAATGGATTGCCGGATCTTCGAAACCTGGAAAAGGGCTTTGGGAGCTATGGATTTGGACTTTACGCGAGAGGCTATAATCTTCTCCATCAGAACCTCCTGGGATGGTCAGAATCACCATTACCCGCGCTCCGTCGCCAGATTCGTACCATTCTCGAGGATCATGAATATCCGCAGAAGCAGGATTTTTTGCTGGCACTCCATCCCCATCTCCACTCCCATAGTGCCCTGGCTTTACAGTTTCCCGACCAACTACTCTATCGATTTCCTCCTACGATTCTCCTGGAACAGCTTCCGGATGAAGAGCTGCGTCGTTTGTATCATCGATTCAGAAATAGCGGGAATGGAGTTTTCCAGTTTCTATTGGAAGAGGGGGTAATTGGGTTGATCCTGTTCTCAGATCAGTCCTGGTCAAAATATGTGAAATTGGAAGCCGGCCTGGCAGAGGTACCTACAAATTATGAACGCAGGGGTTTTTGCACCTGGCTCCAGCGAGCTTTTTGGAAATACCTACTGGAGAATTCCCTCCTGGACCAACACTACCGGGCCTTCCCCTTAAACCATGATGGTAAAATCGCTTTAGTTCTTTATCTTCAAAGGGGAATTCCCACGAGAAGGAACGAAACTACCGGCAATA
This sequence comes from uncultured bacterium, assembly GCA_964539825.1. Taxonomy (GTDB): domain Bacteria; phylum Muiribacteriota; class UBA6191; order UBA6191; family UBA6191; genus CAZIKF01. Next base: position 13,564 of record CAZIKF010000023.1, read on the forward strand.
CCCAGAGGTTAACAGCACTCAGGACCCAGTATCGTGAGAGTACTTTTCCTCACCTGCGTTTGGCAAAGGCTCTGTTTCAGAAAGCATCTCGCTATTTTGATTCCGACTCTTTCCTGAATGCATATGTGCTTTTGAAAATCGCAGCACAATTGGATCCGGAAGATATAGAGATCCGCAAAGATCTTGAGATAGCCTACGACAGTTTGAGAGTGGAGGAAGAGACTCTACTTAGAAGGGATGGTTTTTCCAAGGTTGCCGCAAAGATTCATCCAGGCCTTCAAAATGCAATTGGTTGGAGGGGTTCATTTAAGGAACTTGATGAGCAATTGGTTGAGTACCTGTCTGCTCCTGTTGTGGAGTCAGAAAAAGCGGAACATGGCCAAAATCCTGAGTTCCGGAGCAGGCCTATAAAATCAGAACAAACAGCAGAGGAACTCTTTGAGCAAAGTTCGAGGATTTTTGATCTTGACCCCTCGCGTGCAAGAGAAATCCTGCGCAGGGTTCTGGACTTGAATCCGCATCATCAGGAAGCAAAACTGGATCTGCAAATCCTGGAGAAACAACTTGAGAATTCACAAGGCGCGAGTTCGTCTCAGACCTCTTCGCACGCTGAGATGGCCCAAAAGCTCTTTCTAAAAAGCACAGAATATTTTGATAAAGATCCGCAAAAAGCGATTCAGATTCTCGCAGAGGCACTGCGATTCGATTCAACCCACCGAAACGCTTCTGAAGATCTTCGAATTCTCCAACAACAATTCAAGAAGTCTCTGGAGCCTGGAGAAAGCATAACGAGCGTGGCGAAGGCACCCCAGGCTCTGGAATGGAGGCGTCAAGAGGCTCAGTCCCTATTTGAAAAGGCAACCAGAGTTTTTGACACTGATCCCATTCAAGCACGGAAGATTCTTCAGCAGGTACTGGATTTTGATCCTGATCACAAAGAAGCCCGCAAAGACCTTTTGATCCTCAAACAACGACTCCTGGATTACACGCCAACGCAAGGATATGAGATTGAAACTCAAAGTCCGTGATCGTGTTTTCGATCTCTTAGGAATTACTCTCCTGTCTTTTGCCGTATTCTGGCTCTGGGTCCTTGTTGTGGACCCGCTACCGGAACGCGACTCCTACGCCGGTTTCTATTATCCGTTTCTGAATTATCTAAGAGCCAGCCTGGAATTTCCCAATGATTTTTGGTTCCTGACGGACCAGGTTGTTCTCAATGAATATCCTCGTGGAGGTTTTGGGCTAGCCTGGTTAATTTCCGTCCTTGGGCTTCAGTCAATTTTTCTCAAACAGCCCTACCTGATCGCGATTTTTCTTATTTTCCCCTTATGCCTGATTCCTTTTTTCTTTCAGTTAGATCGGTCTGGGAGATGGGTATTTGGAATCCTCATCTTTTTTTTCCCGCCCACACAGGTACTCCTAAAAAGTTTCTCCGTACATGGCTTCAATGTAGTTTACGCACTCTTGGGATTTCTTTTCTTTCGATCCTATCTTGCAAGAGGAAAATGGGGATATCTGGCCGGATTTGCTGTGGCGTTTTGGTTTGCGATGGTCACCAAGCACCTGGGAGTGCTGCTCTATGTGAATCTATTGTTGGCCTATTTCTTCTACTCTATCTTCAACCGCAGGTTTGATCCTGCGGCGATCATCACGATGATCCTGGTTTCCCTGGCAGCGCTTCCCTTTTATTATCTTGAATCTTTTCTCCAGTATGTAGAAGGGGTGATGCATCATAATCCTTCGCTTTCAGTGGCAGAGTTCGTCCTGCTTGGCGCTACTCTCGTTCTCCTGTGTGTTGTCGTTGCATCTCTTATGGCACGCTGGAATCGGGGTGTGGTTTTGCCCAGGTCCTTCTCTTCACCCCTGGCCCTCTTATTATTTTGCAGCATTCCTCTTGTCCTGGTGAGTGTGGAGACGGAATCTCAGCATGCTAATCTTCATATCCTGGCTGTCTTGATACTCGGGTATGGAGGCCTCTTCGGGTGCTTGTTTCATTACCGCTTTAGCTCGACTCGGAGCTTTCTCTACCTTTTCGTGGGCTTGACCTATGTCAATGGCTCCCTTCTTTATGTGTCCCTTGTAGGGAAAACCTCTTACGTTTTCTTCCTTCCCCTTTTGCTGATTTTGATTCAGACTCTCCTGGAGTTGCGATCCTCTAAGCTCAGAGTGAGTATTCTCGTTCTTTGCTTCCTGCTGAGCAACCTGACTCCCTCCAGTAAAAATCTTCAGACCTGGTTGGGAGGGGTCGGGCTTAATTTCTGTCTAAACGGGCTTAATGGAATCCACTATAATCCCCTGGGTTGGCAGAAAGGAGAGATCCATCAAATCCATGAGGAGTTGATAGAAGTTCTAAAGTCCAAAGAGTACCCCGTGACGGACTCCCTCCTGCTCTTTGATAATCTACATTTCTACTCCAGGCTCCTACTGACCTTTCCACCCAACTTTTTTCTACCCTTTCCTAGCCTCCCGAGGTTGGATAATTTGCCTCTTCAAAAACTGGAAGAAATTTCCAAACAGTACAAAAATAGCGGTGAAGAACTCTTTGAATCCTGGATTAGAAAGTCAAAGTTTCCGATTCTTATTGTTGGACTACAGCCATGGGATATTCAGCTAGGGGTGCCATCATCTCTTGAGATTCTAATGGATCATGATTCCCTCACAGGTGAGTTTGGACCCTCCATAAGTAGGGCTTTTTTTAAGTTTTTGGAGACTTCTTCGAAGCTTGGAGATCTCTATGAGCCCTTCCCCATCCCAAAGGGAAATCCACGAATCATGTTATATGTCCTAAGATCTCTCCCAACAGCCCATGAGGAGACTCGGGGATTCAATGCATCGCTGAGTGAAATTAGCTGGCACTTGCCCGTTGATTTCCTCCGCGAATCGAGGCCTCCGTGGTTTGAGAAGATTCAAAAACAAACTCAGGAGCGGATTCGACAAAGAGAGGCCAGCCAACTCCATGAAACGGCTGTGAATTTCTTGGACCAGGGGAATTATCTTGAGAGTTATATTGTGTTAAGAAAGGCGTATGCTCTGGCCCCCCAGCACACCAATATAAAGATAGATCTTCAACAGGTACAGGGGCGGATTCCCCCATCTCTATGGATTTTCTTAAACCAGAAAGGGCTCGAACCCCTGGAGAGGTTTTGAAGCGGACCTGCAAACAACTTCAATTCCCTAGTTTTTCTTCTACAATTCCAAGATCAATCAACATCTCCTTATGATCGGGCTCAAGCTCAAGCCCACGTTGGAGCAATTCTCGCGC
>CAZIKF010000023.1:16925-24786 GCA_964539825.1 uncultured bacterium
TGAGCGGTTCACATAGAGCTCAATTCTTGGAGAATCCGCTGGCATGGGAATCTTCTGATATGCGCTGTTGAGGAGGTTGTTTTCTTCCAAAAAGGTGAAGTAGCAGTCGTTCAGACGCTGTCCAAATGGATCCTGGAATAAGGCAGACTGATCTCTATATTCCCCATGAGCATAGTTATCCAGTATTTGGATCATTTCCCGGCAGGAAAATTCATTTCTTGGGAAGGTAGACCAACTTTTAATACCCCGAATTAGCAAGGGGAAGCGCTGCATGAGTCTTTCCTCGCCCAGGACTTCCAGCCCATTTTGGGAAATTTCTTCACGTAGGCTTGATAAAAACGCAGTATCCATGTGTTTGAGCAAATGAAAGGAAGGAAAAGGATGCTTGAGGTTTTGAGGATATAGGAAGAGCAGACAGGTATGATGATGAAGTCTTGAGAACAGCAATGGATAAGAACTGGCATTCGGGGGAAATTCTAACTTTTCGAGTGTATGCGTGATTTTCTTCCGAATTCCCGCTAATTCGGAAGGGCTCCAGCCAAGCGGATTTTGATGCATTCCATTGATGCCCCGCGTATAGAAATGATGTCCCACATCATCAAAGAGTGTTTCCAAATCCTGTAATCCGGGAAAAAAGTTGGAGCATAAAAAGGCAGCCGAAACCAGTAAAGTTCTCCGGAGAGAACTCTTTTGCTCAAGTAGGGTAAAGATCATACAAAGACCCAGGGGCAAGAAAAAAACTGCAGATATTTGTCCCAGGAAAGAGAAAAATAGAATCAGCCCATGGGTCATGGAAATGAGGATCATAAGGTAGAGAAAGCCCCTTGCAGAGCTAAAATCAAAACGCAGCAACAGCCAGAAAATCAGGCCGTAACCGGTGATGAAGGAAAGGCCCATCAGGGGTAGGCTCCAATCCTGCGACACTTCAGAAACAACGGCCGTCAAAGAGATCAATAACATAGCCGCCAAAGGTAGGCCTGAGCGCAGGAATCGGGGTAGCTCCAGGCGGCTGGAGGCGGACCTTTGAAAGACACCCAACCCTAGAATGAGAACGACTCCAACAAAGACAGTAAGCAGGATTGGAAGGGGTGAAAGTTGCAAGTTATGGCTGAGGGCTACGGCGCTATAGACTTTAATCCCTTCCAGCGGATAAAAGAGCAGTACTAGCAGAGTGCAAAGGAAGGTGGTGATCAAAAAGGAGGAGAGTGAATCCCGTCTTAGCAGTTTCCACAGAAGCAATACAAAAATCAGGTTAATCGCGATGAAGGCTCCAAAATGCTTTAAGGTGGCCCCATAGCCGATCAAAAGAGAGGCAATCAAAAGAGATTTCCCATTTCCCTTTTCTAGCCCATGCCAGAAGAATACCAGGGCAGGAAGGGCAAGCATTGCGATCAGCCCATGGAAAGAGAAAGTTTTTAGAGCTATTTGAGTGGTTGGAAAGAACCAAATTCCTGTAAAGATGAAGAATCGCATTGTCCAGTCCCTGGTCAACACAAAGGGGATAAGAAACGTGGGAATGCTGAACAAGGTGGGGAACATCCAGGGATGTTGGGAAATCCACGGAGAGATTCCAGTGAAGGAAAACAGCGAAGAAATGAGGGCTAGTCCCCAGGGATAGGCTTCTTGTAGCAGGGCTTTCAGAAACAAGGGATTGGCACTGATCTCATGACCCGCAATGAGGGAATTGAGAAACGGATAATAGAGTTGGTGAAGAGAATCACGATCAGGCAAAGGGACAACCACTTCAATCCAAAAATAAAAGGATCCCAGGCCCAAAACCAGGTAGGCAAAAAATTGAAAGAAGTCTAGAAAGCGAAGTCTTTTAAGCATTGTGCTAAAACTCTATTCTAATGCTCCCGTTGTTTCAATTGCTTCCAGAGCTTCTCGAAATCATTGATTCGTCGTCTCATGCAGCCAACAACAAGCATCTGCTTCACAGCAATTTGTATTTGAATGGAGATCGTAAACAGGCTCTTGGGTTAGAATAAGCCTTATGCGTCGCGTGTCAGCGGTTCGTATCTTTGAGATACTTTTGAGTTTTGCGGGAATGTCCCTCTTTATCTGGGCCTGGATCTCTCATGTTCAGCCATTTCCAGATCGGGACTCGGTTCATCAATTCCTTTTTCCTGTCCTGAATTATCTCAAGGCATCCTCTCAGCTTGGAAATGACTTCCTCTATCTCAACCAGGTTATGCTCGATAAGTTCCCCACGGGTATTTTAGCTTTACCGTGGCTTGTATCTTTAGTGGGCTTACAAGAACTCTTTCTTTCCTCTCCCTGGCTATTTGATTTCTTCCTTCTCATCCCTCTTTGTATTGCGGCCTGGTTGGCTCCGGTTCCTGCTTCCAGGCGATGGCTGTTTCTATGCCTGCTATTCTTTTTTCCCCCTGTGCAAGTGGCATTGAAGAACCTGAACCTGCATTCCTTTACGATCATTTACTGCCTGGCCGGAATTTTTCTGTTCCAGGACTATCGTCGAAGTTCCAGTAAAGGGTCCCTTATAGCGGCAGTGCTTTTCTTCTGGTTTTCCTGTGCGGTGAAACATTTGGGTGTGATTTTATTCTTGGATCTATGGCTAGTCTATTTGCTGTGGCTTCGAAGGAGAGGGGAGTCTCTTACCCCGGCGGTCATGGGCGGGATTTTGATCTTGTGTCTAAGCATTCCGTTCTATCCCCTGGATGGTTTTCTTCCCTACCTGGAGTCTTTGATTCGTACCAATCCGAACCTCAACCCCATTTGGATTTACGCGATGTTCGGTTCGGGCTTGTTTCTCATGCTTTTCGCATGGTTTCAGGGGGTTACTGAATCCTTTGGAAGAAGTGAAACCGGTATCTCTTTCGCAAGAATCTGGTTCTTTGTACTCAATGCCTTAGTGGTACTTTTCATTGTCTGTATGGGTTCGGATTTCCATGGTCTCACCTGGCTGCTCCTTTGTTTTATCGCAGGGAATGGGGTACTGGTAGCTTTTTTGAGGTGGCGTCAATTCGAGACTGAGCGCGGATTGGTCATTTTGGCATTTTTACTGCTGAGTGTAACGGCCCTTGTTTTCTATTTTTCCATGCTGGGTCAGATATCAGCGTTCTTTGTACTTCCCCTTCTCCTCTTACTTTTGCTCATAGTTCGGGAAGCTAAATCCACGCTGCGACCCTGGATTTTGGCCGGTGTTTTTGTCCTCGCTTCTAACTTTTTCCCCGCTCTTCATGAATTGGAGTCACTCTTTGGATCCGGCGGATTCTTTCTCTATGCAAAAGGTTTCAATATGCTGCACCAGAATCCGCTGGGGTGGCAGAGGTCAGGGATTTCCAGAAACAGGGATGATCTGCGAAGGATTCTGGAGGCCTATCGGTTCAAAGTCTATCACGAACCTGTAGCATTGTTGCGCCATGGAATCCATCACCACATCGCGGTAGAACTGACTTTTCCGGAGCAGTATCTCTATGAAATTCCTCCCATGGAGCTGGTGGATCAGATGTCTTCTGAAAAAAGCAGAGCTTATTATCATCTTTATTTATCGGATCGAGAATTTTTCTTCACCTCTGTCGCACAGGCAGGAGAAATACCCCTGATGATTTCCGGTCGAAATCTCTACACCAGGTATGAAGGGAATGGTCATAAAGCAGACTTCCCTGTGGCCGAAGCCGAAAATGAGGCTCGCATGTTGAGCGCCTCCAGCCTTCAGGTTTGGTTCCATGATGCCTATTTTCGGTTTTTGAAAGAACGAGAGTATTTAGAGAAGTATTATCGAAAGCACTCTATAGGCGAAGATCCGCAAAGCCTTACGATATTTGTTCACAAAAAAATTGAGGAAAATTCCAGTCCAACCGGAGAAAGCCCTCGTCTGGCATCTCTCCTTTTAGATTATCGAGAATATAGGGACCCGGGATTGAAGAAAGCCCGAGAACTGTTTCTACGCTCGAATTCATATTTTGATCAAAAAAGATTTCTGGAAGCCTACGTCCTGTTGAAATCAGCCACTGAAATGGCACCAAATCATCAAGAAATCAGGAAGGATCTGGAGAATGCTTATGGGGGTCTCAGGGAGTGGGAAAAGGAGATCTTGGAAAAGTATCCACAGCCGAAGCTCTTCCAAATTCTTGAGGAGGGCGATTCTTTACCATGGCGTACTGAAAAGGATTGGTATGGCTCTACCCCCGGGGAGAATGAAATCGATGAAGCACTGGTGAAAAAGCAGCAAGAGGCACAGGATCTTTTTGATCAAAGCTCGCGGGTTTTTTCATCAGAACCAAAAGAGGCAAGGAAATTCCTCGAAAGGGTCCTGGAGCTTGATCCGAATCATCCTGAGGCCAGGAAAGATCTGGAGATTCTTAACAGCGTTCCAGTTCCTGATCCTGCTGTACTTGAAGCTAAAAGTATTGAAGCGGATGCACTGTTTAACCAGAGCACGAAATATTTTGTATCCGATCCACTCAAAGCGTCAGAGTTGCTCAAAAAGGTTTTGACACTGAATCCCACGCATACTCAAGCCCTGGAGGACCTTAAAGTGATTGAGGCAAGGCCAGAAAAGGGAGAGAGCGGCTCAATGACCCCTCAAAGTCTAAGGGCATTGGGACTGTTTAACCAGGCGAGTGAACTCTTCGAAGCCAATCCAAAAAAGGCGCTAAAGCTGCTCAGGAAGGTGATAGAACTAGATCCGTTCCATGAGAACGCGATCAAGGATCTTTCTGTTCTCACCCAGGCAGTCAACCGAAACAAGGCGGCTGAGCTATATCATAAGAGCCTACTTTATCAAAGTAATGATCCCAGGTATGCGGCCAGTCTTCTTCAAGAAGTTATTCTCCTTGATCCAGATCATAGCGTTGCCAAACGAGATCATGCGAAAATCCAGGCCTATCTTGAAAGTGATTCCATGCAGAAAGCCAGGGCGCGCCTACTTGCTTCCCAGGGCAAAAGTATAGTGCAGACTAATCCAACGGAGGCTCTCAAGTTATTCAAGCGTGTCTTGAAGTTAGATCCAGCTAATGAAGAGGCTAGAGAGTACCTCAAGAAACTCAGCGGGAGTCCGAATCCTGCAATTCAATAGACGATGAATAGTTCGGCAGTCCGGGGCGGCTTCCTCTTTCTGGCGAGCACAGGATTATTCATGGCTCTATGGGTAGGGCTTGTTCAGCCCGTTCCCGATAAGGACGCGATCCTTCAATTGTTTTATCCGGTTCTCAATTACCTCAAGGGATCACAGGTTCTTGGATTTAAACATTTTCTTTTGAGGGAGGAGTTCTTTACGGATGCGTACCCGGATGGCTCGGCTTTGATGGCTGCATTCATCTCTTTAATTGGTATGCAATCGGCCATCCTTGAGGAACCCTATTGGTTAGTTACTTTTCTGCTGGTACCGTTTGCGTTTCTTGGCCCCTTCAAAAAAAAGGACATCCTTTCAGCGCTACTTCTTTTTTTTCTTCCTGCTACGCAGATTCTGCTCAAGGGACTGTCTCCCCATGCCTTTAATGTAGTCTATTCCTTTGCTGGAATTCTCTTCTTTCTTGCCTACCTGAGGAGGCCAAAGAGGGCCTACTTTGCGCTGGCGGTTTGCTGCCTTTGGATTTCCATGGTCTTCAAGCACATGGGAGTTTTACACTACCTGACTTTCTTGATGTCTTATGCCATCTGGCAATGTACCTATAGATTCCGTTCTAAAGAAGAAAACCTTCTCTTATGGATTCTCCCCCTGGCAGCCATACCGCTTTATCCATGGGAGGCATCTTTAGAATACCTGCGTACCACACTATCCCATGCCCCTTTTATCTTCTCAGGGCAATATTTAGCTCTTTCTATCCTCGCTATAGGCGGAGCAGGGGCTCTTGGAATCCTGGTCTATAAAAAGCTAGAGACATCTGCAGACCCGGCTATCCAAAAGAAAGAGTCAAGACTATTGGGTAGTGTTTTCTTTCCCCTGGTATTGATTTTAGGACCATTTGTCCTATGGACATTTCCAAGTTCGGAAAGTCAGAGTTTTCCAAGAGCGATCCTGGTTTTGATAACAGGATATGGATTCACTCTTTTTCTATTGGCCCGATCTAAGATAGCTGGATTAAGAGGCTTTCTCCTATTGCTTTGTATGCTCACAATCACGCACCATCTATCCTTGTACGTATCCTGGATCGCTAAGAGCTCGTACTTGTTCTTTCTCCCCCAATTGCTCTTCACCTGGGCCTGGCTCACCCACAATCCAGGTAAATACCTAAAGGTTTTGGTCTTATGCGGGCTGATTCTTCTATCCAATTTCTTTCCTTCTCTCAACAGCATCGAGGAGAGTCAGCTTTTTCAATCCCTTGCTTCCATTTATTTCGAAGGATTTAAATCATCTCACCAGAATCCGCTTGGCTGGAAGTCATCGAGGATAAGAGACATCAGAAACTCCATCACGTCAGTACTGCAAGAGAGGGGTATTCGCGGACCTACCCTTTATTCTCATGAAGGACTGCACTTTCACACCAGGCTGTCCCTATCCTTCCCCCGCAACATTATTCATGAATTCTCAGAGTTGACAGCACTAGATAGCCTATCTCAAAACGATGCTTTGGAATTGGCAGAGTTGTGGCGAAAGAAGGGGGAGAAATTGTTTGAAGACTGGGTGAGAAGCGGAAAGGTAGGAGTTCTTCTAGTCGGTGTTGATCCCTTCACCAAAAGAGAGCCCGAGATTTTCCACCTTAAGCAGGTTATTGCCAGGGAGGAGTTTCATCCCAACAGGTTTCTACAAGCCTTGAACGCTGAATTCTTGAATTATCTACGATCCCGCGGCAAGAATCTTGATCCTTATCGTGAAACGCCCTTGAATCTCCCGGGGGTGAAGCTCAGTCTTTGGATACATCCTATTTTGAGTCAGAGTCAGCGAGCAACCAGCCTGGAGAATTGGCTTGAAGTCATTAAGAATCCAGGGGATCCAGGCAGAGAAAAGAGTGCACCGAAGCGTTCCGCCGAGCTTTTTTTGCAAAGTAACAGTTTCTTTGAAAGCAATCCCAAAAAGTGTCTGGAGCTTTTGAACGAGGCATTGAGCCTTGATCCAGAAAACGAAGAAGCCCGGACCGATCGGAATATTATTCTTCAAAGGTTAAAAAGAGAGGGTATATAATCAATCAAATGAGTCGGAGTCTTGAGGAAAAGGATTCAGTTCACTCCAATTCTCTGAACTGGCTCATAGCGCTTCTTTTTTGTTTGGCAGCCGCTGTCATAGTCCTCATCTGGGTTGAGGTCGTGAATCCTTTTCCTGATCGTGATTCACTCCACCAACTATTCTTTCCGTATCTCAATTCTCTTGTTTTGGCCCGGGAATTGAGTTGGGATCCCTTTTTTCTCAAGTCAGCCTTCCTTTATACCTACCCCTGGGGGATAACTTTTATCCCGGCCTGTCTTGGGGCTGTGGGATGTGCGGGATTCGCTTTTTTGAGCCCGTGGCACCTTCCCATTATTTTTCTCTTTCCACTTTGTGCGGTTCCAGCGTTTGAAGACTGGAAACTTAGCGATAAGTTTCTTTTGTTTCTGGTGCTGTTCTTTTGTCCCGTGGTACAGATAGCAGTAAAATCCTACTCTCTGCATGGTTTGATCAGCTTGCTGGCAATCGCTGGAAGCCTACTTGTTATTCAGGGGTTGGAGAAGGACTCGAAAAGGTGCTTTTGGGCAGGGGCAGCACTCATTTGGTATAGCGCTACCCTCAAACACCTTGGAGCGATTCAGCTGGGGAACCTTCTACTCGCGTTTCTCGCATGGAAACACTTGCGATCTGAACTGAGCTTAAAGCACCTGGCCATGGCAGCCCTGTTCTGTCTTAGCCTGGTTCCCTTCTATCCATTGGAAGGACTCAAGGACTACCTGGTGGTGGCTTTTAGTCATAATCCAAAACTCTCCC
>CAZIKF010000023.1:24886-81704 GCA_964539825.1 uncultured bacterium
TGCTCTATCTTGTGTACAACTATGATCTCAGAAGCCCGCGAGGATGTTTATATGTGGCAATCTACATAACGCTGATTCATGGAGCCATTCTGTATTTCTCTTTTTTAGGTCAGATCTTTGCCAATTTTTTCCTCCCAGTTGCCCTGATTTTTGCCCTGGCCTTTTATGAATCCAGGGCAAGGTTCAGGGTGGGGTTAGCACTCTTTGCCATTTTCAGTTCCAACTTTATGCCGGGACTTGAAAAGGCTGAACAATGGTTTTGGGAATGGGGTCACCACTTTTACACTCGAGGATTGAATGGATTGCATCAGAATCCGCTTGGCTGGGAATCCTCCAGTTTGTCTACTATGAGAAGGGACCTCACCAAGAAATTGGAAACACTCAGCTTCCCGAATCATCCCAGGGTATTCCCTATGCTATTCCGTGGTCTTCATTTTCATACTCGACTGCAGTTTCTCTATCCGCTAAATTCCTGGCTATCTATCCCTGAACTTAAACTACCGGAGCATTTGCGCCATGATCGCCTGGAGAAAATGGCCCGGATGCTGGAAAGTGAGAGGGGAATCCAACAGTTGGCCGAAAACGGGGAATTTCCCATTTTTTTGGACTCAAAAAAGCCTTGGACCAGTTATCCAGTCTACGTAGATCAATGTGAAGGCTTTCAGCAAGAGGTTATCGATAGAATAGATGGCTGGGAGGATCGGCTCAATGATTGTCTTGTACAGATTTTTGAAACAGCGGGGGCCTTTGGCAAGCACTATCAATTGGTCTCCCTCAGTGGAGGAGAGCAGCGTCTGGAGGTCTACTTACATCAGAGTCTTTATGGTTCGCCCAAGACAGCGAGGGTTCCAGGCTTCGACGAGTTCCTTGAACAAAAGAAATGGTATGAGGGTCTTTCCCTTTGGGAGAAGTTTAATTTTCAAAAAGTGGAGCCGTCAGAGCGCTCTTTTGAGCTGTTTCGCAGGGCTAACGACCAAATGGAGATCAAGAACTGGCTGGGGGCATGGAATCTATTGAAACAGGGATTGGAGATTGAACCGGATCACGCTGAAATGCTGCAGGATCTGGGGATTGTTGAAGAGGAACTTGGAGTGAAGAGCGAAGAGCATCCATGAGCCAGAGACAAGCTTGGAACCGCAAGTGGTTACCCGCCCTTGTCGGCAGTGTCTTCGGAGGCCTTTGGCTTACCCTGTGGGTTATCTATGTTGATCCATTTCCTGACCGGGACTCGATCAATCAGTTCTATTTCCCATTTTTGAATTATTTAAAGGCGTCTAGCAGCTTTACCAAGGACTTTGGCTTTTTAGTTGAGAATACCTTTTCCACCAGCTATCCCTTAGGTGGCGCGGTTTTCCCTTGGATGATCTCCATGGTGAATTTGGAAGGGTTATTTTTACAACATCCATACCTACTCAATGTTTTTCTAATTCTTCCCCTGGGAGCAGTACCTCTATTTTTTCGCCAATCATTTTGGACGGCATTGGTTTTGGGAATCCTGGTTTTTGCCCTCCCGCCAACGCAGATTCTGTTAAAGGGTTTTTCTCTCCAGGCTTTCAACGTGGCTTATGCGTTGATAGCTATTTTGAGTTTCCGATCCTACCTGGTATCCAGGAGAATCTATTTACTCGTCATCTTTGTAATTTTCTTTTGGTTAGCGATCATCCCAAAGCACCTCGGCGCGTTTTATTTTGTGAACTTTTGCGTGTGCTACGGTATCTGGAGTCTTCTTTCAAGAGAGTTCGATTTCAAGGTTCTATCCAGCATTCTGGTGATCATAGTCCTTAGTTTGCCCTTTTATCCGTGGATGAATTTAAAGAATTATATGGTGAATGTAATCACTCATAATCCCTATCTTGGAATCAACTCCTTCTTTTTCCTCGGGGCTGCTTTCCTTTTGGTGGGCAGCTTCCTGATTCTGTATTTACAGCGAATTTCCAAAGGGGGTGTTCTGCCTAAATTCTCAAATGGCCCCGTTGTTAGCCTTTGCTTATTGGTCATTGCTACCTTTGTCACTACCATTTCCTATGACGCGGATATAGGAAATCTTCATGTCATAATCTTCTTTATTCTGGGTTATTCCTTAGCCGGTTTCTGGTTACTTCGCTATCGGTTTTCCACGACTCGTGGGTTTATGAGCCTTTTTTGTCTGCTTACATTTATCCATTCCCTGCTTTTGTTCTGCTCCATGATTGGGAAGACGTATTACAACTTCTTCCTGCCGATCCTGCTCGTAGCGGTTCTGGAATTTGTCCAGACCAGAACGAGATGGAAGAGATCACTTCTTGTGGTCGGAAGCCTGATGATTTCAAATTTTTTTCCGTCCATAAACACCATGGGAGAGCTATTTGGAAAGTATGGTGAGAACGTTTACATCAATGGGCTCAACGCTCCATATGTCAATCCGCTTGGCTGGGAGTCTTGTGAGATTCCCAGCCTTAGAAGATCCCTTCAAGGGATCTATTCCGAGAATGAGCTGGGAGATTTGAGCAATCTATACATCGCTCATAAATTACATTTTCATACCAAGCTTGCATTGGAATTTCCGCACAATTTTTTCTTTGAATTCCCTTCGATACATCGGCTCGATAACCTGCCTTTAGAAGAATGCCAAGAACTGTTAGATAGCTATAAAACGACAGGTGAGGGGCTCTTTGACACCTGGCTTAACCAGGGCCGGATACCCATACTTATCTTAGGAAACCGGCCTTTTTCAAGTCTGGTAGGTGATCCGCCTCCGCTGCGGGAGCTAGCCCACAAGGAGGAACCGGACCTGAATGATGTGTCCCGTTCCCTGGGTTTGGAGTACTTTCAGTATCTAAGTGAAAATGGTGAGCTTAAAAGGCGGTATCGATGTAGTTCTGTACCCAAAGTAAACCCAAGACTCAGTGTGTGCCTATTACGAACCTTAAGGAGAGCCATGCCATCTAAAGGGGAGTGGGTGCAGAGCCTTGCAGACCTGGCAACCATCTATGAAATGAAAAGTACCAGGGCTGACTTACCTCAATGGTTAGAGTATTTACCCCTTCGAAATAGAGGTCAGCTTGAGCGCAAGTGGGCTGGATCCTTATATGAACAGGCAGAGGAATTTAGAGAAAGAAAAGATCTGTCGGGAGCCTATTCTGTTTTGCGTAGAGTACTCAATCTGGATCCAAGTCATGCGGGTGCCCTGGAGGATGTTTTAGGGCTCCAAGAAGAAATGAGCCCCGGGGATTGGGAAAAGGTTCCAAAAAACTATGCCCCTCTGGATACCGGAAGTATAGAAGAGTCCTTGATACGTACCGAGTCCTACGAGGAGAATTGGAACCATGAAAACCTGGGTGCAACGCTTTCGAAAAGTGAACGTGCACATCAGTTATTTATTCTTAGCAATCGTTTTTTCAATAAGGATCCAGAGCGCTCAAAAAGGCTGCTCCAAGAGGTATTAAGTCTAAATCCCCAGCATGTAGAGGCGCGCAAGGATCTGGAAATCCTGGTGGATAGAGTCGGGGTGCATAGGAAGAGGGGAAGTGAGTGATGAAAAAAATAATTATTGTTGTCCTGGTTGGTCTGCTTCTCGTAGAAGGGGGCTTGCAACTGTTAGCAAGAAGGCTGAATCCCTATGGTTCTTACGCAGAATTCTTTGAAATGTCTAAATCAAGAATCAGGGGCTCTGACCCTTCCCAGACGATTTTTTTTGTTGGGGATTCCACTATTTTCGGTGGTGGAGCATCCGATGAAAAACTTTTTTCCCTCCCCGCTCAATTTCAAAACCTTCTCAAACGCGCGGGAAGTGTCTTCAAAGTTCAGAATCTTGGATATCCGGGAACAACCGGAAAGGAGCATCTAGAAGTCCTGCGTTTACTACCAGACAAGGCTAAGGTGGTCATGAGGACCGGAATCAACGACTCCTGGAAACGACACGATAGTTATAAAATCAGGGTTTTTGGACAGTATGTGGAGTTTCGACTTCTCAAATTGGCAATGATTCTATGGTATGGGTGGAACAGAGATGCCAACGCTGAATCTGCTACTGCGGGCTACAATGATGAGCTCCAATTTCTAGCTACACAAAAGAGGCTGGATCTGTATTTTGTGGATTATTTTCTTGGGGAAAAGACCTTTATGAATTCTTATTTTGAGGGAGCCTCAAACTTTATTCCCCTGGCGAAAATTCTTTTGGATGCCGGATTTTCAGATCCGGGAGGATTTATTTCGAGGAGATTTTTAAGTTTTGACCTGGTCCATGCCAATGACCTGGGATACCGTTTGCAAGCCCAGGCTGTATTCAATTGGTTTGCTCAGCAGGAAAAAATTGGTCTTGAAGAGGAAGATATCGTGGAATTGGCCGTGGATGATAATGCTCTGCAAGAATTGCGCTCCAATCTTAAGCAGTGGCTGAGCAGGTTGAAGAATACCAAAGAGAGTCCGGGAGATTTATTTCCCTTTGTCATGAAGGCTGCCTGGCAGGTTTACGCGGTTACTGGTGATCAGGAGGTTTATGATCTTTATGAGGCCCTGGGTAAAGTATATGTCTTTGCTTTTCACTCTATTTATCCCATTACCTATGTGTTAAACCGCCAGGATACGATGATCACATCAGATCATTATGAGGCGGATGAAACCAGACTTTCTTCCGAAGATATCAATTCTGGCTTTCAGATCATCCGTGTGCTCAGACATCGTTCAACTCATGATTATGTGACTGAATACTTAGAAAAGTTTGCGGGGATAGTGAAGATGGATAGGGTCTATTCCGACTATACTGCCCTGGATCCCCCATTCCCCCTTGAGCTATGTAAGAAGTTCCTGATGGAAACGGGATTCCCAAAAGAAAGAGTAAAGATCCTCAAGTCTTGGAAGACTTTCTTTGGAAAAGAGTTTGACCTTGGGCAAGTTGCTCCTAAGAACTGGGAGGTCTGCGGCGGTTCTTAGCAGAAATTTTTAAAGAAGCCTAAAATTTAGCAGGAATAGAGCTTCTTCGCAGACTTGACTCACTCAGAGGCAGTTTCAGCAGTCTCTTCCGGCTCTGAATCCAGTGCTTCAGGACTACCCTCATCTTTATTGGGTTGAATGGTTCCCGGATTCTCTATTCTATTGATGAGAATCTTGATATCGTCGTGCTGAGGATCCAGAACGGCAGCTTTTTTTAAGAGTTCCAACGCACCGTTTGTATCCTTACCCACCAGTTGGCGGGCTTCGTCAAATAGCGTTTGAGCCCGAATTGCTTCTACTATCGGAGTCAAGATCTCCTTGTCCTTAAGTGCCTCTTCAAACCCGGGTTCGATTTCTAATGCTTTCTCAATCAGCCCTAGAGCCTGAGACGGATCGGTTTCAAATACTTTGTTGCTTTGCAAAAAGAGCTGGAGCGCTTTGTTCTGCGACTGCGCCTGGCTCTCATCAGGGATTGCGGTTGTTTCTTGCTTTGTAGGTGTGGTTTTCGCGGAAGCCTTTTGGACTTGAGAAGGCTTTTGGCTCACGCATCCAACGAAGCTTAAGAAGAAGAGAGAAACGAATACAAAATGAAAAATGTGAAAATTGCGCATTTCTTAACCGTGAATTAAGGTTTAAAACTCCAACCATTCTTTCATAGTCGATTCAAACCAATCAATCCTTTTTGTTTTACAATTATGGGATAATCTACAAAGGTACACCGAAACAACTCGAATATTTTATACAGAACCCATTTTTTTTTGGCAGGAAGGCTTCGTATTCTTAAGCTAAAATTAACATGGGGATGTATTTACAAGGAATGAGTTTCAACGAAATTCAGTGGTCCGGAGGAGAATATGAACTTGAATTTACGGATGTGGATCTGTTTTTTGTCCCTTTTAGTCCCCGTTGCGATGTCCATGAATCTGAACAACATCACCAATTTTTACAAAACCGAAGGGTGGCTTGAAACCGACCATTTCGGCAGCGGCTACCATCTTGTCGAGGATCACTTTCGTCCAAACCTCTGGATGAAGGTGTTCAAGTATGATGGAGCTGTAGGCGAGGTGGTTGGGCTTCCTAATAATATACTCGCGGGAAGAAGCAGCGGATTTAAAAATGGCTCGTCATCCGGCATTCCCTATCCACCGGGAGGAGGGTATGACAAGCTCATGAATCGTATCCCCTGGGAAACCGCAATGGATTCCATTGATCCATCTAGCGGCCAGTGCTCTGGCTCTGGACGCTGCTATGGAGATTTTCTGAATAACGATGAAATCTGGTCTGCGAGCGCTGCGGATGTAGCTGATAAAAACGGTGATTCCTTCTTTTTGCTCAGTGAACGAATGAATGGAAAGGCGAGGACCCGCTACCGTTTTCAGATCTTTGTGGAAGACAACTCCCCCTATTGGCTCAAAGATAAGGATGGAGGCTATGATCTTGCCAAGCACGAAGATGCTCCTGAGGGAACCCAAAAATACTATCCCCTTCAGGATGTTGTGGTACGAATCAAAGAGTTAAGTTCTTTTGATGAAAGCACTATACCCGCTATTGAAGACTCCTCAGAAGATGAGCTCTATGTACGCAAATCTGAATGGAGGGGCCAGCCTGCTCCAGATGATTTCAAGATAGAGGACCAGCCTGCTGAAACACGGTTGGTGAATGGATATCCGGTGTATAACTTCACCGTGTTTCATTCCTTTCGCAAAGCTGTGGATTACATGGTTGAAGTTACCGCTGTAGATATCGCCGGGAACCGCAGAATTCTTCGTATCCCGCTTTCCATGAGTCCAGTGGGGGCCCTATCCATACAAGACAGGGCATCCCAGGGGAAAAGGACCAACTAGTTAAGGATCACAAACCAAGGAGAATGATAATGAATCTCACAATTCAAATTAGAACCCTGGGAATTTTCCTTGTGGTACTCAGTCTCGGTGAAACCTGTGATTATGTCAAAGAGATGTGGCACACTCCATTTTCCGCAAAAACCCAGGAACATCATAGCCCCACGCCTCCTCATAATTTGATGGTAGTGGATCAGAAGGCGACTCTGGCAGCAGAGGTTCAGGATACCTTTGCCCAGGAAGATCAGAGTACGGTTGATGGCTCGGGAGGAAATGACAGGGTTTATACGGATCGACCTCTTGAAGAGTACCTCGACTCCATGGTGGATAATCCCGATCCTAAATTTCAAACTTATACCACCCGCGAAGGCTTTCAACGTCGTCCGCTGACCAGGGAAGATGTTTTTGGTACGCAAGGGGAAAAGGGCCATGGGTATTATTCAATTAAGCTGACCAACGGTATGGTTTTTAAAACTGACCAAATTCAGTGTGATACAGCTTTTGAGCATCCGGTCAGTAAATTTGAAAGAGGAGGGAGTGAGGATCATACCCTCTATGTAGATGATGGGGGTGGTTACGAATATTCCCAGTCAGATGGTTATTGCTACTTCCTAATTCTTCCATCCAACGGCCGTTTGTCTTCCCTGGTCTCCAGAGTTCATGAAGATGATGAAAACAGCAGGAGCCAGATTAAAGACGGAATAGCACCGTACCTTCGCCTGGAAGCTGCGGACCTCGCTAAGCTCAGCAGCCCGGAATCCGGAGATTTCAAGTGGGTGAAGGGGCGCTACATCGCTGCTATGCCCGAAGGGAAAATCGCCATTCCTAAAAATGGTACCAATCTCGCTCACAACCGCGCCACAGTATATAGACCATATTTCCAGGACGTACATCGACAGTCCGCCGGAAGTACCGCCAGCGCCAAGCTGCTGGCAACCCTGGGGAATACCTTTCCCGCGACTAGAACAAATCCTGGTGAGGACCCCCCGGAGTTTTTTCCAGTGAACGGTCTGGATTCGAGGGCAGCAGGAGTTCAGTATGAAGATCCATTGCAGGCCAGGGAAGACGAAGCCAGATATGGTTCCAAGCTCAGTTCCTGGGGAGGGCTCCATGGGGGGCAATATCTGGCCATTGGTCCAGAGGACGCTAACCCGAAACGTTTAAATTGGGCTTTGCATTTCCCCAGTATTGGTGCTGAACAAGAGTATCTCAACCAGGTGGGCAGCGGAGGCCTCAATGTAAATTCCAATCGAGTGGATGGTGATTCCCGCTATGGTGAAAAGGCTCTTGCCCAGGGCGAGGTAAATGAGAAACTCACACCAGGTGTGATGTTTCAGCTCGGAGCCCAGGGGGCCTATCAACTGGATGATGAAGATCATGTGGAATTAGATCCAATGAAGATTGAAAGTAATGATGAAACGGTGAATTGTGACGATGACCGCATTAAGCCGTGGTGTGACAAGTACCGCACTTTCCACCAGGAACTTGTGGCCCTCTACCAGGGACTGGGAATCGCTGAGATTCCCGGCGCTGATGACCGCTTTGAGCAGATTCTTGCTTCGGCCCCTCTCGATAGGGCACTCAATGTCGGAGGTAAGACCTTTTTTGTATCCACTCCAAGAATCACCATTGGCGAATTCGAGAATCGCAACAAGGCCTTCTTTGACGACCTCGATGTCACTATCGTTGGCAGCGACGCGGAAAGGCATGAGTATAACTGGATTCTCTTTATGACCAGGGAGCCCACCATTGGTATGGATATGGATCAACGCCTTGTGAAGTTGAAAGCTGGTTTGGCAACCGACTATGAGCGCATTGCGACCAGGAATTTCGGCGCTGAAAATGGCTTCTTTAGTACCAAAGGTGCCGCGATCCAGGGAGGGTGCTCAGGGGTAGAGAGTTGTAATGAAAATGGCTTCAAGAACCTGATCGATACTCGTTATCTTCCTTTTGAGAAGAATCGTATTATCTCCGGTGGATTCTTATATTACACATCCCAAAATCCAGATGGACGGCAGCTTTTAAGTAGGTTGGCACTTCTTCAAAACTGGACATCCCACCCCGCAAACTCCATTGCCTGGAGAAACCTCTTACCGCAGCAACTCCAGTCTTGTACGAAGGGTGCCATGAATCCCTGCTATGGCTTCCTTGACGGTAGTGTCCCACCCCCGGTTAAAACCAATGATGAGTATAAGTTTTTGCGTTTTGATCCTGACAAGGAACCTTTTATAAAGTTGGGGATTTAATGACGGGTAATCCTTCCCGGCCCTGTCTCAATCGTCGTGAGTTTTTATTTCTTGGTGCCGTGGTCATTACCGAGACTTGTTTGCTTCCCGGGGTTAGCGCGCAGAAAAGTTTCCTTCGTTCTTCTCATGTAGAGCAGGAGATTTTTCGGTACTCAAGGCTAGAAGTGAATTCTCCAGTATATTTTGAGTACCCTCATGACAGTGGATTGAGTCATATTCTGGTAAGGCTTGGTGAAAGAGCGGGATTTGGTTTAGGGCCATCTGAAGATATGGTCGCTTTCCACACGGTGTGTACCCATATGGGAGGACTTTTGAAGGGCCGCTTCGTACCGTCCCAGGGTGCGTTGGGTCCCTGTCCCTTTCATCTGACCACTTTTGATTTAAAGAGATTCGGCATGGTGGTAAGCGGCCATGCTACATCTCCTTTACCCCAGGTTGAACTCAAACTCAAAGAAGATGTGGTACTGGCCACAGGTTTTCGAGAATTGCTATATGGAAGAGAAACCAATCCCGCCTAAATCTGTGTCTTTGCCTCCGGCTGATGCGCAGGAATTTACTACCGTATGTGATTACTGTTCCATCGGCTGCGGTTATAAAGTTTTTCGATGGCCGGTTGGTGTGGAGGGAGGTTCGCAGACCTCGCAAAACGCCATTCGGGCAAAATATCCCGTGAAGAGCTTGTCTGGAAAGTGGATTTCCGAATTGATGCATTCAAAGGTTTTTGTTCAGGGTAAGGAACACCATGTAGTTGTCCTTCCTGACCCGGACGCCAGGGTAGTAAACCTGCATGGCGATCACTCAATTAGAGGTGGCGGGTTGGCCCAGAAACTCTACCATCCAAAGAAGCCGACAAAAGACCGGCTGAAGTATCCCATGGTCCGTATTAAGGGAAAGCTGGTTCAGATTAGCTGGGATGACGCCATAGCTTTGTTCGCGAACCTGACGCAGTACGCTCTTGAAAAATTCGGTTCGACCTCCTGGGCTCAAAAACGCTATTCCTATCAATATTTTGAAAACACTTACGCCCTTTCCAAGCTAGCCTGGCAAGTCATTCAGTCACCGGCTTACGCGGATCATGATAATCCTGGTAGATATCCAGCCACGCCTGGTCTGAAGGACGCCGGGGTGGAGCCATTTAGCGCCTGTTATGAGGATTATTTTCTTGCCGAACGACTTTTTATTTCAGGTTCCGATCCTTTTGAGACTAAAACGGTTCTCTTTAATGAATGGATTCTCAGGGGAGTTCGGGAGCGTGGAAACCGGCTGATTTTTGTAAACCCGAGAAGAACCATGGGGGTACAGTTTGGGATTCAGGAAGGAGGTCTTCATTTACCTATTCTTCCCGGTACTGATGCCCTTCTTCACCTTGGACTGAGCAGGATTATCCTGGAGCGTGGATGGGAAGACAGAGAATGGATAGAGGAGTTCACTTCACGCAAGGTAGATCATGGTTTTCGCAAATTCCGGAAGCGTGGCAGGGCTCGTTGGGAGAAGAATTTCGATACTTTCCTGTGTGAAGACTTCAAGGAGTTTCGCGACTGGATTCTCCAGGCTCCTGAGTCAAAACTTGACTACGTAAGCAAGGAAACCGGGCTTTCGAAATCTCAAATTGTTGAAGCAGCTCAGATGCTGGCTAAGCCAGGAAAAAACGGAATTAGACCCAAGACCTCATTCGTATTTGAAAAAGGGCTGTATTGGTCAAACAATTACCTGGGGACTGCTTCCCTGGTGTCGCTGGCACTTCTCTGCGGAGCTGGAAACAGACCTGGCAGAATGATCTCCAGGTTAGGTGGTCATCAACGCGGAGGAATGTCGATACCTTATTTTCCACACCGTAAGTCCCCGGTTGAGGCACCAACACCACACCGAAAACATATGAACCTGGATGAATGGGTTGAGCGGGGAAAGGTTCGCTTCGCGTGGGTGGTGGGTACTACCTGGGTAAATGCGATGGGAGCAAGTTCGGATCTTCTTATGAAGATGAAAGAGTTCACCAGCACTAACCCGCATCAGCCGGAAAGGATAGAATTAGAACACTTGATCGAAGTTTTTCGAAAGCGAATGGATTCAGGAGGTCTCTTTCTTGTAGAGCAGAATATTTACCAAACCAGGAAACTTGGTCAGATCGCGGATATGATTTTGCCAGCCGCAACCTGGGGTGAATGCGATTTTACAAGGGCCAACTCAGAGCGGCGCATCCGGCTCTATTCAAAATTTATGGATCCTCCCGGGGAAGCGCTTGCGGACTGGGAAATCGCGGCGCGTATCGCCCGTGCCCTTGGAGCTGAGGGATTTGAATGGAAGGATTCAAACGCCGTATTCGAAGAAGCCGCCCTGGCGAGTCGGAAGACGGTATTGAGTTATGAGGCCCTGTTGTTAGAGGCTCGAGACCGGCAGGTTACGGGGCATGAACTGCTCCGACGGATGGGGACTGAGGGAATTCAAGCACCGGTTCGTCTGGAAAATGGTCGACTGATAGGCACCGCCCGGCTCCATGATTCAGAGCTTCAAAAGGATCTTTTCTTTGTCCAAAAAAGCAAGAAAACGGGTTCCATGAGCGCTTTTTCAACGCCCCACGGCCGGGCAAACTTTCTAAAGAGTCCCTGGAGTGCTTTTGAGGATTTTTATACTCATATCCGGCCAAGGGATGGGGAGTTGTGGGTAATTAATGGAAGGATAAATGAGATTTGGCAAAGCGGATTTGATGACCTGCTGCGAAGACCGTTTATTTCCAAGCGATGGCCAGATAATTTTCTGGAGATTCATCCTGAAGATGGGGCAAGATTGGGAATTGAGTCTGGAGATGAAGTTGAAGTCACGAATCACAGGGTACCGGTCCAGGATTCCTCTGGACTTGAGGCCAATTTGGAAGCTCATGAATTCAAGAATTTATTGAAGGCTGGAAGAATTCGCTTTATTCAATCCAAGGTACGCGCTATTGCCCTGGTGCAGCCGGTACCAAGACCGGGCACCACATTCATGTATTGTTTACATCCTGAGGAAATGGCAAATAGTCTGGTCGCCCGGGTACCAGACCCAATCAGTGGGAACTATCGTTATAAATTGGGCTTTGGCATCGTGAAGCGTACAGGGTCCTCCCCATACAAAGAGGACCTCTCCAAAATGAGTTTTGTGAGTCGAAATTTGAGTTGAATGAGGAGTGGAAAATGACATCGCGTTTTTTTTGGTTTTTCATACTTGTAAGTTCCCTGTACCCGGTACAGGAGCCCGCGACTATCAAAAAGCTTCAGTCCCTGGCTGCAGAAGGTAAGTCTAAAGAAATAGTGGAATTCTATAAAAAGACTCCCAAATCCTTTGAATCCATCCCAGCCTATAACCTCTTAGGAAAAGCCCAGTACCAGCTCAAGGATATTCGCGGGGCCGTGATTAGTTGTGCCAAATCCATGAAGCTCAAGGAGGGCCGCGGAACCAATCCGTGCGGAAGGTTATTAGCCAGGATTCGAAGAGAATTTCCAAGCCGCTATGAGTTACATCTGGCGGAGTATTATACAAAGCAGCATGAGTTCAAGAGCGCGCTGGTGAAGTATTATCGACTGGTGCAAAAAGGGGGTGCTGAGGTTGAATCCAGGCTTGGTCTCATTTCCCTCTTTCAGCTTCTCAAACAGCCTGATTATGTTCAGGAACAGTTCGAGATGCTCCCTAAAGAACTTCGCCATCAGAAAACAGCAGCCTGGATTCAGAAACGCTCAATGGAATACAAGCGCAGCTACGGCAAGCTGCCCCTTGAGAAACTCCCTTACCAAGACTATAGAATCTACAATATGCTTCTTCTTTCAGGCACTAACAAGGAGCCTTATTTCGGCTCCCTTAAGACCCATTATGAAGGCTTGCTGACACAAGGTTACCAGGCTAAGATCGCACTGCGTCTGGCCAATTTATACTTGATGGAAAAGGATCTGCAAAGAGCACGAGACGTATTATCAGAGCTGGAATTTCGATTGGATGACCTGGGGGACCGCTATACCATCTCCGATAGATTATCCCACCAGGCTCTCAGGCGAAAGCTACCGGACCAAAAGGCGGCCTCGCATAGTTCTCACAAGAAGGGTAAGCGGCAGACTTCCGCTGGAAAGAAGCTCTTCGCGGGTGAGTCTTCAGGTGAGGGTGGAAAATCGTTTTCACCCCCGCAGATCACAGCAGATCAAGGCAGTGCCTATGAGCCCTATGACTTTACCCATCTGGATTTCGCTACCAATGAGAACCTCGCGGCGTTTTCTGATCTTCGGGAGGAATTTGAGAGACGATTGGAAAGTGCTAAGGATGCTTATCAAAAGCGTTGGTTGTTTGAAAAAGTGAACGACCGGTTATCCATGCTCTATTTACACAGGGTATATACCCATAATGAACCCCCAGGTTCCATTCCGATTGGAAAGTATTTTCTTGGTGCAGAGGGGAAGCAATTTCGAGCGACTTTGGATTCCCTGGAGGATTCCTACAAGCAGCTTGATCAGGAAAACGCGAAGCAATTTGAAGGTAGTCTAGAAAGACTTGAAAAAGAGCTTGAGGGAGATTCTTCCCTGGAGAGCAGAACCAAGTCCCTCAAACGATTCTATCTCTGGTGGGATACACAAATGTACCGCGAGACAGATTTGTACAAGAGAGGCGCGTTTCGGGCATATATGGATACAAAAGAGGGTGTTCTGTTAATGAAGAAGGCACGCAAAGCGGTAACGCGCGTACATGACGAAACGCTCTATTAACCGCTCCAGGAAGGAGGTTGAGACTCAAATGGGTCCATTACTTCTTTACCAATCAAGGAGAACAAAGCGAGTTGAATTCCTTTAGAACATTTCTGGGTATGGGCCTGTCTTCCATACTCTTGCAGATGATTGACAGGTTACTTTGTTCAAAGTGAGTCTGTTTTACGAGCCAACGAAGGAGTGCCTGAAGAAATCCTGCGGGTAGATGAGAGGTAACATTTATGTTTTCCAACATCCTCAGAAATGGTTCAATCCATTTCGTCGATGGCGGGCTTTCAGTCAGCCCATCAAGGTAAGCCTGGAGGGAGTCATGAATCCCGTATTCATGCTGCAGAGTCCCATATATACCTGCCAACTCCAGGAATACTTCATGTTTATCTTCTTCATATAGGAGGATTTTCCTACGGCACTGATTCAAGTATTCTAGAGCTTCTGAATAAAAACCCCTGTCGGCATAGCTCTTCGCCAGATCGACCATAAGCTCAACCTGGGAGTTGTCCCCGGGCGCCTGCATGACCTGTGTCAGAGTTTTAGTTAGCCCGCTATGAAGGGCAAGGAGTTTGTCCAGGGGTTCATTGGCGATTTGCATCAAAGCCCTTTGAACCGAATTTAACAAAGAGAGCGTCTCACCTTCAGTCCTGGATTGGCTGTTTCGAGGCAAGTTCTTGAATTTGAGAGCATTTTTTAGCTTTGACTGATCATATTCAGGCGGAGTGAGCCTCAGCAGGATCTTCAAGGCTTTCTTATCCCCTAACTGTAACGCTAACTCTCCCAGGTTTTCGACGTGAGCGTAGCGATCAAAGGGAGCTTCGATATTCTCAATATCCTTCAGAGCCAGAGAGATGACTTTTGAAGCAAGGATTCGGTGAGAGTGCTCTATCAGGAAGTTTAGAATCTCCTCCCGGTGTCCAGCGCGAGTTGCGGGATTTTCAACCCTTGCAAGAAGTGGTTCCAATAATTCTAACAGATCCCTGGGTGCTTTTTTTTGCGAGGCACGAGAGATCATTTCCAATAGAATTTCTATTTTATCTTCTACCATTTCTAGTTTACTTAAAGTGATTTCAACACCGCGCCAGTCCTCTTTGTTTAGGAACTCGGACGTGAGTTCAAAGGCCTCAGAAACCTTCAAATTCCTTATTTTCCGCAGGATTCGCTGGTCTATTTCGACATCGCTGTCGCCATACTCAGGAAACACTCGGGATAGCAGCATAGGGATAAGAGCTTGATAGAAGGGCTGAAGATTTTTTCTAGATAGTGGTTCTGCAAGTTTTCTCCTCAGGCTCTGTCTTAGTCTGGCGCTGAGTGTCTTTTCACCGGTTCGGGAGAGGACTGAGATCTGAAAATCAATCGGAAAGCTCTCCAGGTGGGAGAGGATTTCCTCATGAGGTTCAGTCGACAGTATCAAATGTTCCATTAGCACTTCTAGATTATCCCTGAGCTCTGATGGCCGACTCATCTCAGGCACACTAAGGGAGAGAGTTTTAAACAGGCTTAAAGCCAGTCCATGCTTTCCATTCTTGGAGAGTCTCGAACAGATCTTCGCTGCGATGCGGTTTGAGTTAATCTTGGAATCAAACCTGCTGAGTTCAACTTCAATAAAGGAGAAACCATCCTCGATGATGGACCTGTCGGACTTCGGTTTGAGTCTCGATAGAAGAGATGTAATTTCCATCAGCCGGACCTCTGGAAGCCGCATCAATTTTGCAGTACTCAAGGCAAGAAGGGGTTGCTTCAGGTGTAGTAAAGTAGAAACAAGAGAAGAGAGACTTTGATCGACCTTTGAATCAAACCTTTGTTTGTGAACCTGATCCAGCGCACTCTTCACCACAGAAAGCATCTGCCTCGTACTCTCTTTCTTTGCTGAGAGTCTCGATGCCTGAATGAATTTGAATACCAGATCATGGTTGATCAATTCCCGATTTTGATGGGATTTGATGGGACTGCCCGGACCAAGATGAGTTCTAAAAAACTGTAGAATACTGCCCTGTGAGGGTGAGAAGTGGTATGGGACCTTTAGCGCGGGAAAGGGAAATCTAAAACGATTATTAATTTCGCGGCTAAGCCGGGCAAGGGCTGGAACCGTTTCACAACAAATCTCCTCCCAGGGGAAGTGATAACTGCTGTCATAATCACTCACGCAGGCAGAGTAAACCGGGTGAATCCGTGCCAGGAGATGAGCAACTGAAGAGCCGCCAGAATGGGCTAAAATACCAATTTTTTGCGAGTCAACCTGGGGGTGGGCTTCGAGAGCACCCGTGACTATTATCATCTCCAGCACGCGTAATGACATGAGATAATGACCTCTACTGATCAAATCACGTGCGATTTCACGTTCATAGAGGTTATACATGGCCCGAAACCTGGGAATCAATACAACATAGCCCGCACGGGCTAATTCTGCCCCCATGAGAATGTCACGGAAGTCCTCCATACTTCCACCATGACCATGAAGACCAAGGATGGCCGGGCTTTTTCCAGAAGTACGCTCCGGAAGGAGGAGCATCACAGGAAAAGAGCCAAGCAGCTTATGGGTTATTTTGTAATCCTGCTGAACATATTCATCCAGTAGAGTCTCGCCTATCAATTCCACACTCACCGGACTTTCTTGGATGCGTTCCAGAAACCAGTCGAGTTTGAGAGCGCTCGTGATTCTTCCTTTCAGTGAAGTTTCTGAAACCTGGCTCCCCTGGCTAACCGAGGGAAGAATCTTAGCAGTCGTTCTCAAAAGCTCCTGAGCCTGTTTCAGACTCTTCAAGTCATTGGCTCCAGGGATAGCTTCCAGGAAACTGTCATAGGGCCGGTCGTGGGGATTATAAGTAGTGTAGTAGTTTGTTTGGATCCTCACGGCTTCAGCAGAAAGCTGCGAAAGAAGACCAGGAATGAGAAATAGACAGCAAAGGGGAACTCGCCAGGCGATCACTTCCATCCTTCCTTCAGGGGAATTCCAGACTTAATTTCCACTTCAGAGCGTAGTTGTGCGATGGTTTTGGTCAGGATTTCGGTTCGCTGATCTGGATGCCTTTTCAAAAACCCTTCTATTTTCTCCAAGGTTAATCCCAGTTCATATACTGCTCCCTTCGCAGCAATTTCTAAAGCGAATGGGAGCAGTCTCTCCAGGAACTCCTCCTCCCTGACCTTAGGAATGGATTTGAATGCCTGGGTTGAGATCCGGGCTCTCATAGGGCCGAAGTCAGTGGATTCTATGCGCCTGAGGATTTCTTCGAGCATCTCTAAAATGAAGATGGAAGGATCTAACCTGCTTAGCGCATCTAAGAGTCCGCCGATTCTCTTTCTTCTTTGGGAAGGATGGACCTGGGACAGGCCCAGAACCTGGACTTTTAGATAACCTTCAACACTCAGGTCTTTTGCGACTTCATTGGCATGATCTCGAAGGTTGATATCAAGCAGGCGCTCAGCAAAGTCAATGTTAAGGGCCTCGGAAACTCTGTTTCCACCTCCAGTCTCTTTCCAGCGTTTGAACAGGTTCTTGAGAATGGTTAATCGAATTGTCTTTAGACCAGCCTTGGATGCCCTTTTTTCAAGGTCCAGGTACTGTTGAAGGTTCAATGGGGAATCGTTCGAGTTCTTAAGAGCGGTAAAGCTTTTCTCAATGACCTCTTTGGCTGGATTTCCGAGGCTTTTACTGTGAATTTTCCTTTGAATTATCTGCTTTTGAAGATCCCTTTCAGGCGGAGACTTAAGAAATTCTGAGAGTTTTAGCGCTTGTGAGAAATTAGTGCCTTCAAGAGCGAGATTTAGGATTGGTTCAGCACGAGAGGATTGAAGATCCTGATCCGTAATTTCCTCCAGGCTGGATAAGGCAAGTTTGAACCAGAGATCTCGTTGAGATACAGGGAGTAAATTTATAAGGAGCTGTAAATAGTTTAGCCTGTGCGAGGGTGGACTTAGCTCTTTGAGTGCCGTAGGTAAATGACTCAAACAATGGTCTTTTTGCGGACCCGGAGGGAGGTTCTCCAATGCCATAAGGAGAAGAAATTCGACCCGGTCATAGGGATTTGCCAGGCCATTGAGTAAAGACTGAACTTCGAGAGAAAGATCTTGGATAGAAAGGGTGCTTGCGATGATCAAAGCCTGCTCAATATTTAGGCTGGAGTCCCTTTTCAGTTCCTGACTCAGGCTGGAACAAGGTTCTGGCGGCTTCTCAATAGACTTCCGGCTTAATTGGCATTGGAAAGCTTTGCGAAGTGAGGAATGTATTTCCTGACTTTTAAGAATCCTGGTTATCTCTTGAAAGGCATCTTCAGCATATTTAGATCCGGCACTTCCCAGGGCGATGGGCAGCCAGGTTTTCGCAAGTTCAAAAGGAGGTAAAAATTCCTCAATCACTCTGGCCTGATCAAGGGAATGATAAAGGAGAAGCAGGGAGAAGATCTGTCGCAGATCTTGGGTTGTTTTTGGAGTCAGGGAGTCGTAATCCCAGGGCTTTAGAGATGTGAGAATTTTGAGACCATGACTGGTTAGATCATTAGAAATCAGGGTCAGGGCACTACGAACACCAACTTCCTGACGCCAGCGTGTGGATTGAATCCTCGACAGGTCCAAAGCAAGCTCTTTGCTTGACCGGGAGCAGACTTCCTTTTCGGCGGCTAAAGATTGGCGTAGACAAATTTTAAGAAGAGCCTGATTTTTCTTCTTCGGAAGATCGTGCAGCATAGCTAGCATCATTGAATATTCGCTATTTCCTTTCACAGGCGATCGATTGAGAAGATCACTATATGCGGAATCGCGTAAAGCAGCGTAGGGCAGTGCCCGCACCTGGCTCAAAAAGTTTTCTAAAGACCGCCTGGATTTGTAGTTCTGGGGATTCCAGGAAGCAATTTTCTGCCGGATTATTTTAATGTGGGAAGGGGTACTTTGACCGGCGGTTTCCCCTGGGAGCTGATTTTGAAGGAACGATAGTACCAGTCTCTTATCTGGAAAGTTATAGGGTACCTTTAATACAGGAAAGGGTAGAGCTTGAGTTTGATGGATTTGTGCCGCAAAAGGAGAAAGGGAAGGGATTCCTTCACAACAAAAGGTTTCAAAGGAGCGAGAGTAGGGACTCTGGTAATCCAAGACAGCACCGGCTAAACCGGTCTCCAGTCTGAGCAGAAGGTTTGCCACCGCAGATCCTCCTGAATGACCAAGAAGCGCAATTCGACTGGAATTGAGCTCTAGAATGGATTGTAGCAGTTTCAAGCTCAGCGCCGCTTCCCTTACCCTTAGTCCCATCAGGGGCTGCCCTAATTCATTTAGCTCTCGTGCTATCGATCTCTCCGAGGGTTCCCTTATCCGCGGTCCCTGGTAGAAAACCAACTTTCCCTCTGTGCTGATTTGGCCAGGGTCGAATCTCTGGCGCAAACCCTCCATGGCACGAAACCCGGGAATGCCAACCACAAAGCCTTTCTTTAGAAGTTGGCGCACGAGCTTTCGTTGACTAAAACCATAAGGATTTCCGCCATGGCCATGAAGGGCCAGAATGGCGGCATTCCTGAAACGCCCCAGGAGGGGTCGTAGGACGAGTACCTGAAAAACACCAATTAGCGGATCCTCTAAAAAATAGGATTGCCGGACTCCTCCCTCCACCAGTTCTTCTCCATACAGAACTGCAGAGATCGTCTGCTCCTTGCTCAAAACTTCCCAGCTCAGGGCACGGGTGATTTTCTGCTTTAAAGTAGAAGCGTTGAGCCCGCTTTGAGAAGGATTCGGACTCTTGAGTTTCCGGTCGCGTTTCTTTATTTGCTCCAGAGTGTATTCATAGTGAATGGTCTCAGGTTCAAAGGAAGAATAGAAATCTGTGCGGACTTCAAGGGCTGGGACTGGAACAGACAGAAGCAAAAGTAAAGCAGAGAGAGCCCTTTTTCCAGCTATAGCGCATGGGCAAGATGAAGAGGGCAAATTAGTCGCAAAGTTCGTGCAGTGGTTCCAGGGCATCGAGACGCTCGTCGGTTCTTATCTCTTCAAGTACCTCACAAAATTCTTCAAATTGAGGGTCCTTTTCTGAAATTGTCTGGGCCAGGTATCTTCCAGTTACCTTTGATAGCCCAGGGGGCAGGGGAATATCTTCATCTTGCTCCTCTTCAGCAAGATCACGGAGCGCGAGGAGAGCATTTGGACTTGGAAATGACCTCAGAATAGCTCTCAACACTTCAGAAAAACAAGAGGTGCTCTTAGTCTTTTGGCCGAAATGGTTCCATACCAGGCAGTGCTTTAGCCTCGGAAGAAGTGTCTGTTGGGGCAAGCCATCGGACCGCAATTGTCTATGCATTGTCTGGATACTTTGAAGTGCCTCTGATTTCCACTCACGATCCATAAAAAAGTCCACCAGTTGGTGGGATAGAGTGAATCTCTGCTGCACTTCAAGACTTCCCTGTATCTGCCTAATTGCCTCCAAGATGTCATCAGCCAAAACTAGCGGTATGTTCCGCGGTGAAGCGCTGAGAATCTGCAGCAATAGTTCGGCTCTGTCCCCCGGGTTATCAAAAGATTTTGAAAGTTCGGTGATTCTATTGAGCTCTGCGATTCTGTCCTCAAAGGAAAGCTCAACGGAGAGCTCCAGGCTTGCCTGGAGTTGAAGATCCTCCTGGACGATATGCTGGGCTGCTTTCATAGCCTCTTTAGAAAGTTTTACCTCCATAAAGGTGCGTACAGCTTTAAGCAGGAACCTATCCTTTACTTCAGACTCTTCTTTAAGGTCAAAGATGCGGGGGAGGATCGCATCGGCTAGTATATTTGTACTTCCGGGCTCCAGGAGGCCTTTACTCATCAGTAGGGTGAGAAGGCGCTCAAGGTTTTCCTCCGAAGGGGTTGCTGCCAGGAGGATGCCAAGACATCTTTCAGATGCCCTGATAGGACGTATTACCGGAGGGTCAAAAAACTCAGGGACATCGTCAGGTTCTGGCTTCAGGCATAGACGATTTAGAAATCTACTCCTGTCCGTATTGAATTCAACCAATTCAGGTCCATAGGATTTCTGAAAGGAATGCAGGAGTTTTGAGACTCCGGGGCTAAGGAGGTCAGAGCTCAGTTTTCGTCCAAATTCAAGACCATGAAGCGCGTATCCGGCCTTCAAGGAGGCTTCCAGAACCTCTGAGACAATGGTCTCGGAAGGATAGGAAGGGGGAAATAGTTTCATTGTTTCAAAAATAAGATCCATCTCACCAAATTTTGCCGCGACTTTTAGAAGTCCGAGAAGTTCATCTTGATAGCGATCAAAACTCTCATCAATTCCACGGATCGAATCTAGCGCTAATTGAAACCACTCTCTGAGGATAGGGAGATCTTTTCCATCGCCAGCTTCCTCCAAGATCTCACGAATAAAGGAGAGTCTATCCAGGGGAGGGTTTACTTTTAGAAGATGGGACTTAAGAGTTTTCAGAATTAGTGCTGTGTGAGCGCTAGTTTTCTGGTTGTCCGTAAAGAGTTCAGTCAGTAACTCCAGTCTGCTTTCAAGGGGTATGATTTTGACCAGTAAATTCAAAAACCATTTCAGTTCTCCCAAATTGAGCACAAGCACCGCAAGATCTCTGGTTTGATCTAGACGATTAGATGGAATTGATCCAAGAAGGTTTCCCACCCTGACCTTCTCCTCTCCTGACAAATTCGATTTGGAAAGAAGAAGAATCCGTATTTGCAATATCTTAAAGAGAGTCTGATTTGAATCCTCAAAATGCCGGTTCAAAAGGGTATGGGCGATCTTGAAAAGCTTGCTGCTTAGCTCTTGGGATGGCTCTCTTTCCGCCAGCTCCAATATGAGAGCGAGGCGATCCTCCGGTTGTTTTAGAACATCCAGAAATGAGAGAAACTCACTAATTCTTCCGCCATAGTACAAGGCTTCAAGGGCTAAGCCTAAAGATTGAATGGTCTGTTCTGTATGGTAGCCGCCCCTGCGGATGAGATCCAACACCCGCAGAGTGAGATCTTTTTGTGAGTGTTGGGCCAGGACTGCGGCTGTCTTGGAGAGAAGTAAACCTCGATCCAGTGGACTTTTAAAAGACTCACAGAGTTTAAGAATCTCACTAAATTCTACCTTTCTGCCAGGAGAGGATTGATGGAGACGGTTTAAGAGCCTCAGCCGCGTCTCTAAAATGCGACGGGGATGCTTCATAGCCTGCAGAGCCTTTCTCGATGGAATATCTGAGCCAAGAAAAAAGCCCAGATCAGCAGCGCTTTTAAGAATGCCGTCCCTCAGGGCAATGCTGGGTAACTCCTGGGCTAGCGCAATGAGATGCTCAAGGCTTGACTCAACTTCTGAATGTGTGGAATCAGTGGTGTTGAGTAGGCTTTTAACCGAAAGAGCCAGGGTGTCCTTAAGCGCTTGTAGGGTAGACTCAAATAGCTCTTTGAATGCCTTGGATTCCCCGGGTGGTTCCAGATGACTGCTTAAAAACTTCAGCACATGGTCCTCTTGAGGCAAATAATTGTAAGGGGTTTTCAAGATTGGGCAGGGAAAGCTAGATGGTCTATGGATTTGATTGGCAAGGTGGCTCAGAGGAGGAATCCCTTCACAGCAAATCTCATCATGGCTTCGATGAAAGCTGGAGTCATGGTCGCTAACACAGGCCCTGAAATCGTCCTCCACATAGGAGAGAAGCTGGGCTATGGTAGAGCCTCCTGAATGCCCCATGACAGCGATCTTTTCAGGTTGTACCATGGAAAGTGAACGAGTGATCTCAAGAACTCTAAGGCATTCATAAATGCGAATACCCATGAGCGGAAAACCAAGATTCAGTAATTTACGACCAATGTTTGCTTCGTATTGGTTTCGCATAGCTCGGAAGTGAGGTATCGCGACCACAACTCCCAGTCGTACAATTTCTTCAACCAGCTCTCGGCGGGCAAAACTATCAGCATTTCCTCCGTGCCCATGTAGAGCTAGTAAGGAAGGAAACCGTTCCCCGGGAACATGGTTAGGTATGAGAAGCTTGCAAAGAAAGTCTCCCACCAGCGGGTCCTGAACTACGATAGAACGGACCAGGAATCCACTTTTCTCTTCTTCCAAAAAGATTTCAGCCGATGCGGTTTTCGCAAGGAAACTCCGCAGAGAGGAGATGCGTAGTGAATTGACAATCAAGTCTTTTGGCGCAGTAAGAGTGGTGCTCGGCGCGGGAGGTAGCTGGCGGAGTATTTTGGTCAGGTGATCATAGGGTTGCGGAATTGCATGATACCCGGCTTTCAAATTCCAGCTAAGATGTGTAGCAGCCTCTGCTGGGTAGAGAATCAGGTTCAGGATGATTAGCAGGGGTAAAATCCGCAAGGTGTTCACTCCCTGTCCTCCAGTTGGATATCTACGATCATTGGAGATACCAGGGTCGGGTAGTCTTCTTGAATCTGTTGGATCTCTTCTCTCAAAATAGTCCTAAGCTCGGAATCTTGGGGCTGAATCCCTAGAAGGTTCAGAAAAATGCTTTGAGCTTTGGGTTCGTTTTCCAGGTCCAACCAAAGAGTTATGATTGGCTCACTGACGGCGATTTGGTGAGCAAGGGGAAGGTTGACAAGATTTTGCGAGACAGAAGTCAGACGTGGAACAGCCTCAGATGTGAAACCCAGTCGGACTGCGGTTGCTATCCAATCAAGCCGGGTGGAAACAGTCTCTTCTTTTGAGCTTTCCAGATTCTCGAAGAGGTTGGAAAAAACGGTGAAATTTGATGAGAATTGCTCTCGGCTAGCATGGTCAAATAGCTTCTGAAGGAGGAATTCCTGGTGTTCCCAAGAACTTGTGGTTAAGAGGCTTATGGCTTCAGAGTAGGAATTCAGGGAGGTTGAAGGATCTTGAAGCAAGAGTAGGATCTTAGCTTCCCTGGCGATGTCTTTATCATGGATTTTCTTCAAAATGGTTTGGGCCTTAGAAACTTCACCTACTTCTAGAAACCCCAGGGCAGTAGCCCAGTGAATTGAGTCGTCAGATTCAATCTCCTTCCATTTCCTAAAAATGGCCTTTTGAAGCCATTGCCTGGATTCCACCAGGTGCAGACGGCCCGCCAGATGATTTAGAATCCATAAGTTTTCCAGCGTGTCTCTATCTCCAGCCTCGCTATCCACATATTCGTGCAATGTTGAAATCCAGGCTTGAAAAAGGGGGCGTCCAATTGCCAGGCTGTCTTCGTCCAAAACTTCAATCCAGTCATCTTGTCCCTGGTAGGATCGGGAATCCTCCAGGACTTGTTTGAACTCTGTGAGTCTCGATGAGAATTCTTGTTGATGGCCTTCAAACTGGGTATGAAGTGGACTCATATCCTCCAGCACTATCTCCCTCTCCTTTACCGCCATTGAGTTGTAGGTGATCAGAGCGATGTAGTTCAGAGACTCTTTCAGAGCTTCGCGAACAATTCCAATCCGAAGTTCTGGTTCAACTCGCTGTACAAAATCTACAAGCTCCCCAAAGGTCAGGAAAGTAACAGATTCCAAAAACTCTGCCCAAACTTCCCTTTGAAAGCCTTCTTGATAAGACTCTCTGAGGTCCTTGATCTTCCCAAGTCCCGTTTTGACCCAGAACGGAATCTTCTCGGGCTGAAGAGAGACGGAACCACGAATCATCTCAATGGAGTAGTCTACGGCGGTTTCAGCCTCGGAAATATTCTTGAATTCTTGCTCGAGGTACACGTAGAGCTGGTTGCGGAAATTCTTTGATAAATCAGGTTCAATGAAATTTTCAAAGAGAAACCTGGCACGGTCAACGCGATCGGGCAAGCTCTTAGACAGCAAAATCACGAGCTCTGTACTCTGGAACTCCTTCAATTTCTGTATGATAAGCAGGGTCTTATGCGGCTCGTCCACTACCTTGGAAGAGAGCTGGTTCAAGTGGAGAGAACATGGTTTGCTTCGGTTATCAAAACCGGGCAGGTTGAGGATGCATTTTTCAAAGGAAGTTAGCAGATGCGGGTTCTTTTTTATGGCTTGAATTTCCTTCTCCAGAAGCTCCACAGGCACAGGGTTCAGAGTTTCTTCTCTAAGATTTTTCAGGTGGAAAAAGGCGTAAAATGTTGTTAGCTTTTCTTTGGCTAGCTTCACAGAGGTGGCCAGTGATCCATTTCGTGCCAGGTGGGTGAGCCCCTCCATGGTATTGGCCTGTAATGGATGTCCAAAGGCTCCCTTCAATTGATTTAGCCACTCAAGGCAGAGTTTGGCAGAGCTACGGCAAATTCTTGAAATCGCAGGCGCCGTCAAGGCGTATCTATCCTTAGAGTCTGTAAATCCACGGATAAGTTCATCAAGTTGTTGAAGAGTAGAGGATGAGTCTTTTGAATGGGCTAAGGATTCATGGGTCAAGTTATTGAGAAGGAAGGAAATCTTGGATTCTGGCAGGGTAAGATTTTCTTTGATTCCATCCAGTAACTCGGGGAGTTTTGTTGTTAGAGTTAGATCTTGGAGTTTTAGTAGGGACTGATCTCTTCGGATGGGATAAGGGTGAAGTTTGATTTTGTTCAAGAGAAGTTTGAGGATCTTTGAAGGCTGTCTTCCTGGAGTCGGTGAGACTAAGGTCCTGGTCAAGGCCGGGTCTAGAAGGGGAGTGTGAGGAAAATTTCCGGATTTTGATGGTGGTTGAAGATGTTTTTTGAAAAGTGTGCGGATATCCTCAGCCTCTTGCTGAAAATCATAGGGAACTTCCAGGGAGGGGCAGGGTGCACTTTGCGGCTTTTGGAGGAGCTGCTTCCAGGTGTGGAGTGCGGGAAGAGATTCACAGCACAAATCATTCCATTCTCCAAGAAATCCACTTTTGTAGTCAAAAACGAGGGCTTTTATTGTAGAGGAGACTCCATCGGCTTCAAGAAACACCCTGGTGAATAGGTTCGCTATGAGAGAACCTCCCGAATGAGACAGCATTCCGATTCTCTGCTGATCAACAAGTGGAAGGGAACGTAGAATCTCGAATCCAAGAAAGACTTCGTAAAGACGCACACCCATGAGTCGGGAGCCCCTTTTTACAAGTTCTCTGGAGAGCTCTGCCTCGTATATTCGACGCATGGCTCTGAATTGGGGACTGAGAAGGAAGTATCCCTCGCGGGCCAACTCTACGCTAAGTGATCGTTGTGAAAAATCCATAGTGCTGCCTCCGTGCCCATGGAGACCAAGGATAGCGGGGTGCTTTCTCTTAGGTGAAGGAGGTAGAAGGAGCCTGGCCTCAAAGGACCCGATAAGATCATCCTTAATGAGAAGCCGCCTCTGTATTACTCCATCGATGAGGCTTTCACTGAGGATTTTTACAGTGGGAGGATTGTTGTGATAGTGATCGAGGAAAAATTTGAGCCCGAGTTGAGAGCTTAGCTTCTCACTCAGGATTATTTGATTATCAGGCTCATCGAGCTCAAGAGGGGATTCAAGTGAGGAGATGAACTTCTGAATCTTGCCAGGCTCAATTTCCTCCCCAAGTACTTCTAACAGTTTTCGGTAAGGCCGTTTTTCAGGGACGGGAAATGAAGAGAAATAGTCTGGCTCAAGTTCAAGTCCAAAGCAGGAAGCGGATACCAGGCTAAGAACAAGGGTGAATAATAATGGCTGAATTTGGCATCCGTTCATTCAGTTTCGGAGCGCTTATCAGTCTTGGTGTCGATTTGTGATTTTGGCAGCTCAATGATGCGAACTAAGCGAAACCCTATATCATCTTCCCTTGTATTGTCATCCTGAACTCCGACACTGGTGACCTGGCAGTTGACGGCAGCCTTTCGCCAACTCCCCCCCCTTTTATTTCGTTCTGGAGGTTCATCGGACTTTGGATTCAGGATGTAGGGGTCTTCATTATCATCAAGTACCCATTCCCACACATTGCCATGCATATCAAAGAATCCCCAGGCGTTTGGTTGTTTCTTACCTACTTCCTGGGTATCGTCGGCATTCCCTTCAAACCATCCAAAACGGTCTAGTGCTTCCGGGTCAGCCCCAAAGGAGTAAGGAGTCGAGCTACCTGCACGGGCAGCGTATTCCCACTCCATTTCGGTTGGTAGGCGATAGGTTGGTTTGTTCATCTTTTCATTCAGGCGGCCAATAAAGGACTGTGCGTCCGTGAAACTGACGAAATAGACCGGGAAGTTTGCTCCCTCTCCATACCCGCCATGTTCTTGATACTCTGCTGAATTTTGCCAGGTGTGGCTTCCCATCAATTTTTCCCATTGATCCTGTGTGATTTCAGTTCTGGAAAGATAGAACGGTTGGTCAACCTCTATGGAGTCTTCCTCAAGCCCCGCATCCTTTTCAACTGGAGTTGCATACTTGCCGGAAGTTACCAGGATGAAATCAATGCCAAATTGGTCGGTGAAGGTGGGAGGGTGAGCCCTTTCTTCGGCTATAAGAGGACACAGGCACAAGTAGATTGAGGAAAGGAAACATAAAAAGACAAAGCGCATGAAACTTCCCTTCTGTTTACGGATGAAAACAGGCTTATCAGTATGGCGATAGTGCTTTCAGACTGTCAAGGAAAGCAGAAATTTCAGGTAGTGGTAAGATGGAGTCCAAAGCGATTAGTCATCTAAGATCAAAGATGCGTATTTACCAAAATTGGCGTTGGGGATATTCCTGTTGTGGCCTACTTCTATTTTTTTCCTGGTTTCAGATCTGGCGGTATGTAACCAGCCCCTCTCCTGATTTTCAATATCCCGAGTTCTTTTCAAATTTCATAAACTACCTGGTTCTTTCCCAATCGATTGGAAATGACTTTTTTTACATCATCACCCTGGGATTTAACAGCGATTATCCTCTTGGTTTCTCTCTCTTTCCTTTCTTGATCTCACTCTTTGGAATGGAGAGTGTTTTTCTTGAAGATCCATGGAGGCTGAATTTCTTCTTTTATCTTCCTCTCTGCTTCTTACCTCTACTTTTTGATTGGAGCAGGAGTCGCGTGATTTTGTTTTTTTTCACTCTTCTCTTCTTTCCGGTAACACAAATAATGCTCAAGGGATTTAACCCGCAGACTCCGATCATAATCTTCACCTTAGCGGCTATTTGTTGTTACCTGAGATTCCTGGATACAAATCGAAAACTACACCTTGCAGGCTTTGTGTTTTTTGCGTGGTTTGCGATTATCATCAAGCACCTGGGTGTTTTTTATTTTGGCGTCTTTTTTTTAACCCTGTTCTTTTGGAGGATTCTAAGAAAAGAAAAACCCTGGCTGGAATGCAAACTAGCCCTTTCTCTAATTGTTCTTTGCGCTCCTTTTTACCCACTTGAGGGGCTGCGATTCTATCTATCCCATGTAGTACAGGCTCACAATCCTATCCTGGGAACCTTTGGTTTTTTCACCCTCTCTGCTGTGGTTATGGCTCTGATCTGGGTTGTTTTGATTCTCCTTAGAAAGCACCAGCGGGGTGCGACACTGCCCCTGTTGACCAACTCTGTGCTGGTACTCCTGGTTTGCTGTTCCCTGACGGTGTTTTGCCTATGGGCTGACACAGACGCCAGCCATTCCCTGGCACTCTCATTGATGACCTTGATTTCAGGACTCTTCCTCGCTGGTGTTCTGATCATTCGCTTTGATTTATCTTCTACACGCGCTTTGAGCTACCTGTTATGCGTGAGTTTTTTCACTGCCTGTACGACTCTGTATCTTTCCATGGTTGGACACACCGCCTACATAGGTTATCTCCCACTCCTGCTCCTATTAGTACTCACTATTCACGAAAGCCCCATGGAGTTTCAGCTTTTTAGTCTTCTTCTGGTCTTTGTGGCAATCAGTAATTTCTTTCCCGGGCGAGAAGCCATTTCCCGTAGTCTTGATGACGAACATTTCTACTTTCGCTTCTTCTACTCTGTCTATCAAAATCCCCTGGGATGGGATCAAAATCCTCTACCCGCCGCTCGTAATGAGTTTGTGAAAATCCTGGAGTCCTACGAATATGATCAGATCTACTATGAAACTGGATTGCCTATGGCATCAGTTGATCTTGATCTTGACGTGTTTGGGTTTCTCTATGATCTCAAAACCTATTTTCCCATCCCAAAAACCAATCAGCTAGAGCCGCAAGACTTTGTAGGAGATCATCTTCACGAGTTGAAAAATGGAGACTTTTCAGTCTTTCATGACTGGGTGGAGAGGGAGCAGGTCCTGGTATTTTTTCGTGAGCACAAGCCTCATCAGGATCCGGGAACTGCTATGGAAAATATCCTTGGTGAATTCATCCAAGAAGCTTCGGCTGATCCCGGCATTATAGGGGAACGAGATGTATTGAGCCTTTTCTCAATGTATCTGGAGATCTTGCGCGGGAGTGATAGAGCCTATCGTTCTCATCTTTTTAAAATTGGAGAGAAATCCTATGAAGTTCTTGTTCATCCCCTACTTAAAAGAAAACAGTTCCCTTCCGAAGGGCCAAACTATTTTCTCTACAAGCAGATTCGGGCTCGAAGTTAAAAAATTAGTGAGATTCCGCTCCAAAATATTGGTATCGTAAATCTTGATTTTCAAAAACCTTGAGTGTTTGCTTTGGCAGAATTCTTAGCGTCTCTACATCCTCACCTGTTTCCTGTCCTTGATCGATTGTAGATTTGAGATTCAGATGTTTTTGAAAAAAGTTATAAACCAGTCGTCGTTTGGTGACCCCGAAGTCATGACCTTCTCCGGCTAAATGTACCGACTCAAAGGTTGCGCTACTGGAATATAGTTTGTAGACATCCTCTACGAGTTGTGCCCCCAATTCAGGAAATTTCCGGGTCCAGTCTTCCCCGTTAGAGATTAAGAGCAGGGGTCGCGGTGCGCTCAGTGCGCTGAGCTCACTGTTATCCGTAAAAAAGTCCTCCTCACGGTAATGAAACCCTTGAGTTTCACACGCACAATGACCCATGGAGAGACTGGAGATCATTGAGACCAGGGCAGTGGCATGGATTCTCTCATCTACAGCGTTGAGTAATAAACCCTGTATTGCTCCTCCCGAAGAAGCGCAAAATCCGATTCGCGCCGGATCCACATCTTCAAGGGAAAGCAGAAAATCCAAAGCTGCCAAACTATTACGCAATTGAGTTCCTTTGGCTTCGTTATTTTCATGTTCACCCAGTGACTCACCCCAGCCCAGCATATCCCAGGTAAAAACCAGGGCACCCATGCGCGCAAGCGTTGCGCACCGAATTTGAAGATCGGGATCAAATCGTCCGACATCAGCGTGATCAGGAGGCGATAGTATTCCTGGCTTTTTTCCATCCGTCAAAGGGCTGTAAAGGTTTCCGGTGAGGATTTGACCCTCCGGTGTACGAAACGCCAGGTTTTGGATTTTGTAGCCGGTCCTCAGGAGTGTACGGGATATAAATGGAGCTGGTCTGGTTACAGGTCTCGTGAAGTCGGCTCCCAGTTCCGACACTACTTTTTTTCTCAGGTAGGATCGGCGATGAAGCCAATTCTTGAGATTCCCATGACCCTTGCGAAGAGAGGCCAGTCTGTTGCGAGCTAATTCCGTACTGAATTCATCCAGGCTAGCCCCATAGCTATTTTCCAGACGGATCTTTTGCGGGCTTTCACAAAGGACTTCAGGAAGAAGAAAAAAGTGCAATAGAAGAAGAAACTTCATCCATTACTACTCGATTTCCAGCAAAAGCCGAAAACCAAGGTCATCTTCGCGGGATTGAAAATCTTCTCCACCCCTCACGGCGGTGCGGCAGTGAGCGGAATCCTTCCACCAGCTTCCCCCCCGCTTTCTACGGTTTGCACTCAACTTTTCGCCGGTTTGATCTACTGGAGCTGAGCCGGTTGGATCTACCTGCGGCTTCGCCAAATATCCATCAACGCCTTCGGCATCGAGATCACTGATCCATTCCCAGACATTGCCATGCATATCAAAAAGACCCCAGGGATTCGGCTTCTTTTGCCCGACAGGGTGTGAACTCCGCGAAGAATTGTCAAGAAACCAGGCATGATCCCCAAGCATCTTAGAGCTGTCTCCGAAGGAATAACGTGTAGTTGTGCCTGCTCGTGCGGAGTATTCCCATTCCGCTTCGGTCGGCAATCGGTATTTGAGAGATGGATCCAATTGTTTGAGTTTGGAGAGAAACTTTTGAACATCCCCGTAGCTTATATAATAGACGGGATAGTCATCTCCGGTCCCATAAGATCCCTCCTGGAGAAATTCTTCTGTAGCCTGCCAGGTTGCTGTTCCCATAACCGCAGCCCATTGTGACTGCGTGATCTCAAATTTAGAGAGATAAAAACTACGGCTCAGAGTGACCTCATGCTGGGGACCTTCATGTTCCACCCGGTTGAGATCGGTTTGGGGAGATCCCATCATAAATTTCCCCGCGGGAATGAGTACAAATTCAATTCCAACCGAGTTCTTAAAGGTTTTTGTAGGTGGCTGGGCGGCTTCCACCGTGGGAACTAAACTCGGAAGGAACAAACTAAGACAAAGGAATAAAACCAAGGATTTTAGGATCATGAACATAAATCTATTCTTTCACAGTCAGGTAGTTGATCTCAAGTTCCAAAAACTACACCCTTTAAAACATCCATCCCTGCGTTGAAGAAATTGCGAAACTGAGCGTAGCTTGTCAGGTTTTTTGTCATCTGTAAAACCTGTGATGGTCGAAAATAGAATTCCTTGTAGGCCTTTGATGCGAATTGGTGCATATCTTTGACTGAAAACTTGGTGTTTTCAAGCTGAAGATTTTGTTGGCGCGTTCCTTCAGTGATGGCTAGTTTCCATACATCCACTCCGGTTTCTTGAACAAGACGCTCATAAATAGGAGTCCTGGGAATGGGCCAGTAGGGCGAAATCTGGGCGAAGTCCAACGGTTCTTGAGTGATTAAATCAAGGGTATTTCGCAGACTTTCTTCGGTTTCTCCCGGAAGCCCCAGGACAAAAAATCCCGTGACTCCGATTCCGGCACTCTTCGTTTTGCGGATCACCTCGCGAATGTGGGCAGAGCCCTTTTGAGTCTTTTGAATATTTTTGAGGACGGTATCATCTCCCGATTCAATTCCGTATCCGATCCAGGCACAATTCACGGATGCCATGGATTCAAGCATCTCCTCATTGATCTGGTCTGAGCGAACCCTGCATGACCAGCGAATTGACAGGCCCTTCTTCTTATAGAGTCGAGCGAATTCAAAAACCCTCTCTTTAGGAATAGTGAAGTTGGAGTCGAAATAATCCATTTCCTCAATTCCGTATTCCTTTTCACAGATTTCTAACTCTGAGACCAGGTCTTGGGCTGTTCGGATGAAGTAAGGCGTGAGGCGAATCTGGCAAAAATGACAACCGTAAGGACAGCCAAACGAAGACATGCCGGCGGTGAAGGGAAAGCCCTTGGAGAGAATGGAATAATACTGTTTGATATCCAGAATGGAGCGATCCGGATGAGGTCTCACGAAGTCTTTTGGCAGACCCACCGG
The DNA here is from genome assembly GCA_964539825.1 of uncultured bacterium. Classification (GTDB taxonomy): domain Bacteria; phylum Muiribacteriota; class UBA6191; order UBA6191; family UBA6191; genus CAZIKF01. The sequence continues at coordinate 56,907 of CAZIKF010000023.1, forward strand.
TTCATTGAGGTGAAGCTCGCCCTCATGTACACTGGCCGTACCGGGAACTTCCCACCATGATTTCCCCTGGGTCCAGGCTTCCAGCCAGGGAACAACACAAGCCTCAGCAGCACCATGGAATACTACCTGTATTTCAGGATGTAAGGCCATTTCACCGGGGTAGTTCTCCGCCCCGGGACCACCCACAAGAATGGGTTTGGAAAATTCTTTTGAGAAGGCGCGAATCCATTCGATCACGAATAAAAAATCCAGGTTTGTTGTTGTGAAGCACAGCAGGTCAAAATCCTTTGTACGGGCGGCTTCAATGGCTCCGTGGTAGTCAAGGTTCAAAGCGCTGCAGTCAAGAATCTCGGTTTGAATCCCATGTAAGCGCAGCCATGCAGAAAGGTAGAGAAGATTTAGCGGGGGTACCACACCCAGGTGACGGACATTCTTTATAAATGCCAGAGTGTCGGTGTCATTTTTGAAGGAATGAAATACCAGCAGAACCTTCAATCCAGCAAGAGGGCCATTGGCATCCGGTAAAGGCTGATTGTTGAAAATAGGACGAACGGGCATAGGGAAGACCAGGTTCTTAGTATATATTATATAAGGACACAGGCGTGTCCTTTAAGAATCAATGGAAACAGTAGAAACATAGGAATTCAAGAATAGGTTAGATCCCGCTATTAAGGCGGGTATTTCTGGATTCCGGCTCAAGTCCGGGATGACGCGCTGGGGACAAAAGCCTGTTTTAGGGCGAAGCCCCCATTCCATGGATTCCATGGATTCCATTGGTCCCATTGTTTCTCAGTAAAAAAGATCGGAGATCTTTTAAATGTCTTACTGGCAGCATTTAAAAAAGGCCAATTTTCATCGGGACTTTATTCGCGACTCCACGATACTCAAGATCCTGGGATATTATCCTCTTGAGTACTCGCTGCTCTCCAGGACTATTTCCTACCCCAAGATCATCAATTTTCTGGTGACTCTACGTTGTAATCTACGCTGCGAAATCTGTCATACCATGGATGCCCTCACAACCTCTAAAAAAGGGGAACTGAGCCTTGAGGAAATTTATGATCTGGTTGAGAAGTGTGCTCAATTTGGGCCGGACTGGCATTTCTCAGGCGGGGAACCCTTTGCCCGTCTTGATCTGCCTTTGATTTTAAGCCGGATAAAGTCTCTTGGTATGCGATCTTCAGTGGTATCGAATGGTCTTTTGATCCATGAGAAACTGCTGGAAAAACTCGAAGTTGGCTCCCTTGGCAGCATCACTCTTTCGGTACTTGGCATTCGTGAAGACCATGACAAGGAAGTTGGTAAAAAAGGGGCTTATGATCTGCTTCGTTCCAACCTTGAAAACTTCCATCAGGCGATGCCAGGCACCGCGATTTATTTGAACTGTCCCATGACTCCCGGATTCATCAAACGTCTCAAAGAATTCGAGGCTGACTTCAGAGATTTCCCAATCAGGGCCGTAAAATTTACCCATCTCAATTATCTCACCAGCGATGAGATTGAATCCTACCGGGAATACAGTACTGAAGCGGACTTCAAAACTCACATGGCCTATTCCTACCGAAATGATTTTCCCATGGAAAAAATTGGTGAGGATGTCACCTCTGAGAGATTCGAAGATTTTTCCCTACCCTTCCAGATGATTCCTCAACTGCGTGATGACGAAATCCGCACCTGGTATACCAAAGCATTTGAAAGTAGAAGGCCCTGCCATTTCATCTGGCATTCGACTTATCTATACCCGGATGGGACTATAAAATCCTGCCACTTCCTACAAGAGCCCTTTGGAAATGTACGCGAGCGGGATATGGCGGAGATTTGGAATAGCGCTGAGTATCAAAATTTCCGAAACCAGATCAAAAACAGGATGTCTCCGGCTTGTGCGAGATGCTGTAAGTTGTGAAGCAGGCCTTGCCTGCCAGGAATCGAAATTCCTTAAGAAACAATGGAAACAATGGGAACAGAGGAATCCATGGAATGGGATGTTTCGCACCAAAAAGTCATCCCACTACCTGATCGCAGGACAGGCTTGTCCCGAATGATACGGATACCCGCTCAAATGGTGGGATCATGCCTTATTCAATTGCTTCCATTGTTTCTATTGATTCCTCTGATTCTAGATCAGTATCAAGGATTGAATCTTGTGTAAGAAATTAGAAGGCGACCTAGAGACTGGCGGTTCAGCGACTCCCCGACCCATGGGTCAGAACGCTCGTTATCTTCTTGGGTATCTCCTTTGCGGCGGGTGCGCCACGTTTCTTGATTTTTCTGTCTTCCTGGTGCTCACGGATTACTTCGGGATCTGGTATTTCCACGCCAATTTTGTTTCCTATCCCCTTGGGATGAGTACGAATTTCATCCTGAACAAAGTCTTGAATTTTCGTAACAAATACCGCGGATACTTACGTCAGTTTGGAATCTTTGTCTTAATTGGTTTGCTTGGATTGGTGGTTAATCAATGGATTCTATACTCCCTCGTTGAGAGTTTCGGCTTTTTTCCACTGCTGGCAAAAGCAGTAGCGTTGGGTATCGTGGTTGCCTGGAATTTCACAGCAAACCGCTACCTGACTTTCGAACTCATGAAGTGAGACTCACAGGGTGAGTTAGAAGAGAGAAGAGACTAGGGAAGAGGGGATACAGTTGGTGAGTTCTTTGGAGCTAAAAGTTCTTACAGGTTTTTGCGCCATCCGTGCGGATATCTCCGAAGGTTGCGAAGGGTTGAGAATGCGCTGCAAAGCCACCACGAGTGGGAGCCAAAAATCGCTGTAGATAGGGAGAGGAGTTGAGATCAAGGCTAAGCTCAAAATCACTATTAAGTGGTTGTAGGGCTGTTTTATCAAGAGAGGATGTCAGCGCCCTGACTGAACTTCCAACTTTCTCCACCTGTACCCGCACTCCGGCAGGAAAGTCGTTCCAATTGTCTTCGGTTTGATTTATTTCGGTGAGCAGACTCAGGCCGTTAACCCACAGAGTAGTGCCTTGAATGGCGTCCGTGGAACTCAATTGAACCGACACCAGAGCCCAGATAGCCCCCTGGATTCCACCAAAGGTTCCAATGGTAGATCTCACCGCGCTTAAGGTATGCAGATTTCCAGAGGGATCTTCAACCGCCGCGATCACAAGTCCGATGGTGTCATCATCATTGGTAGTATCTCCATTCGTAAACAAAGTGGCTTCCAGTAAGTACCTGTCAGCAGGTGAACCTAGCAGAAGGCCTGAGAAATTCGCGTTATCCTTTGATTGGACGTTACCCAGTGGGTCTAGCCCCCAGGTACTTGCTCCGAATCGCTGGGAGTCACTTACGACCTGGGAGGGCTGAACACAGGGCAGATAGCCGTTTTGAAGACCATTCCCGCGAAACCGTGGCCAGGAAGATCGATCTGAGAGGACATCAGAGGATGGGAGCCATAGAATTTTCTTGTCGAAAACTCCCGTCAGAAGTCCATAGTTACTTCCTATATTTGGGGAAGAGGCAATGGCGGAATCCACCGGGGTCTGCGCCAGGAGGGTACCGTCTGTAGTAAACCTGTAGACTCTGGCGGATCTGGAGCCAAAAAGGATTTGAGAGGAAGTGGTTACTGTTCCTGAGCCTGATACTTTATCCCCGGTGGCCTGTTGAAAGAGCCTATTTCCGCTGAGATCATATCCGTAGATGGAGCCATCATTGGAGCCTACATAGATGTTTTGATCTTCATCGAGGATGGGCGAGGAGTGCAGGGGGCCGCCGGTCGTGTCACTCCACAATAATGCCCCGCTGAAGTCGACTGAATAGAGGGTTCCCTGGTCGGAGCCAAAAAGAACTCGGCCTTCTCCGTCAATGGCCGGTGAGGATTGAATGGCATTGTCAGCGGTGAAACTCCAGCGAAGAACTCCTTCCTGGGTCAGGGCATAGAGTTTTTGATCCTCAGATCCTATGAACAGGGCTGATGTACCGTATAGACTGGGAGACGAACTCACCGGGCCTCCGGTGGGAAAGCTCCATAACAAGCTGCCATCCGGATTCAGAGCGAAAACACTGCCGCTCTCAGAACCGAAATAAATTCTTCCGCGGCATCCCACGGCAGGGGAGGATTTTATTGAAGATCCAGCCGGGTAGGTCCACTGTATCACCGCGTTTGAGTCAACGGCATAGAGGAATCCATTATCTGCTCCAAAGTAGATGGTCCCATCTGAAGATAGTGCCGGAGATGAGTCGATGGAGGAATTTACGTTTAACTCCCAATTTACAGAAGGCGCGGCATTTGGAATAGCAAAGCTCAGGGAATGGACCCGCCCGTCAGTGGAACCGACATAGATGGTTGAACCAATGATGGCGGGAGAAGAAACGCTCACCTGAACAGGGGGGGCGGGAATCTCTCGAATTTCAGCCGAACCGCCGCCGCAGCCAGAAAGGACAATGGAGGCGAGTAGCAATAGAAATAGTGGGTACAAAGGAGTTTGGGATCGTGGTCCACAATGACGGAAGATCCAGCCCCAATGGCTGATACTCACTTTCTTCCCTCTTCTCTCTTCTCTATTCACTCTTCCACCACATAATTTTGTATCGGAATTGATTTCCCAGGAAACAATAGAATCAATTCGGATACAATAGCCGCTTACAGGCATTTCAGGAGATCTTATGAAACTTAAGCAGGCCCTTACAGAAAATCCTTTTTATTCTCGGTATTATGATCTGATTAGAGAGAGGGTTGTATTGATGGATGGGGGCATGGGTACCTGCCTCCAGGCTGAAAATCTCGGTGTTGAGGATTTCGGCGGGGCTGATCTGGAAGGCTGTAATGAGAACCTCAATCTCACCCGACCGGATGTAATTCGTAAAATTCACCAGGACTATTTCGAGGCCGGGGCAGATGTCGTTGAAACCAATACATTCGGAGCCACTCCCCTTGTATTAGCCGAATACGGTCTCCAGGATAAAGCACGGGAGATTAATATTCGGGCGGCTCAGTTGGCAAAGGAAGCCTCTGAAAACTTGAGCAAGTCCAACTGTCTCAGATGGGTAGCTGGGTCTATGGGGCCTACCACAAAAGCCTACTCAGTCACCGGGGGCGTGACTCTTGAGGAGCTTATCTTCAGCTATAGAGTACAGGCGATGGGTCTGATAGAGGGGGGCGTGGACTTTCTTTTACTGGAGACCGCCCAGGATACTCTAAATCTTCGCTGTGGTATCGAAGGAATTTTCCAGGCAATTCAAGAACTGGGACACCCCATACCCCTGATGGTTTCCATGACCATCGAGCCCACGGGAACCATGCTCGCGGGTCAAAGCGCGGAGGCTTTATGCACATCCCTGGCCCATCTGGATCTTCTTGCCCTGGGGATGAACTGTTCTACAGGGCCGGAGTTTATGACTTCCCATGTCAGGGCTCTTGCTGAGCTCTCTCCTTTTCCTGTCTTTTGTATGCCCAATGCAGGGCTGCCGAACGAAGATGGAGAATACGAGGACACACCCCAGGATATGGGTGTCCCCTTGCGAAAATTTGCCGAGCATGAGTGGTTAAATGTTTTTGGGGGCTGTTGCGGGACAAGCCCTGAATACATCCGGTACTTCAATGAGATTCGAACCTCCTTTGTCCCCCGTAAGGTAGAGGGGCGCAAAGGCAGCTTTGTTTCTGGAATCGAGTTTTTAGAAGTAGAAGATTCCAACAGACCCCTGTTAGTCGGCGAGAGAACCAACATTATCGGGTCGCGAAAATTTAAGCGCCATATCGTGGCCGAGCAATGGGAGGAAGCCGCTGAGATCGGTAGAAAACAGGTAAAGAGCGGTGGTCAAATTCTTGATGTCTGCCTCGCGAATCCCGACCGTGAGGAAAATGAAGATATGTCACGGTTCCTGCCGGAACTTCTCAAGAAAGTGAGAGTTCCGATTATGATCGATTCCACCGATGATGATGTTTTTGAACTCTCCCTGAGATTGCTGCCAGGAAAGTGCATTCTCAATTCCATCAACCTCGAGGAAGGGGAAGGCCGTTTTGAGCGAGTTGGAGACCTGCTGAGAAGACACGGGGGCGCCGTAGTCGTAGGCTGTATTGATGAGGATCCAGAGCAGGGTATGGCGGTTACCAGGGAGCGGAAACTGGAAATCGCAAGACGTTCCTACCAACTGTTGACTGAAAAATATTCCATTCCGGAAGAAGATATTATTTTCGATCCCCTGGTATTTCCGTGCGGCACCGGGGATGAGCAGTATGTTCACTCGGCAGCAGAGACGGTGGCTGGGATTGAGTTGATTAAAAAGGAGTATCCTCGTGCCAAGACGATCCTGGGAGTCTCCAATGTGAGCTTCGGTCTACCCACCGCGGGTCGCGAAGCCCTGAATTCCGTTTTCCTGTACCATTGCACCAAAGCTGGTCTGGATATGGCGATTGTAAATACCCAGAGAATCGAGCGTTATTCGAGCATATCCGCTGAGGAACGCGGCCTTTGCGAAGAATTGATTTATCGAAATTCCAAGGAAGCGGTAGATCGGTTTTCCGCCCATTTTCGGGAAGTAAAACCCAAGAAAACCCGCGACGAGTTGGCCAGTCTCCCCGTAGAAGAAAGGCTGAAGATTTGCCTTGTGGAGGGAACCAAGGAAGGACTGCTCGACTACCTGGATGAAGCCCTGAAGAAGTATTCACCGCTAGAGCTGATTAATATCCCTTTGATGAAGGGAATGGCAGAAGTTGGGAGGCTCTTTAACGCAAATGAACTTATTGTTGCCGAGGTTCTGCAGTCAGCGAGTGTGATGAAGGCTTCAGTTGATCATCTTGAGCCGCTTATGGATAAGAGCGTTGATAGCGGGAAAGGAAAGCTCTTACTCGCCACCGTGAAAGGAGATGTCCACGACATCGGGAAGAACCTGGTGGAGATCATCCTGGGGAACAATGGTTTTGAGATTATCAATCTCGGCATCAAGGTTCCACCGGAAGTTTTGATTCAGGCTTTTCGAGAACATAAACCCGACTATATCGGTCTCAGTGGGCTATTGGTAAAGTCCGCCCAACAGATGATTCATACCGCCGAGGACCTGAAAAACGCGGGGATCCATGTACCGCTATTGGTAGGAGGGGCAGCTTTATCTCGTTCCTTTACCGATAAAAGAATCGCTTCGAATTATGAAGGACCAGTTCTGTATGCTGTAGACGCGATGACCGGCCTAGAATTCGTGAATCACCTGGCCAATCCCACTGCCAAGACAGAATTTCTAGAGAACTATCTCGAGGAATCCAGGCGTCTTAAGGCTGTCGCGAGTGAGCGCGAAAGAATGCCGGGTAGACTTAAGGAAAGGTTTGTTATAGACCATACTCAAACCAGAGAGCAGTCCGTTGACTTCGAGCGGCATCTTGTAGAGGTCTCTCGTATCGAAAACCTGTTTGAGTATCTAAATGAGCAGTTTTTTTATACCCAGCACATGGGTTTCAAAGGCTCCATTCGCCTCTCGCTTCAAAAAGGAGACGAACGAGCGGTCAAGCTGCATGCCCAGGTTGAGGAACTCAAGGAGGAGATCGCCTCAAAAGGCTGGTTTTCCTGTCGAGGGGTTTATCGCTATTTCAAGGCCTATAGTGAGGGCCAGACACTGGTTCTTTTAGATGAGACTGACTCTATCCTGCAGCGAATAGATTTCCCAAGACAAGCGGAAGGGGAGCATTTATGTGTTGCCGACTTCGTAGGTCCGAAGGAAAAAACCCCCTGGGATACGGTGGCCGCTTTTGCCGTGACTACCGGATCTGAAGTCCGTAAACAGGCGGATGGACTCAAGCACAAAGGGGATTACCTCAGATCCCACGCTCTACACGCCCTCGCTGTTGAGACAGCGGAAGCCTTCGCTGAATACCTGCATCGGGAGATTCGGACTGGTTGGGGAATCCGCGAGGAGTTGAGTCTGAAAGAAATGATCCAGACAAAGTACCAGGGAATCCGGCTTAGTTTTGGTTATCCAGCCTGCCCGGATCTTGATGGTCAAAAGAGTCTATTTGAGATTCTGAGACCAGAGGAGGTTGGAATCGAGCTGACCGAAACCATGATGATGGACCCGGAAGGATCTGTCTCAGCCCTGGTATTCTCGCATCCCCAGGCAAAATATTTTAGTGTTTAAGCAGGCAATTCTCCGAAAGACCGCTAGGCTTTGCCTAAGATCTTGAAGATCCATCGCCAGACAACAGAGGGTGTCCAGCCGATCAAGAATTTAGCCAGCAGATAGAACAACATGCTAAAGGTGATGCCGATCAGGGTGTCAAAAAAGGCAAACATCGCGAAGGCATTGGGGTAGGTGTTATCCAAAAAGCCGCTGGCAGCAGTAGCCAGCCCTTGCCAGAAGGGTGGATACCATTGAAACATGTCTGTACCTCCAATCCATCCAAAGCTCAGAGCGTAATACCAGAGGATGAAGGAAACAATCAGTGTTAATGCAACCGGGTAGAAGAGAAGAGCATCGAGAAACCCAAGCCTCATTCGATCGACCTTGATAAAAAAAGACCGCTGCTTTTCTCCATCATCCTTTGCGTTACGGCCAGCAGCACCTTTTTTGATCCGAAATTTCGCATAGGCCAACCGGTCGAAGCGAACAAAAAGGGCGGAAAGAGGCTGATCTGAAAAATCAACCGACTTGTCCCCGGAGTCGAGTGTTTCCGAGTCATTTTTCTGAAGGATTAAGAATTCATTGATCGGCATCGTTGTTCACCGGTTCGTAATGGTAAGGTTTTGATTGAAATAAATTACAGATTGAGGAGACCAGGGAAAGATGAAAAATTCTCACTCCCGATTGTAGGAGCAACAGGGTTCCGTAGAGATTGATGAGTCCCGGGTAAATTCTGTAATAAAAGAGATTCCAAAAAAACATAAATACAATCACTTTAGAGATTGCCAGGGTGACAATAGTCTTGTCAAAGCCCGAGAAGGCCTTTGCGTCGGCGGGAATATTCCAGGCGGGCATAATGCTAAGAACGCACCAAGAGCCAACTGTATAGATTAGCGCGAATCCTAAAAGGGCTGCTAAAAAAGCGATTGCACTAAAGAAGAAATGTTCTGAGCGCGAGAAAAGATCCACCTTGATGAAATCATAGTCCCCTTCATGGTAAGGGTTTAACGACTCCAGGAATTCTCGATTTTTAGTGTTCTGGAGGTAACCTGCGGCTGCTTTATAGAGCTTTTCAATGACCTGAGCCCTGGTCCCGTCTACATGGTAAGAGCGATCAAAAGGGAAGCTACCCTCGTAAGAGCCATCTTCTCGGTCCTGAATCTGAATCGGAATGTAGATACCCATTGTTCCCCTGTGGAAGATTCTCTTCTGAATAGACTCGGCTGCAAAGGATTTAAAGAAAAATCGTATTAGGAATCGGAAAAGATTTCAAGCTTAGTAACCAAGAAGAGTAAAATGTTGATCCATTAATCATGCTTTCTTCACGACACCAATCCTCCGCGGTCGCACTGGCCTTTGCTCTTATGGTGCTCTTTTTTACCTATCCCAGGTCTCCGAGTGCTGATCAGAAGCAGCAGGAGGCCGCTCGATTTCGATTTCGTTCAGAGGTTTTAGGTGTTCCTCTCGAATTTTCCCAAAAAATTTTGGAAGTAAGTCCTGCCATGCGCAATCTTGAAGCCTGGATCTCCTCAGTTGGCTCGTCTGTGGCGCTTGCGGACCTGGATGGAGATGGACTTTCCAATGACCTGTGTAAAGTTGAGCCCAGGACCGGACAGGTAAGCCTTGTGCCCCTTGGAGAGAAAGAGCGTTATAAAGAGATTTGGCTGAGCCCTTCTTCGCATGCATTCTATCCCGAAATCATGGTGCCTTTCGGCTGCCTACCGGGAGATCTCAATGAGGATGGTCGAGTAGATCTTCTAATCCTGTTGACCGGCAGGCCGCCCCTGGCATTCTTCCAGATATCACCTATGCACTTTGAACCATCTGAGATCATCTTCAAACAGAATTGGGAGGGGTGGATTCCCACTTCGGCAGTATGGGCGGACTTTAATGGGGATTCGCACCAAGATCTGGTCGTAGGCTGCTATTTCCCCGATGGAACGGAATTGCTCGATGAGCATTCACAGACGGCTGAAGAAATGCCCCACTCCATGAGTCGGGCCTGGAACGGCGGTAAGAACCGCTTTCTTCTTCGAAAGTCCACGCCAGGTTTTCCCGGGGTCCGCTTTGAAGAGATAGACATAGGTGTACCTCAACATACTCTGCGGGGATGGACATTAGCCCTGGCGACCCTGGATTTTAATCAGGACCTACTCCCAGACATCTACTTTGCCAATAATTTTGGCCCGGATCAGCTTCTCAGGAACATCAGTACCACGGCGAAAATTCAGTTTGAACCTCTCTATGGGAAAAGCGGTTTCGCGATTCCTTTTTCAAGCCGGGTTGGTAGGGATAGCTTCAAAGCCGGGGGAGTGGATACCTATGATATGGATAACAATGGTTACCCGGATATTCTTGTGAGCAATATTGCTGACTGGAAAGTACCCGAATCCAACCTGGTATTTTTGCATTCAGCAAAACCCATTGAAAAATCACAGGCCCCCTACCGAAACGCGGCACGGGAATTTGGTCTTGAAGAAGGGGGATGGGGATGGGGAATCCGGGCAGCGGATTTTGACAACGACGGCACCCCGGAAGTTCTACAGCTAAATGGTTTCACCAATGGGGATAGGGAAGGCTGGACCGGGTTACATGAACTCTACTGGGGAAATCCAAGGTGGATGAATGAAGTTCAACATTGGCCTCTCATCACCCGGAACACCGAACTGGCCTCGAGAAGTCCCAACCGGTTCTTTGTAAAGATGGCTGGAACGTACCATGATCTTGCCCGAGAAGTTGGACTGGGCGAGCAGCAAAACTCACGTGGTGCCGCCCTCGCTGATCTTGATGGAGATGGGGATTTGGATATCGTGATTGCGAATCAATGGGAAGACAGCAAGGTCTATTGGAATCAGCTCGAAAACACCCATTCCTTTCTTGGGCTGCGGCTTCTTCTTCCCCTTGAGCCTCTCCAGGGTATGAAGATTCTGGAAGGTCTCAATACCCCAATGGGGACAAGGGTGGCCCACGGAGCCAATGCGTTGATAGAGATCCCGGCGGAAGGGAAACGACGACTTGAAATCAGTGGCGGGACAGGGCATAGCGGTCACAGCGCTCCAGAGATACTCACGGGGCTGGGAAAGTTGGTAGCCGGGAAAACCGTTAAGGTAGAGCTGAATTGGAGAGATGTCCAGGGAAGCGTCTCAAAGGCAAAGATAGAACTAAGCCCCGGTTGGTACACCCTGATTTTGGGAAAAGTACAGGGAGGCGGAATTGAATAGCCCCTCTGCAGAAATTCGTGCGGAATTTCGAACCTACGGCTTGAGCGAGGAGCGTCGGGTTAACTGCCTGGAGAGCTTTGCTGTCAGCCTCCTTTTCTGGGTGTGCTGCGGTCATTTTGTGCTGGGTTTTGAAGGTCCCTGGATTTATACACCGGTCATGATCGCGACGACTTTATCCACCGCCGTATTTCTGGAAACCATAGATGCCTGGCTGCATACCAGGGTCCCGCGTTTTTTGCAGAGTCCCCTGGTTCAAAAAGGATTTTTCCTGCCGCCGTTTATTTCCGGATTGAATGGTTCCATGCTGATTTACTCAGGCGAGTCCCTGTCCGCACCCATTTGCGCGGCTGTTCTGTCGGTATGTTCAAAACTCATCTTTCGTGTGCGCCTGGAGAGCGGACGTTTATGTCACTACCTGAACCCTTCCAACTTTGGATTATGCTTCGCGTTTTACTTTTTTCCCGCTACAGGCTCTGTTCCTCCCTACCAATATACGGCGACTGAACCCACCCTGGGGGAGATCATCGTTCCGGTAATTGGGATTACCTATGGGTTACTGCTCAACAAGATGACCGGAAGACTACCCCTCGTTTTAAGTTATCATCTTGTGTTCATTTTGCAGGCAGCTTTACGATGCTGGTTAGAGACTCCCGGCTCCCTCTCCCCGCTCTATGCAATGACTGGACCTGCCTTCATTTTGTTTAGTCTTTATATGATCCCTGACCCGGGAACTACGCCGTTTGACCGCCGGAATCAAATTATTTTTGGTGCATCCGTGGCTCTTATATACGCGATCTTTCAGCAGTGTGGGATTGTCTATGGGCCGTTCTATGCCCTGCTGGCAGTGAATTTGCTACGCGGTGTTATTATGGCCAGAACCGGCAAGTTTTGGTAAAAGGAGTGAGGAAATGAGGAATCAAAAGAATCCGATCTTTGATCGCAATAGGAAATTGGAAAGTGTAATTGGTGAAGGGAATCGTCATCCCGGACTACGATCCGGGATCCAGTCGTCCCGCCCAAATGGCGGGATCATACCTTATTCTCTCTTCACTCCTCTCTCTCCTCTATTCCCAAACCAATCCTTCTCTCTCCTCTCTTCCTTCCCGCCAATCCTCTTCTCTCTTCTGATCTTCTTGTCCTTCTTTACCAGTTCCGCTGCAAAGGTGCCTCAGCCTTCCCCCGACGCTACCCTCATGCAATGGGCTCTCTATGGCGCAGATAATATCGCCCATGAGGACACCAGGGCCGAGACCCTGCTTCTTGCGGGACTGGTGCTCCATGAGCAGGGAGCTTCCAAAGAGGCGGAACAAAACCTGGATTCCGCTGTGGAGGTTTTGAAAAACAAGATCAGTAGTATTGGTACGACCTGGCCCATTCTTGAGAAAATTGTAACGGGTTATGTAAAGCTCGGAGCCCTTCAAAAGGCCCGAACACTCTCCGCTAAAATCCTGGAGCCCAGCCACCGATCCGCTGCCCAACTCCAGGTCTTAAACAGAGAATTGGAGGCCATTCGAGAGCGGGATCTCAGCTATGTACAGAAACTTCGAACCACTTCCTCATCAGTGGACAGACAAAAGCTGCTGCAGGAGATGCTTACCCTGGACCCTCAAAAGGAAATTCTTGGACTCATCGAGAAAATTCAAGATCGAAAGAGTCGAATTCATGCCTATGAAAAGGCTATTGACCATCTTCTTGGGGCCGGTTCAACGGATGTGGCTCAACAGCTTCTAGAAAAGTTACGCACCATGGATCAGGAAATCACCTATACAGCACACAAAGCGCTGCTTCACCTGGTTCTCTCCCGAATCAGCTCTAAAATTGACCAGAAACCCGAGGAGAAGTTTCGGGATTCCGGAATGAATCTGGTGAGCAAAGTGAAAGATCATGCCACACGGGTTCGACTTGGCTTGGTAGCGCTTCTTGATAAACGTTTAAGCCGCGAAGCCGCTCAGGCTCGTCTGGCTGAGCTTGAAGAGGAGGCTTTGAAGATTCCACTGGAGGATATCCGTACCCAGGTACTTGGTGAACTCTCCTCCCATTACGCGGTACTCGATGATGAAGTTGGCGCGTTTAAGGTGGTGGCCAGGGTATGGCAGATAACTCAAGGTGTTGAGGAAACCATTCTGCATGATCTGATTATCCTTCAGACAATCGATGTACTGCTTGAATTAGATCGATTCAAAGAGTGCCACCAATGGGCTGAAGTTATCCGAAATCCTAATCGAAAAGCTAAGGCCTGGCAAAAAATAGCTCCATACCATTCCCGTGCAGGAGATTTTCAAACAGCCATCAGCCTGACAACTTCAAGCGACCATCCTTCTTATTCCCTGGCAGGCATTGTAGGAAGCGCACTTATGGCACCCAAAAAAATCTCCGAAAATGGAGCCAGGGAGATCAAGGAAGGAATCCGAGAGCGGCTTGAATCTTTGAAGCCATAAAGAGAGGAAGCTGAGGAAGCCAGGGAAGCTCCTTCACTATCATTATTCGTATCTCAAGGCTTCGATTGGATCGAGCTGAGCGGCTTTCCTTGCTGGCCAATAACCAAAGAACACTCCTACAGTAGTTGCTACTCCTAGCGATAAAAAGATACTGTAGGGTTCCACCTGGGTCTGGTATTCGCTGAATGTTGAAATCAGAATCGAGAACAGAAACCCAAGTGTGACGCCGAGCGCACCTCCCACTGAGCTGATGATGACTGATTCAAGAAGAAACTGCCGTAATATATCCCTTTCGCGTGCTCCCAGGGCTTTGCGGACTCCTATTTCACGAGTTCTCTCTGTCACTGTGACGAGCATGATATTCATGATTCCAATTCCTCCAACCAAGAGAGAGATACTGGCAATTCCTGCTAGTAGTACCGAGAAAATCTTGGTAAAAGAGGTTGCCATTTCGATGAATTCCGCCTGATTGCGCACGTGAAAATCGTCTTCAGAACCTGGCTCGATTTTATGTCTTTGCCTGAGAACCTTTGTGATCTTCTGCTCAACCTCCTCAGTATTGGCATCCGGGTTGACTTTTAAATTGATTTCATCAAGATGCTGCTTCCCCAATACTCTCTTCATGGCTGTCAGATAGGGGATGACAACCATATCATCAGGATTAAACCAGCCCTGGTCACCTTTGGATTTAAGGACTCCCACTACCGTGAAATTGACAGCCTTGATCCGAACCTTTTCTCCTACAGGATCCGAGTCCGGAAAGAGTTGAGAGGCAACCTCGGCCCCCAGGACTGCTACACGATGTCCCCCTTCCTCTTCAAGAAAAGTGAAGATACGCCCTTTGGAGATCTCGAAATTACGGATATGAAAATAGGTCAGGGAGGCGCCTGTTACGGTGGTATTGAGATTTTCATTAAAGTACTTCACCTGTGCTCTGCCGCGCGCGACCGGACTGAGGGACTTGATTTCATCCACAGCGTCCAAAATTGATTGGGCGTCTTTGAGAACCAGGCTTTGTCTTGAGCCCGAGCGTACTCCTCCTCTACGTTGTCCTCCCGGTCGAACCACGAGCAGATTCGTACCCATGGCTGTGATTCGACTCATCACCTGGGCTTTTGCTCCCGCGCCCAGAGAGAGCATGGAAATCACGGCACTTACCCCAATGATGATGCCCAACATAGCTAAAACGGAGCGTAGTTTGTTTGCGAGCAGGCTCTTGATCGAGACCTTGAGAACAATCCACAGAAGCATGGTTTAAGTCTCCTGGTAAATCAGCCCGTCCTGCATTTTGATTTGACGGGTACAGTGGCGAGCGATTTCCTCATCATGGGTCACAATGAGAATCGTTCGTCCTGATTCATGAAGTTCATGGAAAAGGGTAAGGATCTCCGCTCCGGTTTTAGTATCGAGATTTCCAGTAGGCTCATCCGCGAGTAAGATAGCCGGTTGAGTCACGATCGCACGCGCGATTGCCACTCTCTGTCTCTGGCCCCCGGATAGCTGGTTTGGTTCATGGTTCAGTCTGTCTCCAAGTCCAACAGTGGTCAATGCCTCACGGGCGGATTTCTCAGGCTCTGGATGGGCTGAATAAAGAAGAGGAACCTCCACATTCTCAATTGAACTAATCCGGGGGAGAAGGTTGAAGGATTGAAACACAAACCCGATATTCTGGTTTCGTACGCGCGCTAATGCATCGCCGTCCAGGCCTGAAACATCCTCTCCGGCAAGTTGGTAGCTTCCCTCATCGGGAGTGTCCAGGCATCCCAGAATGTGCATGAGAGTGGATTTCCCACTCCCCGAGGAACCTGTGATAGCCACCATTTCTCCCGCTTCAACATCTACATCAACTCCAGCAAGGGCATGTACGGTTGTTTCACCGAGCCAGTAGGTCTTGCGAAGTCCACGGGTTTGGATCATCGACGACGTCCCCCTCCAAGAGCCCGCATTCCGATACGAGCGCTGCGAGCCTGGTTGCGTTTTGCTCTGCTCTGCTCATCTCTTGCCCAACGACTCTGGGAGCCAGATTCTGGAAAGAGAACTTTTTCAGCCTGGGAAAGCCCTGAGATAATCTCAACCATCTTTCCGTCGGTATCCCCGATTTGGATGGCCCTGGTTTCGGTTTTACCCTCTGCAGTCTCCACCATCACGAAAGGTTCTCCTTTGCGTCTTCGAATGGACTCCGCTGGAAGAAGTGCCACATCCTCTCGCTCAAGGGCAATAATTTCCAGGTTGGCGGTCATTTCCGGTTTGAGAAGAGATTTTCCCCGCCCTTCAACTTCGATTCGCACCTCGAAAGTTACAACATTGGAGACGATCTCTCCTTTGGTGGCAACTCTGCGTACTGTGCCGCGAAATTTCTGGCCGGGGTAGGCATCCACCGAGATTCGCGCTCTTTGATCCGTCTTAACCCGCCCAATATCACTCTCATCCACGGACGCGTGGATAAACATCCTGGAGAGATCCACGAGGGAGAGGACCTTTGTCCCTCCTCCGACATTATTGATGCCGGACGCGATGATCTGTCCCACCTGTACAAGTCGCTCGGCCACCACACCATCAATGGGAGAAAGAACCCGGGTGTCTGTGAGCCGCTCTTTGGCATCGGAGAGGGAAAGTTCATTGGAGAGCACTTGTGCCTCAGCGATTTTAACATCTTCCTGCCTGCTTCGAATTTGAAATTCGCGGGTCTTTAAATCATCCACGCGAACGCTTGCCCCCACCAGGTCTGACTGTGCCTGGGCACTGGCGCTCTGGGCCCTTTCCAATTCTTCAGGAGTTGTAAGTTTCCTGGCGTTTAGATCTCTGGTTCTCTGTAGCCTTGCTTTGGCTTCCTGAACTTTTATTTTGGTTGAATCAAGAGCGGATGAGGTGCGAGTTGTTTCATTTTTAAGTCCCGCGATGGCAATTTCAAGCTCAAGCTGGGCCTTCTGCAATCTAGCCTTGGAGATCGTCAGGTTGACTTCGGTCTGCTCAAGCTGCCGCTGCTCCTTCTCAGGATCAAGCTGAACCAGCAGATCACCAGTGGAAACAGAGTCGCTGATGTCCACCGGCAGTTTGACCACTTCACCGCTGGCTTTGCATTTAATTTCAATCTCCTGGTTGGGTACCACCTGTCCTGTGGTTTCTACAACCACTCGAAGCAGACCTCGCTCTAGCGACACCGTGGAGTTTTGAGATTCCTTTTTCTTCAAGTCAGGGTCATCAGAGGCAGACTTAAACAGGAAAAAAGCGGCTACACAGGCAACCACAACCAGCAATAGGAATAGTTTTTTCATAAGAAAATCCGTCAGTTCCAGCTTTACTAAGATGCCTCAAGAGAGGGAAAGGTTACAATAGAGGAAGCAAGTGAAGCAGGGGAAGCAAAAAGCTCTTCTCTATCTTCTTACATCGGTGAAAATCATAAGCAAATAGTACCAGATTTTGGATGGCAGCCAGCTCAAAACCAGCTTTAGTACCAGGTATAAGGGGCAGACTATGCTTAGTTCGATGAAGGTGGAGAAGGGGATCATCAAACCAAAGGCATTGGCGAAATTATCATTCATGAAAAGACTTAGCGCGTTAATAATGCCTTTATAGAAAGGGAAGTACCACTGCAGAATCGTTAGATTAGAGAGTAATTCAAAGCTCAGACCCCAATACCAGAGAGTGGTTTCATAGACGATCCATAGCACAACCGGGTAGAACCAGATCGAATCCAAAAGAGTCAAGCGGTTGCGGTCCAGGGGGATGAATACTGAATACTGGCTTTCTCCTTCCTTGAGTTCATCTTCTTCAATGGTTCCAAATGGGCTGGGGATCACAGTGAATTGACTGTATCGAAGTGTATCGAATTGCTCTAGCGCTGAGTCCACTCCTTTTTCTGAGAAGGTCATTCCCTTCAGTGAACTCTTGAGGCGATGGGTATCGTCAAGTAGAGAGATCCTGTATTCATTGAGTGACATCAGGACTCCTCCCCTGTATACCAATAGGGCTTTGCCTGAAAGAGATTACAGATTCGCGTAACCATGGAAAGATGAAGGGTGCGGACATTTTCGCTCAACAGAAGAACGGACCCGTAGAGCTGCATACACTTTGGGTAATAAACCGTCCAGAAGACATTCCATAGCAAGATGAATACAATCGCTTCCGCCAGGCTCACATTCAAAGTGAGTTCAACAAATTGGGCATTCGCGGCTTCACCCATGGTTTGAGCACCGAGATCGGATAAATGGAGATAAATGAAGCCGGCCGCACTGATCAGCGTAGAGAAAAGAAAGACCCCGAGGACCAGTGATACGAGGCCGAAGAAAAAATGCTCGAATCCAGAAAATAAATCCACTTTGAAATAGCAATATCCTTTTTTTCTGTGCTCACGCATCAGCTCTAAAAAGTTAGGACACTTGGTGTTTTGAATATAGCCTGCGGCGCTCCCGTAGATTTTTCTCACTACCCTGGAGCGGGTCCCGGTTACCTCAAATGAGGAGTCAAAGGGAAAGCTGCCGTGAAAGCTGCCATCTTCAAGTTCTTTGATCTCTGCAGGTACGTATATGCCCATGAACTGCCCTCCGGTTTCCTTCTTCTCGGCCCGAAACGGAACCTTAGTGAGAACATCGAGAGAGGTTTGAAAAAATCGTAGACGTATAGAGAGAAGAATGCAAGTAAAAGGATTTTTCCTTCGTCTCCATTCAGACCATGTCCTTTCATCCTGGTATCCTGTTCCTTTCCCGCATAGAATCTAGCTACGCTGGTGTGGTTGAGCCTATAATATAGGGGTTTCCCCTACTCAAAGGAATTCATGGCGTCTCCAAGTGTGATCACAAAAATTCTGGCCTTGGCGATATCCCTGGGCCTGTATTGGATGGCGAAGGAGCCGCAGCTTAGCGAAACAGTGCTCAAAGAGTTGCGCGAGCAATTCCGCTTTTCCCGCCAGGAGTTGGTTGTCCCCGAGGATTTTTCCCAGAAGGTACGCGGAGTCAATAAGAGTCTTTCCCTGGTGGATGCCTGGGTTTCTTCAGTAGGCTCTTCCATCGCGGTAGGAGATATTGACGGTGACGGCTTACCCAATGATGTCTGCCTGGTGGATACCAGAACCGACCTGGTTCATCTCATTGCGGTCGGCTCCAAGAGATATGAATCTACCGCTCTTCCATTTCCACCTGTTTATTATGCCGAGGTAATGGCTCCTTCGGGCTGCAGAATCGCTGATTTTGACGAGGATGGGAAGGCTGATCTTCTGATCTATTACCTGGGCCGCACACCTGTACTTTATCTTCAGGAAAGCCTGATGTCCTTCGAACCGGTGGAGATTCTTCCTGGTGAGACTCAGTACTGGGTCAGTACCAACGCTACTCTGGCTGATCTTAACGGAGACCGGCATGTGGATATTGTGCTGGGTCATTACTTCCAGGACGACAACTCTATTCTCGACCCCCAGGATTCGGTGAGCCGTACAAAAATGCCCAATTCCATGTCCCGTGCGAAGAACGGCGGGGCGAATCGTTTTCTGATCTGGGAGTCTGCTTCAAAGGATCCCCATAGGGTCAGGTACAGGGAAGTAAAGACCTCGCTGCCAGAAGCGGCACTTCGGGGTTGGACCCTGGGCCTGGGGGCTGGAGATCTCAATGGGGATCTTCTTCCGGAAGTCTATTTCGCGAATGACTTTGGCCCTGACTATCTCCTTCTGAACCAGTCAACTCCTGATAAAACCGACTTTCGAATTGTGAAGGGAGAGCTCTCAAGAAGGCATCCTCCCTCCTATGTACTGGGTCATGATTCCTTTAAGGGAATGGGTGCGGAATTCGCCGACGTAAACAAGGATGGGATTTTAGATATTTATGTGAGCAACGTGGGAGAGTATGAATTTATGGAAGGTCATTACCTCTTCTTGAGCAGCGAAGATCCATCTGTGATGCAAAATGGGATCGCTCCTTATGAAAATCACGGAATGCGAAAGGGTCTTTCCAGTTCCGGCTGGGGCTGGGGTGTTCGCATGGGAGACTTTAATAATGACGGGGCCCTGGAGGCCTTGCAGGCGACCGGTTTTTTAAAGGGCGAGGTAGACCAATGGCCGGAGTTCCAGGAATTAGCATTCTGTACCCATATCACCATGGCAGACATTTCCTGGTGGCCCCGCTTTGCATTCGGGGATGATATTTCCGGTTCGCAGGTCAATCCTTTCCATGTGCTGGTTGATGATTACTATTACGACATAGCACCGGAGATTGGGCTGGGAACCCCGTACCTGGCCCGCGGGATTGCTACCGCGGATATGGATGGAGATGGAGACCTGGATCTTTTCTATTCCAACCAATGGGAACCGTCACAGTTTTTCAAAAATGACTGTCAGTCCTGCGGCTCGTTTCTCGGGCTGAATCTGGTCTGGCCCATCCAAAATCAAAGTAATGCCCTGGAAATCCAAAAGGGAATAAAGCCTCTGAAATCTTCTCGCCCAGCCTTTGGTGCCGCTGCCGTACTAACCCGTGAAGATGGTACCACTGAGATTTCTCAGGTAGATGGGGGCAGTGGACATGCGGGTCAAAGAAGCCCCCAAATCCACTTTGGATTGGGGCAGTATCCGACCTCAAAACCGGTATCCGTCGAGCTTCGCTGGATAGGGAGAGAAGGTCAGGTCTTGAGGCAGGAGGTGGCTTTTGAGCCCGGTTGGTACACCGTTTACCTGGGAGGATGAGTGCGTAAGATAATTGTGGATGATCGCAGAGCACACGCTCTTAAGCGTTTCGCGGCCGCCCTGACTCTGTTCAATGTCCTCGGCCGGGAGTTCTTCGGCTTCGAGGAGTCCTGGATCAGTGCCCTTGTAGCGGTGGGCACTGGAATTTCAGTGGAAATTTTCCTGGAAGTGGTCGAAGCGAGAAGTTCAAGGCGCAAAAGCAGCATGAACGCGGCACCCTATGAGGTTTTCATTTTTCTGCTTCCGGCTTATATCTCTTCACTGAGTCTTTCCATGCTCATCTATTGTGGAGACAACCTTGCGCCCTATGCTTTTGGGGCAGCCATAGCGATTTGCTCCAAGTACCTGGTCAGGGCACCCATTATGGGGAAGTTTACCCATATTCTCAACCCTTCAGCTACAGGGATTTGCGCGGCCATTTTTTTGCTTCCGAGCACCAGCACAGCACCTCCCTACCAGTACATCGAGAACCTCTCCATCAACGGAGAACTATTTCTCTTTGGCTTTATGGCCTTTGCCGGTTCGTTCATGAATGTGATGTTTACCCGACGGCATCCCCTCGTACTTGCCTTTATGGGCGGTTTTTTTCTTCAGGCTGTGTTTCGCAGCCTATTCATGGATTTCCCCCTTCTTGCTAACCTGGTTCCCATGACCGGAATCGCTTTCTTTCTCTTTTGTTTTTATATGATCCCGGATCCTGGAACTTCACCCTATGATCCCAGAAAACAGGTCTTTTTTGGTCTTTTTACCGCTTTACTCTATGGTGTTCTGCAAGTGCTTAATGTGGTTCACGGATTATTCTATGCCCTGGTATTGGCCGGTATCTTGCGAGGGATTCTGGGTTATTTAGATTATTGGATGACCCTGCTGAGAGGCTCATCATTTCCCCTGGTACGGAAACCCCCTCTTTTGCGGTAAGATGTTCCGGATGAGACTCCGGGTTCTCCTTTTCCTATCTATCTCTCTCTCCTATTCCGCTCCTACTGAGGAGCAGGATCTGAGGATGATCAACTCCTCCCTGGCCAGAACAATGCTCAGAACGGCTGTTTTTGAAAGCAGGTTTCGGTTCCGCGCTCATGAGATTCCCCTTAGATCAGAGTTTTCCCAGAAAATTCGCACTGTTTCTTCACAAAGCAGAGAATTGGCCGGTTGGATTTCCTCTTTCAGCACTTCAATCGCGGTGGCAGATCTAGATCATGACGGATTGGCCAATGATCTTTGTATCGTTGATCCCAGGGTAGACATGGTGATAATTCGGCCCATTCCCGGAGGACAGCAAAGATATGAGCCGAGGTTTCTTGAGATGAGTTCAAGTGCCTATTATGCGGGTTATATGGCCCCTTTCGGCTGTCTTCCCCAGGACATGAACGAAGATGGGAAAACAGATCTCCTGGTGTATTTCGCCGGTCGCCCTCCCCTGGCCTTTTTTCAGGTTTCCCCGGCGGAGTTTGTGGCCTCGGAAATCCTTCAGAGATCTGAGGCGGTATTTGAGGGCTGGGTCAATTCTTGCGCGGTTTTTTCAGACCTGAATGGCGATGGGCACGCGGATTTGATCCTGGGTAGCTATCTTCCCAATATGCCCGAATTTTTTGATCCCCAGGCTCAGTCCAGCTTCGCTCTCCCAGATCGAGAGGGTATGGGCTTGAATGGATCAACCAATCGCGTGCTGCTCCAGGAGCGAGATCCTGATCTTGAATTTGGTGTTCGCTACCGCGAAGTGCGGGGTCTGGAATCAGAGCGCTGGAATCAAGGCTGGACGGTGGGTGTTGCCTCTGCGGATCTAAACCATGACGGTTTACCCGAGATCTATTTCTCCAATATGTGGGGGCCCGATCAGCTTTTGCTCAATCGTAGCTCTGGGGGGCAGTTAAAACTTCTCCCAGCCGACCAGTCCTTGATTGAAAACCCGATCAGTCCTCATCACGGGTCCATGTCTGTTTTTCGAGCTAATGTTGCCGCCCTTGAAGACCTCGACGCTGATGGAGATCTGGAAATCGCCGTGGCTAATGAAGGAATTTTTGAACTGGAGGGCACCGTTCTGAAAAGAAGCGGCTCTTTCTTGGACGATGCGGATGTGCACGAAGCGTGGCAGCCAGGTTCCATTGAGTCACCGGGATTTGACCATGCGGGCTGGGGTTGGGATCTCAAGGTTGGAGATTTCGACTCCGATGGATTTCTGGAATGGATAGAAGCGGGGGGGATCCATCAACACTGGGCTAGAAGATTTCGTGGGATTAGAAGAATCATTTTTCCCAATCCCCAACTTCAAGAAATGTCTTCCTTGTGGCCGCCAACCGCGCCTCAGGAACTGATGAAAGAAAGGTTCAACAACAACTCTTTTCTGGTCCGCTCTGCTAAGGGGCCCTATCGGAATTTAATCCGAACTACAGTGCTTGAAGATTTGGAAAATCTAAGAGCCATCGCGATCGCGGACCTCGATGCAGATGGTGACCTTGATTTAAGCGTTTCGCAACAGTGGGGGAATTCCTGGATTTTTTTTAATGAAGCAGAAGCGCGGGGAAGTCAGCTAACCCTGAATCTACTCAGGTCGAAATCAAGCTCAGGGGAGGTGCTTGTTTTTAGGGATTCACAGAAGATATTTGGAGCCGCGCCAGAACCGGGAACTCAAGCGACAGTGAGAGACTTTAAGGGCACCAGGAGAACCAAAATTCTGCAGGTGGGCAGCGGTCACGGTGGCCATTCATCCACTTTTTTACACTTTGGCCTGGGAGATCTTGGAGTAAATAAAGTTCTTTTTGTAGATCTGAAATGGAGAGACACCAGGGGAGCGATTCACCACAAAAAAATTGAACTGGAGCCAGGAGTATATACGATTGTTCTGGGAGCGGAGCAGTCCAAGGATACTTAAAAAAGTGAGACCGGCACAGGTAAGCCTGCTTGTGTTCAACTTTTCAGGTAAAAACCGAAGGTCAGGTTCCATAGCCAGGATGGACCCCAGCTGAGTAGAAACTTGGAAGGGATATAGGCGAGGAAAACCGGGATTAGTTCTGTCACGCACGCAATGGGCATCCACACAGCGATGGCGTTACGTAAATTGGAGCCGAGAATTCCCATCGTCGAGCCGGCAAACTCAGGATAAAACTGGGAATACCAGGTGATGATATCCAGCCCTCCCAGGAAACCCATAGGCATCAGCATTACCATGTCAATCAAAATAAAAGAAGCCCAAAAAACGAAGGGGTAGAACCAGACCGCGTCAAGCCACTTCATGCGCATACGATCTACCGGAATATAGACTCGCATCACTTCTTTATCTTCTTCTTCATCCACATCACCGATGGGTGAGGGTAAGAGTTGAAAGTAGGTAAATCTACGCTGAGCGAGAGTTTCCAGGGCGGTTTCCTTCTCTACTCTCAGGAGCGCCATTTTCTTCAGGATGGTCTTGAGGGAATACCCTTTTTCTTCCTGGTGAACAAGCCGAAACTCATTGAGCTTCATGGGAACCATCCTCACCCTGGGTAGTTTCTAGAGTCCTCAGACCTAATGGTCCCATGATAAATCGTTCATACCAGCTATGGAAAGAGGGTGATTCCAGAATGACCTGGGTCCAAAATTTTAGGAACCTGGGATAGGTTCGGAAGTAAAGGATATTCCAGAAAAGCAGAAATAGAGCGGCTTTAACATAAGAGGCCATCAACAATTCATGTTTGAGTACTTCTGCGTCTATCGGATTTAAGCCCTGGGGGTGAAACTGATAATACACAAAACAGCCGAGGGTATAGAGCAAGGTGAATAGAATGAGGGTAATCAGGAACCACAGTGTGCACAGTAGAAAATGTTCTTTGCGGGAGAAAAAGTCCACATGAACGTAATCGAATCCCTTCTCTTTTTCGAACTGCTGAAATTCATCAACCATGCTAGTGCTCTTGGAGGATTGAAGAGCGCTGGAGATAGACCGGTGCAAGCTTTGAGCAACCTCCATATTGGAGTTACCTTCAGCATTAATGGAGGCATCGAAGGGCACGCTTCCCTCGAAAGTTCCGTCTTCCCTGGGACGAATCTGGATAGGGGCGAATAGCATCATTATGGGGTCGAGTATATCATAGACGAGTGAGTGTCACGCATCTGCGAGTTCTGATTTTAGGATGATTTTTTCTTTTATTTCCTTCGAAACCCTCCAGTTTCAACTCAATGAATTCAACTTCATCTTCTTTATTGCCCTGGTTTTCCTGGCGAGACTTCTTCCCCGCTTTCTGCATGTCCCCCTGATCGTCATTTCCGGGCTGATTTTCGTTTATCACTATTCTCCCATCTGCTTTTACCTTCTCATTCCGTATTCACTGTTGCTGAGCTATAAGCCCATGACAGTCCGCGTCACCGATTTCACTAAGCTCCCGCTGTGGCTTTTATTGTGGGCAATCTACTTTTATGCGCTGTACCACGAGAACTTCA
>CAZIKF010000024.1:0-20693 GCA_964539825.1 uncultured bacterium
CGGGTTCGTTTTTGAAAGCCTGATAGGGTAGCACACTTGGAAATATTGTCAAATGTTATTTTCAAATTATTTTCCACACTAGTTCAAAAGTGGCTTGAATACTGGGTTTTGTGGGTGGAAAATAATTTTGAGAATCAATGGAATCCATGGAATTAATGGAAGCAATAGAATGAAGTATGAAGAGATCCCTTGTTTCACTCGGGATAGGTGGAGGGTTGGGCCTTTGGCCCTGGTGTCATCTTGCCCCTCTGGTCATCCCGCTACTTGATCGCGGGATCCATGCTGCCGCCCTCATGGCGGGCTCAACCCTCATTCCATTGTTTCAATTGATTCCATTGTTTCCAAGAATCTACGATTCCTCTACTTCCCTTACTTCCTCTGTTTCCTCTACTCCCTCTGTTTCTTTTCCCTCACGTCAGAATAGCCAACACATAGATTGTGGCCAGTGCTATGTGTACCAGGGCGTAGGGTAGGGCTTTCTTTATGAATCCTATAAAGCTCATGGGAATTTTGTATTTGTGAATGATGGTTACAGCAACCAGGGTTGAGGCTGAACCGATCGGTGTTAGGTTTCCTCCCAGGTTTGCTCCGAAGATTACTGACCACCATAAGGGGCTATCCGCTGCTATCCCCATTCCTCCAAGGATCTTGGCTAGCATGGCGGCAAGGGGGATGTTGTCGGTGACTGAGCTGAAAACAGCCGAAGAGACCAGTAAGGCCCCTACTCCGCTAAGACTCTGGCCATCTCCAACTATCTTCGTGATCCCAACCCCGATTAAATCTAAAACCAGTGCATGTTCTAATACATTGATCACCACGAAAAGCGCCATGAAAAATACAATAAGGTCCCAGTCCACAGCTTTATAGAATTGATCTACCTCGGACTTGTAGCGGATAAGCATAATGATGGCGTAGGAGAGCGCTACGAAACTCATCCCCAGGTCCTTGATAAAGGGCAGGATGGAAGTTGTGGCGATGGTGATAATGAAGGCTCCCAGCATGAGCGTCGAGAACCAGAAGAATTTCCTACTCTCTATGGAGTCGTTCGCATCAAAGCCCTCAACCAGCTCAATGGCTTCCTGCTGTTCTTCCTTATTTTGGAGTGAGCAAATACCAAAGAGTCTGGCTCCCATGAGAATAGTTATCACTGTGGTTACCAACACAAAAGGAGAGGACTTTAAAAGGAAGGTGATAAAACTAATATGAGCCGCCTGCCCCACAATGATATTGGGTACAGAACTTATCAAGGTCAGTAAACCTCCGATGTTGGTGAGTAATCCTTCTATCAAGAGAAATCCCAGAAGTTTGTCATTCCTGCCTAGTTTGGACAGAGAAACTCCCGTGAGAGAGCCAACGATGATCATGGCGGTGACATTGTTCAAGACCGCTGAAAACACTACAGTCATCAGCCCGTAAAACCACAATAGCCGCAATGGATCTCCCCTCGAAGCCCTGGTTAGCTTGATAGCGATCCAACTAAACAATCCTGATTTGGAGGTCACATCAACGAAAATGGAGGAACCCACGATGATGCCGATTACACTCCAGTCGATCCCCGGCACAAATACAGGCATAGGTATGGAATGACCGCCGGGAATGATGATGTTCCCAAAAGGCAGCAGATGAAAGAAAGCTCCGAGTACCAGGGCAAGAACGGCGAATACTCCCACAATCAGAGACTTTTTCGCATGCAGCTTCTCCTCAAATGCCAGACTCAGAATCATTAGCACCAGGAGTGCCGTGAAAAAATAAGTCACCGATGGGGTGACCGTGTGTGAAGTCTCAGAGGCAAAGAGAGAAGGTTGTAGAATTACAG
The DNA here is from genome assembly GCA_964539825.1 of uncultured bacterium. GTDB lineage: Bacteria > Muiribacteriota > UBA6191 > UBA6191 > UBA6191 > CAZIKF01. The sequence goes on from CAZIKF010000024.1 coordinate 1,817, forward strand.
AAAGTAAAACATAAATGCCTGTTCTTCCCATTCTCAAGATCCTCTCATAGCATCAGCAGGGGTATGTGACGAACTTCCATGGCGATGGGGTATGCAAGGCCATGAAGCGCGATCTGATCTGAATCGCGTGTATTCATTACTACGAGGTCAATCTTCCCCTTTTCAATAATCTCTTGAATATGGTTCAGATGGTTCCCAAACTCGACCAGTCCCTTGACCTGGATTGGCAGCTGATGGTTCTTGAGTTCCTTTTTTATGGACTGCATATAGTCAGCGGGGTCTTTGAGCAGCTGCTCGGCTATTCTCTGACGAGCGTCTTCTGTATCAATGGTTGGAATCTTTGAGATCACTTCCAGGTAGCGCTCAAAGACATCCTCATCTTCTACATGAAGCAAGGTGAGTTCTCCCTTTCTCTGGGCCATATGAAGCGCGGCATTGACCAGCTGCGGATCATGGTTGAGATGATCTGTCAGTACAAGAACCCTGTCTCTGTCCTGCACAGCATGCTCTAAGGCTTCTCCAGATTTTGGATGGGGTAGAACCAGAACTGGAAAGGGAGTTCTCTGCAAGAGTAGGTCGAGAGCTTCTCCAAGGGTATGAGAGTCTCTCCAGTTTGCGGAGCCAAGATTACGATAGGTTACAAGCAGGTCTGGAGCGGCCCCCAGAACAGCTTCTAGTAGAGTCCCCAGGTCTTCAAAGTCTGCCTGGTTGAAAACTTCCCAATGACGCTGCTTTTCATCAATCAAGAAAGTCTCAAGGCTGTTGCTATATTCCAAGGCCTCAACTTCAGGCAAATCAATGATTGCCAGAGCTTTCTCGTAATGAATCTCCTGGTATTGGAAAACATCGTGAAAGGCTGCCCGAAAAACGCTCTCAAACTGGTCAACCTGAGTCATTGATTCCCCAGGTGCTTTTGAAGAAATGTTTCCGCCCATTGGTAAAACTCGAAGCGATTTTCTTCGTTTTGAAACCCATGACCTTCATTCTCTTTAACCAGGTAGGGTACATCAATTCCTCTTTCCTTGAGTGCACTTACCATCTGATCTGATTCACTCTTTTTCACCCTTGGATCTTTCGCTCCCTGCGCTATGAGCAAGGGAACCTTAATTTTATCTGCATGAAACACAGGAGAAGCTGCCTTGAGCAGTTCATTTTCATGCTCAGGGTGTCCAATCATCTCATAGAGCATTTGCTGCATGGGTTTCCAGTAAGGTGGAATGGTTTCCATTAGAGTGAAGAGATTGCTCACACCCACATAATCTATGCCGCAGGCGTATAGTTCAGGTGTAAAGCTCAATCCCGCAAGAACAGCGTACCCACCATAGCTAGCTCCATAGATCGCGATCCGACTGGGATCGGCAATGCCCTTGTCGATTAGCCACTGAACCCCATCGGTGATATCGTCCTGCATCTCCAGCCCCCATTTCTTAAAGGAGGACTCCCAGAACTCCCGGCCATAGCCGGTACTTCCGCGAAAGTTCATTTGAAGCACCGCGTATCCGCGGTTGGCCAGAAATTGAACCTGGGGATTATAACCCCACGCGTCCCGAGCCCAAGGACCGCCATGGGGATTCACGACTACTGGTAAGTTCTTGAGTTTTCCGCGAAGCGGTAAAGTGAGATAACCAGGGATCATCAGACCGTCGCGAGCCTTATACTCGATGGGTATCTGCGGGGCCATTTCGGCAGGGTTGATCCATGAGCTGAAATCCTCCAACTCATGCATTTGGCTGGTTTTACGCTCATACAGGTAGGTTTTACCCAGGCTTCGGTCACTATAGGTTCGAACAATGAGGTTTTCCTCCTCCCTGTCCATGCCCGTGATCGCTATTTCGAGTCCAGGAAGTTTCTCTGAGAGGGACGCATGCATCTTCTTCCATTCTTCGTGGAAAAATTTTCGTTCTTGCTTTTCTTTTGTATAGCTTGCTGAAATGAGCCTCTTTTCTTTGCGGGAATAGCTCAGTGAGCTTACATCCACCACGGGATGTTCAAAAAGAACCTCCTCTTCACGAGCGCTCTTAGGATCAAAGATAGCTATTGAGCTTTTGTCACGGCCAAGGTTACTTGAAACGTAGATTTTCTTATTGTCAAACGTGAAGAACAGCGGGTTCACACTTTCTCGGAAATTGGTTGTAAGAATGGACTGAAAATCCCCTTCTCCTGTCTCGCGGTACAGCAGAGTTGTATTTACGCCATCGGTCTGAGATGCCATTCGAATGTTTCCATCATGGTCAGTCATCCAGCTCATTACGTTACCGGGATTGGTAGCGATCATTTGCATTTCACCGCTTCGTACATTGATACGGTAAGCGTCAAATACTTGCTCATCTCGTTTGTTCATTCCGATGATCATTTCATCTTCGTGATCTTCCAGATCATCAATCACATCTGCCTTTACCCCATCAAAAGGAGTTAGATCAATCTCTTTACCGCTAAGAGCATTGGTCGCGAAGAGATGAAAGTTCTCATCTCCGCCAAAGTCGCGGATATAAACGATGGTTTCGTTCCCCTTCCAAAAGTAACTGGAAATATCCCGCTCCTTAATAAAGGTGAGTTGTTTTTTGTGGTCCTCAGGTAGATCTTTGATGAGCGCTTGCCCGATAAACTTCCGCTCGATCACAAAGATATTCATACGGTTTTCCCAGGGGGCCAGAAAAGAAAGCTTTTGCCCGTCAGGAGAGATCTTGAAGCCCTCGACTTCGGGATTCCTAAAGAAATCTTTCAGAGGGACTGTTCGCACACACTCCTCCTCGTTAGCGCAGCGATTTTCAATTTCTTCAATAGTGAGTTTCAGTCTAGCTTCCATATACATCTCTTTCAGTCGCAGGAAATTGGAGCCTGGAAATAACGGTGTGACTAGAGCAAATAAGAAAATTGATACAGGCCATTTCATATGGGGTCCTCCAATCACGGAATGCACAGGATACCCACGAACTAGAACGGATACAACGTACCTATTCAATTGCTCTGGCAGAATCTCAGTCCCTGAGGTGCCGACCTTTGTATTTCGTGAAGCAAGTGGTTCAGCCACTTGTAGGTTCATACTCAAGAAAGCTCATCTGCGATGAGCTCAGGAATCGTAGGATTTCGTTTTGTCCGGGACTCCGGGCAAAATGCTTCATTTTGAGTATATAATCCTTTGCAAGGACAGTACTCATGATCATTCTGCTTAATGGCTGCATCAACTCGGGAAAGACTTCTGTAGCACAGGCAATAGTCCATACTTCGGAAGGCTTTGCTCACATTGAAGTTGATGCTCTGCGCGATTTTATTCCCTGGATGCCGCTTGAAGAAAGTATCGAATTGAACCTGAGAAACGCTATTTCAGTAGCAATCAATCTTAATGAAGAAAAAATTCATTCCATCGTGGCCTATCCACTGAGCAGAGTTAATTTTGAATTCGTTAAGGAACTTTTAAAAGACACAAGGATCGAAGTCTTTCCCATTACTCTCTATCCCGGACTGGAACTACTTAAGTCCAACCGTGGAAGCAGAGAACTAACACCCTGGGAACTCAGTCGCATTGATGTTCTGCACCAGGCAGGGTATGCGAATCCAGGTTTTGGGACTTTGATAAACAATTCACGCCAAACTATAGAGGAAACTGCCCATCAAGTTTTGAAAATTGTAGCTCATGAACTTCATCAATCTAACCACTCCATAAGGTTTGAGTCTTTGAAAATTGATGATGTTGAAGAAAGAATGGTTGTTCACAGCCTGATGATGCGGGGATACCAGGCGGAGGCTGAACTACTTGGTATCAAGGAGTTTCCACCCCTGAATCGTAAACCCGAAGAACTGAATACCCGGAGCAGCAATTTTTATGGTTGTTGGAGAAGTCAGTCATTGGCCGCATTGGTGGAATTGGAAATCCAGCAAGACCATGTATGGATAGCCAGTCTGGTGGTAGACCCTGATCATTTCCGTAGCGGTTTGGGAAGTCGGCTTCTTAACTGGGCTCTGAAACCTTTTTCTGCCTATGAATTTCGCGTTTCAACCGCTTTGCAAAATTTTCCAGCCATAAATTTGTATAAAAAACTTGGATTTCAGGAGTTTGAAAGATCACTAACTCCTGAAAAGATCAAAATTGTCACTTACCGGAAAACACCCTCTCAAAGTCCGAGCCAGTTCCCGCGGGTGGGCTTATAGTTATACAGGCCCCTTTGACGTACATACCTGCCAATTTCATGAAATAGTTTTTTGCTGCCCGGGGGCGTCTGGTGGGAGAAGGATTTTCGCAGACGGGTTGAACTGAAAGACTTAAGACCGGGATTTAGAAAAACCACTTTTCCGGCACGAACCAGCGCATCGACCCTGGGATCCTGCGGAAGTTTATACCCTTCCCTTTGCATCACGGCAATGATCCGGTTCTCTTCAAGGGCAGGAAGTCTTCCGTATTCTTTCATTTTCAAGAAGGAATCCGTACCACAGAGGTGATAATAACGTTGATTCTTGCCTTCAATTTCTCGAAGAGTGGAGATCATCGGACCTATATATCCTCTTGGATTTTGAAGGTATACCTTTCTCATGAGTTTTTCCGGGAGAATCTTAAACCGGTGATTTCTAAGTGTGATCAGTTTCACCATTTCGTATCGATGATGAAAGGAAGAAGCCAGGATTTTCCCTGTCGGTTTGACGTTAGGAAGCATATAGATTCTATCCAGTTCCAAAGCTTTGATGGCTGCCTCCGCCACACCAAAATGCCCCCGGTGAGGTGGATCAAAACTACCGAAGTAAATTCCCACATTACCTGCACAAACTAGTGCTGATTTGGTTAAGAAAATAAGGATCAGGTGCTTCATTGGGTGTAGGCTGGTTTTTATGTGAAACAGAGTTTCGATATCACCATGCTTTGAGAGTCGTCCCTTCTATTCCCAAAGGCGGTATGCATTCGTTTTTCCCACGGATTTTTCAACCCCTTTTATGGTAACAAAACAAGGTGCTGATCGTAGTAACTAACGCGTAGCGAATGGGGAACACATGAGATTAATTTTCCTGGGAATACTAATCCTGGTCACCAATGCCTTTACCGAGAGCCCTTTTGGCATACCCGGGGGGGAAGAGGTTAAAAAAGTCGATGAGGTGTTCGGCGTCCTTCTTGAAGAGAAATATGACCTCGAAGTTTTAATGAGCTTTGGTACCTCTTCCAAGGGATCGGCAGGGCATCTGGCTCTCTCCATTCGAGAAGGTGATGACGAAACCGTATATTCAGCTAATTTCTATGCGGATCGAACCCCGGAACACGCGGATCACTATACCGAAAAACTTGTACCTGCCATTGCCAAAAAGGAATACATCTACGCCCAGACACCTACCCTTTCACCCAAGGCTGTCTTTGGACTGGATTACGGTGAAGTTTTCAAGAGATCTCTGATCGGGATCAGAATGACAGGTATTAGCGCCACCAAGAAAAAGGGAATAAAGGCTTTTTACAAGAGACTAAACGAAGATTATTCAAACCGTGTGGAGAGTCCCGAGTACCATCGAGGAGAAGTAGTCTACAACTACATGAACCTCAATTGTGCCAAGACCGTTGCCCAGGCTTTGAAGTACGGGGCCGGTTTTGATGATGTCAAGGTCAGGGGGAACCACCTGCTTGCCTCAATTCCTGGTTCCAAATATCTCTTTTCCCATGTACCCACCTCAACCGCTATGAACATCATGGATGTACTCTCAAAAGAGGGTGTGAGCTTTAGCGTGGTTCTCTATAAAAAATTCGCAGGCTCGGAGCAACTTGATACCGAACATAACTTGAAGTTCAAAGATTTACCCAATCGATTTCCCTCGTTTAAGTCACTAGACTTTTTTAATGGATCCAAGGAATTCGAGTCCTATGAAAATCTGAAGGCAATGTATCTACTCTTTCACCTGGGTAAGTTCGCACTGATCTTGGACGGCCCTTCACGAGAGCTTCGTATCGAGAGGCAGGCTCAGCCAAAGACCTACAAAGAGGCTTTGAAACTCGCCTCCAGACAGGGGTATAAGAAGTCGAAGAATTTGATTCGAAGGGTCTTCAGAAGCATGGGTGTTAAGATCACTGCTGAAAACGACACCGGAGACTTATATAATCCTAAGCAGGATCAACACTTAAAACTATTTCCCCGCAAGCCTGGAGAAATTTAGTCTCGCTGGCGAAGAGGCAAGATTAGCGTCCAGATAGGAGCAAACTAGTGAAGCAAGTTATACCGGGAGTCATCCTCATTCTATTGCTCAGTTATAAGGGTTACAGCACCTCCCGGATAAGCGACCTGCTGTATACGAACCCGGGACAGGCCACAGATAATCAACTAAAGAAAAAGCAGCCGCCGGATTTCCTGGAGGATCGTGAAGGAGATGAATATCTTAAAGCGGAATCCCTGGAGCGAGCCTTCCACCCAAACTATGAGTACAAGTATTTTCAGGATTCACACAACCATCCCTTCCGGCCTTCTAGAATTCATTATGACCCGGTGAATGCCTGGTGGTTGGCGGAAGCCTCCTTCGCGGCCTATACGGAAGGAGAGTTTCTCACCAGGGCTCTCAAGGAAGCCGGCTTTGAAGAGGTTCGTTTCTTTCGTGGAGAATTGACGGATTCACAAGGATTTGTCGCTTCCAATTCAGGCTGGATTCTAGTCGCTTTCAGGGGTACCGAACCTACAAAACTCAAGGACTTTATCACGGATTCAGACTTCTTCCTCGACGATTCAGGACAGGGTGGGAAGGTACATTCAGGTTTCCTTGAGGCCTTTTTGGAACTGTGGAATACGGCGGGATTATCCTCCTACCTCAATACCCTTTTAGCAAAGAATCCACGACCACTCTGGTTCACCGGACATAGTCTCGGTGGTGCCATCGCAACCCTGGCCGCGGATCGTCATCAGGCAGCGACCGGGCTTTATACTTTTGGTTCCCCCAGGGTTGGAAACTGGGCTTTCAAGCGTGACTTTAAAGTGCCCTACTTTCGCTTTGTTCATAACCTGGACCTGATCACCCATCTTCCCCCCATGATTCCCATCATCTCACCCTATATGCACGTTGGTAAGGCGCGTAGAATTTCCGCCCTGGGTGAGCTCATTTCTACTGTGGTGAAACTTCACAAGGCAAAGAATCAGACCAATGAGTCCTGGAGAAAAAGAATAGCTGATAAATTTCGCGGATCACTCAGGTACCTCTTTGATCACGCACCGGAGTATTACGCGATTCATACCTGGAATCACTATCTAGATGTCCTTGGTGGAGCAGATCTACCGGAGGATTCGGACCAGGTACGACCTGATCTCTAGACTACCGAGTCAAACTCCAAAGTCCGGTACATTCCGCCAGGGAGATATAAGGACCAGGTTGGAGAAATTCAATCATGGACTCTCCAAAGAAGAATTCAGTCAGCTCGGTAGCAATCTTTAGATCAGGAAACATATAGTCGGTTCGAAGACAGTGCCGGTGCAGACCCCAGAATGACTCTAGATGTTCTTGATAGGCCAGTAAATGATCGGGAGGATTGGGTTCGGAGTGACCGGTTCCCAGCGTTTCTACAATAATGATCGTTCCTTTGTTTCTGAGTAATTTCAGCAGTCTTGAAATCACCTGATCAATTTTGTCTTTCCAACCGGTGGGATCAAGGTCAACCAAATGACATAGGGTCCATCCCGCCAGGATTCCATCGAACTGGTTCTCCCTAAAGGGAAGCTGTAAATGGGATGCCTGTAGGATGGATATTTCTCCCTGGCAGACTGAACGTAGCTGCCTGAGCATTGGAAAGCTGAGATCATAAACGAACGGCTGGAGGGTCAGGCCCTTTAAGATTCTCGTCATACGTCCGGTTCCAGCCCCACAGTCAAGGAGGATAGATTTCTCCTGAAGGAGTGATGTCAGCATTCTTTCGAGGTTACCCGCATAGTCTTCATAACCCACAAGCTGGTCATAAAGATCAGGATGGTTTTCATAGAGAACTGAGAATTCCATGTTAACAACGGCTCTTAGACAGAGCTCTTTAGCCATCATATAGAGCTGGGCTGAATTCCCCTATCTTCTTGTCCGACTCCTCTAAGTTTATTCCCGGGTATAATCATGGTGAACCCTATGCTGAAGTCAAAGAGACTGATCCTGAGAAACTACACCCCGTCAGACAGGGAGTTTTTTGTTTCCTTGAACTCAAATTCAGTGGTGCGCGAGCACATGGACGGAGCGCTCTCGGAAGAGCAGGCTGCTGACTTCTTTCAAAACCAGGTTCTTCAAAACTCCACAGCCTTTGTGATTGCTCTAAAAACTGACCCGGATACTTTGATCGGGCACATTTTTATCAACCGGGAAGCGCAAACCGAACCCTTTCCTGAACTCGGCTATATGCTTGCCCAGCAGTATTGGGGACAAGGGTTTGCCACTGAAGCGGTGGGGCTTCTCCTACTGAATCAAAGCTCAGATCAAAAGCGGTTCTTTGCTACCTGTGACCTGGACCATCCCGGTTCTTACCGGGTTTTGGAAAAATGCGGCTTTTCGAAAATAAGAGAAATCCATGATGACGGCGTCCCTTACGCCGTTTACCACTATTCTACCCTGAAACCTGAATCAGATTAGCTATCGGAATTAGAATGAAGTGCGATTCGATTGCCTTCGCTATCCAGTACAATGGCTCGAAATCCATGGGGTCCAATGGGGTGAATGGGCTCAAGAATCTTCCCACCCTGTGCTTCCACTTTTTGGGCCGCATCCTGGATTCGTCCATCGGCGTTCATATACACCAGAATTCCGCTATTGGCGGAAATTTCCTTCTCATTTACCACCAGGCAACCGCCGTTTCCGTCACGGTGGTAAATGACACCGAAAGAAAAGTCCCCCATTTTTTCTGTGCTGATCTCGACTCCCAGAACAGCGGAATAAAAACTAATTGCTCTGCTTAAGTCCGCTACTGGAATATCAAACCACACAGCCCTGTTATTCTGACTATTGAAATCACTCATATCACTTACCTCCTGCAAGAAGATGAAACCATAGATTTCCTGCTATTTCCCGCTTAATTGGAAAGAGAATGTAGAATCCGATTTATTTTTGAAGAATCTTCTGCTTTATGAGTACACGACAAGCTGGGATCTTCGCTAAATGACAAACCCCTCAATCCTTGAGGGGTTTGTGCATCGGATCAATTCACTCGGAGAGAGTGTGAAGGTTCTCAAAGAAGTCCCTTCATTTAGCGGGGCCTTCCCGCCAAAAGGAATTTTCTATTTCTCCCCGACAATCGTTCCTAGTTTCCCAGGGGTATCTCAAACATAATTTTGTTTTGATAAAATCGAGGTGTTTTCTTGAACTTCACATCAGATGAAAGCGCTTCGATTTTGATTCTTTGATCTTCTTCAAGATCCAAAAGGCGGCTAAAGTCGGCGGTTTCCTCTTTACCCCCCTGGTCATATTCATCAGATTCCAAATAGTGATCCACAGCACCAAGGACTTCAGCGGTTTGATACTCAAGAAATGCTGCCTTTACTTTAAAGTGGGCGATTGCATCGTTGGTCGAGAGTGAGCTCACTGAATACTTTTCCAGGAAAACATGCTGGTCTTTTACCAGTGAATTGAGCTGATTGGTTAGAGTTTCCATCGTATTTCCTCCCTGTCTTGACGTGAAAATCGTATCTAATGGATTCCTATGGGTATGATTCCTGGGTATGCTCCTGTACTTGCCACCTGGATTATTGAAATGCACTTCCGAACGAGTCGCGATGTCTTCGAAACTGATCTCAGTAGTCGCGGAAATTTGGCAGCTGGTTAGCAAAGCTCCCATCATTGTGTTTTTGAAAATTTTAGTAGTCTTCATCTTTCTCTCCCCTGGGTCCGACCGAGGCCATGTGATTGTAGTTAGTCTTAGATTAAGAGAAAGATGAACCCTTGAGATCAATATCCCACCGGGCATTCAAGATGTTCGACATGTTCGATCAAGGCAGTGCTTCTGATCCCCACAACCTTGATCGATACTCCGGTTGGAATTATGCCCAAACGCATTTGGTCATGAACCTGCAAACGGGCATACCGTTTGCTTTTCGGTATAGGAACACTGCTGTCTAAGAGGTTAGGAACGTGGTGAGTACCCTGGAAAATAGAGGGTGTAAGTTCTATTTAAGAACCAAGAACCTAACTAGCGCTGAACCCTGAGCATAGGCTTCAATCTGAAATAGTCTTGGAGCACGGGTTCATACATGGCCTGCACTGAACTCCATGGCACCTGGCATTCACCAGCCTGGATTACCTGGACAGGTAAATCTAAAATACCCTCTGATTTTACATGCATGAAAAGCAAAACCCGGTCATCTCGAAAATCTGCATATTCCAACTTCAGACCGCTCTTGTAGAGCTGCTGTCCCTTTAACCTTGGATTAATAGCCTCTATGCAGGCCGGTAACCGCACATTTAAGACTAGGTTTTCCAGATCTCTGGCCAGAATTTTCTGGCGGAAGATTAATTCCTCACCCACGCGCAGATTTTTCAGGTTTCCTCCCTTTAAAATTTGCTTCAGATTCAGTTTCTTGGAACGCTGAAAAATGGGTTCCGGACCCTGTCCTAGAACACTCAGCGCATAATTGGCCAAACCGCTTTTCACCCGTAATTCAAGTAGTGGATTGATGCTGGAGTCAAGGTGGATAGATTCCTTGTAGGTACCAGACAATTCAACCGGAGTCCGCCCGGGGAAGTTGAGTTTTCCCTGAAAGGGGCCTGGTTTTGTGGCGGGCTGTGCCTCGACCAGGATTCTAATGAGATGGGCTTTTTCCTGGGTACTTAGATAGCGGTGCTGGCGGAGGCGTTTCAAAGCCTGTTTGCGGATAACATCCTTAGGAAAGTCTCCGTACTTAAGCCCCAGGTAATCAATCCAGGTTTCATCTCTCAGACGGGAGGAAAACCAGGTGTTCTCACCCTTAAGAGAATACGTGCGAATCGCCCTCCAAATTTTTCTGGCCTCCTGTGTTTGGTCAAGAAGTGTGAGGGTGCTAGCTTTTAGAGCCTGAATGAGCCGATCATTCTGATGTTTTTCAGTCTCTAACAGACTCTCCCATTGTTCTATTCGTAGACGATCCCTCTTTGCCAAAAGATAAGCTGCATGAAAGCGATGAAGGGTTTTTTCCTTTTTCTTCTCTAGAATTTTAAGAAGAATTGGATTAGAGAGTTTAAGAAGTTTCTGCGCTAGAGGGTCGTCTTGGAGTTGAATCAAGACCTCAGACACGTAAAGACTCAACCCAGGGTAAACGCTTCCACCCGGGAAGAATTGGAAACCCTTGTTATCCTGAAAGTGCTTTTCTAATCGAATCACTCCCCCTTGCAGGAGAGTCTCTATTTCGAGGGGAGTCCATTCTTTGAGAACTCCCTGGAGTTTTTGAAGTGAATGCAGGGCTAAAATTCTTGAGGAAACTTGCTCCGCGCATCCATAAGGGTAGTTCACCAAATCTTTAATGTGTGCTTTTAAAACCTGGTATGGATTTGAATCCAGCTCAATTAGCAGGGTTTTGTCTTCTAGACTTGCGTATCCTGCCGGGAGAATGGGAGCCCACTTTGTACCTGTCTGCCCTTGTTCCGTGTACTCACTTTGTACGTGGGAATTTTGGATGGGAAGGTTAAGCGAAGTGCTGGTGATTTGCCCCTTTTCATTCTTTAGCTCGAGGACGATTTCACCAGATCCTGGGCTCAGGGCCTTTGCCTCAATCAGGAAATCTTCTCGCTGCCGATCTTTTTCAAACAGAATGGAAGGCAGTTCTGAGATCTGAAGATTCTCGGTACTGGTCGAGTGAAGGCTCAGACCTGAATCCCAATTCCTGGGGGTCGTAGCCTGTACTGGAATGAGTACGCGATCTCCCTTGAACAAATAACGAGGCCAACTAGCGCTCAGCGTGGCTTCATCTCGTATAGAAAATCCCTTGCTGACAGAAGAAGCTGATCTGGAATGCAGCGCGACCACCCGTACCTCAACTTCACCCTGGAACCCTCGTGGATCAAAACTTAAGATGACATTCCCATCCTCACCTGGTTCCAGGGGACCTAGGAAATGGGCCTGGGGCTTGACCCGTTCATTGAGGCTATCTGGAGGTAAGTTTTTTTGCCTGGCTTTTTCAGCGCTCCCATCTCCTCCGAAACGAAGCATGGGATATTCCAGGGTGGGATCGTCCAGCTTATCCAGAAAATCGTAATGATAGATGGAATTTGGAATAGGAGCTCGTAACCCATCTTCGAAAGGCTTAAAACGATCTCTGACCAGGTCATGAATACCTCGGTCCACGATACTGGCATAGACTTCTGTTCCCTCCCGAAGTGGTCCCATGATCTTGACGCTCTGCACTCCCCTTGATCGCAAGGGAGCATCGTTAGAGATTGATATCTCCTGTCTTCTCTGTGGATGTTGAAAGAAGAAGGTTATGGAGCCAGAGGCATTAATGGGAAAGCGCAGAGGACTGACTCCAGAAAGAGATCGAATTGTCTGGACGCGTAGATTGAGATGGTCCACATTTAGGCCTATTGTCGTAGGGATAGTCACTTTGAGACTTGTGGTCCTGGCGCTTAGAGGAATGGAACGGCTTTCATAGATTCTATGATCACCCAGGGTATAGTGAAGAATGCCGGTCACAGGAGAATTGATCTGGACTGAGAGGGTTTCTCCTGGGCTCACATTCGTCTCATCAGCAAGTATCTGTACCTTTTTCAGAGAACCCGATGGGCGTAGGTACTGATCACCCGAACCACCCACATAGGTACTATAGCTACCCAATGAGGAAGTCGTGAGATCTGTTACAAGAAGGACATAGTTACCGGAGCTTTCAAATTGGTACTCAAAACGATCTTCCTTAAGACCCGCGAGGCTTTTTATAGGTACCAATTCTTCCTTGTATCGAGATTGATTTTTGGACTGGTCAAAGCTCCACTTCCAAATTTTACGGAAGACTTCGACACTATAGGGAATCCTCAGTTCGGTCCCTTCGGGAATCTGAAGAAATTGCACCTGAAATTGATAAGGCTTACCAGTGCCAGGATAACCATCAAATAAAGGGCGAATCCCCACAAAGCGACCACCAGGATAGTATTCGAATCCCAGGTAGTGATTGACTTCCCGACCTTCATCAAGGATCTGTACCTCGACCTGTCCCTTCATCTTTGCGGGCAGGTTTTTTTTCTTAAGGGGAACCTTGAGACTGAATTCACCATTCTTTCCGGTCCAGGTTTTGATCGTGGCCAGGGAATGGTTTATAGGTGAGGGAGAACCCGGCTTCATTCCCATGGTAAATCCAGGTGACTTTGAATGCCCTCCCGGCGTTTCACGGGCTTCTACCTGGATCAGGACAGGCATATCAGAAGCGGGAGCGCCAAAGAGGAACCTGGCATTTCCGTGAACTTCAAGGATAGCTTCGTCGCCAATTACTGAGTGTGCTAACTCTGCTTGAACCTGGATTCTGGGGGGAAGAAAGGTCTCAAGGGAAAAACGGCTGATCAAGCGTTCCACACCGCCATAACGAGCATAGATACGGTAGGGTCCCGTCTTCCAGTCTGTAGCGGACTGAAAGGTGACTTTGAAAGCCCCTAACTCACTGGTTTTTTCGTTCAAACTCTGGAGGGTTTTCCCCTTCGGATCTACCAGGCGAACCTTAACAGGCATGGATTTAAGCGGTTCAAATTCATGGTTACGAATGTGAAAAAGCCAGGGAACATCCTCTCCAGGACGAAAAAGCTTTCTCTCTAGAAATCCCTGCACTCGAAAGAAATTTCCGGACATCCGGGGAGTGTTCTTTAGGTACTGAGAATGCAGACTTAAAAAGCTTTTTTTGGAATTTGAATCTACGAGCACGAATCCCGGAGGCCTCTCTGCCTTCCAGGGTATGGAAACCGATCCTTTAGCATCGGTTGATTTCGCCGCCAGAGGTTGATGAAAGATATCAAAAACTGAAACTTCAGCCTGTTGAATCGACTTTAAACTTACCAGGTCATGGATCCAGACCCGTAAGCTGTCACGATCTCTCTCTGCCCTGATCCCCAGTTCTGTGGGGATCAGTATTTTTTCATCGAGAAGAACTGGTTTGCCTTTCACTTTGTGAAAAAACCGTACTGCGTATATTCCATTTTTCAATTGAGTAAGTCCCAGTTCATGGGGTTTGATGGAAGATTTGGTGATTTCATTGATCGGGGCGCTTAGTTTCAGACTTTTCTGAGAATGAATGGGGCTGAGGCTCAGAAGTCTTCTCATATTTGGACTTCCGAACTGAAAGAAGTAGGGTTCATGACTCTCAGGCATTTTATGGAGGACCGCATCCACCTCTGGCAGATTGCACCACTCAAAGCTTAAAGGGGCATCAAGAGATGAGACGTACTGAAGCTTATTCTCCAGGAGCATATAGGGTTCACGCTTCGGAATTTTAATCGAAAAGGAATAGCTCTTTTTGGTTTCAAGGGGTTTCGCTTGAAACCCGGGTAGCACTTCCAGGCGAATCTCACTATCTGGAGGAAATTCTCCAAAGATATCCACCATATAAGAACTTTTCTGCTTCCCGGACCAACGCCCGTAATTATATTCACTAGCACCTAACTGGAATGGGATTTCAGGCTGGATGCGAATCTTGGAGCGGTTTTTTTTTGATGACATTCTCTCGGGCAGGTATAGCCGAATCTTAAATCTTCCCCGGGGTTGGGTTAGCACTTTAGGAGGATCTAGAAATATCAGTCCCGCGAGTTTCTTATCAGGACTGAAAGTCTTCTGGGTTTTCTTATGGGAATCCAACAGCCATTCTCTTTCTCCCTTTTGAAAAGTACTCTGGCCCTGGTTTTCATAGATGACTTTAAGATTTGATTTTGAATCAAATGTATCTACGATTTGGAGCCAGAAAGCATGGGAGGGTGTTTGTGGAAAAACTTGATAGCTAAGAGCGTGCTCACTTTGATTTTTCTTAGTGTAAATTTTGATGAGTTCGGCCAATTGATTTGCTTGTACGGGGGCGTTGAATTTAATAGAGAGACCAGTTCCCACTCCCTCAATGGCCATCCTCTCAACTCTCTGAATTTCTATAGGCAGAATCACGATCTTCTGAATTTGAAGATTTTGAAAAGGAGGGAGAAAGACACAATCGTAACTCTTTCCAGCTTGAAGTTCTTGATGGGGAAAGAAGGTAAAGCCTTTCTCATTTTCTACATGAATCATACCTTTGATAGAGCCGGGGCATTCCATGGCATCCTGAAAATATCGATCCCGGTTTTCTTTCGGAAACCAGCCATTTACCAGGTTAAGCTGATAACTCGATTGCTGCGGTAGGGCTGCCGGAAGGTTGAAAAGTATAAGAAAGAAAAGGGCTGCAAACCTCATGTTTCATCTCCTTGAATCTGGAACTGGATCTGGTGACCCAGGGCTTGACTGTCTGAGCAAAGCAGGGAATGCTCGCCGGGGAGTGTCTTTAATTCCAGGGTTTCCCCGGAATTAAAAATCCCGTAATGCTGTTGATCGAGAAATATATGAACCTGTTGATCACTTTGATGGCTGAAACATTGTCCTAATATTGTGGATTTTTGGAAAGGATTCTCAACAATCACGGAGCCCTCGGTCGGCCAGATGATTTTGGGGGGTAAATTCTTAAAATGAGAGTCACAGCGGTTTAATACCCGTTCCCAGTCTGTCTTAGGCAGATGCTTGCGAAGATAATTGAGTGACTCAGCCTGGAGAATTTGACAGGGATCTTCGTGTACTCCCCTGATTTTCCAGTCCGGTACCTTAAGCGTACATTTCTCTTCATCAAAGAGTACATGATCCTGGCAGCTCCATACCGACTTAATCCCAGGAAATTCAGAGGTGTTAAGATCCAGTGGCTCCCCTTCCAGTGAGGCTAAAAGGGTTCGAACAGGTTCATAAAGAACTTGCTGAGCAAAATGCGATTCTCCCTTTGAATGGTTAAGGGAACCTAGCCAGATTCCCACCAGGTATGTGCTGTTAGCAGCCATCATCCACAGGTCTCGATGATAACTTGAGGTTCCTGTTTTGTAGATCCAGCCCTTGATGTTGGGATAGGCTCTTGTGGCAGGTAGGTTGTTCCACAGCATACTCAAGGTCAGATGTGCCGCCTCAGGAGAGAAAATCTTCACGCTCGCAGGGGGTAGCGGCTGCCCTTCCTGAAGGCTCAGTTCTCTGAAACCGCCTCCGCTCAGCAGGCTGGTGTATAGCCCGCTCATTTCCCAGAGGCTAATTTCCCTTCCGCCTAAGGCGATACTCAGTCCAAGGTGTTGATCTTCACCAGGATGATGCCATCCTAATTTATTAAACAAAGTAAACAGGCCCCCACCGGTCAGGTGAGATTGAAGAAGAACGGCCGGGGGATTCAGGCTCAGGTTCAGGGCATCTTCACTGCGAAGGAGTCCACGACTCTTCGAATCCAGGTTCTTGGGAACGTATTGACTAAAGTAGTAGGGAACATCCAGGATCTTTGAGCGTGGGCGAATCAACCCTTCATCCAGGGAAAGGGCGTAGATAAAAGGTTTGAGCAGTGAGCCCGGGGAACGTCTAACAAGCACGGCATCGATCTGGCTCTGGCGCAGAAAATCCGGAGATCCCGCGTAAGCCCGAACCTTCCCGCTATCAATTTCCACAACAAGCGCGGCCCCGTCCCGGTGAGGGGTTGGATTTTCCCACGATACCTTGCGAAGAAACTCTTCCAGCTTTTTCTGCAATCCGGTATCCAGGCTGGAGTGGTTGGAAAAATCAGCACGCCGGGTAGCATGACTGGCAAGCTCTTGGTGGACGCGGCGTTTCAAATTTAGTGACGGGAGCTTAGAGTCACAATTCGTATTCTCCATGCTTTTGCAGAGTTTGTTCTTCAAGGCTTGCATCTTGAGAAGGACTTCAGGAAGGACCTGACCCTCGTTATCTGGTTGAAAGGCATTTGGATTTCTCGGTAGGATTGTGAAATAGAGAATTTCATCAAAGCTGAGCTCTGTAGGCTCCTTATCCGCGTAGAGTCTGCTCGCGGCCCGGATTCCTTCTATGTTTCCCCCATAAGGGGCGATGAGAAAGTATGTCTCAAGAATTTGATCCTTGGTCAGCATCCATTCGAATTGCATGGCTCGAAACATTTCAATGATCTTGCTTTTTACAGTCCTCGAGCGTTTCTCAAGCATGCGAGCAACCTGCATGGTGAGGGTGGAACCGCCAATTTTGTTAGGATGGGTAAGATTGTGGACCAGGGCTCGCAGGAGCGAAAAGGGATTGATACCCGGGTGGCTATAGAAAAAACGATCCTCATAGGAGAGTAAGGCCTGAACTTGAAGCTTCTGAATGTGGGTCATCTTCACCGCGTATCGGTAGCGCTGGTCAAGAGCCAATTCCTCGCGTAAAACCTCCCCTTTCCGGTCCGTATATATCTTGCCAATGGGTCGACTGAGCAGGTGTAGATCAAGAGGAAAAAGGGCGTCCAGAAGTAGAAAGCTGAGATAGAAACAGCCAAAAAAAATCAGAAGCAGAACTGCTAGCTTTTTCATTCTTAGGTGGGGGAATGAACCGTTAAGCTAATCAGGTTGGCCTGGATTTGGCAAGCACTGCAGCCATCTCCTTATGACACTCGCTCTACCAAAAGTCGGCGAATCGCTTTTGAGAGAAATTGCTCCGATAATATCCCACGCCCAGGAGTCCAAAGGAGAGCAGGCTAAGTAAGATGGCCTTGGCTGTGATTCCAAGGCTGCTCCATACACCTGTCATCGTGCGATAGATGTGGATCGGGACCTCCCTCAGACCGTAAGCGCTGGCAGCAGCCAGAAAACAAATGCTATATAGATTTTTGCGGGTAAGGGCGGTGACCAGAAACATGGCCAGGATAAGGGCTTTATTGATCAGGTATGGATGAAATTCTGTACCAAAATAATTAGCTGAATCATCAAAAGTGAAAGCTAGCAGAAACAGACCCAGGCAGCAGGCGAAATCATATGCGTTGATGGAGCAAAGCTCCTCAAGAAATACCTTTAGGAATGTTTGCAGCAGAAAGGCACAAGAAAGAGCGAATGGAATCATGCAATAGATCAGGCTTTCGGGTGCCGTAGGTATTAGAGCGCTTTCACTATGTACGTCCAGGATCAGATGCAGGGGTAGGAAAAGAGTGGGAATCAGTAGAATGGGAGCGTAAAAAACAAGTTCATTCCCCAGGAACTGATTTCGACTGTATTCTCCTCTGCCTTTGGAAGTCCATGACTTATAGATCACTGGGATTGGGCAGAGAAAGGCTAGAAACCAGGGCAGGTATACTTCCCACCATCCAAGAGATGCCCCCAGGTATGCTGAGACCATGCCTGAATCTATCATTTGTGTAAACAGAGGAAGAGCCCCTGAAATAAGCAGCAGGGTAGCGATACAGCAGAATATTTTTTCAAACTTTGGATTAAGCTCAAAGCTCTCTACCAGTAAACTCAACTCCAGGGAGTTAAGCACCAGGTTTAACCCGGTAATCAGGAAGCTTATCCAGTTCACGCCGTCGTAAAAACAATAGGTTGAGATCCTTGACTGGTAGAAGGTGACATCACAGGAGAGAAGCAGGACTACAAAGAGCAGGAACTTGCCATGTTCGAGGTTGATCTTCCCCTTGATCAATCGCAGAGCCATGGAAAAAATAACCACCTCATAAATTACCTGGACACTATAGAAGCCAAGCAGCATAGCCAGGCTGAGGCTCTCATTTTCCTGGGAACTGATCATGTGCAGGGCGGCAAAGAGTGCCAGAACACTGCCCAGGTAAAAAGGATTGCCCCAGGTTTTGGACTCACTCACAACGCGGACCTTACCAAGCCCCTCTAAATTCAATCCAGTTGAAGTCCGATCCATCTCAACCATTTCAAACTCCTCTATCCAGAATCAGGTACGAAGGGTGTTCCTTAGATCAGGATAAATAGCCAATGTCATGAACTTGTCACAGGCAAA
>CAZIKF010000024.1:20793-71295 GCA_964539825.1 uncultured bacterium
GGGTGTTCCTTAGATCAGGATAAATAGCCAATGTCATGAACTTGTCACAGGCAAAATTTTTGATATTTTTTATCTCCCTTCATGCCTCTGGTATCAGTTCTCTGGGCATACAAAAAAATCCCGCCGGAATTAGCCAGCGGGATTTTTTTGATCTAGATTTATCTTAGACTGATAACTTCCGGATAACCTGCGATTGGATTTAATCCGGCAGGCGTAATCAACACTACTGCTGTGGGAATGAAAACCTTACCATCCTCACTGACCACACACCCTGGATTCATGGCATTTAGCATATCCCTCAACTGGGCAGGCATTTTCTCAGCTCCGTAATTATTAACCAAGAGCAGGGTCATATCATTACTGATGAACTGAACATAGGCTGAACCATCCTCAACACCAACCTTTCTGTCGGTGATAGGTATCTGACTATCTCCCAGGGAATCAAATTTTGTTCCATCAACATCTCCCCGGATTTGAGTGTTTCCGGAGGCATCATGGTAGACGTCAATTACTCCCAGGGGGCCATTAACTACAAATGAATCACCAGGAGCCCTGGGTGAGGTATGCCCAATTTTATACAATTCCTGAAAAATTTCCTTTCTGGGGGAAGAAGCCGACGCACTGGGAGCATCCTTCGATGAGAGTTGAATCGGTTCTTCAAACATGGCTCGATACACCACTTTTACCCTGTTGTCCCGTACTACCTTGGTGGCATGCTTAAAAGAAGCCCACAGACCGGTGTCGAAATCATCTCCCTGGGCATCAATCACACCAATGATAAAGTTGCCTACAATACCCCCCATAGCGCGCATATTGACCGCATTTAGAAACTGGTCCTTAAATCCCGTCCGAGAAACCTTCAGTTGCATACCGATGAATTTGCCCCACAGAATATTAACCACGGCAGCAGGAAGTTTAAATTTACCCTCTTTATCTGCAATGGCTGATAGCTCTTTGATTACAAAGGTCTTCTTATTTTCATCAAGCATCCCATCGCGGGTACCAATAAATGAGACCAAAATTGAAGCATCCGAGAGTACCCTACCGGAATCTTTTTCTAGAACTTGACCCGTCACAGACGGTATAAAATTTAGCAGACTTGAAGCTGAAACAGCCGACAGACTAACCGCACAGACAAGAGCTGTGGCCAAAATTTTTCTCAACATACCGATCCTCCCCAATGAATTCCTTTGTGTTGCTCGATTTTCTAATTCGCGAGTCGAAATCGTAACACAAAAAATGGAAAAAGATCACTTTTTTCAGCCCGATTATAGATGAATCTGGTAGGGCTTATGGGCAGTGATGAAGGCCTTTTCAGGAACCGACCACATTGCTAACAAAGGTAGCCCTTCTGGTTAAGAAAAAGTGAAGGTTGATGGTTACCCAACCAGCCGTCCCCTGATTTCCCGTGCAGGATACACAAATTGCAATTCAATTCGAGCGTAGGGAGAGCACAATGCAAGGTTTTTATGGCAGCCTTCTTCCCATAATCTTGGTCCTAGCAGCCTGTCGGAGAAATGCCTTTTACTGCGACCGGCTGCAAAAAGCAGGCTCGGCGTTGTCACCAATAAAATCGCTCTCAATGTGCTTCAAGCACACCTTCGGCGATTTTATTGCCTCCGCCTTGATCCTGAATTTTTCGCTCGGTCTCGCTACAAACTCAATTCTCCGACAGGGTCCTAGGATTGGATCGAAACTTGCAGATTGGCTGCGGGAGCGTAACGTTGGGAGTAAACATGTCTTTTCTTCTGCAAAGGGCTGACATTTTCACCCTGGAACACCTGATGATCCATGCATTGCGCGAGGATTTTTCGGAAAAGAGAGACTTAACTTGTTGCTGTAGATTTCAATCAGAAATGTATCGCAATCACTCGGGAAGAAAGAGAAATCTGTCTAACCGATGCATTTTTCACGGGCCAGCCTACCTAAGCCCCCGGGGAAGAAGGATCAACCTGGTAGGGCAAATTCTTCAGAAGTCTTTTCCAGGTTTATTTAGACAGGTCTTATTACAGCGCAATGAATACGTACTATTCGGTACTCAAGAACGTCACATCAATTTAAATACCCATGATATTGGGCCGCTCAATTCAATGTTAAAAGGAGTCTTGAAACTCGCCTTGTCCAGTGGGGCCAAAAAACTTGTCTTCGGAGATGAGTATTGTACCGGCGGCTACTTCGAGATTAACTCGATGAGAGACTGGCCGTTTCATCTGCCCGATGATGTCTACTCAAGTCTGGTCGGGTCACTGGTTAGATTCATGAATTCCCTGAGAACTAAGGAATTTGAGCTGACGGTAGATGGGGAAGATAAAAGATACAGATGCCTCATTGAGAGCACTGGCCGTGCCTGGGGAGATTATCTGTTAATCAAGATTGAGCAAGAATTTACATAGGTAAACCTGAACTTGCGGCACTGCCATCATCATAGGTATGGGGTACTGAAAGCTTACCTTTTTCTTTTCTGTTACCCTGAACGCTAGAATGAAGTTCTTTCAAGTTGACGCGTTCACCAAAAATTTTCGTGGAGGAAATCCAGCCGGAGTTGTCTTTCAAGCGGAGTTCCTTTCTGAGAGCCAGATGCAAGCGCTGGCAAGTAGGGCAGCATTTTCAGAGACCGCGTTCGTCCTGGAATCTCAAACGGCCGATCATCGCCTGCGATTTTTTACTCCCTGGCGGGAAGTGGGAATTTGTGCCCATGCGACTATGGCCGCCTATCATCTCATGCTTGAACAGGGAGTCCTGCACACAGGGACCCATAAAATGGAAACCCTGGCAGGCATACAGGAAGTCAAAATCGCATCCGATGGTATGTGTTCCATGACCCAGAATCTCCCGCAGTTCGGGATGAAAGTCGCGCCGGAGATCCTGGCACCAGCACTTGGGCTGCTTCCCGCTGAGGTATCCGACCAACTACCCATCCGTGTGGTTTCAACCGGTTTAAAGAAGATTTTCGTACCGATAGCAAACCTTGAAATCTTGAATCGGGTCAAATTTGATTTAAAGGCAATTGATAGAATTAGCCGAGATCATGATGCTATTGGGGTCTATGTTTTCTCCCTGGAGTCGGTAGAAAATTCAACCGCGCATTGTCGAAATTGCGCGCCTACCGTTGGAATTGAAGAAGACTCCGCAACCGGAACCTCAGCTGCTGCGTTAGCATGTAACCTCTTCGAAAATGGAATCCTCGAGGATATAGGAGATGCATATCATAGGTTCGAACAAGGATACTGCATTGCCCGGCCCTCTGAGATTCTGGTTCGGTTGATTACAAAGAAGGCTAAAATTGAAGAGGTTTGGGTGGCGGGGCGATCCGTAACAATTCGCGAGATGGAGTTTAGCGCCCAGTGAGCCAGGTTAAGAGAGACACAAGATGGGTCTGAGTTTAAAATCAAAGAGGCGTGTGGGAATTGTTGGTTTTGGAGAGTTGGGCCAATTCCTGGTCGAGAGTCTCATGAATGATCCACAGGTAAATGCCACCCATGAATTGGCTTTTGTATGGAATAGAAATTTGAAAGTTCTTCACCAAAAGCTCCCTTCTGAATTAATCTTGGCGGAGTTGAAAGAATTCGCGGGACGTAAGCCTGACTTGATTGTGGAAGTAGCACATCCCAATATCACGAAGGAATTCGGGCGTCGTTTTTTATCCAGGGTGGATTACATGGCAGGATCTCCCACCGCGTTTGCGGACCCGGGTATCGAGTCATCTATGATGGCAGCGGCAAACCAGGCAAATGGGCACGGGCTCTATGTGCCGCGAGGAGCTCTTCCCGGCCTCGATGAGGTTCTGAGGATGGCCGAAAGAGGTCAATTGGCTGAGGCTGAGATTGTCATGAGGAAGCACCCTGAGAGTATTCATTTTCAGGGTTCTTTAGATCCACCATTGAGCGAGACCATCTCAAAGCAGGAACTCTATAGCGGTCCCCTCAGAAAACTCTGTCCTTTGGCCCCTAACAACGTTAACACCATGGCTGTCTTAGCCATGGCCAGTCGACTTGGTTTTGACAAGGTCCAGGCCACCCTGGTGGCTGATCCCGGCCTTCAGCACCATATTACAGAGGTGCACCTGTTTGGTCCCAAGACATCAGGCCCCAGGTATCGCTTAAGCCTGATACGGGAAAGCCCGGCTGGAGTGGGGGCTGTTACCAGCACTGCTACCCTTACTACCTTTCTTACCAGTATGCTCGGGTCCCAGGGCGATGGGGATGGGGTTCATTTCAAATAAGACAGGAAATTTTCAGTTATTAAGGGAACCCTCAGGGATATGGATCATCAAGAAATCGTTAATAAATACCTGAAATGCTTTTGTTGCGGAGATCTTGATTGCTTAGGAGCCATTCTCGACCCTGAATTAAGGTTTTCAGGACCACTTCATTACTTTGATTCTGCCAGTCAATACCTGGAATCTTTGCAAAATGATCCACCGGAAGCGTGTACCTATAAGATCTTGAGCATCACCGAAAGCGTAGATTCCATCGCTGTCTTCTACGAATATCAGAAAATTGAAAGTACTGTTCTCGTAGCTCAGCTATTCAAGATTCGAAGTCACAAGATCTATGAAATCCTGCTAACTTTTGATGTTCGATCCCTGATCTGAGAGTAATTCTCTTAGTACGGATTGATTCTTGGTGTAGTGGTATTCAATCTGTTGCTCGCTAAACCGATGATTTTTCCCCAGCGGGCAGGAATCTCGAACCTTGAGCCACTCGCGCCAGGTGCTGTCCTTTCGCATAGCTACTTGAAAGGCAGGGATGCATCCATGTTCACAGCTGCTACAGGGATTTTCCTGGAGCTCATTCTCGGTAGTCTGTAGGCCAATCTCCAAGACCAGGGCAGCTCTTAATGAGAACCAGGATCCGTAATGAGGATGAACACTTAGATGAGACTTACTAAGAAATGCCAATCCGGAATATTGAGCTAGCTTTTGGAAGGAGATATGAAAGGGTTCCGGTCGATGAGCATAGCGAATTCTATGCTTGATGGGAAGATCTCGGAGGCATTCAAGTAGTGTGAATTCTACAAAGTCATCAAATGGGTTCTTTCGGTTAATCCATTCATCGTGGAGTTGAAGATGTCCTAAAAAGTGAGGCCAGATGGACCTGGTGTTTCCAACCAGGATTCCAGCCCCGGGAGAATCGCTATGAAAACGGTTCTCTGCATTGACCCGGCGATTATAATCTTGGACAGAAAACGTTTGAAACAGATCGAAGCCAGCCTTATTCAGCAGTTTTTTTAGATTATTTATAGAACTCTCAGGATTCATGAGAGACAGGGTACTTCAGCTCTCCTGTGCGGTCATCTGGTATTTTATCTTTGTACAGCTCCACTCTCCTCCCTGCAAAAATGTCCCTATTTAGAGTAGATCTGATCAACGATTCAGGTTGACCGGCATTTTTTTTTTGAGGACAATAGGCCTATGACCAGTCTGGACTTCATTGCAGTTATTTTGTATTTCGCTGTGGTCGCGGCGATCGGGTATTGGTCGAGCAAGAAAAGCTTGAAGGACTCCAACTCTTACTTCCTTGCAGGAAAGGGAGTGGGATGGATGGCAATTGGAGCAAGTCTATTTGCCAGTAACATCTCCGCGGAACACTTTATAGGTCTCGCGGGTACTGGAGCTTCCAGTGGATTTGCAGTTGGTCAATTTGAATGGTTGGCCTGTCTTATTCTTCTGCTTCTAGGTTGGCTTTTTGTCCCTCTCTACTTAAGAATCGGTGTATTTACCATGCCGGAATTTCTAGAGAGAAGGTATAACCGTCAGTGCCGAACCTACCTGGCCAGCGTTTCTCTGCTCGCGTATATCTTCACAAAAATCAGTGTGGCTGTTTTTGCCGGTGCTCTTGTACTTAAGGTTATTCTTGGCTGGAACATCTGGGTAGGAGCGATCCTTCTAATTGTTTCAACGGGTATCTACACAGTCTTTGGTGGATTGTTGGCTGTAATATATACCGATTTTCTGCAGGCCTTTATCCTGATTGCAGGGGCCATTGTCCTGACGGTGATTAGTGTTTTAAAGGCGGGTGGGATGGGAATCGTGGTTGGGGTTTTGGAGCCTTCCTTTTTTTCTGTCTGGCATCCGATGAGTCATCCTGATTTTCCCTGGACTGGAATATTGTTCGGTGCGCCGATTCTCGGTGTCTGGTACTGGTGTACCGATCAGATGATCGTGCAGAGAACCCTGAGCGCTAAGAGTATTCCCGAAGCGCAAAAGGCCACTATATTCGCAGGCTTCTTAAAGATTTTGCCCGTTTTTATTCTAGTTTTACCTGGAATGGCTGGAAGGATAATCTTTCCTGAAGTTGAGGCCAATCTCATTTACCCTACCATGGTAAATACCTTGCTGCCCTCTGGTATCAAAGGATTAGTGATCGCGGCTTTATTGGCAGCTCTGATGAGTTCGCTATCGAGCGTGTTTAACTCCAGCTCTACCTTGTTTGTGATGGATTTTTATAAGCGTTGGTACCCAAAATCAAGTGAGAGGGAGCTTGTGCGAGCCGGTCAGTTCGCTACGATTGGCCTGGTGATTACTGGTCTCTTATGGCTTCCTTTTCTGGGTTTTATGAGTGAACAGCTCTATGTATATCTACAGTCAGTACAGGCATATATAGCGCCCCCCATAGCGGTAGTGTTTCTTCTTGGAATTCTGTGGAAACGAGGCACCGCTAAAGCGGCGATCCTCACACTCTACTCAGGATTTGTTTTGGGAGCGATTAGATTTGGTTCTGAGGTGGCGGTAAAGGGAAATTTCACCTCCAATGCCCTGCTAAAGTCCCTGGTAGACATCAATTTTCTACATTTTGCCGTGTTATTGGCTGTGATTTCCCTGGTTGTTTTTATTGGAGTTTCGTTAGTGACCACACCTCCGGACGAGCAAACCATGGAGATGTTCCGGGCTGAAGCGGTGGCAAGAGATGACGCAGGTGACACTCAGATCAACATAGTCTTAAGTGGAATTCTAGTCTGCATAGTACTGGGGTTGTGGGTGTATTTCAGTCCCCTGGTCTTTACGTAGAAAAGCCCGCCAGCACAGAGTTGGAGTTCAACAATTCCCGAAAATTCCACCTCCCCTCTTCATAGCGAATTTCATGGGTCGCTACTTCTTCCATAAACCTTCGATCATGCTCGATGAAAAGAAGTGTTGGCTCCTCTCTTAAAATCATTTCCTCCAGTTGTTGGCGACAGGCCATGTCAATGAAATTAAGCGGTTCATCCCAGATTCTCAGATCGACAGGTGCGATAAGGCTCAAGGCCAGAGAGATTTTCTTCTTTTGGCCCTCACTAAGCTCGCTACAGGGATGGTTCAGCACCTTCGGGTCCACTCCCAGGCTTCCCACGGTATTGCATAGTTGGGTATAGGACAGATCCCACTTTCTGCAAACGTCTTCTATTTTTTCCTCCCAATAGGGATCCTGGGACGAATAAGATGTAGACAATCCCGGGTACCAACCGGCCGACCCTGAGTATTGCGAAAGGGAAGAGTGCTCCTGGAGTTTTGACATCGAGATTGGTTGGGTGGCGAGAGTTTTGATCAGTAGATGAATCAGACTGGACTTCCCACAGCCATTGTACCCTCTAATTGCAACTCTATCCGTATTCTTAATTACGAAATCCAAGTGATTGCATAGCTGGGCGCTTTCTTTGATTCCGAAGCGCAGGGAGTGGACATTCAGGAGAGTCTTAGTCCCGGAGAACGAACTAGATCTACTGGATTGGCAGGTAAGTGAATAGCTATCTTCTAGCTGTTCCACCAGGTCCTTTTTTTCTTCCATCCGATCTTGAGCCATTTGCCTGGCATGGATGGCCCGTTTCATCATTTTCGCAGCCCGGGCTCCAACAAATCCTTTATCATAGGCTCCGATCTTGTCTTTCTCCCTCTGTAGGGACCAGCCCTTTTTTGCCTGGTAGACGATGTCCAATCTACGGATCTCCTTTCTGAGTTTTTCATTTGAGTTTTCGATGAACACTTTATGCTTCCATAGGGCATCTTCGAATTCCTCGAATCCCGAGCGGTAAAGTTCAACAGAACCGTTTTGCAAATGAGCTACGTGATCTACACATTGGTTCAAGAAGTACCTGTCGTGGGAAATTAGCAGAAATCCCTTTTGTCTTTGCAGAAACCGGGCAACTGCACCACGAGCCCATTCGTCAAGGTGATGGGTAGGTTCATCAAGGATGACATAGGAATTCGGCTTTAAAAAAAGAGCCGCTAACATTACACGGGTTTTTTCACCACCACTGAGACTGGAGAATTCCCTGCGAAGTAGCGAGTGATCAAGCTGCATTTGCGAAAAGACCTGTTCCATGCGGGTTTCGAAATCGTGCCACCCATGGCTCTCCAAGAGATCCAGGCAACTTTGAATCCCATCAAGATCTTCGCATTGTGAAAAGTGCTCCAATTCATGAACCCACTTTGAAAATGGGGCCACGACTTGTTCCACAACTTCACTGACGAGTCCTTTTTGACTGTCTATGTCTTTGTAAACCGGAAGAAAACTCACTGAACCTGGTTGCTGGATTTTTCCTGAACCCGGGATCAATCTCCTCTCTATGAGACGTACGAGAGTACTCTTCCCGCACCCGTTTTTACCCACCAAAGCTAGTTTCCAGATCAGATCCCATTCAAAGCTCAACTCCTGAAAAAGAGGGTAGGACATATTCTCATATTGAAATTCCACATTTGAAAAATGAATTTTGGACTGCATATTTCCTCCCGTTTACAGGACCGGGGAATCCGAAGGAAAAACGCGAAAAGACTAATGGGGAATTTCGAAGAAATGCGCTGAAAACGGATTCTAAAGGTCCTGGTTCATGTTTATGAATCAGTTTCCTTTAGTGATCTCTCTTCATGATGGTTCTCAGCATTATTGCCCACACAAGGTGGGATGCTCGATACTACGCATGCAAAATGAATTTGTTTCAGGATTTTCCAATTCATGAAAAACCTCCCCTGTCTTTTAAAGTTGTTGGAGGAAGATGAGACTGGATGGGTTCTTTGCTATCCTCTGAAGGAGAGATTTATCTGCCATGAAGTTCTTTTCATCAGTTTTACTCACCAGGTTTATTTTTTGGTTCCTGGTTGGCGGTGTGTGGGCTTCTTCACCAGCAATGACAATGAAAGCTCCCAAATTCATAGCTGTTGAGGAGATGGGTTCCATCGATGGTCTGAAATACACGACAGCCATAGGCTCTGCTGACCGGGAGAAACAACGAACCTACGATAGCGAGTTAAGGTCAGTCTGGAGCCAGGTACAATCGTCGGTGCTAACAAATATCTCTACAAAATTGGTTCAATCCATTTCAAGATGGGCAAAAAAACAGATGCTTACCTATGATTACAATTCTCCTCAAAGGACATTGGACTTCCAGTCTACCCTTTGGCTTGATGCGACCAAGACAAGTCTCCTTTATGAAGCCACTCTCGAAACCCTGCCGTCCCATCATCAGCTGGTTACTCGCTGGCTGAAACTCTATTTGATTTATCAACTGGAGAATCAAGAAATTTCTACCGCGATTCTGACCATTCGCGGGCAAGTACTTGAGTAAGGAGTTTGATGAGGTATCCCGTTTTCCTGTACACACTGTTGGCACTGTGTTTAATACAAGTCGACCTTGATTCAAGAACGAAGGTACCCAGGGGTGATTTCGAGTTCACGATCAAGCATGATGGATTGAATCGAAAGTATCTTGTCCACGTCCCCGAGAGCTACCACAAAGATAGGGCGATACCAGTAGTATTAGCCCTCCATGGCGGAGGCGGAAATGCACGCGGTTTTCGTTTCTCTAGCGGACTTGACGAAACTTCGGAAAGATATGGCTTTCTGAGTGTATATCCATCCGGTACGGGCAGAAAGATTCTTCGCCTGGAACTTCTCACCTGGAATGCTGGTGGCTGCTGTGGCGAGGCCAAGAAAAACCAGGTTGATGATGTGGGATTTATTTCCATGGTTCTCGACGATTTGGAGCGTCGTTTTTCTATCGATAAGGATAGAGTTTTTGCCACGGGGATGTCTAATGGAGCTCAGATGAGCTATCGACTCGCTTGTGAACTCTCCAGTAGAATTACTGCTATTGCGCCGGTTGCCTCACAAATGGTTTTCAATTCCTGTCAGCTCAAAGAACCCGTACCAACCATTCACTTCCATGGTAAGAGAGATCGAGCCGCGCTCTGGGGTGGAGGTCAATGCGGAGGACTCTGGCAGGAGTTCTTCAAACTGAACTTCCCGCGTCTTCCCATCCGAAAGAATGGTCGCTGGGATTGTGATCCGGTTCCAATCTCCTTTAGCTCCTGGAATGAATTCAATGGACTTGAAAACGTGAGTGCTAAGACTATTCTTCAAAGAGGGAAAACAACTTGTGAGAGCTATAGAAACGAAACCGCTCACAATGTCTTGTGTGTTACAAATGACGCTGGTCACACCTGGCCTGGTGGGAATGGTAGTCCCGCGTGCAAGAGACCACAAAGCCGCAGGTGCAAGCAATTAGAAAAATTACTTGGGAAGACCACCCACGATGTTTCTGCCTCTGAGCTTATGTGGAAATTTTTCAAAACTGTAAATTCAAAACCAGGAGTGCTTTCTGTGCCGGTTTTCAAGAACTCAGAAGGCGGATCTGCAAAAAAATAGATTGGAGTGACTGTGAGAGTGGTACTTATTCTGTTCCTGTCAGCTGCATTGTGCTTAATGATGTTTCTTCCAAGAGAAAATAGTCCTGGTAAAGCTACCGAAATCGATGTGAGGACGATGTGCTTTCGCAATATGAAGACCCTTATTGGTGCCATCGAACTCTATTCCCTTGATGAGAAAGGCACCATTGTATTGGGTTCTGAAGAAGAGGAATATGATAACTCCCTGGGCGTGCTGCTGGTAGCAGGTTATGTTGCCATACCCATTTTAGACCCAGAATTTCCCAACACAAGGACTTATCGTACCACCGATGATGGCTACGTCTGGTGTACTCACCACGGAGCCATCACCGGATGTAGTTGGTGGGAAAAGACAGGAAACTGCCCGGAAGAAGTCAGGAAGTGGGACTCAGACAGATAGGCAAGCTGGTTTCCATGGAGACTTTCCCAGTGCTAGAGTAAGGGTTGTGTTAGACCATTTGAGCAGACTTTAGTCATTATCCATCGAGTTCCATGCGAAAAATCACCATCCACGCCCCGGGGAGTTATGACAGGTTGGTTTTGAAGGAATGCCGGGAGCGCAGCGGTACAGACCGGAGCATTGGAAAGATCGTACTGCGATTTCAATGAAGCGGCAGCGGATCTGTGTGTCAGTGCAGTGATTGCATAAGAACCCGAGCCGCGCGCGAATTCGTCTTTTCGAGGGAGTTTCTGGGTAATAAAAACGGCGAGCGCTTTGCTCGAAGATTCAGGTCTCTGGCCTGCTCCGGACTTGGAGCTAGAATATCTATGCTATAGCCATCTGAGTCTAGTAATGACAGTGAAAATGAGTGGAGTTCTCCCGCGGGGCGGAACTTGAAATGTAGAGTGGTACCCTCAATCTTGCGGGGCTTTATATAAGTTGATTCTCCAGAGTTCTGAGCCCTGATCATCAATCCATTTCTTCGATAAACCAGGTCCAGCTTCAAGGGTTTTTTAAATGCAACCTTCGGGTGAAAAACCAGGAAAGGATCTGGATCTACGGCCGTTTCAATTTCTTCGCGCAGGTCTCCTGAAAGCTTTAGCTCCCTGGTGTGCGGTTCCCTATAGTCAGTCTGCCAAAGTTCAGAGTTCTCTCTCCAACGTGTATATCGAAGATCCAGTTCTTCACGACCAAGTACAAAGTCTTCGGTATCATCTTTTGGATCCAGGTACTCCTGGTTGTTTCTGATCAAAAACTCTCTCTTAGCCAACCTTCTTTGGAACTTCTTCACCTCTTTCTGGCCAGTCACAAAGGGTCTCTTCAACTGGATATAAACTCCAATGAAGGGTGAGTCAGCCTCCTGGTAGACCAACACACGTTTAAAGATGCGGTAATCTTTGGAATTTCCCTGGTAATAGAGGACGGTATTGCCAAAATCAGCCATTTGGCAAAAGAAGAAAACAACGAAAGAGAAAATGAATTGAGCCATGTTGCTATTTAACCAGCAGAACTGGATTGGGGGCAATTTTTCTTAGTCTTAACGCGCATAAAGCTGTTCGAAAATGTGCTGGCGGGCAATTATTTCAGCGGATTTTTTTGAAGAGGTAATTTCTTCTTCCACCACACATTTTACGTCTTTTCCCTTAAAGGGATTTTTTACACCAAAAATGGATTTCTTTAGCCATATTTCATGGATCTTGGAGCTAAAAATCGGGCGCTTCACTTTTAGTCGGGTAGCAATCGAGTTTTCAAAGGGATCAGTCTTGGTCCAATCACCAATCATGGTGTCTTCAGTAATCACGATGTCATTGAAAAATTCATACTCATAGCCATCTGTGATGTGATAGGTATGGGTGGCATTGAAACTTCCGATTTTGTACTTAAACTCCACTTTAACCAGGTCTGGACGAACCTCAAGAAAGGAAACAGATCCGTTGGAGACTTCCTGATCTTGTAAGAACTCAGGTACTCCCACCGACTTCTTATGAACTTTTATGCGGCGACAGGTAAATTCCCTGTCCTTCAGAAGTTCAGAGGTTGTCAAACTGATATTGGCGTAAGGAGAGGTTAGAAGGACGAAAAGAAAAGCAAAATAAGGACGCATGAAATCTCCAAAATTCCACGGGAATATCCTATCTAGGATAAGAAACATCCCCCTACCAATCTACGAAAGAAAACTCCGGAGGTTTCCATTTCCCGAATTCTTTCCTGTCCCAGGTTTAACTTCTCTAATCCCTGGTCTCTCTGGAAGCTAGCAGAATTGCCCAAAAACATAGCAGACCCGTTAAGCCGGCAGCGATCCAGGAGACAAAAATGGGCAGATCCCAAGAATCTACAGTCAAAGACCATGAGTTTGCCACACGTACGGAGTGTAGAATAGAGACAATTCCAAATACAGTACCTGAAAGAAGGAGATAGGATTTTCGGGTCATCATAGGTAGAATCATATACGAGGGAAGTTATGGGTACCAAATTTAGCTTTAAATGTAATTTCTGTGGTGAGGTTCATGGAGGCTCCCCTGCCTTTTCCTACGAAGCTCCAACCCCCTATCTAAATCAGTCTGAAGAAATTCAAAAGGCTGGAATTCTGCGACCTGATGTTTGCGGGTATGAGGATGAAGACGGTAATCACCTCTTCATAAGGGTTGTCTTGGAAGTACCCATTCATGGAGTCGAAGATATTTTTCTGTGGGGTGCCTGGGTTTCACTAAGTGAAACTGATTTCAAAAGATATGTACAAACCTTTGATAATCCAGATCCCTCTGAATCGTATTTTGGGTGGTTTAGTAATTCTCTGGCTTTCTATGAGGACGCCTACGGGCTTAAGTGCCAGGTTCATCTACGACTGAGCAATCAGAGACCCTATATTGTGCTAGAGAAAACTGAACATCCCCTATCCATAGATTATCACAATGGGATTTCACCACTGCGGGCCCAGGAAATAGCGGAATTCTGTATGCATAATCAAGGTTGAAGCATTATCAACCAGGGTAACAAAATCGCAGTTTCATCGTAGTTGAGAGAAGCAAAGAGCAAAACTTGCTCAACAAAATTGATGTCGATCTCATTAAACTCCAAGCGCTGGTTTTTGACCCTTCTTCTCTTTAGCTGCTCGGTCTGCCAAATCTTTGCAGCCTGGAATGGACCCTCCAGAGATCACGCAAAGACCTATTCCACACCTTATCAAGATGGATACCTGTCTTCGCTGCATGCTACCTGTGGTTTAAAGAAGATCAAGTACAGGGAAATGAAGGTAAAAGTAGAAACCTGGGAAGTCTTTACCCCTGAGTTGGAAACAGGCAAACTCAAGGTAGCGGTAGCGCTTCAACGAAATAGTAAGAAAAAAATTCTTCGAGCTCCCCTGGCCATCTTTATTCCCGGAACCTTTGGAAACCTCAATGGGACCATGGCAAATCGGTGGATGGACTCCTTGACGAGGCTTGGATACCACGTGATCTCTTTTCCCAATCCCTTCGGAACAGATTTTGTATCCCAGGTTCCGATGGGTAAATTTGGGACCGTAACAACCGAGGCTAAGAGCCTCTATGGGGTGGTGCGTGAAATCTATAAAAAACTGAGAATGTTTCATGCACTAAATGGTTCAGTGAGACTAATCGGCATCAGTCTGGGCGGATTCTTCAGCTCCATACTCGCTGCTTTGGATGCAGAGCATCCCAACCCGATTCTGACCACTGACGCTACGATAATCTCTCCCCCTTTTCACCTCGGAAGAGGGATCGATAGGCTCGATGGATTGGTAGATGAGTTACGCGATCCCTACCAGGAAATGTCTCTGCTAAGAACTTTCTTTAAATTTCGGAAGCTCTGCCGTTTGGAAAGCTCATCCGAAGCAAATGTAGAAACCTTGCGGGATGCCAGGGGACTTGTCTCTTTTCATGGTTTTTACAAAGGCCTGATGAGTTCGGTGAAAAAATACGACAAGGTTCGAAGTCTTAGCTACATACCCAAGAAAAAATCTGCGTATCAAAGATGGCGTAACCGTTTTAAGTTTTCCACCTATTATGATGATTTAAATCCTGAGGGTAAGAGGATTATTCGTTCGGTAAAGGGTCATCTCTACTATTGGATGGCAAAAGCATACAGGGCGGGATTCCCATCTATTCGAGTTCTGACCACAACAGATGATTTCTTTAACGACCCTGGAGCCTGGAATTCTCTGGATCTGCATCCTATGCGAGATGGGATGAACGGGATGTACGGCCTTATTTTAGACCCGGAAATGTGGGCTAGAATCCGCCAAAACCTGATTGTCCTTGAACATGGCGGACACTATGGTTTCCGCGGCAAACCCTGGTTTGAGAAGTTCATCAGACTTTCCTTCGGATGGAATGAAGAGCTAACCCGCCGCCAGGCGAATTTTGAGGAACTCTATCCTGAACCTGCGTTAGAATTGCCTGTTGTCGACACAGAAATCAATCCATTTCAATGAAGCCAGGAAGTCTCAAACTTCAGCATTTTGAATGATGAGAAGCTTACACCTCCGATCTTCACACAAGGATCAGTATTGGTAACAAAACTCGAGAATTTACGTAGTCTTTCGTGGAACGAACAGATCGGAGTTGGAAATGAAATGGTCACTGGTATTTTTGATGATAGCGAGTGTGTGTCCCTTATTCGCGGATGTAATTGTAGAAGATGGTCAGGTAACTCGGCTAAAAGTAGAGAGATGGAAAGGAACCTGGGCAGCGCCAGGCGGAAATTACATTGAACGACTCCATATTAAGGTGAATCAGTTCAAGGTTGTAAATCAGACAAAAGAAGACAAAAAAATTCTGGATGCCATTGAGAATGGGGAGCCGTTTGAGATACATCTGGCAAGCCGCGCGGCTACCTATTTTGCGGACACTTCCGACTACAAGTACTTTTTGAAGCATCATGTCCCCTTCACCACACGGGTATTCCCGAAGCTCAAGTTCAACGGAGTCCTCAAATGGCATGTCACGGATAATGATGAATGGAATGAAGAATCCGGTGAATTTGAGTCAATCACTGAGATCCTTTTAGATGATCCAAACTTCAAGAGCAAATGGGGAGAATTGAAAAGCAATCCCAGGGCACCTGTCCTCTCCAGGAAAACCCAGCTCTTCGACGAGCTTTATAGCAAATAGTTAATCCTGAGATTGAGTCTGCTCTTGAATTATAGCCTGGGCCTTGGGGGTATCTGCGGGAATCATCTTACCCAGGCACTTGGGGCAGGCTTTATAACGAAACATGTTCCTCCAAAGGGAAAAACCAAGGGCAATCAACGGGGCTATTACCGATAAATCAGAATCAATGACCTGATAAATCACCAGGGCCGCGATCCAGACCCCGATCTCCAAAATAAGGGTACTTCTCGTATGTGATTTTTCAGAACCAACAAAGTGGCATTCTACACAGAATTTTTCTCCCATATTTTCACCTCTCAAAAATGATCTCTTGATCTGCCACTCAGGATGAACACAGTTACCTCAGCGGTCAAAATACTTATTGTAGTAGTGATCGTCGAAGTAGTTACCATTGATTTTCAGGCTCTTTTTCTCCGTACCGTATCTTTCAAAACCAAAGACTTCGGCGATCTTGATTGCAGCAGTATCCGTCGTAGTGATCATCACCCGAATCATCTCGCACCACTCATATTGTTTGATTTCTTCCAGGGCCTCAGCTACCAGTTTACCGAAATTCAGGATCCCCGGTCTTTGTAGATCCTGACAGCGCCGGTGTGTTACCACGGCTTTTTGACTTTTGCCTGGCTATCTTACTTTTTCACAATGATTCCGGAGATCATGTTTTAAACATCGAAGAGTTTGAGATTTTCAAAGAGGCTTACCAGCGGCACGTACAATTCAATGAGCTTGAGAAGGAGTTCTTTCCGATGGTTCTCGAG
Organism: uncultured bacterium; assembly: GCA_964539825.1. Taxonomy (GTDB): domain Bacteria; phylum Muiribacteriota; class UBA6191; order UBA6191; family UBA6191; genus CAZIKF01. Next base: position 37,261 of record CAZIKF010000024.1, read on the forward strand.
TTCATGTACCTGGATGAAATCGTGTGGTTACTGGGTAATGATCCAGAAGGCTGGAGAGAGTGCGGAGCTCAAAGTCGGTACCTCAAGGACGCACTCTGTCTGTGTGCCCGATTAGGCCAGTTTCAACTATAAAAATCTTCTTCCCTCGTAGAATTAACCAAATGCAAAAGAGCTTGAACCACTGGAAGGTTGGTTCAAGCTCTTGATCTTTAGAGCATTCAACTAGATGAGTTTATTGATTGATACGGATGTCGACTTCGGCGTTATCTACCCCTTCAATATCAACTTTGACCTTGGTGGACTGGGAATCTCCACGATTCCCCCTATATTCTTCCTTTAGATCTGAGTCATCGTTATAAAAGCGCCTGGGCTTACGGATCAACTGCTCAGAAGCAATGCCCAAAATGTAGTTCTGGGAACTGCTGTTTGTGGTGGCATGTGCAAGGATTCTAAAATCATCCTGGTCAAACCGGTTTCGGTAATATTCTGCTGCTTTGACCAGAATGTGATTTTGAGAAGAACTATTGGTGGTTGCCCTGGCTATCTTAAGAATTTCAGTAATACTGTAACCCAGGTCAATATTCGATACGAATCCATCAACGAGAATACTGTTTTGGGAACTGCTATTTGTGGTCTGGCGGGCAGTTTTGATCAGGTTGGACACATAGCGGGAACGGTCCAGGTCCCCTTCATCAAACCGGGGTTTGATGATAACCTGACCCGGGCTGACACCGGCTCTACGCGTGGCTAAGAGCTTCAAAATTCTATCTCTGTTATCACCCCGGTAGCTATTCTTGGAAAGTTTTAAAATATCCTCTTCGGAGTAAAAGTATAGATAGGCCTGGGTAGCGGTATACAGAATCTCATCCCGGGCATCGCCTCTATAGGTTGCATTACTAATTTGGATAATTTCATCTGGGTTGAACCCGACCGCATAATTGTTCAGTAGAAATTCAAGTAGGATATCGTCCCGTGCGTCACCTCGATAGGTCTTGTTGGCCAGTTCAATAGCATTTCGAATAGCCCTTTCCTTATAGGTTGCGTTGGCTTCAAGGTAGAGTCGTTTGTTGAAAGGTTCTTGTAAAAAGGGATTGATCAATGAGATCAGGTTGTTGATCTTGTCAGAGTTATCCAGTTTCTGAATTTCGGATGCAACATCACCGGAAGGATCAAACAAAGACCACTCTACGTCCACCGTGGATTTTACCTGCTCTGTGGTCAATTCAAGAATATCGGCCTTATAACGTGGGGGGACATGCCTGGCCCAGTCTACGGTGACCTTAAATCCTGAAGATATCTCTTCAACACTTACTTTCTCTGCGGAGTTGAACACGCCCATGGATCGTTCTTCATCTTTCCACTGGTGAAATTCTCCGTTTACGTTGACTCCGTCTTTACTGATGATAAGGGTTAATTTTTTAGTCCTGAATTCCAGATTTGAATCTACAAAGGAACTCTCAAAGTGATTGGAATCCTTAAAAGGATTCATATCTTTGGCTTCCCGGGTCTGGGTAGGAATAATCACAATTCCCTTGGTTCCGGGATTATGGGTGGTGGTCTTTTTGTAATGAATCTCTTCTTTTACTGTAGTGCTGCCGGCACCATCAACGATAATTCCAACTACGCTGGGTTCTTCCGGGGGATCTCCCGCGAACAGGTTTGTAATCCCTAGACCCAGTATCAAACTGCTAATTGCGAATTTCTTCATTTTGGTACCTTCCTACCGTTCCCAATTGATGGGTGCACTGTTAGTTCAAAATATTCCATTTGCGACAAAATGGAATGAAGCCTGCATTTGCTTACGTGATGCGATGACTTTTGTTGCAGATTTTCAAATAGGTGTCAGACCCTTGGCATTTATTTCTTAGGTTTCAGATTGCCTGCCTCTTTTTCCTCTTCAGGGTCTTAATTGGTAAACAAAAACCATTTCATCGATGGGCTCTGATTCCTTATCTAGATGCTTAAGATATGTAAGACGGCTTGGAGTGAGTTCCGCATTCTGTGGAAGCAGTACCCGGTCCTTCTTCGAAACTACTGGTCGCGACAGGATCATCCCAGATCTAAGCTGGTCTAATTTCAGCGCGCGATCCCCAGGGTATTCTTTGTTTTCCTTCTTACGCTTCTGATTTTCATAGAACCAGAGTGCATCCTCAATGATGTCTTGAAGAATCCTTGGTTCTACAGGTTTCAAGAGGTACCTGTGCACAGTTGCCAGGTTCTTGGCATCAATTTCCAAAGCCGCGTTATCATGGGCGGTTACCATGATTCGAATAGTATCAGGAGTGAATAGTTTGGCCTGTTCGAGTAATTGGACGCCTGTTAACTCAGGCATCTCATGATCACTAATCACTACGGCAATTTCCGACTCTTTTAGTTTTTGGAGAGCCTCATGAGGGGAACTTGTGGTTACTACTTTACAGTCTAACTTGCTAAGCAGCCTCTCAAAGAGATTGAGGACGGGAACTTCATCGTCCACAATCAATATGGTTTCCTTCTTTTGCTCACACATATCAGGCAGCGGGAAAGACCTGTATCAAGGGGAAAAGTTGCCATCCCCTTTTTTCTCCCGGTTTAATTGTATTAAAACCTTTCGCATTGCACCACTGACTCTTAGAATAATAAACATGGCAGAATATTTATTCGCATCATTATTCTGGGGGACAATTGGATTTGGGATCTTTCTTTATGGAAAGAAGATCCAGGCTCTTATTCCCATGCTCGGGGGGGTTGCTATGATCGGGGTGTCGTATTTTACGGGGCCTTTGGTGATGTCCCTGGTCTCAATTCTCATCATCGGAGCCATATTTCAGCTAAAGAAAATGGGGTACTAAGATAGGTCCTATTTCAGAGTTTCTCGGGCCGTCCTGTTTTTCCTCTCTTCTTCCGCTCCTCTGCATTGAGAATCGTCTTTCGGATACGAAAAGCTTTTGGGGTGACCTCCAGAATTTCATCTTCGGCCAGGAATTCGAGAGCATCTTCCATAGATAGAATTCGCGGGGGGGCAAGTTGAGCATTCTTATCTGTACCTGCCGCGCGAACATTGGAATGTTTCTTACCCTTGACCGGGTTTACAGCCAGATCGCCGCTTCGAGAGTTTTCTCCGATAACCATTCCCTCATATACGCTGTCTCCTGGAACTGCAAAAAGAATTCCTCGATTCTGGATTGAGTCCAGAGAATACGCTGCACAGGAGCCAGCCAGCATACTCACGAGGGCTCCGTTCTCACGAACTCTCGGGTTAGTCTTAGTTTCAAAATAGTCCTCAAATAAGGTACTGAGGGTAATTTCACCCCGGCACAATGTGAGTAACTTTGATCGCATCCCTATCATAGATCTGGCAGGGCATGAGAATTCAAGAAAACAGCTCGTATTGCGGGTATTCATCCCCCGTAGCTGTCCCCCGACCTGCAGCAGTGTGTCAATAACCTTGCTGGAATACTCGTCATTGACTTCAACAAAGGTATGTAAAAAGGGCTCGTGCTCCCGTCCATCAATGATCTTTATGAGCACCTTTGGACGGCTTACACCTAACTCGTATCCTTCCCTCCTCATTTTTTCAATCAGGATTGAAAGGTGCAACAGTCCTCGACCTGCTACACTGAATCGATCAGGGCTAGCGGTACTTTCAATACGAAGAGAGACATTCCCTTCTAATTCCTTTTGCAGTCTTTCGCCTAGCTTCGAGGAAGTCACATAAGTACCTTCCTGCCCGGCGAAGGGTGAGTCGTTCACCAAAAAATCCATGGATAATGTGGGTTCATCAATCGGAACAGGATCAAGGCATTTGGGAGGGTCACACAGGGTAAGAGTTTGCCCTATCTGTACGTGGGCGATTCCAGTAACAGCCACAAGTTCGCCGGAAGGGGCTGACTCTATAGGGACACGATCTAATCCCTGGTAACAAAAAAGTCCCTTAATGACCTGCTGTGTCCTCTCAGAACTTCCCTGGTCCAGGACCCAAACCTTGTCCCCTTTAGAAACCTTTCCGAGGTGAACTCGGCCAATTCCGATTCGTCCCATAAATCCATCCACTTCGGTAGCGGTGATTCGGATAGCCCCTGGCCTATCAAAGATGAGTTCCGGGGGATCCAGATTTTTCAGGATAAACTCAAAGAGTAAATCCATGCCTTCATTCTCGCTATCTGGTTCCCTCTGAACAATTCCATCTCTACCCGAAGCGTAAATGATGGGGAAATCTAGAAAACTCTCTGGTGCGTCCAAATCTATAAACAAGTCAAGAATCTCACTTTGGACTTCAAGTGCACGATGATAAGGCCGGTCAATCTTATTTATGACTACCAGGGGCTTTAGCTTCTGATCCATGGCCTTTTTCAAAACAAACCTGGTTTGCGGCATCGGACCTTCTGAGGCGTCTACCAAAAGCAAAACCCCATCAGCCAGGCAGAGAACTCTTTCAACTTCACCACCAAAATCAGCGTGCCCCGGTGTATCTATCAAGTTGACTTTATTCCCCTGGTAGTCTAGCGATACATGTTTTGAGGTGATCGTAATTCCTCTTTCACGTTCAAGATCACCTGAATCCATGAATCGTTCTGAGAGTCTGTCCGGGGAAATGGTATTACAGTGGTGTAGAAGCCGATCTACGAGAGTTGTTTTCCCATGGTCTACATGAGCAACGATAGCCAGGTTACGAATGGATTGAATAGACACGATTCTCTCTCTAATTGATTGTGTAAATGATGTTCCCAAAGAAATGAAGCCGCCGTTTATACCGAAAACGGGTGACTTTGTCTACTTTCATGACCTGGAATGAAAATAAAAATGAAGTCTTTTGTGGTCTGTCGCAATTTTTTGTCTTTTCGCCTCTGACTATCGATTATGTAGATAGGAGCTCAGGTTTGGGGGATGCAAATTGTCGATTCAACGAGGAACTCCTCTGAAATCTTGAATATTGCTCCCTTAATACTGGAACAGTCTTCATTTGGCCTGGCCTCCTTGAAAAGGGGAGAAAAAAGTTCGTTGCGATAAATCTCATGATCCTTCTCATTTTCCCATATGCTTAGTACCAGTGCGAGTTCATCTCCGAGGTACCCAAACCAGCCGTCTAGGAAGCCTGAAGCAGAACTCATCCCCGGAACCCAAATAGACTTTTGGACATGGTCAAAGTGCTCTCTTCTCTGGGCTGCAAGGTTGCACATTGCCATGCGCACCACATTTCCTGAGTGTAGCTTCAAGGAAGAGTTTGCATTTCTTGGATTGAATTGGAATCCAGGTTCAAACAACAGAGTCTTGAGATGACTGTATGTATGTGCCTGTTTGCTTCCCTCAAAGATGCGATCATGCTCAACATTCATGAAACGCTCATAGCTACTTGAATCTTTCCAGATTCCAATAATATAAGCATCTTCTTGATTCTCAACTGAGAAGCCGCCGAATTGACCGAGAAAACCATTGCAGCCTTGGAGAGACTTCCATTTTGCCTGAGCCTTCGCGAAAGAAATTGGATCTTGAGTAATACAATGAATCCATTTAATCAGCATAATCCCCCATGTTCTTCAGTAGAATTCACGCATCGTTAAGATAGTGTTTGTCAGTGACGCGCTTAGTTCGCCTGCCTGCTAGCATCCTATTCATAACTCACCATGCGATTCTGAGATCTCAGGTCTTGGTTGCCTCCTTCGCGGGTAGATTTTCTAAAACAGATGCATTCCAGGTGTCTCCAACCCAGACCGCTGCGATCCTACAATTTTTAAATCGCTTGGTAAGAAATCTCACTGCTGCTTGGAGCTGGGCTTTTTGGTCACCCTCTTCTCGAGGGTTGCCCGCGCAATTGTGATGGGCCGCTACGGCAATGGCACGAGATCCATGACATTCAAGACTAATTCGGATACTTGCTAAGGTAGCCTCGGTCTGTGCCGACTGGGTTTCTTCAGATAGGAATTTGACGATTCCCGCCTCAGTGATCGTGTCCACGTAATGGACCTGAAATAGGTTGCGTACTACTTCATTGACAGACATCTGTACGCGGCCATCCATACAATTGAGTACTGTAGCAAATTCATTTTTTTGACTATTCATTGATAGTATTCCTCCCTAAAGCCCTTCATGTAAGTGATTTGTTTTATTCCACATGGCTTTGGTTATCTTATAGAGAACGTGTTCACATAGCGGATGGTTGTCTGGCAGGCTCGGATGCTTGAAATTCTCCTGGGTATTGATCATATCGAGCCTCTCCATCACAGATTGAGATCTCTTATTTTGCAGTGATGTGAACGAAACAACTTCATATAACTCCAGGGATTCAAACGCGAATTTTAATGCCTCTCTGGCAGCCTCTGTAGCGTATCCATAACCCCAGAATTCTTTTGATAGGCGCCACCCTATTTCCACAAATGGAGAAAATGGGTATTTAAGGTGCGGTCTATGGAGCCCCACATATCCAATAAAGCTTCCCCGGGTCTTGATCTCCACAGCCCAGAGTCCCCAGCCATTCTTTGAGATGAGCGTCTTTGACTTTTCAGCGAAGGCATTACTTTCTGACTGAGAAAGAGTCTTTGGAAAAAACTCCATGACCGTGGGATCGGAATTGAGCTCGGCAAATTGGTGATAATCCGTGGGCAGCCAATTTCGCAAAATCAATCGTTTTGTTTCCAATTTAGGCACCCTTTGGAAAATTGGTCCGTCCCCTTTTGCTCCCTGGAGAACTTTTGATGGCTTTTTCCTTGGAATAGTATATCTTCCTTTGGCTCAGTCGAGTAGGTGTTTTTATGACGGGAAAAGAGATAACTATGGAAAGCAAAGGGGCGTTTAGCGAGCTTGGTCTTTCAAAAAATATTCTGGATGCCATTGATAAGAAGGGATTTGAAGAGCCAACCAAAATTCAAGCCATGACAATCCCCGTGATGCTCAGAGATGATACGAATATCATTGCCCAGGCCCAGACGGGTACGGGTAAAACTGCTGCCTTTGGCCTGCCGTTGATTGAAATGATTGACCCTGGTGCTGGATCAGTGCAGGCATTGATATTGGTACCTACCCGTGAGCTAGCTATCCAGGTATCGGAAGAAATCAATTCTCTCAAGGGAAACAAGGATATTAGAACAGTGCCTATCTATGGGGGTCAATCCATTGACCAGCAGTTGCGCAGGCTTAGTAAAGGGGTGCACATTGTGGTGGGCTCTCCCGGCAGGATCATCGATCATATAAATCGAAAGACATTGAAGCTGGGCAAGATTCAGCACCTGATTCTGGATGAAGCGGATGAAATGCTAAATATGGGCTTCATTGAAGATATGGAAGAAATCTTTAAGCACACAAATCCTGATAAGAGAACCTTATTATTCTCTGCCACTATGCCCAATAAGATTAAGGAACTCGCTCGTGGCTATATGGATGGATATGAACTTCTTACCGCTAAGAAGGAGCAGCTTACAACTAACCTGACGGAGCAGATCTACTTCGAGGTAAAGGGTTCTGACAAGTTTGAAGCTCTTTGCAGGATCATCGATATTGAGCATCCCTTTTATGGTTTGATTTTCTGTAGGACAAAGCGCGATGTAGGGGAGCTTGTAGACCGCCTGGCAGATAGAGGATACGATGCAGAACCTATTCATGGAGAGATCTCACAGGCTCAAAGAGAACGGACTCTAGATAATTTCAAAAAGCAAAGAATCGAAATTCTGGTGGCTACAGACGTAGCCGCTCGCGGAATTGATGTCATCAATCTCACCCACGTCATTAACTATTCTTTACCGCAGGAGCCGGAGGCCTATGTTCATCGAGTCGGTCGTACCGGAAGAGCAGGGAATGAGGGAACAGCAATTACATTTATCACACCCAGTGAGTACAAGAGACTGATGTTCATTCAAAGGATTTCCGGGGCCGATATTAAGAAATCTGTCGTACCCAAAGTAAAGGATATTATCAAGGCCAAAAGGACGAAGATTTATCAGGACCTGAAAGCGATTCTGGAAGATGAAATTGAACCTAAATACTACAATTGGGCAAAAAAGCTGCTCGATGAAAATGATCCTACTCAAATGTTAGCGGCTTTGCTGAACTATAGCTTTGAGGAGGAACTAAATCCAGATACTTATGGTGAAATAAAAGAGGTTGGGGCTAAGCCTAAGCAGCTTGATCAGCAAGGTAAAGCTCGGCTCTTTGTTGCCCTTGGCAAAGAAGACAAGATGAATCCCCGAAAGCTTGTAAAGCTTATTTTAGACAGAGTCTCGGTGAAGCCCAGGCTCATCAGTGACGTTCAGGTAATGGACAAATTCTCCTTTGTAACTGTTCCTTTCGAAAAAGCAGAAAAGATTGTTTTAAGTTTCAAGGAAAAGGGCTGCAAGCCATTGGTCAGTCTTGCCAAGAACACCAGGCAAAAATAGCTTTGAGAAACTGAAACTTCATAGGGATTACTGAGTATGACTCTACCCGCCCCACTTATCTATTTCGAATGGCCTAGAATTTCGGTGTAGTATATTGTTTCAGGTCTGGTTGTTGTCTCTTTGAATGGCTCATACGAGGAGTAATATGCGTTCAGGTCCGATCAAACTTAGCTTAGTTCTGAGGCGCGATAGGTTCTTTGGCGCTCTTTGTTGGATATGTGTATCGATCTATCTACTCTACTCAACAAATCTCATGAACTTCAAGCCTGCAACCTCAATCCAATGGGCAGCCATTTACCTGGGATCAATCTCTCTTTTTAGTTACTGGTTCTTTCTGGGATACTACCTCATCGATCCCGTATCCTTGAAGATTTGGAAATGCACGGGCAACCGTTTGTTTGTGGACAGGTACCTCTTAGCTCAAGCAGATGCGATTAACTCCTTTGCGGTCGACTTCTGGCCAGAGAAATCCCTTGGATTCTGCCTCATAGCCATTACCGATGAAGGTGAAAAAGTACGAATCAGTGATTTTCGACAAGTTCCAATTGAAAGTAAGTCAACGGGAGAGACTATATCAAAGCACTTCAGTAGACCATTTCATTACCAGGACAATACAGGTGGTGTCATAGTCACCCGTGGTACTGGCGGTGAAATTGAGGTAAGTCACAAAGATCCCTTCGATATCATTAGGGAGGTAAAATGGAATCAAATTCTACTCGTGATGATACCGATCCTGGTCGGCTTTTGTTGGCTAATGTTGTGGGTGAAAAAGGGCCCTGGTTAAGGGGATAAATTCATAAACCTTTAGCAGGGTCTCTTAACTAGCGGGATCCAGAGTTTGGTCCTAAACCAACTAGTTTTTGGTACATTTTATAAGTGTCATCAAGTTTAACCAGCAATTTTTCATGATTTGGCAGTGCCATAATCATCATAGTCAGGGCAATACCTCGAGCAACCGCGTCTGCTAGAGCAGGTGGATAAAGGGTTACTCCAAGTAGATAGAGGGGATAGATCTTCAGACTCTCTAAATTGAAACCAATAGGAGAGTGGGCTGATAACCAATCATTGGTGGCCCCAATTGTCGTCAAACCTTTGGTATTTACGGCTTCACGATAATCGTTAAGGTATTGGGTTTTATATTCAAGACTCAGGATGGTGTACTGAAGGATCAGCTTCTGTTTGGTTCCCTCTTTGTGTCGAGTAATTGCTTCATCATAGGCATTTACCATAGCCATGCCAGCAGAGAAATCGGCATATTTCATGCCTCGTTGAAAAACTTCTTGCTTGCTAAGGTCAAGCTCTAACAACGGAGCCATTTCATGGAGCAGCGTCTTTATACTCTCACTGTAAAGATGCTGAGATTCATATTCCTCGAGTAAGGATTTAAGAATCAGCCGCTTTATGCCAAGAGCAACAGCGTAATTGATGAGATCCCAATTCCTTCCCTCCTGGTCAGCGGCATTCCCCAGGTACTGAGAAAACTTGTAGAGAGTCTTGATCCTTTGATTTGCCTCTTTCAACTTCCCGCTCTGGGAGAGTTTTAGCGCGTCTGCCATAAACTGGTTTGAAAATGAGCGGATAGATTTCAAATTTATAGTACTGATGATTGAGTTAATCTGAATTTCAGCCCGGCGATAGTCTGTTTTTAGCTTTCCTGTGAAATACTTCACCATCTCTTTTTGTGCCCCCAAATAAGACTGCCGGTTGAATTTCTGGGTACCCTTTTTCTCATCTGGATATGCCGCGGTGATCAACTTGAGAAAAACAGGTTGGTCGATGATCCTTTTTCCAGGTCTGTAGGCCTCAAACAACTTTTCAATTTCAAGAGTTGGTTTTGTAGGCAAACCCACATAGAAAAATGTTTGAATTACCAACACTAGAATCGCTGAGCAAATCCAAAAAATAAATCCTCTTCTGAAAAAATTAAAGATCATTTCTTCTCTGGTACTGTGGCAGCTTATGACCGATTCACCAGGCAATCCGCTTCTATCTCCACCAACCAGTCCTTTTGCAACAAGGAGGAGACTGCAGCAAATGTGCTTGCGGGTCTGATTCGAGAAAATACTGCTCCATGAGCTCTGGCGGCTTCTTCCCACCTGGAGGCATCGGTGAGCAGGACGCGAGTACGAATCACATCTTTCATTTGACCCCCTGCTTCCTCAATGGACTGCTGAATAATTTCAAGGCAGCGTAGCGTTTGCAAGTAAAGATCGCCGGGAGACTCGGTCTCTCCATTTTCAGTGAGAGGTGCGGTGCCAGAAACACAGATCCAATCGCCCACACGAACCGCCCTGGAAAAACCTATGCGCTCTTCAAAAGGAGAACCCGAACTCACAAGAACACGCGTCATAACTGGCAAAGTATAGCAAACAAACCTTGGGATTGAACCAGGATTTGAGGGACTAATCAAGAAGTTTTTGTTGGACAAGCTATATTCATCAATCCAACTCTAAAGGGCAAATGCTTTATGGTGAACTAGACGTGTTGAATTGGTTCTTCATGTGTCGGTGAGGCTATTTGGGAGGTGCGGTGTATTTCATGGAACAGAAAAAAGCCGATGGCCAAAGTCATTACCTCAAATAGATAGAGATTTAAGTCATGGGGAACGATAAGTAAGGCAGCTACGAACTGGGCTATAATGGAAGCTATAAGCAGTTTTACAATAAATCCTCGGTTTCTTCTGCTGATAAAAAATGCACCCAGGGGAGCGCCGATAATTACAATGGGTACGGAAGTTGACCAGAGCTCGATGGCTTGTGGTTGAAGCGGAGATATTGCTCCAATATCAACATAGCCAAAAAAGTAGATCAGTGAGGTTCCCAAAACTGTATTAATAGACATAAGGATCACACTTGTGGGAGTTGCTACCTTTTCGCAGATCCCAAAATAAAGGGTTAGAGCGCTAAAAAGAAATATGTCCAGTCCGCTCCCCGTAAGAGAGGAGACGATTCCTCCAAGAATCCCAAAACCTATGAGTACTGCCTTTTCCCGGCTCTTGAGGATCTTAGGCAGGCTGACAATCCCTGTATCCTTCTTGAAAATAACTAGAACACATCCAAAGGTGAATAAAATACATACAAAAAACATCTTGATATAGGCAGGAGAGAACAGTCCATGTATCCACCATAGCCCCATTACCATGCCCAGGGATCCCCCGATAGTTCCATAGATAATCGCTCGTGTCTCTATAGGGACCTTTAGTTTGAGGATCCAAAGGCTCGCTGCGGTCATCCCGACACTTTGTATCATGAGCGAAAAATCTCGGGCAATCAGCGGGGAGATGGAAAGAACAAGAGTTAGAACAGGGAAAGCGATTGCTCCTCCACCTATGCTGGTGGAACCAGCAATGAAGGATGCGAATATCATGGTGAGAGGCATAAACCATAGGCGTGCCATGGTCTCGGTCCCTCCATGAGCCCCAAATACCTGGTACCAGAATCCAAGTAACAGAATATAAAAGAGACCCAGAAAAACGTTATAGATTCTTGAACTCTTCATTTATTTAAAAAAGAGGCAAACCTTGGTAGGGGTAGCTAACCGGGTTAGTAAGCGAATTGGTGAGTATATCAATTATCCTGATTACTACGGCTAGTTTTTGCCAATGGGCTCAGTTGGGATACTCCCAAGGAGATGCCGCGAAGACGATCGAGCACGGGAGTCAGGTTGAGGTTTTCATAGGATCTTTCGCATCCAAACTCGTCCTTCATCATCGGGGCCATGCACATCAGGCATCGTAGCTACAGGAACGTAGCCAGCCTTTCCGTAGAATGCTATGACTTCATGACTTTTTACGTAGGTAGCCATGTACATACAATATACTTTTGCTTCTTTAGAAACATTTTCAGCATGCTTCAATAGCCGGGTACCGAGGCCACTCCCTCTGTACTCAGGAAAAATCGCGATATCTAAGAGCTCAGAATATTGTCCAATACAAGGAACTCCATCCAACTTCTCCTCTCTTAAAACTCCAACAAAACCCATTGGTCTGTCATCGTTATCAAAAAAAGCAAAAAATTTAGTACCTATATAGTAATGGTTAGAGATTTTTTTTCTTACATGTTGTTGGTGGCTAGCGAATTGAGGATTGAAGTGATCTCCCAACTCAACCTCAGCCATCAGATCAAAAAAAGTCTCCACAAATGGCTCTTCAGCAATTTCTCTAATCATGACTTTTCTTTGACTCTAATCTTGGCCTTCTAGCCCTAGAATTTTACTCATTATTCCTTTTGATTTGGGAAAGCTGGATGAAATTTCCATCTGGATCTTCAATGGTGGCAACCAGCGTGGGCCCAACATCAAAAATAGTCTTGGACTTGTCATTATCTGGGTAAAATCTGACGCCCTTTAGCGCGAGACTCTCTACAGCGGCATGAATATCCTCGACTTGAAAACTGATCATAATTGACTGCTTTTGCACAGTTGAACTGGGATAGCCAATGAAATCAAGACCAAATCTAGAGCCCTGGTCAAATTCAAAATCCTGCCAGTGATCGTCTCCGTAGCCTTTCTTGAGTCCGAGAGTCTCGGAGTACCAGTCCGCCAGCTTTTGATTTGGGGAATGAATATAAGCGACGTGTATGCCTTTGATCATAAATTTGTGGGTTGATGGTTCATTGAATTAGACTGGATAGAGACCAGCTTAACCAACACCAACCTACCTCCAGCGTAGATCGTATTCGCAAGGAGTGGGATAGTCAAACTCCTGCAGTGGTCCAAAGGAGAGGAGAAAATCTGTATGGCTTTTAAGAGCTCAGACCTACTACGCCTGGAAGTGCGGGTAAAATTCTGAAATCGTTAACTAAAATGATGAGATTTATCAGAGTTCTTTTGATTAGTCTTCACAAGCGCTTCAGACTGGATCTGCGTGCCACTTTTGTCTTTGCTCTTGTCACGATTTGGCTTTGCATACCCAGGCTGGCTGCTTTGGAAGTTGAATCTGTTGGACTGAAGATTGAGCTCAGGCAACTGCATCAAATTTCACCCACTGACCCTATTTCCTACCGAATTTTGCTCAGGCCAAAATTTCCCATCGCAGCGACGGTTGAATATGAACTGGAAGTAGAGAACGTTAAGATCAAGACGCCCAGGCAATACCAACTCTCCACCCTTAAGACCGGGACCAGGGAAGTATGGGAGCTTCAGTCAGAAAGAGGTTCCCTGTTTTCGACTTTTAGGGTGAGTATCAAATCCATGCTGGGAGATCGAAAGATCATTGATCACCAGATTTTAGAGCTGGAGAGTGGCTCCCCAGGTCCTTTGCTTCTTGAGCATGCGGATCTGATGGCTTCCCACCTTGCGCGTGCCGTCAAGGGATCCTCCTCCCTGGTTTCTTCCTACAAGAAAGAGAGTCTCATTAACTCTTTGTTAGGATGGGCCTTAGTTACACTTGTTTTCCTTGGTATTTGTTACCGAAAAAGTCCTGAGAAGGAAAGCGCAGGACTTTTTGGCAGTCTCCTGGTCAAACTGTTTTTGGTTCTGGTCTTTCCTATTCAATTCTATCTTGTTGAATCCTTTACCAGGGATGCTCATCTAGAGAGATCAGGTTGGGAGGTAACCCTCGCGAAAATCAGTAATATTCGTAAGGTTCCCGGTCTGGGAGTCTTTGTCGATTACAAGATTAAGGGATTGGATCAGACGCAGGTTGAGTATCTACCCTTTGAACCCAGTTTTACTGACCCGGTTATAAGGGCGCTTTATTGCATAGAGGATCCCGCTATCAATTCCATTTGGAAGCTCTATCGTTTCGAGGATACGGTCTATGTCGCTATCTTTTATCTCCTCGTGTTAGCGATATTGTATTTCAATGGTCATTACCTGGAGGCGGATAGCGAAAAGCTAAAGGGAAAGAACCTCCACATTCCCCATCTCCTCCTGCCTTTTACGCTCATGTTTTTCGCGGGTCTTCTGGGGCTGTTTCTTTTGGAATACGGACAGATGCTCTGGCTGATCACCCTTGCCTACATGGCTGGTTGAACAGTGATGTTGTATGCTCTACTGTTCTTGGTTCCGTGAAATTCTCAGAAAGGGTCATCCATGAAAGTTCTTGTCCTCAATAGCGGAAGTTCTAGCTTGAAGTTTGCACTTTGCGATACCTCCACTGAGGAATGTCCAGTTCGGGGACAGGTGGATGCCCTTGGCCAGGACCACGCAGCTTTGAAATTTCAGGCTGGCCAAGACATTTATGAAAAAAAAGTACCTGGGGCCGACCACATAAAAGCCCTCGAGGAAATCTTGGAGTATTTTCAAGCCCAAAACATTGACAGTGATGATTTTGAGGCGATCGGGCATCGAATCGTGCATGGTGGTGAAAAATTCGTGGAAGCAACTGTAATTGATGACGAGGTAATTGGAGCGATCAAAGACTGTATTAATTTGGCCCCTCTTCATAATCCCGCTAACCTTATGGGAGTGGAGGTAGGCCGGAAGGTCTTTCCTGAGAAGCCCCAGGTGGCGGTATTTGATACCGCCTTTCATCAGACCATTCCTCCGATAGCCTACCGCTATTCGCTGCCCACCTACCTTTATGAGAGCCACGGTGTCCGCAAATATGGCTTTCACGGGACGTCACATCGCTATGTGGTCAATCAAGCCGCAAAAATGCTCAATAAGCCTCTATCCCGTTGCTGTTTCATCTCTGCCCACCTGGGCAATGGGTGTAGTGCTACTGCCGTAAAGTATGGCAATAGCGTAGACACCACCATGGGATTAACTCCCCTTGATGGCCTGGTCATGGGAACGCGATCAGGAAATGTTGATCCGGGACTTCATGAGTATTTGACCAGGATTATGGGCTGGAATATTCACCAGATTAACGATGTTCTTAACAAAAAGTCGGGACTCTTGGGAATTTCAGGACTCAGTTCGGATATGCGAGAGATCACCACGGCAGCCAAAAATGGTCACCTGGGCGCTAAGCTGGCCGCTGAAGTTTTTTCCTACCATCTGGCTCAGTCCATTGCTTCACTTTCCATAAACTTCACCCACCTGGATGCTCTGGTATTAACCGGGGGGATTGGTGAACATTCCACTACTGTGAGAGCCATGGCGATTCCTCTCTTGCAGATCCTGGGGTTTAGCCTGGATGTATTAAGAAATGAAGTGGACGGAAAGCATACCAGGGGGGTTATTACGATTGAGGGCTGGTCTCCCATGGCAATCATCGTGAAGACGAATGAAGAGCTTCAGATCGCACTTGATGTTGAAGCCTTGTTGGGATCGAAGTGAAAGAGCTCATGCCCCTTCCTTTGTAAGTCCTATTTGTTTTCGTGCTAGTATTACTGAAGGAGCGAGTTAATCGATGATCGAACAGCGAATCTGTCCTGAGTGTAGCCTCCCGCTAGAATCCACTAACATCGGGGATGTGGAACTTGATTTCTGTAGTAGCTGTCAGGGAATTTGGTTCGATCACAACGAGTTAAAGAGCATTACACCTAAGAATTCGCAAAGTCCGCCCGAATTCTCTGGTCTCTTATCCCGTTCTTTGAAATCTGTTGACAACAGAAAGAGGAATTGCCCTTCCTGCCAGTCTCTTATGAGTGTGAAGCAGCGGCATGGAGTGGAGTTGGACCTTTGCCAGCGGTGTGGAGGAATTTGGCTCGATGGGGGAGAGCTTAGAATTGTTCTTGAAACCTTACAGCAGGAAAAAATCCGCCTTGAAAAAGTAGATTTAGCGACCCGTAAAGTTTTGGATAAAGATCTGGGGGTAAAACCGGGAAGTCCCCGACCAGCACTCGCCCACGACCCTTCCCTTGATCCGGAACACATCATGGGTCCTATGCACCGAGGAGTCTCTCGACCCACAGTTCAAGCAGGTCTCCTGGAGGTGGGTATGGAAACTCTGAGTGCACTGTTCTATAGTATTTTGGATCCCTGATTCATCGCCCTGAAGTAAATCAGAAAAACTCATTTACCCCCTTCTTACCAGTTAAGAGAGATTTGCGGGATCGAGAGATTTTGAGTAGGATTTCCACAGTGTCCCTTTAAATTCCCGGCCTGACGATGGATTCTGATCTTCAAGAAATATTAGTAGAGCTTCGATCTACTGATTGGGAGCAGAAGCTACGGGATTGTAAAACTCGGAAGATTAGAGATCAGGTGGCTGAGGCATCTGAAAAGGACTCCAAATTTGATTCCTTTGAACAGCTGCCTGATCAAATCAAACACACTGTTCATAAAAGAGTTGGTTGGACATCCCTGGGTTTCTTACTCTTCTTTATCGCGGTTGTCATGGGAATTGGAGTTCAAGGATTTACCTACACCGAATTCGCAGGAATTTTTATCATGTATTTCATTTTTATAAGCTGGTTCACAGGAAAGGTGACCCGGATGACCCTGGAGAAGACCAATAAAAGGAGGTTGGAAGAAGCTATGGAGGAGTTGGCACTAAACCCGGGAGGGGTTTTTGGACCAAAGGATTTACTCCAATTTTGGAAAGATGAAGTTCAAGCTAACCTTAACAACCTCAGCTCCAAGGTTGAGGGAAGGCTGACAGAGGTCACTTCAACTATGACTGAATGTGAGGCTATTCAAACTGACCTCAAGAATTTTGAAGAAGTTCATACTCCAGAGGCAACCCTGGCTCAGCTTCAGGAAAAAGTTTCTCAACTAAAAATAATCAAAGATGAAGCAAAGAAGGTTTCTCAAATAATCCTGACAGTTCGAAATGGGTTCGCGGAAAAGATCGCGCAGCTAGAGAAGTTAATAGGGCTCCAAGAGCAAAAGGAAAAGGAAGCATTAGAAAAGAAGAGGAAGTTAGAGGATACCCAGGAGAGGATTCAAGAGCTAAACCTTAAGATCTCAAAAGTGTTGGGAGATTCAAATCTACAATTGGACAGGTGGGAAGAGGATAAGGACCAGGTCAGGGTGGAGCTTCAGGCACTGATGATCTCTTTCGAAAACCAGCTACTAGAGGCAAAGAGCTATGTACAAGCTCAATTGGAGTTAGGAATCTGAGTGTCAACTTCTCTACTCCCCATCTCTGAAATCTAAAAAGCCAGTAAATCTTAAGGAAGCCTTTAGGGAGCTATGAAACCAGGTCTAAATCCAAGTTCTAAACAGATCTCCGGGGGTGGACCGATCCTGATATACCTCTTGGTTTTCTGTGGGATGTTTTTTTCAGAGGGTGTGATTTTTAATGTGAAATTAATCCAGACTCTTTGGATCAAACAGCCACTACTTGTTCTCCCAGGTATCCTCGGTACGCATGTTGCCTATGGAATCATGCTGATTTACTGTTTTGATCTGGTTCTTCGCCATGGATTCCAGAGTTTTAAGGGAATCTATCTGACAGGATGCATTTATGGATTGATCAATGAAGGAATTTTTGCGGATCTGATTTTCAAACCCGGGTTCCTACCTTCCAGTATAGGACTTTCAGTAGATCGACTCCTGTTTCCCGCATTGTCCTGGCATCCCCTTCTCGACTTCGTACTCGTGTGGTGGATGGTGAATCGTCTCTTGTCCGGTAGACTAGGGCTAGAACGAAAAATTCCATCGCTCAAGGGTATATTCTTTATGGGATTCTTTTGCCTTTACTGGCATCTCTGGAGCCATTCCCTCATTTTAAAAAACCTGCTTCCTGATGGAATTCTTCCCGAAATCAGAGTGCTTTGGATCTTATACCCAATTTGCACCCTGGCAGTTCTCTTGGCTCTAATGAATGGCAAAAGCTTTGTTTTGAAGCCCATACTGACGCATCGCGTCCGTTTGGGTATGACCCTATTGTTGGGGCTTCTTTTTATTCTACGGGCGGTGATGATCGCAAGTCCCATCCCCCTCCTTTCTTTCCTACTTATTCTGTTTCTGGTCTGGATTTCTTCCACACAATACCAGGAAGGAGTGCCATTGAAGATAGAATCTAGCCCCCTTGCAATCAGCAGATCAAACCTGGCTTTGAGCTCTTTTTTTATCTTGGTATTTATGACCTTTCTATCGCTTAACTGTTCCAGTGGAAAATGGCTATTCGTGTGGGAAAAATTGGGAGCAATCCTGATACTGATGTGGTTGATCATATCTGCGGTACTATTTCTGTTTGTCCTTCTTATGAGTCTCAAAAAATGGCTTCAATCCAGGCTTTTGAGTCCCTGAAAGTCTCTCTAACTTTGATTCAAAGGTTGTTTCGCTTCGTTTCTATCGATTCATAATTGGTTCTTTCAAGGCCTTAAGAATTGGGTAAATGGCAACCTCCGAGTTAGACTTCAATCCTGATGTATAGATATATGAAAAACAGGGGTCTTTTCGGCTTTCGAGTCGCAGGCCCTATAGGACTCGTTCTCCTGGCAGTCTTCCTGGGAATCTGGTTTGACACCAGGCGAATGAGTTCCTTTTGTTTTAGCGAAGCTCTATCTGAATCTCCAGACTGTCCAAGAGGATACCGAAGAATGAGGCTTGGACACTCAAAGTCATCCCTCGCTAACGATCCATATTTCCATGGAATTCTAAAGATTTATAAATCCATAGAGGGAAAGAAATATCCAGATGATTCAGAGAGTTTCTTGTTTGACGACGGCACAAATGAGTCCCTTGGAAAGGCTTTAAAGGAGCTTTCAAGTTTTGATCCCCTGGATTTTCTTCAGGAAGAAGGTGCTCAGGAAATCACAGCGGATTTTCGCAAGGCACGGTTGGTTTTGAGTCTGACCAGGCATCACCTTAAATCCGGTGGCAGCATCCCGATCGACCCCGTACTTTTCTGTAAGGGTCTACTCAACTTCATTGCTCACGTAGATCGGCAGGATGCAATCCTCGTTGAATTAATGGTTGGGATTAGTTTGCGAAGTAAATTCCTTGAGATTTTGAATCTCCTTAAGCAGAAGGTAGAGTTAGATTTGAATGCGAAGAACCAAATTAGAAGAGCACTTGAGGATAGCGTCAAGCTTCGCTCCACACTGGCTGCCACATTAAAATATGAAGAGTCGCAGACTCTGGAATTACTTAGGGTAGTGAAGAGAAAATTTCCAATTGCCTACCTGAATTTGTACCTTTTTAAGGGAGATCCGGTAACCCAGTTAAAAGAGATATATCGAGATCCCAAAGCGACGGGAGAAAAGATTAAAGCAAAAAAATTCGATTTTAATTCCCTCCATCCTCTGGTGATCACAGCAGTCCCCAACTTCTCACAAGCAAATACCAAATACGAGAAATATCTGCAAACGGAAGAACAATGGAAGTTAAGACTGCGATAGCGTCCCACACATCCAGGGATTGAAAGGAAAACTCTCAAATCCCACAATTGGAATTTCACTTCTATTCTGCTCAGGAAAAAAAATTAAGAATCATCGTTGAGAACATCGAATATACAAGCCAGACCCAGGGTAGGAGAAAGCATAAGATCGCGAGCATACCTACAAATCCACCCATGGTAATTGGTATGTGGAACTTGGATTTCCAGGTCAGCTTGAGTGATTTCTTAGGAGGTTGTTTAGGTGCTGGTTTTCTTGGTTTGGCTACCGGTTTTATAGCAGGTTCAGGCTCTTCTGCTGATTCATAAACCACGAACCCCTCGTGTGGTTGTGGTTTCGGCCGGACCTCTGGGGGTGGCTTGGGCCGGGAAGGTCTCAAAGGCTGCACGATAGCTTTTCGGAGTTCAATTCCATCTACGGAAAAGGAGTCTGCCAAAATGTTCGCGGTGGATTCAGTCTTTTCCTTCCTTACTTCTGGTCTTTCTTCTATGGGGGGTTGAGTAGTTTCTAACAGGGGCTGCCCCACCTGAAAGGAGGACGCTAGGATGCTAACTGCAGAATCATCTATCTCGCTGTCAAAATCCTGTCCTTCAAGAGCTGACTGATCACCTGGTTCCAGCTCCGAATGCGTAATTGAGTCCTCGGAATCTGGCTGAGTTGGCATTTCGATGTGATGTCTTTGTGCCACCCATTCATGAATACTCTTGCAGTACTTGATCCAGCGATCAGAAGAGTGCGGATTTACAATTTCATGCTGCAGGAAAGATAAAAAAGAGTTCGCGTCGAGATTCGGTTCAGCCGCGGCCAGCCTTAAGAGTTCAGCCTTTTTGACCTCATTGGTCTCAACTGAGATTTGCCGATGCATTTCCTATCCCATTTAGTAAAACTGTGAGCCCCCTATTTATAATCATAACCCAATAAATTAATAAGTCAGTCCCCTTTTTATCGGCTTTTCGATTCCACTAATTTCTAAGGTAAATTGTGAAGGTCAGAGGTTCATGGTAGTTTTACACTTCTGGGTGTCCACCCCAGCAATCGGTATTAAGAATTCATGGGATTGGGATGGGTATGAAGCAAGTTGAGAATATTTTTAGTCCAGAAACCCTGGAGCAAATTAAATTAGCGATAACTGCTTATGGTCTGAAAATCCTGGGTGCCCTGGCTGTTTTCTTCGTGGGTAAATGGATCGCAAGAGTCCTGTCAAACCTGGCTGCTACAATTCTTGAGAAGTCCCATGTAGACGAGACCTTTTCCCAGTTCATGGCAAACCTCATCTATTACGGGTTGTTGATAGTGGTGATTCTAACAACTCTGGCTCAACTGGGAGTTCAAACGACTTCTTTTCTCGCGATTCTTGGATCCGCTGGTTTGGCGATTGGGCTTGCTCTGCAAGGCTCCCTGGGTAATTTTGCCGCTGGAGTTCTCTTGATTATTTTTCGTCCTTTTCAAGTTGGAGAATACATTGAAGGGGCGGGGGTTGGGGGAACAGTCCATGAAATCAAGCTCTTAGTGACCCAATTGAATACCCCCGATAACAAGGTGTTGTTCGTTCCGAATGGAAAACTCATGGGTGATAACATCACAAACTATTCACGCAATCCAACCAGGCGTTGTGACATGATCCTGGGTGTTTCCTATGACGATGATATCGATAGGGTACGCGCCATCATCGAGGATGTCTTAGGTAAAGAAGAGAGAATTTTAGAAGAGCCTGAACCAATTGTGGGATTAATTGAGTTTGGAGAGAGCAGTGTGAATTTTACGGTTCGGCCATGGGTCAATACTTCTGATTTTCTCACGACAAAAATGGACTTGCTCGCTGAATTTAAAAGGCGATTTGATACAGAAGGAATCTCCATCCCCTATCCCCAACAGGATATCCATTTGCACCAGGTCAAAGCGGGGTCTTAAGTGAGCGGCGAACGAACGGGTCCTTCCCTTATTATTCTGCCTGACTGCTTCGCTGCGCAAGGGTCAAAACGAGGGAAATACAGAGCAAGACAAATGCTGCGGAGCTCACTTTTCCTGACTCTACTACACTTTGATATCGATTCGAGTACCAATTCCTTCAGGACGTAAATCATTTCCAGGGGAATTAAGAGTGACACTCTGCAATTGTTCCCCCGGAGTTTGGATTGCCACCTGCGGCTTGTTTACTTCCTGAATTTGAGGTGATAGGAGAGAATCTCCGCAATCTCCGATTGCTGCCATTTAAGGTTCCTTCTGTATTTGGAAATCCCTGCCCAAGAAATTCCGATTTAGTAACGCTCTCCTCTATAGCATAGGGTAGTGGGATGGTTTGGTGAACCCTCGCGGCCGAAAACTATGAGAAAGGGATTCAAAAATCTAAGAACCAGCCTTCTTTCTATGCTTTCTAAAATGGGTACAGCTTCTATTAACTGCCGGAAAGCGCTTTTGTCACTGCTTCTCTTAAGATGGGTAATACTTCTTCTCCAAACCATGAATTTTTTCTAATCCAGAGGGTATTTCTCGGTGAAGGATGAGGTGTAGGGATGTAAAGCGGACCATAATCGCGAAAGTGCCTGACAGTTTCGGTGAGACTTTTCTTGCGTCTGTCTTTGAGGTGATAGGCCTGAGCGTATTGACCAACGAGTAAGGTTAGCACGACATTTGGGAGTAGATTCAATAAATTGTGCATCCAGAGCTCGCTACATTCCTTTCTGGGTGGGAGATCACCTGATCTGCCCTTTCCCGGGTAACAAAATCCCATGGGTATGATCGCGATCTTCTTGTCATCGTAGAATACATCCTTATCGATTCCCATCCACTCTCTTAACCGATTACCGCTTGGATCATTCCAGGGGATTGAAGTCTTGTGCACCCGTGTCCCAGGGGCCTGTCCAACAATGAGAATTTTCGAAGTCTTTTGAGCAAAGAGGATTGGATTGGGACCCAGGGGCAATTCCTTCTCACACGCTCTACAGGCCCTGACTTCCTGCAATAGAGATTCCAATTGATCCATATGAATGCCAGCTCGAAAAGTAGCCTATCCCCTTCTCCTTTGCGATGAAAGATTAAACCAGACTTAACCTGAACTTTAGAAGAAGCTTCTGTAGAACCCAGGCGGGACCAATCAGTAGAAAAAAAAGATCCTGGAAAAAGGAGGGTTTTTTCCCCTCCCACTTGTGACCGATGAATTGACCGATCCAGGAGAGAATAAAAATAATGGAGCATACGGGAATCAAACTATCGGGACGCGCGGAATGCCAAGCCCATAGAAGATAGAAATTAACAAAGAAATAGAGTCCCATGGCCATGAATAGCTTGAAAGAGAATTTGAGGTAGAACAACAGACTTAGTGAGATGACCATAAGACAGCCATTCAGCCACGGTTTCTCAAGCCCCGGGATCGGTACAACATAAAGTAGCCCGGCAATGGAGAAAACAATCAGAGGAACGCAAACAAAGTGCATCCGCTGGTTCGCGGGGTTCTGGTGTGACTCCTGGTAAGTGGAAAACCAGTCAGCGATAGATGAACTCATTTTGAATTCTCCCTGTGAATTTCTCTATTTTATCAGGCAGTAAAGCAGCGTGTCGCTTTGATCTTTTGAGAAGTATGTGTGAGCCCTGAAATGAATGGAATACTAGTAGGTGTCTTGTACCAGGTCAAAGAGCCTATCTTTGACTGATTGGCCCGTACTTTTTTCCACGAGTGGGGATCCGTGACACACAAGCAGACAGTTTGGTGGAAATTTGATGAGATGCTCCAGCATCCACTTTTTGTATTCCCCTCGCTTCAGGACAAAAATATGCTTGAAGAGTCTCGAAATTCGAAGCCCCGGGGCAGCACCGCAAATCTTCAAAAATGCTCGCACGAGAAGCTTGCTCGGCAGCCTCTGTATATTAAAAAAGGAATCTCCAGTGATCCACAGACGTTTTCCATGTTCCTCTACCATCACTAGCAACTCACCATTTCTGGTGGAGGGTAGTTTAAAAACCTGTACATGATCAGGTAATAAGGGGGTTAACTGAGAAACTGGCTCCAGGCATTGTCCCTTTTCCTGAAACTTTTCTAGAAAACTTCCATGACCAAAGCACCTGGCCCCGCCAAAAAACCTTTTCCATCTCGCAATACCCATATGATGAAAGATGTTGGGTGCAACTAAGAAGAGGTTTCCATTTGGAGTGAGTTGATCAGGAAGTGCTGGTGGAACGAGATTCGTGCCGGGGGATATAACCAGTAAGTCCTTCTCGTTTAGTCGCACAAAGAACTGATTCGATTCACCAGCACCTGCGGGATAGCTGCCATACCAACAACATTCAAAACCCTCTAATTTATGAATTTCCATAGAAATCGCCTCGCTACAAACACCGGATTGCAGGGATAATAGTTGATGTTAACAATAAAAAACGGGACAGCCAAGAAAGGGGGGACTTCAAATGCCCCCTGTAAATTAGGTGGATTACCGCGGTCTATACTACCGTTGCGGGTACCCATCTAATATTCCTTCCCTTTCCTACTTTCACATGGCTAGCATCACTCTTATAATTGGATAGGAGAAGGTGTACCGTTTCTGGCGGTTCGATCTGACATTTTTAAATTCTTTGGTACGCATGTAATGTATCTTCAGGTGGTGTGTCATGACTCTTTCCATTTGCCCTCGATGTCAGTACAGGTTTCCCCCAGACCAAGAACGTTGTCCAGAATGTCATTTTAGACTGGACGGTTCGGAAAAGCAGGCTCAAGAGAGGCGTGCGACTCCGAGAAATGAGGCATCTACCGGTCCCTACTGTCCTTACTGCGGTTCCAATCGAATTCATAAGGCTAAAGGGCTTGAAGGCTTCAAGGAGTATTTGACCCTGGCTGGATTATTACTCCTATGCTTCGCGCTCGGTTGGATTATTCTTGTGCTGATCATGGTTCCCGTAGCAGGTTACTATCTCTATTTTCGGTCCTGCCCCCATTGTCAGAATTGTGACCGTAGAAATCTACAAACGGTGGATCGATACATTCCGCCAACGGATCGCACCTCCTAGAACATGGTAGACCGCCAGGTAAGGCTGGTAATCTCCATGAACAGGCTCGACAGGATCGAACCTTAGGCGAGACAATAGTAGAGGGTTTTCCAAACAAGTAATTGTAGAGATAATTAGCCTAACCCCTTATCTTATGTCCTTGATCCTCACATCAATATTCACAGCCAAACTCTACTATGACACAGGGACACGAACATAGTTATCAACGCTATCCAAGGCTAAAGCGGCTTGTCAAAAACCCTGCTTACAATGCCGTAGTTTTGTTCCTGGTAATGTTTTCCATTGCTATGATTCTGGTGGAGGTTTTTTTTCCCCCGCAAAAAGCTCAGCTTGGAACCATCCAGCAAATCAACGACCTGATCACAGTTCTTTTCATCACTGAGCTTTATCTCAATTGGTTAATCTCGGCAACCTCCAGACAATTTTTGAAAAATCACTGGTTGGAAATCCTCGCTGTTCTTCCTTTGCTCAGAATTTTTAGGTTGGGTCGACTGGCATTTTTATTCCGACTCTTGCGACTTTTTTCCCTGGGAGGGTTCCTTCAGCAAAGGCTGAAAATCGTGACTCAGGGCCTTCAATCCAAAGTGGCTGAATACGGATTATTATGTGGATTTCTGGTTTTCATGATTATTTTTGGAGCCGTAGGACTGGCTCAATTTGAGGTTGGCGTAGATGCCAGTCTGCAGTCCCCGGTGGATGCTTTTTGGAAGGCTCTCTTCTCTTTATTGTCCGGGGAATACGCAGACTACCCTGATAGTATCGGAGGGAAAATAGTTCTTCTCTGCCTATTATTTTTTGAAGTGAGTTTTTTCGCCATCTTAACGGGAACTATTTCTGCGGTTATGATTGAAAAATTTAAGGAGAGCGGTATGCAAAAAATAAAAAATGCATCTGATTGTCGTGACCATGTGGTGATTTGTGGCTTTAGTCCCAAAACAGCGGTTTTGATCAAGGAGTTTTCCGTTGATAAGGCCTACTGTGGCCGGGATATTATCCTCGTGTCTGAGAGCGCTGAAATTGATTCTTTGAAGGACATGGGGATCAAAACTGATTTGCTTCAGATACTTCCTGAGGACTTTACCAAAATTGAGACATTACAACGAGCCGGGGTCAGCACCGCCAACCTGGCTGTGATTCTTTCGGAACCTGGCAAAAATCGATCCACACACGATGTAGATGCCCGTACCATTCTTGCTGCCTTAACAATTGAAAAAATTCACTCTGGAATTCATACCTGTGCCGAGATTTATCATCGCGAGTATCTGGACCATCTAAAAATGGGTGGCGTGGATGATATTGTCATCCAGGGGGAGGTTTCAGGAAAGCTATTGGCACGTATTGGAATTTCCAGAGGGATCTTACCTTTTTTTGAAGACATTCTGTCCAATGAATCTGGAAACACAATGACCTTCCTCCCCCCCCCTGCGGATGTTTGCGGTAAAACTTTTCGACAGGCCTTGGAGTATTTCTCAAATGAAGATCAAAATATCCCGGTAGGAATTAGAAAGAAGGATGGGGAGCTCATTATAAACCCCGGCCAGATTACAATCGAAGCAGCTGATGAGTTGCTCATCATTTCTCAAGCGGTGCTCGTGTAACGGATACTCCACGCAGCTTCTAGACTTTTTCTATCTTCAGAAACTAACTCAGCGAAATGGATTGCGTAGAGACTTGGAAACAATGGGTTTCCTGGCTGGCTCCGGGTAGAGTTCTTCAAATTTATGACTCTGTAGGGCACGATCTTTCTTGGATCCAAAGGCGAGTCTGATGAAGTTCTCAAACCAGGGATTACCTCGAAAACCGTAGTGTCCTCCGTACTTGAGAACAATGATATCTTTTTGGATCCGATCCCACTCATATTCGTTGAGCATAAGATCATAGATTCCACCCATTCCATCCTTGAGGGGATTATCCTCTATGGATCCCCAAACACCGGAATCGTTGAAGAAATCATCGGTTGTAGTTAAAACTCGAATGTTAGGAAAGCCCGCTGCTTGTGCCCGCGAAATCCAGTAATAAAGATGACCCTTTTTACTGAGAATAATCTTCCTTCCCTCTTGGTTCAAGTCTTTATAATAAGTGGAAAACTTGAATCGATTCTTCCACTCCTGGTAGGCCTTTTTTTCACTGGGTACATAGTTAAGATTTCGAACTTTGTCATAAGCTTTGACCGATTTCATCAGTCCTTTATAGAATCCTGGAAAGGCCACAAGCCCCTTTGCGTCCGTCAGAACTTCCTGGCCCGGGTTCGTTGGATCTTCCAGATTGCATGCTCTTCGAAATTTGAGATACATTTTGATCAGCCCCATCTCCTGGAATGGGTCACGCAACTCATCCACTAATGCATCAAGTCGATCAATACCTCTGCCAATGTGAAAGGGAGGAGCCATGATCGTCATATCAGTTGTGAATATGGGATTTGGGTGCTCGGCATCAAGAGCCCCCAGTACAGAGGTGAAAAATCCTCCAAGACTAATCCCGATAAGCCTGACCGTCCCATTTAATCCATGGAGCAGTCTCAATTTTTTAAAGACTTCTCGCACTACCCCATAGAGGTTCTCTGCTTCGTTGGTGACTGTACCCAACTTGCTGATGGGAATCTCGGATACAAAGTCAGTACCAAATGGATTCGGGAAAGCAACCACGTGGTAGCCGAGGCGGGTAAGGGAATCGAGCCAACGATTGCCCATCACTTCATTAAGATTACCAAAGGTTCCTGGGAGAAAAATCGCAAGCGGGGCCCGAATAATCCTATTCTTGGAATCTCTTTGAAGACCAACCGCTACCTTTAAGCCTTCCACTTTCAAGATCTGACGCGAAGACATTCCAAGTTTCTATTTTCACTTTCATTTCATCATAGGGGATTTTTCTAAGATGACAGGTGGCTGCCATGGAAGATAAAAAACCATCGTGATAGGGCGTGGAATAAGTCTTGGCGTAATTCTTGAGTAGCTCATCCCAATCAGCGAATAGAAAGGAGTTACTGAATAAAAGGAGCAGGCAGGACAAAATAGTGCGGTGCAAATTCATCGATTTTTCCTCATAAAAAACAAAATATAGATCCCAAATGCATACGCTGGAATTCCACTTTTGTTTCCCTCCTGAAACCAAAACCCAATAGTATCGGATCCTTGATGGATGAGCTACACTTACCAGGGATTGGCGATGTAATGAATCTTATGACACTTTTTGAGGTCCCCTAACCTCAACGCATCTATCATTGAGTGGGGCAAAGGGTTGGAGTTAGGCGTGATTCTCCTTTTTTTGACCCGGTCCTGCCACGATGATTCTCAGGCTAGAAGATGAGTACAATTTTAATCGTTGAGGATGACGCCAGGATTCGGGCCAATTTGTCTTCCTATCTCAGGAAAGAAGGCTTTGAAGTTGCTGAGGCAGAGAGTCTCAGTGAGGCCAATAACGCCTTTGATGAGACGATTCAGCTAATTATTTTGGATTGGATGTTACCGGATGGGCAAGGGATAGAGTGGATTCCCCAGTTAAGAGCGAAATCGTGCTTTGTTCCTGTCATATTACTGACAGCCAGAACGGATATGATTGACAAGGTGGTCGGTCTTGAAGTTGGTGCGGATGACTACATCATCAAACCCTTTGATCCAAGAGAGCTCGTAGCTCGAATCAGAGTTCAGCTTCGCCATCTAAAAACTACAGAGTTAGCTGCCGCAAAAAGGTCTCCCAGATCGTCTGAATTGATCCTTGAATTTCCACCCATAAGGATGGATGTACTCAAAATGGAGGTCAGGTATCACCAGAAGGTTATCAGTCTGGCAAAAATGGAATTTGATTTGCTTAAGTTTTTTATGGAGAACCCGGAGAGGGTCTTTACAAGGGATGACATTCTAAGTGCCGTTTGGGGGTTCAAATATCCGACTACCAGGACAGTAGATACCCATGTATTGAAGCTTCGCAGGAAGTTAGGTACGCGTTTTTTTGAAACGATTCACGGAACCGGTTACTGTTTCAAGACAAAGTAGGCTTAGTTTGTGAGCAGCTTGTAAACAGCTGGTTGCAAAATCTTTGCAGGATGGTAACAGTCCGGTGACACATCAGATTCTGTTAGATGGGAAGATGGAATCAGTGAATCTAAGAAAGGTGCGTAACAATGATTCCCATGATCCATTTTCTTGCCGATGATGAACAGCTCCTGGTGAAATCTCTTTCCACCAGGTATGTGGTAAACGGACCCCGCGTATTCATTAAGCCTCCCCTTCATTCAGTACTAGAGAGGAGATCAGGTATAACCCTGGCATCTAATGAGTATTGCCATTTGCGCGATCAGCTCAACGGGCAAATTACGATGGAGGATGGACCGGTCTTCTTCTTTTTGGGGGCTTATGATGAGATTGTACTTCACAAAGAAGCCCTTCCCCTCAATAAAGATGAGTATTTTGAGGTGATCAACCAGAGTACGGGTGAACTCAAGATCGTGCGCGGGGAATGTTCCTATAAGCTAAAACCCTTCGAGCAGTTTCGGGGTGAGCTTAAATACGCCGTACATATCGATGAACATAACGCGGTGGTTGTTCGAGATTTGGAGACCGGAGCCCTGAAGATGATCACCGAGCAACAGAGCTTTTTTCCGGCTGAATCAGAAGAGATAAAGAAAGTGGTGCAAAAGGTTCTGGTTGAGGAGCATGAAGTGGTGGCCCTTAAAGACAAAGAAGGCAAACACCATTTTCGTGAAGGAAAGGGGGAAGAGTCTTCCTTCTTTGTTCCACCTCACTGGGAAATTTTAAATTTCCACTGGTCCTCCGGTCTCTATAAAGAAGCCCGAGAGTTGCTTATCGAGAAGTTTGATCTACGCCCTAAATTCATGTGGTATGAGTTTGATGTACGTACTCGTGACAATGTGGAATTGATCCTAAAAGTCACACTATTCTGGCAGATTAAAGATGTGGAACTTCTGGTGAGTACTACAGACGATGCCAGTGGAGATGTTTGTTCTCACGTTCGCAGTCGTATCATTCAGAAGGTAAGCCAGGTGGAGTTTGCTGATTTTCTATCGAGTTTTAATGGTCTGGTACATGAAGCGGTGCTCAATGAGAACGACAAGTTTCACGAAGAACGAGGTTTGCTGATTCACTCTGTGGAGGTGCGGGAAATTGCATGTAAGGATCAGAAGACTCAGGATGTACTTTCAGAAATCATTCAGGAAACGACTACAAGGATAAACCGGATTCAAAAACAGATCAGCGATAACGAGGTGGCAATGACTCGCATCGAAGGAGAATTGCTGGCTGAAGAAGGCGAAATGAAACTTCTGGAAAAGCAACTGTTGCGCTTCGAGGAGGAGAGCCAGGGAGAGGGAAACCGACAGGCACAGGTTGTCTCCTCTTTTCTCGATGGATTGGGATCAGAGCTATCCCTGGAGCAAAAGTTGAAAGTCTTTGAAGTGCTAAGGAAAAAGGAGGTGATGGAAGGGCTGGCCGGGGAAAATACGCGTATCTTCCTCACCCCGGAAGATGTAGATCTCAAGCTTGATGTACGCGGCTAAAGAGAGAATACCCTGTCCCCTTTCCTTGTACGGAAAGGGGGCGATTGAGGGGGGAAAAGGTACTCACCACTCCATGATGTCTGCACCTAATTTATAAGACAAAATTAGAAGTATGATTCCTGCCGCCGCTGAAAAAAATCTCAGACCTTTTTCAGATTGAAGAAAACCCCTCAACAGGCCGGAGCTAAGAGCTAGTAAAAAGAACCATATAATGGAGAAGAATGAAGCTCCGGCACCAAAACTGAAACGATCAGGCAAAAGGCTGAATTTGCCGGCGTATCCTCCAATAAGAACCACCGTGTCCAGGTAGACATGGGGATTTAAAAGACTGAATCCCAGGGCAATGAGAATGGACTGTTTCATCGAAGGAGTCTCGAAAGATTTGATTTTCAATTTCGGAGGAAAAGCAGCTTCTTTGATCTTGATGAGTGCGTAAAAAAGCAAAAAGATAAGTCCGCCCATCCCAATCCAAATCTTGAATTCCGGCAATACCGAATACAGGGTGCTGGTACCGACGATTCCAAGAAAGATCAGGGACATATCGCAACAAGAACATACTGAAGCAACCAGCAGGTGGTTTTGCTTTTTCATACCGGCTTCAATCACAAAAATATTCTGTGCTCCAAGAGCCAGTATGAGGCTCATTTGCAGCAAGAATCCTTCAACAAAAGCAATTGTAGTAGTTTCCAATATTAAGTTTCCATGCTCTTATCTACTGGGTAAGGACCAGAGCAATCGAGAGTTAGTTTCACTATAACTGTGTTCTGCAATCGAAAATTGACCCAGGTTGTCATCGAAAATTGACCCACCCATTTCAAGTATAACTTCTCCTAATTAATCTTTCATTCCGCTCCTTTGAATTACCCTTTTGAGGTCTTGGTTTTATCCTTCATCCTGTAGCTGTCACTTCCTGTCTCAATGATTTCACAGTGATGTGTCAGTCGGTCCAACATGGCGACTGTCATCTTCTTACTATGAAAAATGGAATCCCATTCCGCGAAATCCAGGTTAGTCGTGATTATGATGGACTTGGATTCGTAGCATTGACTGAGAAAGTGAAAAAGTAGCTGGCCACCGGCGGTTGAGAATGGCAGATAGCCAAGCTCATCCAGGATGATCAAAGAGACATTCTTCAACCTGCGAAATATTGTCCCAGCACGGTTTTCTTCCTTCTCTTGCTCCAGCTCATTTACCAGATCCACCAGGTTGTAAAAGCGAACATGCTTTCCCTGGTGAATTGCACTAAGACCTATTGCAGAAGCTAGATGAGTCTTGCCGGACCCACTGCCACCCATGAAAATGACATTCGTCCTTTCTAGGATGAAGTCCCCATCATAGAGCCTACGAATCAAGGCTTCATCCAATTGTGACTCTTCGAAGATAAAGCTGTCGAGATCCTTGTCCTGCGAGAATCGAGCTTTATTAATTCTCATCTTCAAGGCAGAATTCTTCCTTGAATCACATTCATGCTTCAACAGCATGAATAGAAACTCCTGGGAACTCTTACGCGCTGCGTTACACTGGCTTTGAACCTCATCATAGACTCTTCTGGAGGCTCCGAGTCTTACTTCCTTGAGCATATCTAAAATCGCTTCACGTCGAGATGGTTCATTCATGAGAGCCTCCTATTTCGAAGTATTTCGTCATAGTGTTCCAGCGCTTTTTGATTCGCCTTGTACTGCCCTAGCTTATGATCAATTGAAATAGGTTCGCTACAATCCTGCGGCTCCAGCTGACGCCTTATTGTGGAGAGGATATAACTATCACTAGTCAAACCCAGTTTCAGGGCTTGCTCAATCCCTTTGGTGACTTCTCCAAGAGGCCAGTCCTTTAAAAGGAGAAGTGTCTGTGCAAAGATCTTATCCGGGTTCCTAACCTTCTTTCTGAGAAGATCCCGGTATTTATAGAATACAGAAGGTAAATCCCAGCCCTTAAAAGGCATCCCATCTTCAAAGGCCCTGGGTTTCTTCACCAGGAGTTCCAGGTAGTGTGTGGGATCAAAGATCAGGTGCTTTTCCTTATAGGAACGTAGGTGCCTTGTAATGACATTACCCTTGTAGCTCACAACGAGATCCTGGTAGAAGGCTTTGACCAGGACGCTTCTACCCACATAGGCCGTAGGAACCGAATAGCGGTTATTGTCAAAGCGCACGGTGCTGCTTGGTGATACAACAACGTTTGCCAATCTACAGCTTTCGAATTCATGGGCAGGGAGCGGGATCAGGTATTGCCTCTCCCTCTCAAATACCTCGTACCTGGATTGATCGTGAAACTCAGGATGATTCTTAGTTCTTGAGTGAGCTACACAGAAGCTCAAAAGGCTGGAATTCAAGTCTTCTAGAGTCTCAAATTCAGGGATTGGGGCAAAGAAATTCCTACGAATGGTCCCAATCAGATTCTCAACTCGCCCCTTCTCATTACCACTGGCTATATTGCAGAACTCAGGCACATAGAGATAGTGGGAGCAAAGCTGTTTAAAGCGCTCCTGCAGAAGCCTGCCCCTGCCGCATAAAACCCGCTTGACCGCAGTTTTCATGTTGTCGTAGATGCCACGCTTGCAGCTTCCTCCAAAGAAATTGAAGGCCCTACAATGAGCATCCAGCATCAACTCGTGCTTCTGGTTTGGATAAGCGTGGGCAAAGAAGGCTCTGCTGTGAGATAACTGCAAGGCAGCTAACTGAAGTTTCACTTCCTGTTTGTTGACCCTGGCATAAACTTCGCCCCAGTCAAACTGAAAGGCATCACCAGCTTCATAGTAAAGAGGGATGTACGCTTCCTTGCTGGCCTGATTAACCTCCCTGCGAACTTCCCTGATACAGCGGGCTATGCTTTCATAACTGCCCTTATAGCCATAATCCTGGCAGAGAATCACATAAATGCGCTTTGCAGTGCGCTTGTACTTTTTCTTTACGAGCAAGTCTTCCTTCAGCCACTGTTCAATCAGCTCATAGCAGTTGCCTAACGCAGGCTTAGGGGAATTCTCTCTTTCATAGCTAAACTCTGTCTTCTTACTTCTGAGAATTTTTCTTACGGTGTTTCGGGAAATCCCTGTTCTCTTAACGATCTCCCGGATTGAAAGGCAGTTAACAAACTTTAACCGCCGGACAAATTGAATCTGATCCACACTCATCATCTCCCTTCCTCCTGACGGCTCATAAAAGCACAACCAGGAAGAGGTTGGGGGTGGGTCAATATTCGATTACAATTTCTGGGTTAGGTGGGTCAATTTTCAGTTACAGAACACATCCCCCCATAGGTCATAGATAAAGCGATGATGGCCAATGACGCCGGCCACTGCGGGTCCAGAGTTTATCCCTACTCGAATGCTTAAATCGTTTCCAACTTCTTGGTTGAATTCCGTCAGGATTTTTTGCATCTTCAATGCGAATCGTGCCAATACATGGGCATGCTGATCCTTGTGGACTGGGAGACCGGAAGCTGCCATGTATGCATCACCAATAGTCTTAATTTTTTCGATCTCCAGACTCTGAGCGGCTTCATCAAAGCGGGAAAATATCTGGTTGAGAAGTTCCACTAACTCCCTGGGATCGGTTTGGGATGAAAGTTGTGTGAATCCAACTAGATCCGCAAACAGTACGCTAACTTCTGAAAAGCGGTCGGCGATAGTATTTTCTCCGTTATTCAATCGATTCGCCACCGGCTCAGGCAGGATGTTCAAGAGTAGTTTTTCTGATTTTTGCTTTTCTGCGTTCAGTTCCTTATTTTTGTCCACTAACTGGATGCGGACCTTGTCTAACTGGCCCAGATAGTAGTAGATCAGGGGAAGGATGAT
Source organism: uncultured bacterium (assembly GCA_964539825.1). Classification (GTDB taxonomy): domain Bacteria; phylum Muiribacteriota; class UBA6191; order UBA6191; family UBA6191; genus CAZIKF01. The sequence goes on from CAZIKF010000024.1 coordinate 71,086, forward strand.
GAGTGGAAATCCCAATACACAGACCATATCAAAATAGATGTTAACCTCATGTGGAAGACCATCCCTGAGTGAGCTGATTTGCGGATTGAAAAGAACTAACAAGACCACGGTGCAGATATAGGCCAGAGTCCATATCTGGTAGGCTCTTTTTGAGGACAGGAAAGCCGCCCCCAAAGGGGTCATTGCCCCCCAGATCATCATCGCACCGAT
>CAZIKF010000025.1:0-70815 GCA_964539825.1 uncultured bacterium
TGTAAGAAATACGGGAAGTCAGAATGTTCCAAATGCTCCGCCAAAGATAAGTCCAAATGTAAGAAATACGGGAAGACAAAATGTTCCAAATGCTCCGCCAAAGATAAGTCCAAGTGTGCCAGCTCTAAGAAATGCGGGAAGGCAAAACATTCCAAATGCTCCTCCAAAGATAAGTCCAAGTGTGCCAGCTCTAAGAAATGCGGGAAGGCAAAACATTCCAAATGCTCCTCCAAAGATAAGTCCAAGTGTGCCAGCTCTAAGAAATGCGGGAAGGCAAACTGTTCTAAATGCTCTATCAAATCCCACAAAGCACAGGGAAACAAAGCTGGATGTCCAGTTTCTGCCGCAGTTTCAAGCCTCTGCAAAAAATGCCAGTCAAAGGTAGAAAATGCTTCCACTCCGAAAGGTCACTGTCCAATCTGTTCGATGAAGAAGCAGGTGTGTCAAGATTGTCAGGTCACACTCAAAGCGAAGGGTTGTGCGATTTGTAAACACAAGAAGCAAGCCGGCGATCATAAAGTCTACAAGGGACGCTTGAAGACACAATAAACAACTGACAGCCTCCAGGATCCAAGCCCAGGTTAGGCAGGGCGACTGCATCTAAACTGATGTGACTCCAAGTACCTTGAGCAGATAGGATTGATCCCATCCAGCCTTGAGTCTCTTATTCTTCACTCCAACTTTTGCTTCAGAAGGTGGGGGGCAATCCTGATCTCGATCATAAGGTTTAGAGCCCCACGTAAAATTCTGTAGGTACGTCTCGGTCAATCTATGTGCCATGTCTGAGGTGCATCGGATGGTTCCGTTCATGCAAGAGTCTGTGGTGTGCATGGCAGAGAGTGACCAGGTTCTGAAGATCATCGCTTCCTCCTTTTGAATGCTCTAAGACATGATGGAAATCCAGCCAGCGGGTCTGGGTACAGCGTTTGGAGTTTGAAGCCACATAGGTACACTGAGCTTCGTCTCGTCGATTTATAGCATCTACAGTACTTTTGGGTAGAGCCTTTCTTGAGCCCGAACGTGTCCCGGGACGGGCTTTGCCTACATGGATACTCTCCTGGTTTTCTTTGTTCATTGGAGGACTTTTGGAGACCTTTGAGTTGAGCTCCTTTTCTTGCTTTGTCTTCTTCTCTCCCCGCTTTTTAGCTCTCTTTGCCTTGCGGATGGGATCAACTTTTTCAATGGTTGTCTCCAGGGCAAAATCAAGAACTTCCTGAAGAGTGCAGTCTCTACCCTTCTTCGTTGAAAGAAGATCTTTTAAGCGAAGAAGCTTCTGTTCAGCCTCATCACTTATATCCAGGCTCAGGCGCAGGGTATTCTTAGCCACGGGACGTAGGTTAGCCACCGGGGTATGTGACTCTTTAATCGAAGCCACCTTCATCTCAATCTCCCTGGAGCTGCTTGTTTTTGCTGCCTGAATCCATCCCTTCTGATTCTCTTTATCGATGACGGGGCAGAGTTTGCGCAGCTTGGAAATACCAAGATTGCCCTTGCGTACCTCTTCTTTGATCTCAGGCACTTCAAGGGCTTTGCGCGCAACGGTTATAAGATTCGAGGCTACCGCATCCGAGAAGCCAAGCTCATCAACCACGTAGCGAAACAGTGAGGAGTGGCCACGGTAAAGAGGTAGTCTCAATTTCTGCGCCTCTTGCAAGTGATCGAGAAGTTCGGCCTCAACAAACCGGTGCTTTCTTGCTAGATGGATTATTTTCTGGTGAAGGGTTTCGCATTCACTGTCATGATTCGTCTGGTTCATCAGGCCCCCTGAGTTGCTTTTCAATTCGATCATTTCTTATTCTACACCCGCTTTTTATAGGGGTTTCAGGCCTATGTGATGCCTGGATAATTATGAGTTGAAATCAAACTTCTCAGTGCTGGCAGTGCAGAGCTGTATGCTTACAAATAGGACTCATTTGAGCTGAATAAAACTCAAAGGAGTATCCCTGGATCTTCTTGCGAAAAAACCTGTCAAGCAATTTCCCTGAGAAGTTAAAGAGAATGAGGCCAACTCACAGGGCTGAACCTGGCTTGTGCTCAGTCAGAGGTTTGACTTGTATGTGTCACGGGACATGGACAGGTTCTCGAAACAACCTTTCCCTAAACAGCCTCTTTTCGAGGGAGGCTAGGAGCTGCGGCATATGGATCATGAAAACAATTTAGATGCGTACGCCCTGCCAGGTTAGGTAAAAAACTCTCTTTGGTAAATTTTTCCTATGAAGTGAAGGGAAATTCTTCCTCCATTGACCAAAACTAAGCAGATGGTTCAATCAAGGAAGGTTGTCCAAGGCGAGAATTCTTATCATAGTCAATCCTCAGGCCCGAAAAGCGGGGATTCCGGTCACCTTCGCCCCGATGACCAGACGATGGACATCTTCTGTTCCCTCGTAAGTGTTTACTGTCTCCAGGTTGAGCATATGCCTCATGATGGGGTACTCATCAATGATCCCATTGGCACCCAACATATCCCTGGCATTACGAGCCACGTCCAGTGCCATACTGGTATTATTCATTTTGGCCAGGGAAACCTGGTGAGGCTTCATCCTTCCAGCCTCTTTCAGTCTGCCCAGTTGAAGGACCAATAACTGGCCTTTGGTAATCTCTTGGACCATGGAGGCCAGCTTTGCCTGTACGAGTTGAAAGCGTGCCATGGGAGCATCGAAGATCTTTCGATCCAGGGCATAGTCCAGGGCAGTATGGTAGCAAAGGTTGGCTGCACCCAGAACACCCCAAGCGATACCATATCTAGCCTGGGTGAGACAGTTCAAGGCCGCTTTGAGCCCAATCGCATTTTCCAGGAGACTCTCTTCAGGCACCACACAATCCTCTAGAATCAATTCAGAGGTGACGCTTACTCGCAGAGAAAATTTGCCTTTGGTGGTCTGGGTACTAAATCCTGGGGTATCTCTATCAATCAAAAACCCCCTGATCTCACCATCCAGTTTTGCCCACACGAGGGCCACATGAGACAAACAGCCATTGGTGATCCACATCTTGGCACCATTGAGCTTATATCCACCCGGTACTTTCTGGGCTACCGTACGCATTCCCCCGGGGTCTGAACCAAAATCCGGCTCAGTGAGTCCGAAACAGCCAATAATCTCCCCAGCTGCCATAGCTGGCAGGTATTTTTCTTTCTGTGCCTCACTTCCATAGGCATAAATGGGCCACATTACCAGGGAACTTTGTACCGACACGAAGGAGCGGATTCCCGAATCAGCCCTCTCAAGCTCCTGCATCATTAACCCATAGGCTACATCCTTGAGACCCGGGCATCCATACCCCTTCAAATTAGCTCCGAAAAGACCTAGTTCGGCGAAGCCGGGAATCAGCTCTACCGGAAAGCGTTCCTCTCGATGACACATTTGAAGTTTGGGAATCACTTCAGCCTCGACGAAGTCCCTGACCGAAGATCGAGTCAGGTTTTCTTCTTCACTAAACTCAGAATCCAGGTCATAAAAATCAAGGGATTGATAAGCGCTCATAAATTTGTCCTTTAGTGCAATATACTACTGCACTTATACTATGGATCCATTACCGATTTCCACCCTCTTATGAAGCATAGAGATCTTCTTTTAGACGCCAATTTCTCACAGCGGCTCAAAGATTCCCTCCTTCCCGATTGTTCCAGGAATTTTGCCCAGATCTCAGAACTGGTCAATGAACAGGACTTGATCGATCTCTTTCTCTCTCAACTCTACTGCCGGCATGTAGATCTCATCGCGAGGAGTTTAAGAAGAGAAGGAAAAGGTTTTTATACCATTTCCAGCGCTGGCCATGAAGGAAATTGCGTGATCTCTAAATTCACCCGCCCTGGCGATCCCGCTTTTTTGCATTACCGCTCTACGGCCTTTCAAATCCAAAGGGCCAGAAGCCAGGGAGAGGATAACTTTCTTTGCGACCTTCTTCTCTCCCTGAGGGCATCCTCCAAGGATCCCATTTCCGGGGGGCGTCATAAAGTCCTGGGAAGCCGGAAGCTCTGGATTCCTCCACAAACCAGTACCGTGGCTTCTCATCTCCCCAAAGCGGTGGGTTTTGCACGCTCAATTCCCCTGGGTAAAAAACTGCAGCTTAAATGTGAGGTGCCTGAAGACAGTATGGTAATTTGCAGCTTTGGGGATGCGTCCTTCAACCATTCCACAGCCCAGGGAGCTCTGAATTTGGCCAGTTGGCTGGCCTATCAGTCCATTCCCCTACCCATCTTGTTCCTGTGTGAAGACAATGGTTTGGGTATCTCCGTACCCACTCCGCAGGGTTGGATTGAAACGGCCGCATCACGGTTTCCCGCTATAACCTTTCTTTCCTGCGATGGTCTCTGCCTCATCGATCTCATTGCAACGGTAAAAGATGCCGTGGAAATGGTTCGCCGGAAAAGGAAACCAGTTTTCCTTCAAATGAAAACAGTTCGATTACTTGCCCACGCAGGCTCAGATATAGAATCGGTATATCGTAGTGAGGACCAAATTGAAAGTGAGGAAGCCAGGGACCCACTCCTGCACACCGCACAAGTATTAATCACCAATAAGATTCTGCCAAAGAATGAGATCCTTGATCTCTATGAAAGAGTCCGGGAGGAAGTACAAGAAGCAAATAGAAGAGTAGAAGACGCACCCCTGCTGCAAACCGCTCAGGAAGTGATGGAGCCACTTATCCCGTTGAAATGTACTCGCGAATCTCCCTTCCATTTTAAGAAACAAACTGTCGATTCTAAACTTCAACCACTGGGAAAACTCTTGAATCAAGTCCTGCATGAGACTCTCGACTCGGTACCTGAATCTGTTGTTTTTGGAGAGGATGTAGGGTTAAAGGGCGGAGTCTATAATGTCACTTCGGGATTGCAGAAACGATTTTCAAAGAGAAGAGTTTTTGATTCCCTGCTGGATGAGCAAAGCATCCTTGGATTTGCCATCGGACTATCCCAAAACGGCTTCTTACCTATTCCCGAGATCCAGTTCCTGGCGTATCTGCATAATGCGGAAGATCAGCTAAGGGGAGAAGCTGCCACCCTGAGTTTTTTCTCCAACTCACAATTCACCAATCCTATGGTCCTACGGCTCCCATCCCTGGCTTATCAAAAAGGATTCGGCGGTCATTTTCACAACGACAATTCCCTTGCGGTTCTTAGAGACATACCAGGTCTCTTAATAGCCTGCCCTTCTAACGGTGCCGATGCCGTACGGCTGTTTCGATCTTGTGTACGCATGGCTTATGAACAACACAGGGTCGTGATTTTTCTCGAACCTATCGCTCTTTACCACACCAGGGATCTCTTCAAGGAAGGAGACCAGCTCTGGAGCCACTCCTACCCGCCCCAGGGAGAAGAATGTCCTCCAGGAACTTGTCAGATTCATGGAGTAGGTGAAGACCTATGCATCCTAAGCTATGGAAATGGGGTCTATCTTTCTATCCAGGCACAGGGAGACCTCCTCAAGAAGGGTATCAAAGCAAGAATTGTCGACCTGTTGTGGCTCTCTCCCCTTGATATACCCGCCATTCTCAGGGCCATCGGAAAGTCTAAGCGAATTCTCTTGGTGGATGAGTGTAGAAAAACCGGTTCCCTTTCAGAAGAACTCTTCACCAGGCTTATGGAAGAGTCTCCTGAGGAGCTAAAAGTCTCGAGAATCACTGGCATGGATTCCTTCATTCCCCTTGGAGATGCCTCCTCCCTGGTACTTCTTTCCAGGGAGGATATTCTAAGGGAAGGGCTCATGCTCTTGGAAAGGAGTTAACTCTTGAACTCTCCCATACCCAAACCTGCCCTCGAACTACTGCAAAGAAACCGAGTGCATGAGAACAGCAATGACCTTGGCTATATCACTCCATCACGACAGCAATATTTTCACTTATGGCTCTGGGATGCATGCTTTCACTCGATGCTGCTGACCAGAGTGAATCCAAAGTGGGCCATGAGCGAAATGCGCTGCCTCTTGGAAGGGCAGTGGGAGGATGGTCGAATCCCCCATATCCAATTCCGTCTGAAATCCTCTTATCGCCCCAGTCCCGAAGACTGGCAAACGGGGCGATCTAGCTCAGGCATCACCCAGCCTCCCGTTGTCGCTACCGCTCTTCGAGCGATCTTTGAGACCACCGGAGATCTTGAATTTTTGAAAGAGACCTATAGCGCTACCGTAAAATTCCATCGATGGCTTAGAGCTACCAGGGATTCGAAGCAAAACGGATTGGTCACTATCGTCCACCCCTGGGAATCGGGAACCGATAACAGTCCCTGTTTTGATTCGGCAAGAAACCGCCTCCATGAAATGTCAAAATTTCAGGACGCCAAAGCTCCACCCCGCTCCGATCTAAAAATCGTTGCAGAAGATCAACGTCCAAAAAATAGAGATTACCTCATTTACTGGGGCTTGATTCAAGCCTTCCAGGAATTAGAGTGGGATGGAGAGCGAATGGGACAATTTAGCCCCTTCAAATTCGTGGACCTTACCTTCAACTCCCTGTGGACAAAGGCTAATGAAGACCTTGCTTTCCTCGCGGAGTCACTATCTCTAAGCGAAGACGCGAGCCTCTTCTCCAGTTGGTGTGAGCAAACCCGCGAAGCTATGCGTAACGAGTTATGGAGTGATACGGACAGTTTTTTTTACGGGTATGATCAAATCGAAGAAAAGCAGATTCAAGTCCGCACTCATAGTGCCTTCCTGACTCTCTTCGCTGGAATTCCCACCGAGGACATGGCCCTCAAACTGGTAAAAGCCCTGACTGACGAAAAGGGATTTTGGGGAGGTGCCGGGATTCCCAGCACCGCATTTGATGCTAAAGAATTTGATCCTGTGTGCTATTGGAGGGGACCGGTTTGGATCAATTTTCACTACCTTATCGCCCAGGGATTACGCCGTTATGGATTTCTGGAATTATCGCGCAAAATCGCCAGATTTTCAGAAGACCTTGTCTCACAGTCCGGATACCGTGAATATTATCACCCCTATACCAAAGAAGGTCTCGGCGCTCCCGATTTTTCCTGGAGCACTCTGGCTCACATCATCGATTCCAAATCCTCAAATGGAGTATGATGTCGCCTTCGAAATACCAGGAGGATTTAAAGAGTGAACCCACCCTTTGAGATATTTCACAGTCCCGGTGAGGGCTTCTTTGGAGTTTGGAAGAAGCGTGCCCTCCATCTCTCCATCTTATCCCTGTTCACCCTTATTGGATGGCTGGGCCTCCCTTTCTGGCTCCTTCTGGCAGCTTTCTTTGATTTACTCACCGGTTCCATACCAAAGTTTTCGAGGGTTCGCGCGGTATTGGTTCTTTTATTAAGCCTGTGGGTAGAATCATTTGCGGTCCTATGGGCAGCATGGGTCTGGATCTACACCCTGGGAGGACGAACCAAAAGCCGCGCAGAATATATAAAAATCAATTCCAGGGTGAAGAACTTCTGGATGTCCAGTCTCTTCTTTGGAGGTACTTATCTCATGGGTATTCGCCTTGACATAGAAGGCCTGGAAGAAACCAAGAACGGCCCCTTTCATTTGTGGGTCCATCACACTTCTTCTGCAGATACCGTGATTTCGGGTGCTCTCGTTGAGTCCCGCAATAAAATTCAGCTCAGGTATGTTCTAAAGAAGGAACTGTTGTACCTGGATCCCTGCATCGACATCATTGGCAGGCGAGTGCTGTGTACTTACGTAGATCGATCCGGTTCACGCAGTAAAGAGGCTATTGGCCAAGTTTTAGCCCTGGCTGAGGATCTCTACGGTGATACGGGAGTCATCATCTATCCGGAAGGTACACGATTTTCAGAGGCAAAACGCCAGAAAAGAATTGAGGATTTGGAGTCGCAGGGAAAAAAGGAACTGGCCGAGATGGCGGCGAAAATGCGGCATATCCTCGCGCCCCGCCTGGGAGGTCCCCTGGGGCTTCTTCAAAAAGCACCCCACGCTGATATCGTGTTCTTGGAACATACCGGCCTGGAGGCCATGGAAACAATAGGTGATCTCTTCAATGGAGCGCTGGTTGGAGTTACCCTCCACATTCGATTCCGGCGCATCAAGGCTGAGAACATCCCGGAAGAAAATCGAGACATCTGGATCTATGAGCAATTTATGGAAATGGATGAGTGGATTGAATCATATCGAGGACAGGGATTCGATACCGTCTAAAACCTTTGCCGCTGATTCCAAAACCGGAGTACCGGGTTCAAATACGGCAAATACTCCCGCCTTCTCTAGAATTTTTTGATCTGCGGGAGGAATCACCCCTCCGCAGAAGATTAAGATATCTTCTGCCTTCTCTCCCTTAAGACATTCCACTAGTTTAGGAACCAGGGTTTTATGTCCTCCTGCCAGAGAAGAAACCCCGACAGCGTGTACATCGTGATCTACCGCTGCACGGGCTACTTCCTGAGGGGTTTGGAAAAGTGGTCCAATATCTACGTCAAATCCAAGATCAGCATAAGCTGTAGCGATAATTTTCGCTCCCCGATCATGTCCATCTTGACCCATCTTGGCTACATAGATCCGCGGTCTTCTACCCGCTGCGTCTGCAAAGGCCTTAACTCTTTCCAGAATTTCGCTGAATTGTTTTTGATCTTTCATTCCCGCTGCGTATACCCCGCTAACCAGGCTCTGCCTGGCCTGGTAACGACCGCACACTTTGACAATAGCTTCTGAAACCTCCCCGACAGTCGCACGAAGTCTCATGGCTTGAACACTAAGATCAAGTAGGTTTTTTTCTCCACTTTCTGCAGCGCTGCTTATTTGCTCAAGCAGGTCAGAAACTTTTCCCTGGTCACGCACCTTGCGAATGGACTCCAGGCGTTTAATCTGGTTGCGTCTTACTTCTTGATTGTCCACTTCCAGGGTCTCGAATTCAAGCTCCTCCTCCACTCGATATTTGTTTACCCCGATCACAACATCTTGACCACTTTCAATCATGGCTTGTTTTCGGGCCGCGCACTCTTCTATTTTACGTCTGGCAAAACCGTTTTCTATAGCCGTGACCATGCCCCCCTGCTTCTCCACCTCTTCAATGATCTCCTGAGCGTGCCTGGCCAATGAATCCGTAAGAGCCTCTATGAAATAGGACCCCCCAAGCGGATCTACAATTCTGGTGAGACCTGCCTCCTCCTGTAGAATCAGCTGGGTATTGCGAGCCCAGCGGGCGGAGGATTCACTAGGTAGAGCAATGGCCTCATCCATCGAGTTCGTGTGTAATGACTGGGTACCGCCCAAAACAGCAGCCATGGCTTCAATGGTTGTACGAACAAGGTTGTTGTTAGGATCTTGCCTTGTGAGCGAATAACCGGAAGTCTGGCAATGGGTTCGCAGCATCGAAGATTTGGGATTCGCTGGCGTGTACCTGGAAATCAAACGAGCCCACAATAAGCGCGCGGCCCGCAGTTTGGCGATCTCCATGAAAAAGTTCATTCCAATACCAAAAAAGAAGGAGAGCCTGGGAGCAAAACTATCTATGCTCAATCCCTTGTTCAGCGCGGTTTTTACATATTCCAGTCCGTCAGCAAGGGTAAAGGCCAATTCATGAACGGCATCGGCACCCGCTTCATGCATGTGATATCCAGAGATAGACACCGAGTTAAACTTCGGCATGTGAAGAGAAGTATATTCGATGATATCTCCCACGATTCTCATACTCATCGCGGGAGGATAGATGTAGGTGTTGCGTACCAGAAATTCCTTGAGAATATCGTTTTGGATCGTACCGGTAAGCATCTCCCTCGGAACTCCCTGTTCTTCACCAGCCACAATAAATGCCGCCAGCACTGGTAATACCGCCCCATTCATGGTCATGGAAACACTCATCTTGTCCAGGGGTATTCCATCGAAGAGGATCTTCATGTCCTCAACACTATCGATTGCCACCCCGGCCTTCCCTACATCCCCTTCCACTCTTTCATGGTCCGAGTCATAACCCCTGTGAGTCGCGAGGTCAAAGGCGATGGAGAGTCCTTTCTGTCCCATTTCCAAGTTCTTACGATAAAAAGCATTCGAATCCTCAGCCGTGGAGAATCCAGCATACTGTCGAATTGTCCAGGGCCTTCCTGTATACATGGTAGCCTTGGGCCCCCTTAAATAAGGAAAGATTCCTGCCATGGTGTCCGCGGAGTCCAACAGGTCCAGGTCTTTGCGGGTATAGAAGGGTTTGAGTGTAATACCCTCAGGTGTCATCCAGTGTAATGACTCCAGGGGCTTTCCCTTGATTTCCCGACCCGCTTCCTTCTCCCAATCTTCAATAGTGGGACGTTTATAAGACATTTTCCCCATCCTTTTGGCCCTTTTGTATATAGCTGAAAAAACAAGACTCTAACTGCTAAATTGGCAGGAATCTATACTAATCGCCAGCCTAAATTCTGTCGATATGCCATTTGGTTCGTAGAGCCAAGAGGAAGTTTTGAGATGAGTGCATTACCTGAAGAATTCTATAAATCTTGTACAAAGTGTCAGAAGGAATTTGAGGATCGAGAGTCCTTCAGTTCCGCGACTGCTTTTGTGGGTATCATTGAAACCGGAAAATACGCGGAAAATAATCTGGAACTGAGAAACTGTATGTGCGGCACCACCCTCGCCTCCTACTTTCCCAAAGACCCCAGTAAACCCAACGAACTGCGTGTGATTAAGGATGACCCTACTAAGGTGAGACGAGAACCCAGGCTTAAGGCATCTTAAGGGCGAGTCGAGAAGAGAAACTTAGGCAACCGATTGAGCGGACATAAGCTTCGTAGGTCCTCCCTGGACTTCGGCTACTGACTACTAAGAATTCCCCTCTTCTTGCAATTCTGTAGGTTTCGCAAGTAGCCTGAATTTGTGGTTTTACGCGAGCGTCTCTTTTTATTCCTATCCGGTATTTTCCTCACCTCCCTGATTCTGGGCAATATTGTTGGAATCACCAAATTTGTGAAGCTGGAAATTCCGGGGATCTGGACCTTCGTGATTCCTGTGGGTCTGCTGGCCTATCCCATAACTTTTCTGGCAACGGATATCATCTGTGAGGTTTATGGGCGTGAGAAGGCTCAGTCTGTCGTCTGGACAGGTTTTTTTATGAACTTGTTCATGCTCGCTCTCATGGGATTGGGGCACATTCTTCCCGATGCATCCGGTATTTCCGGAGCGGCCTCTACTTTTGAAGAAGTTTTCAATTTCATGGTTGGCGGAGTGATAGCCTCTATGATTGCCTATTTAATTGCACAGACCTGTGACGTGCGCCTCTTTCATTTCTGGAGACGATTGACCAAAGGAAAACACCTCTGGCTTAGAAACTGCGGTTCAACCTTCTTTTCGCAGATAATAGACACTGTCGCAATTCTCTGCATTCTCTTCTATTTCGTAGACGACGGGCTGGGACCCAATGTGAAGACTTTTTCCGATCTGCTAGTGCTTATGGGTCATTCCTACCTTTTTAAATTCTGTTTTGCCCTCATTGATACCCCATTCTTCTACGCAGGTGTCTACATCCTTGAGAAGTATTTTCATCTGAAACCGGCAGAAGAGTAGAAAAGAGGGTAAAATTACGATAGCTCTGGAGGGGACTGGTGAAAGCACATGAAGCCCGTTGGTGGCGTGAAGATGGGGAGCGAATTCTTTGTACTTTATGCCCTAAAGCCTGCCGTCTGAAAGACGGTCAGAGAGGCTTTTGTTATCTGCGTTTTCGCGATGGAGACAAGCTTTACACCGATGGCTACGGAACTACATCGGGAATGGCCATAGATCCAATTGAAAAAAAACCCCTGAATCATTTTCTCCCTACAACCAAGATTCTCTCTCTTGGGAATATGGGTTGTAACCTGGCCTGCAAATTCTGCCAAAATTGGAATATATCAAAGGCACGCGAAACTCCCCTTCAGCAGGTCTCCGCGCAGTCTCTAGCAGACCTTGCGAAAAAACACGACACCCCTTCCATTGCTTTTACTTATAACGATCCTACAATCTGGGCTGAATTCATTACTGATGCCTCATGGGTTTTAAAAGAGAATGGGATTCACCCGGTTCTTGTCACGGCCGGGTACATTGAACCGGAAGCCAGAAAGGTACTCTACGAACCCATTTCAGCAATCAACTTTGATCTAAAGGCGTTTACCGAAGACTTCTACTTCCGCGTCACTAACTCCCACCTCAAAGATGTTCTTGAAACCCTCATCTGGACGCGGGAAAACACAGATATATGGATGGAGCTTACTACCTTGATCATCCCTGGAAAAAACGACTCTGACCAGGAAACCTATGAAATGCTCGACTGGATCGCAAAGTACCTTGGAGTGGAAACACCGCTTCATTTTACGGCCTTCCATCCCGACTGGAAAATGATGGATACTCCAAGAACACCCCTTGAGACCCTGCAAAGAAAGTATGAACAGGCAAGAGAAAAGGGATTTCCCTATGTGTATCTTGGGAATGTGTCCTCTGAGAAGGAGCAGTCCACCTATTGTCCGGGCTGCAACGCTCCAATTATCTCAAGAACCTGGCACCAGGTTGAATTCCTTCAGAACGAATTTCAAGGCCAGTGCCAGAGTTGCGCAAGGAAAATTCCCGGAGTTTTCAATTGAGTGGATTAAGGGAGAGAAATCATAGATTGACCTGCAGGTGAACAAGGGGCTTCAGCATGAATCGCAAGTCCAGGCCAGAAGATGTCAGCACTCGCTCTCCTTTCCCTTTACTATGATAGACGCAAAACTACTTGAGGATCTGGAAGAGGAGCTCAAGAGCCAGGATACTCAGAGGCGTAAGGCTGCCCTACTTTCCCTCGTTCGAATCGGGTCAGGAGTCCAGGTTCATGAGGATGTCCTGCGTCTTGCACAGGAAGATCCTGACGCTGAAATTCGGTACATCGCCAGAAAAGCGCTTAATAAATTCAACCTACAGCACCGACCGGAATTTGAGGAAGCCAGCACTCTCATTCAAAAACTGCTTCAGAACCAGGGAGATAAGCGCAAGGAGGTATACAGGAGGGTATTCTCCACTGAAGATAGTTTCATGAAAGTTGAACTGCTGCGCTGCCTCCTGCAAGATGAGGAAGCTCTGTCCCATAGGGAAGAATTGGCACAGATTCTCAAAAATCTGATCCGCGAAGAAAAGGACAGATCCCTGGTCCCCACCTATATCAAAGCCCTGGGTACCTTTGGCAGCAGTTCTGAACTCCCCCTTTTACAGAAATCCCTACAGTCGAAAAATCCAAGAATTGTTGCCAATGCAATCGAAGCGCTCGAGGAACTCGGGGAAGAATCTGCACAAAACATGGTTCTACCACTCCTATCCCATGAGGACAACCGGGTAAGAGCCAACTCGATTCGGCTGGTCCATCGTTTTGATCCCGCAAGGGGTAGTGTTGAGGTCCAGAAAATGTCCCTGTCGGAGCATCCCTGGATGCGGGCTTCTGCCCTCTATTGCCTGCGGGTACTCAGGATCGACGGACATGATCAAATCCTGTGTGCCATGATAGGCCAGGAATCTGACGAAGATCTTCTTACCACCATCCTTGAAACGGTTACTCCAGAGGGGTACGAGAAGCTTGCCAGAGCCCTGGCATTTCGCTGTGAGCGCGAAGGAATAACCGACCTCCGTGACACACTGGAATCAACCTATGAAAATCTTTGCTCCAAATCTGGTCTTGATGCTTCGAATCTAAGACAACAGGAAAAGGAGAATTTACACCGACAACAGGCGCAAGAGTCTCAAAATGAAGTCGAGTCTGACCTTCACCATGAAGCGGCTGAGCAAAAGGCTCCCGTTATGGTCGAATCCTCGACAAAATATAAATCTCTTGCTTCTCTGGCTGGAGCCGTTTGTGTAGGCCTGCTCATTCTAAAGCTCTTTTGGGAAACAGGTGTGGTTCGTAAATCATACTCGCTAGATCCTTTGTCTAGAGGAAGGGCTGTAGATACCCATTCACAACAAATCTTTCTTAAAGCTGATTTCCTGCGTGCAAGAGGTCAGTGGAAAGAGGCTGTTGAAGAATTCGATTCAGTCCTGAAGAACACTCCCGATCATATTCCTTCCCTGAGAGGTAAAGGGATTTGCCTCATTTTTCTAGGAAAATTATCCCAGGCCCGTCAAATTCTTGAGGCGATTCATAAAAAAAAGCCCCGGGATCCAATGGTTACGAGGGGGCTAAGCCAGGTCTACCTTCTGCAAAGTGAAGATCCTTCCTTGATAACAAATATGCTTCAAAAAGCAATTCGATTGAATCCTGAAGACCCTATTCTGCCCCAGACTCTTTCCCGGTTTTTGGAACATCAAACTGAATTGAGAGACTGACACCAGGCCCCCGGTTTTGCTATGGTTTAACCGTGAAACTTTTCTCTCGTTCAGGCTTCCAGATTCTGGAAGTAATAATGGCCGCGTCTATTCTTCTCGTCGTAGTGGGTGCAGTTGTGGCTCTCTCCATTACATCGAGCCGCAATATTCGCAGAAGCGCTGATGTTCTCTTTGCCATTTCTCTGGCTCAGCTCACCATGGAAAAAGTCCTTGGAAATCCATATGATCAAATCAGTGATGATTCCACCATCTACCCTATTTACAAGACTGTTGCAGGCGCCCCTCCAGGCCCCGTATTTGAAAATTTTGAAGTTCCTCAAACCGGCTCATCCCTGGCTATAGAAAAGCTCAATTTTCAGTCATTACATACGCAGGTCAGCGACTTGCAGTACCGTTACCAGGTAAGGGTTACTGATTTAATCCCTCCCAACGCTCACGCTTCAAAGCAGATACTGGTAACAATTTATTGGATGAATGAAGGAAATACCTATGAATATAAGCTTTCGGGCTTTCTTTCGAAGAAGACCTGATATCCATTCTTATCCTCTCCCTTTGAGCAGAGATAGGATGGGTTTCACCTTCGTGGAAATCATGGTGGCATCCGTGATTGCCTTTGTTCTTTTCCAGGCTGTTTATCAGCTCTTCTTTTCAACCCTAAATAGTAATAAAGTCCACGATGAATATACTTCCAAACTCATGGCTTGCAGGGTGGTACTAATGCAGGTTCAACGCCTGACAGTGGATGCCCGGGCTATTCTTCACCCCATCCCTTCTATGACGGTTGGAACAACCAGTTCCAATACTCTTGTATTTCGAGATTCCATTGGACTGGTTAAGACCCTCAGTTTTTCTAAAGAAACTGGAGAGCTGAAAATGCACACTTTGGATCTTCAGACCGGCACTATGGTTCCCGGCTCTCTCGATCCGGATTTAGGGGGAACTCTTCAGCCGAATCCTCGCCGATCTATTCTCGGAAAGGGTCTCAAAGAGGTTGTCTTTACCGTGGATTCCATGTCTATGGACACACTACAGTACCGAATTATGATTGATGATTTCCATCTTGTGGGAGGAGTTCGACTTCTCAATGGTTAATGTTCCCCAATCCAGGCAAGGAAACGCCCTGATTATCGTTCTACTCGTTGTTGTAGTCATGATTCCTATCGGATTCATGATGCTGTCTAGGACCCGGGCAAACGTAGCTGAAACCAAACGAATCTATCAGTCCTTTGTACTTGAACAAGCGGCCAGGTCCGGTGTGGAAGCCATCATGGACCAGATCCGGCTGGGTGACTTTAGCACGGGACCCCATATTGCGGCCGTGGCTGATGGTGTGTCCTATAAGACTTTCCTGGATACCAGCGGAATTGGTCTGATTGGCCAGAAGATCTGTAATGTTTATTCTCGCGGCGAAGGTGACGGAGGAGGGAGTGTGACCATTATCGCTACTGTGGAGGTTTATCCTGATCCATCAGGATATATGCTCATGCCACACTCCTACCAAATTCTACGTGAAGAAGTAAGCATCGATGCTTTCGCCAGCAGAGCGGCTCTACTCAATAGAAAAAAGGGAATCTATCGTGTTTTTCTTGACCAGGTAAGAATCGAGGGAGCCTATTCCCTGACGGAATTTGAAAATGCTTTGAAGAATGCCGCCTCAGAACTCAGTGGATTAGAAGTTCAAGATATTTTTGAAATGGAGGTGATTCCCGAATTAATCACGCAGAAATCAGGATTTTAGCCTCAAAAAGCGATTCCCCTGCTTTTACTCGTTCTGAATCCTTCACGAACCTTGACCGGGACTATGTTCGTGCCTAGGATTATCTATAGAGCCCTTATTTACCGCGGATTAAGGATTATCATGCCTCTCTTTCATCTCCTTTTACTCCTTGGCTTCAGTTCATGTCTTGCGGCGGCTGAGTCCGACGCCCTGAGAATGGAGTATCTTGAACTGCGGGATATCAACTACCGATTCGTCCAAAAGTACAAAGAGTACCTGATGCTCAAGGAGTCTGGAGATGTCCGCGGGAGTCTGCGGGCTGAGAGAGAATTTCGAAAGCAATGGAAAAACTACCTGCTGAAAATGCCAAGCCAGAACGCTTACGATGACCCCAATGGATACTATTCAAGCCCAGAGAGGTTTGGCTTCAATCCTCTTCTTTGGAAACCAATCAATAACCTCTATAAAGCTCAGCCGGTTTTGCAGGGCCAGGGACAGCCAAAAATTTTTACTGACCCCCAGGGATTGGAACCCGTAGCCATGAATGTCGATTCCCCGGGCTCCGGCTCTGGATCGGGTCACGAATTTGAAGGACTACCAACCATAGATGAGAATGAATTGGAATCCATTCTGACTCCCAATGATCCGGGACTTCCTCTCCAGGGTGACCCTACCGGCACGCCCAACTCCTTTGCTCCAATTTCTTCTCAGCCTTCAGGGAGCGGCCCCAAATCAAAAACCCCCTTCCAGAGTGGATCTGGTACCCCGCCGAATCCTGAGCAAAGAGTAGATAACGCTGTCGAACGGTATGGTCGCGGAGTGAAGCTGATGGGACTTGGAACACAGCGTGTGGATAGGCTGCTGGCGCATTATGAAAAGCTCCTCGCCGACCCCAACCCCAATCCTCATAAATTGATAGCCCTGAACGGACATTTATCCAGATCTCTTGGAAGGCTTCACCACCTTAACGGAGTCTTAAAAAGGGTAAACAACCGAATTGAATTCGGCAGTGATAAGCTGGGTATTGAACCGGATGGTCTGGATATGGCCGAGGTAGAACAGAAAGAAACTCGCCGTAAACTAATCAAAATTACGGAGAGATTCGAACAATTGGAGGATGAGTCCGGGAATCTTTTCACTCTCCTGCCTCCAGACATGCTCGACGAGATGTTTGACGGTGCCCAGGAAACACTTGGGCCTCCTCCCCTGAATCCTGGAAATCCAAACCCACAGGTACCCGGACAGAATCCTGGAACACCAAATACTGGCACCGGAGTTGTGCCCGGTACAAATATTCCTCTGCCCATCCCAAATCCCAATACACCACAGCTGCCAGGTCAAAATCCTTTTCCGTTTCCCAATCCAAATACCCCACAGCCACCAGGTCAAAATCCACCACCGGGTAGGACAGCTCCGCCCTCCAGCGGACAAAATCCACCGCCGGGTAGAACGGCCCCGCCCAGCGGACAAAATCCACCGCCTGGTAGAACGGCCCCGCCCAGCAGACAAAACCCCGTACCCAGTACCGGAGGGCAATCTGGAAGGTTGCCTGGACTCCCTGGGACGGTGGATCCAAGTCAACTTGAGGAATATCCTCAAGGGCAAAACATCCCCGAAAGACAGAACCCTCCATCTCCCTAATTTGCTGTAAGGCTGATAAGTATGACTCAAATTTCTCTGAATCCGTTATAGCCTATTTTTCGACCGCTTCTATTCTTCAACTCCATCCTCTAGAATAAGTACTCGTGAAACGTTCTCTTCGCACCGCTATTCTTCTCCTTTGCATTCTGGTCTATGCACTTTTTCTCTGGAATCCTCCGTATCTTCAGGAACTCTCTCGACATTATCAGGATTTCCGAATGGCCTATTCCAATTCCCTTTCTCAAAGGGCGGAGTTTTCAGAAATTCTGGTTGTGGCTATCGATGATGAATCCCTGTCTAGAATTCCTGAAAAGTATCCCTGGAATCGCAGACTCCTGGCCAGAGTCCTAAAAAATCTCAAGGGAGCCGGGGCAAAGGTCATTGGAGTCGAGGAATACTTTCAATCTCCATCAAACCTGGACAGGGAGCAGGATGTTCAACTGGGTTTAGCAATGAAACAGGCTGGAAACGTTGTCTGTCAGAATTTCTTTCAGTCATTTCAAACTCACAAAGGAGAGTCGAAACGACAAATTTCTCCCCCAATTCCTGAGATTCGAAGAAACGCTTCCAGGTTTGGCTACCTCCATTATCCCAGGGATGCATTCCAGAGGGCCTTGAACCACTCCATTTTTCTCAAGCAAAAGAACCTGAAAATGGAGCATTCCTTTGAGATTGAACTCATTCTTGAATTCCTTTCTATAGCCAATGATTCTGTTCAGGCAAAGAAGGACCGCCTCACAATCCCAGCACCTGGGAGTCTTCTTCAAATCATCGTTTCAGGTCCTGAAAATCAGATTCCGGTATACATTCCTAACCAGACCCAAACAGGAAGTTACCAGCCTAAATCAGCCCCCTTTAAGATCGTGTCTTTTGTAGATGTACTGGAGGGCAAAGTAGGCAGGGATGTCATTGAGGGTAAGCTGGTTTTGATTGGAGCTACCACCGATGTCAGCCAGCATACCTATGTCTCTGTCATGAATCTCACCCTGCCCAGAGTTCTATTATCAGCTCACCAGGTGGGTAGTCTGCTGCGCCACAAAGTGATTCGAACCAATCCCTGGCTATCGGAGGGATTTCTACTTTTCCTGGCCCTGGTTGTAGCCGTGGGCTGCGCAAGCTTGCTGACACCCACTATCCACGCGGCAGTGGTCCTGAGTCTCTACACATTTCTGGTTGGATTCGATCTCTATCTTTTCCATTCTTACCTCCTTGATACCAATATGATTTCCGGAGCAATTCTAAACCTGATCATCTTGCTAACTGTAACTGCTGCTCGTTATTTTGCGGAGCGGGCGGAAAAGGCTGAAATTCGATATGCCTTTTCCCACTACGTCACGGCTTCAGTAGTCAATGAAATCCTCAAGGACACCAGTATGCTTAAGCTGGGTGGAGAACGTCGTCAGCTCACTGTCTTCTTCTCTGATATCCAGGGCTTCACCACTATTTCTGAAACGCTTGAAATCGAGAGGCTGGTGACCTTGCTTAATGAATATCTCACAGCTATGACTGATAGCATCATTTTTGATCATGGAGGAATGCTCGATAAATACGAGGGTGATGCTATCATGGCCATTTTCGGTGCTCCTTTACACGTGACAGATCATAGCTATCAGGCCTGTTGCGCTGCACTGGATAACCAGAGAATCCTCCGCGAGAATCTATGGAAAAAGTGGAGGGCCGAAAAATACCCCCTGTTTCGAGTTCGAATCGGAGTAAATACAGGTACGATGCTGGTAGGAAATATGGGTTCGAGATCCAGGTTTGATTACACCGTCGTCGGGGACAATGTAAATGTAGGTGCGAGGCTTGAAAACCTGAACAAACTTTATGGTACCGATATTCTGGTTAGTGAAGCTACTTATATGCATGCCAAGGACCGCTTACTCTTTCGTCTCATTGATTCCGTAAAGCTCAAGGGAAAAACTCTGCCCCTAGAAGTCTATGAACTCCTCGGTACCCCTGAGGGAGTAGCGGATAATCGAAAACGCTTGAACGATGCTTATGCCGTTGCACTACAGGCCTACCAGGGTCGGGAATTTTCCAAAGCATCTATACAATTTCAAAAGGCATATGAGCTCTCTGGTCAAACGGATCATGCTTCTCTCATACTTCGAGATAGATCAGGCCAATATGATCTAAATCCTCCAACGGAAGAATGGGATGGTTCCTTTAACCCTGTCGCTGCTGAAGTAGAAACCGTCCCCTCCTATTCCGAGCCAACACAAAGAACTGAAACGAATCCATCAAAGATAGAGGAATCATGAATTCGAAAAGAGTCACACCTGAAAACCTTGACCTGATTCGCCAACTTCTCAAAATCATTGGAGATGATCCTGAAAGACCCGGATTGCAGAGGACTCCTGAGCGAGTCCTAAAAGCCTATGATGAGCTCTTTTCAGGTTATAACCAGAATCCCACCGATGTCTTGGACGTGCAGTTTGTTCAAGAGGAGTATCGGGTGGATTCAATGATTATGTGCAAAGATATTGAGTTCTATTCTATGTGTGAGCACCATCTGGCTCCCTTCACCGGGTTTGCTCATATTGCCTATATCCCTCAGCCCGGCGGTAAAGTAGTAGGTCTCTCAAAAATGGCTCGGCTGGTGGACTGCTTTGCCAAACGCTTACAAATTCAGGAAAAAATGACGACTCAAATCGCGGAAACCATGCAGGAAGTCCTTGAGCCTTCAGGAGTCGGCGTGGTGATTGAAGCCAAGCATTTTTGCATGTGCTCACGGGGGGTCAATAAACAGAATTCGAAGATGGTCACTTCCAAGCTACTTGGCGATCTCCTCGATAACCTGGCCACTCGTGAGGAATTCATGCGTTTAATTAATGGATGCCATAGAATTTAAGCTTGGTGTCGGACAGTAGAAGGAGACCGCCTGCGTCCGAGAGTGATTAATTTGAAACTTTTGAAGGTGTTAATCCTGGCAAGTTCTGTGCTTGTTGTGGGCTGTGGCGGCGGTAGTTCCTCTGATGCGGCGGCCGGAGTAGTTCCAGCCGGAAATACCAATACCGGCGGTAATACAAATACAGGCGGAAACACCAACACTGGCGGCGCTGCCAATTTCACAATTGCAACCAATTCTGATAGTGGGTTTAGTGCTTTTAATCGCAAGGTAGAAGTGTTTGGTGTCCCTATTTATGCAGTAGCGACAGTGGATGACCAGAGGCTTCTACACACCGCTAACATCATGGCCCAATACCTTGATAATGATGAAGACGGTGTGGTCGACAATCAGCAGGTAATCAATGAAATGATCAACTCTAATGCCTTTCTGGTGATGTGGAAGAGCGAAACTGATTTAAACAATTTTAATCCTCCTTCCGGATTCAAAGGTCAGGATCTTGGAAATGATGAGACCATACCCAGTTGGCATACGAATGGACACCTGGGTCCATTTGACGCATCCCTGGAAGAAGTATGGCATCTGATCACCAGTGCGGGGTATGCAAATGCTTATCCCAGTGTCTTTGGGGAAAGTACGGTGAGCGCACTGGCGGTTGCCATGGACCAGGCCAGGGGAGGGCATTTTCTAGCCATTCCAAATCCATACCCACCGGGGGCCTGGTACACCTATGATGATGTTACCTGTGATTATAACTGCATGGTGACGGAGTACTTCTACTGGTCTATGACTTCTATTTTGGGAGCTCAGGAAAATCGATTATCTGATATATCACAGGAATGGGATTTAAATACGAGGGTCCTGGTCCAAACGACGGATACCCCCATTTACAACCTGCTGACAGATCCTCAATACAAACTGCCTTCCACCTTACCGGACGGCTCTTATCAAAACTAAAGAGTCTGGCCCGCACTTAACAAAAGGAGAGGCACTCTCAGCTAGAATAAGAGTCTACTCATTCTGTCAAACGCATCCTGTAGCACCTCTTCTTCGAGTAGGATATTAATTCGAAAAAAATTGTCCACATCAGGCGTAAAACTACATCCTGGTACCACCAGCACGTTCTGTTGTTCGAGTAAGTCCATTCCGAAATCCAAAGAACGATTTTCATAGCGGGTTCCATCAAGGCATATATAGGCATAGAAAGCGCCGTCCATGGGATAGGAACTGAGGTTTTTCTCACGCATATAATCAAGAGCGAATTCCCTCCCTCTCAGGAAGAGGGATTTGAGATAATCAGTACGGCCACGATCGTCGCGAAGCAATTCCAGCGCAAAATACTGAACATGGGTATTAGGACAGGTATTGATGTTTTGCTGAAACTTCTTGAGTCGACCGGCAAAGGCACTATCGTCAGTGGCCACCCAACCAAGTCTGAAACCCGTCAGACCATAGGTTTTAGAAATGCCGCGAATCAAAATAGTGTTGGGATACGCAAAGGGGGAGAAAAACTCCTCCCTGGTGAATCCGTAGTAGACCTCATCGAGAATGACCTTAATCCCTGTGTTGGCGAGACCGGAGAAAAGATGTTCCAGGTCATCGCGGGTATCCACACAGCCTGTAGGATTATTGGGAGAGTTCAGTAAAATAAATTTCGTATCAGAATTGATAGCATCAAGAATCTCCTCCGCTGGAAGGCGACCATCAGTCTCTCGACGAACGTACTCCGGCTTTAATTGAAAGAGATGGAATAGACTTGCGTAACCTGGATATCGTGGTTCGATGGAAATAATTCCATCCCCTGGCTCAGATGAGGCTCCCAAGGTCATATAAAGCGCCTGCATGGAACCGGTGGTGATGCAAATACTCAGATCCTGTTTTCCAAACTCCTCTCTATACTTCTGAGCGAGTTCATTTTTGAGTACAGGAAGACCATCGGTTGGAGAATAAATCGTGATCGGCTTCTCCATTTGCTCGATGTATAACTCACGTAATTCATCACTAAGCGGGGATTGAGGCTCACCTAAGCCAAGTCGCAATGTCTCCGGATTACACTTTTCTGAAAGCTTGCGAACTAAAGAAAGCTCAATGCTATCTAGTAGATTTTTCATATATTCCTCCTAGATTTAGGAAATAGGGAATTACAAAGGAATCAATGGGAGCCAAGGAAACAGAGGAATCATAGGAATAGGAGTCCACCCGCCATTTAGGCGGAGATTTGGATATAAGTGCCAGGCACAAGGAAGGACGATGTGTTTGAACTGTAAGCGACATAGGATCAACCTGCGACTGGGCAAAGCCCCCATTCTTCTGTTTCCTTTGTTTCGATTGCTTCCTCTTCTTTATTACAATTTCTGAACTACCTGTATTCCGTCCCTGAGAGGGAGCAGAAAATTTTCAACCCGCTCATCTTCGGTGAGCTTTTGGTTTAAGGCTGCCAGGGCATGATCCTCCGGTGATTCGGGATTGATGACCCTGCCGCTCCACAACATATTGTCGAAAAGAATAAATCCTGCACTGCGAATTCTGGGCAGTAGGATTTCATAATAGAGATCATAATTAGTCTTGTCGGCATCAACGAAAGCCAGGTCAAAGGGACCTTCCATTTCGGAGAGAATCTCGGAAGCGGAACCAATCGCAAAGCTGACCCTATCCTCATACCCGGCCCGGTGAATAAACTCCTGGGCGATTCCGGAAGTCTGCGGATTCACATCGATTGTCAGTACATGACCCCTTTCTCCCACGGCATCGGCGAAACACAGGGTTGAATAGCCGGTGAAAGTTCCGACTTCAACCACCTGCTTTGCTGATGTCAGTGCACAGATGAGCTGAAGAAACTTCCCTTCCAGGGGACCCACCATCATCTGGGGATAATCCACATTCTCAATGGTGTATTTGCGGATTTCGTCAAGCATAGGGTGAATCGTCTTAGTATGCTTCGCACTGTACTGCTCAAGGTCCCTGATTCCTAGTGTATTCATTTCAGTCATTTTCTTTCCTCTCCCTGCGTATAAATTTCATTACCCTTTTCTTTCCAGCCCTCAAAAACTCAATCTCCGTACTCATTTTTGATGATTTTTTCAAGCGTCGAAAGTTTTTATAAATATCTGAGGCTGAATGTATTTCACGCCTGTTGACCGAGAGGATCACATCCTTTTCCTCAAATCCAAGAAGCGAGGCAAAACCTCCCTGTACCAGGGAATGAATCTGATAACCCGATATCCTCCCGCGCATATTTCGAAAGGGACGAAACTTAAAGGATGAAGTGAGCTTCTGTATCTTAGTGGTTTCTTCTTTGATTACTTTGGAAGGTACAAAAACAACCGAACCCCTGCGAAGAATCCCCCGGGGTTTCTTCGATTCAACCTGGAGACGCTTACCCTCCGGAATCAGCCTCTTAACCGTAGCGGCTTTCTTAACCTTCTGTGGTCCCTTTGTCCCGTCAATCACCGCAGCATTCAAGGTAGTTGCCATGACAATCACTAATAAAAACGGATACATACCTAATCCTCCCTCGAGGCCGCATTATATACTCAAATTGAAGTGTTTTGCCCGCACTACGGGCTAAAACGGAATCTTCGAATTCCTGAAATCAACTCAGATGAGCCCTCTTGGGAATGAACCTACCTTTGGAATGGCCTTTTCGACCTGCCTGTTTGCGAAAAGATTAATGTCCACTCCCATCTCAATAGAGAGATCTACATTCAGCAATTTATGATCAGACAGGAATGAGATAGAATCCAGGTAGCTGAAGGGAAGAAGGATGAAGAAATTCTAGTTTTAGTACATGGCCCACCCGCATCCGGTAAAACTACGCTAGCGACGCAGTTAAGCAATGAGTTGGATTTGCCGCATCTCAGCAGAGATATTCTAACGGAGTGGTTGTGCGATTCCGTTGATGATCCCGATTCCAGCCTGGCAAGTGCTTTATGTCACGTTGGATATGACATGATGTTCAAGGTTGCTGGAGAACTATCCAAAGGTAAGGGAAGTTTCCTTTTAGAGGGTTGTATCAATCCTGTAAGTGGGGGAAAACGGTTACTTCAAACCATCAACACTGACAACCAGGACATCATCGAGATATTTATCACTGCCCGGGATGAAATTTTACTGGAAAGGTATTACAACAGGGCAGGTTCAAAAAATAGACATGAAGCGCACGGGGAGGAAAAGTCCAGGGTAGAGGAATTGCGAAACCATCTGAAGACCTGCATATACAAACCGCTGAATGTGGGACGCCACCTACTAGAGATCGATAGCTCAGAGTTCCCTGACAAGAACCTGGATTTAACTTTAGAATTTCTCAGAAAAGTCAGTTAAAACTATCGAGTCTCTTTCAAAGTAGTGTGCCATTGAGATTCTGTGTACAGGGAAGTTCAATAGTTTCTGAGCCGCTGATTCCGATGATTTCAAAAATTCAGACTCCTGTTTTGAAAGTCGTCAAGTCCAGACTACTCAAAATTATCTTGATTACCCTACCAAATAGGGAACCAAACTTATCTGAAACTTGTCTCCATTCTTTTGAGGTACAATATCCACCTATTTAGTCAATTGTACCTGGGACAATTATGAAACTTTTAAATCATCTGCTCCTTCTTTTCCTCCTTTGTATTCTCCTGTTTTCAACATCAGGTGCACTCTCGTTTAAGTCTTACTCTGATTTTCAGACCCATGCCGGGAGTCGAATGGCAGCACTTGCTCTTGAAGAGTTAAATCGAGGACTTAGCGAGGCAGAGCTTTTACATGGACAACTCTCGCTGCAGGGAGTGTCAGCTCAAGAACTCATGAGACAGCTAGCAGAGGGAGGTTACCTGAAACCTGAGGTATTCATCCATCCGGTTGAAAGCCAAATCCAATTCAAGAATAGAAAGTTCCAAATCCTCAGTCTCCCAAACTCTGATCCTACCAGCTTTAGTCTTCAGGTTGAGGTTTCACCGAAGATGCTTAAAACTGGATTATTAGATGAGTCTGCTTATGTTCGGCTTTTCACCCTCGATTATTTGCTTCACGTGGAGAAGACCCATCCAGTCATCCTTGTGCTCAAAGGGCTTACGTTCGAAGATCACCACTTCTTGGTTTCACGTTACGGTGAGCTTCTGCGCTCAGAGGGATTCCTGGGTAAGGTACCCAAAAAAATCCCCAGGCCCCTTCTAGAAAAAATTAAGGAATTGATCTCACACGCAAAGAGCGAATCCGAGATCGCAAACTCTATATTTTTTGCGGTCCAGTATACAGATCTCAGACCAAAGGCTGAAATTCCCATCATCATTCATATGCTTAACTCCCGGTATCCCGTGACTTTTCTCGTTCATTTCTTTAAGGCTTATCCACGCACCCTGGTTGAAAAATTCAGTGTGCCGTTTAAAGAGGGGTATGGGGACAAGTGGGAGATTTTGATGGAAATTTTTTCCCATTTCACCGATTCAAAAATCCTACTTGATGCTTTGTATTACTCCCTGGCCCATCGAAAAGAAGCTCATTTTGCTGTCTTTGAGGATAAAATCATTTCTACATGGGAAAAAATGAGCAAAATTAAATTCGAGGGCGATCTCAAGCCCTTCGAGGTTTGGCTAAAAATGAAGAAAAAGGGATATAAATGGGAATAAGCAGGAACATTTTCCCAGGGAATTCGTACCAGAATTAGAGGTGATTCATATGCGTACTACGGTTTCTGCGGTCCTGCTTATTCTTTGTATTCCCGCTGGTTTTTCAGATGGATTTTTTGATGGCCTGACTGGCAGCTCCGAGGGCCAGGTCACTTCTTCAAAACCCCGTAATGTAATTCCTCCCAAATCAGGCGGCAAAACGCTGAGCTTCGGGGTGCAGTCCGTTGAGGAAGCCCCTATTTCTCCGGCCAAGGGTAAGGTTCGTTTTGATCCGTATGAAGATGCTGCCGACTTTACGAATTTCGCCTCGGCATCCGTAGTTGATGGAAAGCTGGTTCGTAAGAAGGACGTCAACGGAGGCACCTGTTTTGGGATTTCCTATTTTACAGCCATGTGGTACTCCCGTTTGATTCGACCCATACAGCAGGGTAAAAAACCAAATCTATTCAAGATTCACCAAATCGAAATCGGGATGTGGGATGCCCTTTGGACAGATGTAAGCAAAGCTGGAAAATCAGAGTACGATGGTGTCACTTTTGTCACCCTGGGTGTCACCAGGGAAGATGCCAAAAAAGGAAAGTCCTTTTTCAAAACTACAAAAATGAAAGAAAAAATCGGTGATTATCGTCTGTATTCCATGAGTCATGGTCAGCATAAGAAAAAAATCCAGCTTGGTGCCATTTCCCATCATAATGACCAGAAAAGTATTAGCAGAATCTCTATCGATGGTAGTGATCCTTCGGATACTTCCCGTAAGATGAAGGATTTGAAATCGCGGGTGGACAAGCATGGATCTCAGACTTTTTATTATCATAAATACAAGGTCACAGATTCCTGGTATACCTGGAACAAATGGGAATGGGGTCATGCCTGTCTCATCTATGAAATCCAGAGAGTAGCGGTTAAGGCAGAGGGGAAGGCCAAGCGCACGGCCTGGAAAATTCGCTACATGGATCCTAATGCCCTCTATCATAAGCGTGTACCGAAGGAAGAGGGTTTTGGCACCTATATGCTCTATTTTCCTGACTCCAAGCAGGTCACCTTTAGCAAGCACGTAAAAGACTGGTACGGGATTCAAACCCGTAACTCAGTGATCGACAACGTGGAAGTCAAACTCGGTTACTACGATGTTTATGAGGGTCATTCAATCCAAAAGAAGCTTGCCAAGACAGGATTTCTAACCTCAACCGTAGGACAGGGAAGAGTTCTTACCGCAGAAGAAGAGGCTCGACTCGATACTAAAGAAAAAATCAAGGTTGAGAACCAGTAAATGGAATCGATAGAATAGAGTTCGGTTCCTCTGGCGATATTCCCTTGTCAACTTCAGACCGATCTGGCAGCTAAAAGCCTGTGCAAAAAGCCAACAAAAATTTAACTCAGATGAGGAAAGTCATTATATGGCTTTCGCTATGGATGAACGAGTTGATCTACCTGACCGTCCTGGTCCTGTTTGCGACTACTATGGCCGAAAAGGGTCAGCCAGAATTCTCCCTTGAGCAGGTCCTCCAATGGAAGGGCTATGTAGGACTTGAGGAAGACATCTTTAGAAACCTGACCATCGGGGCTGGAGTTGTATGTCTGATCTGGACCCTGTTTACGATCATGTTCGCTGACAGCCTGATGCAAAAAGCCCATGACGAACAAAGCTTCTTACGCAACATGATCATCGGCAGTGTCCTGGCATCTGTTCCTGGTGTAGCGGGTTTGATTCTAGCGCTCCTAAACGGAAAAATTTTAATCGCCCTGGCCTTCTTCGCCTTATCCCTGGTAGCCAAGTTAAAGTTCTACCCAGGCTTCCACACAATTTCCGTACCTTCTCCCAACTGACCCGTCCCTTCTCTAAGGGCCTGTCGGAGAATGGCCTTTTAGTGAGACCGGCTGCAAAAAGCAGGCTCATCGGTAGTGGAATTTTTATCCAGATATTTTTTCAGGTAAGAATCTTTTTCTCTTCAAATTCAAATAGAATTGCCTCTGCTTTGATGAATTGCCCCTCAGAATGAGTAGACTTTTCTATGATCCCGTCTCTGGGGCTTTTAATCAGATGTTCCATTTTCATGGATTCAATACGGGCTAGAAGATCTTCCCGTTGGACTTGATCTCCAACTTTGGCCAAGACTTCCAAGAGTGTGCCTCCGACGGGAGCCCGTATGACATTTTCCACTGTTTGTTCTTCCTTCTGCTCGGTGTCGGAAACCATCTCAATGAGTTGGTATTTCCCCCCAACCATAAACCCAAGGCTCCTGCCCAATCTCTGGATCGAACATACTTGCCAGTGAGAGTCAAAACAGTAGGTAAAGGAACCTCTACTGTAGTCCTTCAGGGCACAATTCCATTCAAACTCAGTCGAGCAATCACCAAAACCACCCCTCACCCTTGCTTGAAGGCCCTCAATCGTTCTCTCCAGGCTTAAAGAAAGCTGAGCCTTTTCATTATCCTTCATGAATTTCAAGGTATAGGATGGCGTTCCAGAATTTCGCCAATGAAGCAATTCCTGGTGGTGGTTTTCTTCGTTCACAACACAGAAGTAATGGGCCAGGATTCCAAGTGCCAACCCTTCCTTGCACTCATCAGTCAATTTCTCCGGCGGACTCAGAAATCCGGGTATAAACCTCTCCAGCGTTCCCGTGTCATAAATCCCCCGCTTGATGTCCTCACTCGCCAGTAAAGATCTCAGAAGCTTCAAATTGGTGTGAACTCCCAAAACAAGAGTACGATCGAGAGCACGGGCCAGACGAGAGATAGCTACCTCTCTTGAAGAACCCCAGCTAATGATCTTGGCCAGCAAAGGATCGTAATATTCGCTGATCCAATCTCCATCCATCAGACCATGATCAATCCTGATTCCTTCCATTTTATCGAATTGAATAGATTCCAACAGCCCGCTTTGGGCTAGAAAGTTCCGGTCAGGATCCTCAGCGTAGAGGCGTACTTCAATGGAATGACCGCTAGCCTCCTTATCTGTCTTGGAAAAATGAAGAACCTCTTCCATGGCGATGCGTATCTGCCACTCCACTATGTCTATGTCCGTTACCATCTCGGTGATGGGATGCTCAACCTGAAGTCTTGTATTCATCTCAAGAAAATAGAAGTTTCCCTGGGGGTCTAGTAGGAACTCAACGGTGCCGGCACCACGGTACTCACAGGCTTCGGCTACTCTCAGGGCTGTTTCACAAATCTCTTCTTGAACCTGTCTTGTTAAGTTGGAAGGAGGACATTCCTCTATGATTTTTTGGTTCCTTCGCTGTATCGAACATTCACGGCAGCCAAGATGCATAAAATTCCCGTGGGAATCGGCAAGAATCTGAACCTCAATATGGCGAGCCCCCTGAAGACATCTCTCTAGAATCAAATCTTTGCTGCCGAAAAGCCGGGCTGAATGAGATTGAAGCCTTTGCAGTCTTTCACGGAGATTCTTGGACTCTTCAAACCTCTCCATTCCCCTTCCTCCGCCCCCTAGAGAGGCTTTAGCCAGAAGAGGAAAGCCCAATTCCTGTGCTTCGCGCACAAGGGTTGCCAGGTCCTGCTTCTCACCAGCATATGCTGGTAGAACAGGAACTTTACGGCTTTCAAGAAGATGTCTGGATCTTCTCTTACTGGCCATCATCTCAATGGCTTCAGGCCTGGGCCCAATGAATATCAATCCATTTTCTTCACAGGCTCTGGCAAAATCCGCCTGCTCCGAGAGAAATCCATAGCCCGGATGGATCGCCTGGGCACCGGTTTTTCTGGCAGCTTCCATGATGCGATCAATATTGAGATAAGTGTCTCGAGAATCCCCGGGTCCCAGGTAAAAGGACTCCTGTGCCTGGGTTGTCATTAGAGTGTCCTGATCCGCCTCGCTAAAGACCGAGACAGTCTGCAGTCCCATGTTAGTAGCCGTCCGCAAGATTCGACAGGCAATTTCCCCCCGGTTTGCCACCAATAGTTTTTCAAAGATCTTCATTGGCCGGGATTTCTCTTTCGGCCATAGCCAAGAATCCTGGAGATTACAGATAACATGATTTCATCAGCACCTCCACCTATAGAGCCCAGGCGCATATCCCGGTAGGCTCTCGAAGCCGGGTTCTCCCACATATATCCCATGCCTCCCCAGTATTGCAGGCAGGAGTCACTCACTTCTCTTGAGAGCCTGCCGGATTTCAGCTTGGCCATAGACGCGAGCAAAGTTACGTCCTCACCGTTGATATATAATTCGCAGGCCCGATAGATGAGTGATCGAACACATTCAATCTCAGTTTGAAGCTCCGATAGCCTGAATTGAATGACCTGATTTTCAATGAGATTTTTCCCGAATACGCTTCGTTGTGAGCAGTATTCCGCAGTCTGGGTAATGACATATTCCAGAGCTCTCAAAGTACTGGCCGCTATATGCATTCTCTCTTCCTGAAACTGCTGCATTTGCAGGGAAAATCCAGCTCCTTCATCCCCGATTCGGTAGTGCCTGGGAACCTTCACATCCTCGAAGAAAATCTGAACCGTGTCACTGGAGTGCATTCCGAGCTTTTGAAGTCTCTTGGAAATGGTGATTCCAGGGGTATCCAGGGGTACTATGATTAAAGATTTATTCTTATGCGGATGACCCTCTGATGTATTTGCCAGCAAGCAGGCAAAATCACCCTGTGAAGCTGAGGTGATCCACATCTTAGAGCCGTTAATAACATAGTCATCACCTACACTTCGCGCATAGGTCTTTATGCCTGCCACATCGCTGCCCGCCTGGGTTTCACTGACAGCTATACAGGCTACCATCTCTCCAGAAATCGCTGGGGCCAGAAACTGCTTACGCAATTCATCACTGCCATAGCGAGCAAGGGCCGGGGTAGCCATGTCGGTCTGCACCCCAATAGCCATAGGGATGGCTCCGCAGTGAATGCCGCCGAGTTCTTCCGCTATCACCAGTCCGTAGCTATAATCAAGACCCAGACCTCCATACTCTTGAGGCTTGGTTGCCCCGAGAAGACCTAATTTTCCCATCTTCGTAAAAAGTTCACGAGCAGGAAAGATTTTCTCGTCCTCCCATCGGTCCACATGGGGATTGATTTCCCTCTCAATAAAGGATCGAACCGTATTTCTCAGCTCTTCATGCTCATAAGAAAACAGCATAATTACATCCTCGCTACACCAAAGGTATTACCCTTGAGAGTCCTCACCGCGGCTTCCTTTTGTGATTGGATTAAAAACCCCAGTAATCTTCTTGAATCCCGGGGATCAATGATGCCGTCGTCCCACAAACGCGCAGTACCAAAAAGAGCGCTGGAAGATCCTTCCAACTGGGTAGTGGTGGTTTCCTCCAGGGACTTGAGCCTGTCCTCATCGGGTTCAAGACCTCTCCGAAGATAGTCCTGCTCGGAGATGATCCGCATAACCTTTCCAGCCTGAGCACCTCCCATAACCGCAGTTTTCGCGTTGGGCCAGGAAAAAATAAAGGAAGGATCCATCCCCCGTCCACACATAGCGTAATTGCCAGCCCCGAAAGATCCTCCAATGACCAGGGAAATTCTAGGCACGCGTACATTGGTAACCGCCTGGATCATCTTGGACCCCTGCTTGATGATCCCGCCAGCCTCGGACTCTTTGCCTACCAGAAATCCGGTCGTATTGTGCAGAAATATCAGGGGTTTGTCAGCCTGGTCACAAAGCTGCATGAACTGGGTAGCCTTTTGGGCCCCTTTTACGGTAATGGGTCCGTTGTTTCCAAGGAAGCCACAGGGATATCCATAAATTGAGGCAAATACACAAATGGTACCGCGATCATATTGAGCCTTGAACTCCAGCATCTGCGAATCGTCAACAAGGCGTAAGAGGACTTCTCTCACATCATAGGGTTTGCGCGGATCAGAAGGGATTATTCCCAGTATTTCTTCCTCGCTATAGCGAGGTGGCTTACTATTCACGGGATGGATAGAGCCTGCCGAATTCCAGGACAAATCCCTGAGAATCAAACGGGCCAGTTTGATTCCTTCCTGATCATTCCTGGCCAGAAATTCTCCTGTACCTGATTGTACAGAATGAAGAGTTGCTCCACCCAATTCCTCATCACTGGCAATTTCTCCCGTGGCGGCTTTAAGAAGCGGTGGACCCGCCAGGAACATTTTCGAAGCCCCCTCTACGAGTACCAGGTAATCGGATAAGCCTGGCTGGTAAGCCCCTCCCGCTGTAGCATTGCCATGTACCACGGTAACCTGGGGGATTCCGGCCGCTGAGAGTCTTGACTGGTTTGCAAAGGTACGTGCGCCGGGAATGAAAATATCAGCGGCGTAGTTGAGATTAGCTCCCCCACTCTGGGCCAAGGTCACCAATGGCAACCGATTTTCCCCTGCGATTCGTTGAATTCTGAGGGTCTTTTCCAGCCCGGCTGGATTGATGGTCCCTCCCTTGATAGCGCAATTATTCACATTAACGGCACACCGAACTCCTTCGATATAGCCGATTCCTGAAATCATACCCCCGCCGGCTGTGGAACCATCCTTATCCCCATACATTCCATACCCGGCCAGAGCACAGATTTCTACAAAAGGGGATCCAGGATCAAGTAGGAGGTCAAGCCTCTCCCTGGGTAGAAGTTGAGCTAATTTCTCAAATTTGGATTTGGATTGGAGGGCCCTATCCAAGAGGTTTTTCTCAGCTGTTCGGAACTCTAGGATTTGTTCCTTTAGGAAGGTTTGATTGAGCCGAAATTCTTCAGAGTCAGACCGGATCGCAGATTCATTCATATTTACTGGCAAAGAGTCCCAAGTTTTGAAATTCACTATACTTATCTCCAGGAATTTTTACTGGAAACTCCAGGAGTTGCTGCGCGTAAGATTTACCCTGGGGATCAATTCTCAAGGAACTCAGTCCACCCCCGCCCAGGCTATATTCCAGCACAAAGTTCAAGGCATTAAGACCGGGCCAATCATACTGAATTACGCGCCCTTCCTCTCCATCAAAGATCTGGCTGAACCATTCATAAACCGCGCGAGCAGTGAGTTGGCTCTTTATTAAGGGGAAAAATTCCTGCCCCCTTGCAATGACTCCTATATTACAATGCTCACCCTTATCTCCGCTGCGGGCAAAAGCAATGGCCTCCAGGGGCACCACCTCTCCTTCAGGATCAGATTCTAAAGACCTGGTTTGGGTTACAGCTGGGAATTTAACAGGAGCGTAAATTCTGCTGGGAGTTCCACTGGCCTGAACACAGAATTCCTCGTCTGGAAATGGCTTTAATTGCTGAATAATCTCTGAGTCACCTCGCTCTCCAGAAAGGGGGACAGAATGCTTTAAATCATGGGTCCATTCGATTGTTTCCCACGATACACAATCTCTATTGAGAAGATGTGAGACCAGTTTTAACCTCGGTGAAATACTCGGTCTTCCCCCCAGGAGATTGGTGATTCCAGGAGCCATGGAAGTAGCTGCTGGAGCGATCTCACCTGAAAAG
Source organism: uncultured bacterium (assembly GCA_964539825.1). Taxonomy (GTDB): domain Bacteria; phylum Muiribacteriota; class UBA6191; order UBA6191; family UBA6191; genus CAZIKF01. The sequence goes on from CAZIKF010000025.1 coordinate 33,452, forward strand.
ATCTTAAGCACGTCTCGATTTTTATGAGCAACTATTATCCTGAGCAGGACTTCTCGTGAACCAAGGGCCTCGTGTGATGCCTTTGGACCATAAATGGATTCGCATCCCAGGGGCTCATAAATAAATTCTTTGATTTCTTCAAGATCTCTTTCTCTGAGAAGAGAATTCACCCGTTTGATGATAGCGTCAGCAATCAACTTCGCCTTATCAAGAGAGCGAGGACCAATCACCGAGAGTAAGGCCTGCGCTCGATATCCATCGATTATCGTGGAACAGACTTTTAAGCTGGGTGGCGCGCCTAATCCTCTGGAGCCCTGGACACTGACTTGATTTTCTCCTATCTGTTTGAGTTGGACCGGGGTAAAGTCACAAACTACATCGGGTAAATAATATCGAGACGGATCTCCAATTTCATAAACAATCTGCTCAGCTACCGTAGCAACATCAACCCTGCCTCCGGTATGCGGCGCTTTGGACACCAAAAAGCTGCCGTTCGCACTGAACTCCACCAGGGGAAATCCCATATTCTCAAATCCCTCAACACTCTCCCAGTCAGTAAAATTACCTCCTGTGCACTGGGATCCACATTCCAGTATATGTCCAGCCAGGCTTGCCTGAGCCAACTTGTCATAATCCCCTGCTCCCCAGGAGAATTCATGGGCAAGAGGGGCTGATATCAAAGCACTGTCCACTACACGACCAGTGATCACGATTTGGGCACCCATCTCCAGCGCGCGTCGTATTCCCTGCACCCCGAGGTATACGTGGGAACTAATGGCCCTGGAGGAATCGGGCAGCTTAAGTTCAGCTGCCTGACCTACAAGGTTATCACCGCAGACGACGGCGATCTTCAGGTCCAAATCCATCTCCTCACACAGCTCCCCCAGTGCCGCTGCGCATCCAAAGGGATTTAATCCGCCGGCATTACTGATAATCCTGGTTTTCTTCTGTGCTAATTCAGCCAGGCAAGGTTTCAGAGCAGAGATGAAATCAGGAATGAAACCAGCATTGGGATTCTTCTTTTTGCTAAGAGCTAACAACCCCATGGTCACTTCAGATAAGAAGTCATAAACAAGATAATCCAGTCGCTCACAGTGTAAAAACTGCCTGGTGGCTTCCGGTGTATCACCCCAGAAAGCACTAGCGCATCCAATTACTACAGAACGCTCTCTACTCTCACCCACCTCGCACACCCTTCCTTCTTTCTAACAATTTGATCGAGAAAACGGGTTTCTCCACTTGCTCTGACCGGGTCTTTCTATTTCCCTGGCTCCACCTTGATGTTTGCTTCACCTGTTTCTCGGGCTGTAGTCCCTGAAGAGAGTCCCTTTTTACCCTGGGCCTCATAAAGCACCTCAAGATATTCTTCAAATGGACCTAATCCAGCCTCTTTTCGACGCTCATCCACCTCTTCAAATTTTTCAATGGGAAGAGGCACAATATTACCCTTGGGATCAACTTGATACTGTGTCCCATAGAGCTGACGTTCCCCCTCTAAAACCCGGATTCGATCTACCAGGTAAGCAATTTCAGAGGGTTCAGTATCCTTGTCACTTTGCAAAAGCTCCAATGCCTTTATTTGAAATTCACGGTCAAAGTCTGCCTGGAGAGCCAAAAGCCAACTAGCATGAGATGCGCGAGCTCCGACCTTTGATGCACTTGGCCACCCAATCGCGTTAATGACTCTCTTCAATGTACCCAGGTGGGCTTTGGACTGCTCGGGATCAGGAGATCGTTTTCCCTGTTTTATTTCACTCTCAATTGCCGCGATTCGGACTAGTTCAGCGGCAATGGCGATAGTCTGCTTTTTTGCATTTAATCGTGAGATCCAATCGGGAAGAGAAAAAATCTCTGGTTTCGGCCTTTGTTCTCCCTGAACCAGAAGCCTTCCCCGTAAAGCCGCCTGATCAAACCTGAGCCCAAAATACCCGAGGGTATTCTGCAGCTCGGTAAGTACTCCGTCCAGAATCTCAAATACTGTATTTTCCTCAATGGAAAGATTCTTCGAGGGAAGCAATATAAGGCTTAGTTCAAGACCTTCTTCATCCACAGTTCCTGGATGAAGTACAGTCTTTACTCCCAGGGCTTTTCCAGCCAGGTAATTTGAAAGCGTTCGATGAGTGCAATAACGAGCAAGGTTGGTCTGAATGAGATTTCTTAGAATTCCCTGGTGAAGACTCCTCAGGGAGAGAGACTGCGCTTCTGATAAGGACCGAATCAAGGTATCTGCTGAACCTTCTGGTGAGACACCCTGAGTTGAAACAATTAAAACCAAGAATAATGCAAGATAGTACCTTGGAATTATTACTTCTGAATTCTGAAATTTTTTAAGAATTTTCATAAGCCCACTCAGCCCTCTCCATAGCTCAATAACCATCTTCAATGAACACTCCGCGCTCCTTCATAAACTTTAGAGTCCGGATTGCTCTCTGGTCTTTTTGTAAAGCCGCCTTACGATACCATTGAATAGCGCTTTCCTCGCTTTTTTGAATACCTTTTCCAAATTCATACATCATGCCCAGGTTTGTCTGTGCCGCCGCGTGCCCTTGAATAGCCGCCTTTTCATACCAGGAAGTTGCCTGGGAATAATCTCGATTCACTCCCCGGCCAAGCTCATATAGGGTTCCCAGAGAAACTTGCGCTTCAGCATGATCCTGGATGGCTGCCTTGCGATACCACTCTACAGCCTTAGCCTCATCCTTGATCACTCCAACCCCCTTCTCCAACACCTTACCCAAGTTAGTCTGGGCTGAAGAGTAACCGGTGTTGGCTGCCATTTGAAACCATTGAAAAGCTTCTTCAGAATTACGATCTATACCCATTCCTCTAAGATAGGCCATCCCCAGTCGGTTTTGCCCCTCAGGATTCCCTGACTGAGCAGATTTCTGGAACCAGGAGTAGGCTTCTTCAGGATTGGACTTCGTTTCCCACTCTCCCTTTTCCAACATTACCCCAATCACGCATTGGGCTGTGGCATCCCCTTTTTCCGCTTCTTCCAAAAACCAAGTTTTTAGGGCGACACCAGCACCCGGACCCGAAGTTTTGGGAGATCCTCTGGCGATCAGGCAACCCGGAAACTCTACTCCATTCCTCATGGATTGTTCAAACCAGTCAACAGCCTTTGTCCAGGATTTTTCAACCCCTATGCCATGCCCGTATAGAACACCAAGGTGAACCTGAGAAGAAGTATCTCCCCGTCTTCCTGCCTGAGCGAACCAGGAAACTGCTCTGGAAGAATTCACCTCAACACCGTTTCCCAGAAAATATCGCTCTCCAAGGATGATCTGTGACAGAAGATAGCCAGATTCAGCCGAATGCTCATACCAGTAGATAGGATTTGAGGGCTTCAGGTCCGAATCGGGATAAACGTCGAGAACTTTTCCCACCAGGTACTGAGCCTGGGGATAGCCTAATTCGGCAGCCTTCAAATACCACTTCAATGCCTTGGACACATCCTTGAATACTGCCATTCCCTGTTCATGAAGCTGTCCAATCCTGGTCATTGCTTCCAAATCACCCTGCTCTGCGGCGGCTTCCAGCCACTTCCAGGCCCTGTCCAGATCTCCTCTTCCCCGGGGAGAATTAAGGTAAAGAAAAGCCAGGGTCCTCTGTGCCAATGACAATCCTCTTTCCGCCGCACGGGTTAAAAGCTCCCTGGCCCGGTTCGCATTCTTTGAAAAGCGGATCCCTTCCATGAAATGGTATCCCAGGCATACCTGGGCCATGGGATTATCTTTGTCTGACTGCGCTATCATCCACTCTTCGGAAAGATAACCATATCTTAACGCATTCAAATTCTGCCTGGCGGCAGCTAAAACTATTTCGAGATCCCGCCTGGCTTTTCTCGGGGCAAATCTGAGCCCTTCTCCGTTTGAGTTCACCGCTGTCAAAATCAGGTCCCGATCAGAGCGTAGATCAACCGGGACAAATTCAAGGGATAAGCCATTCTGCTCAAGGGCTGTCAACAAAAGCTGCCTATCCTTTCTTAACTCCTCATCGACAAACTCCAATGCCAATCCTTGCTTCTCAAGGATCTTCGCAACCACGCGCCGATCCCTCCATAGTGACGAGTCCATCGAGAGAAATGCCCTGAAATTCTGCTCAATAGCCACAAGGACAACATCTGGTTCCCGACGAAACTTTTCGCTAAGATTCTCTAGCTGGAGACCATCCATCCTTAGCATTTGAATGGCCAGGTCCCGATGTTCATACAAATCAGGATCCAAAAAAATCCAGGCCGAAGGGTCATTCTGAAGAGCAAGAGACGCTATGGATCGGTCTTTCTTATATCTTTCCGTCGCAAACTGCAGAGCCTTACCATTTTGCATGATCGCTACCTTTACGAGCCGATCCTCATCCCGTAGATCTTTGTCCAGGTACTCTAATAGGAGACCGTCTTTGGTAAGTAGGTGCATACAGATTTCACGATCTTTCCAAAATTCAGGATCCATAAACTGATATGCCTGGTAGTTTTGAATCGCTGCCTTAAGAACCAGGGATCTCTTCTTTTTGAGATTTTCTGAAGCATGTTTCAGCAGCATGCCATCATGTTCCACCAGTTTTGATACGATTACCCCATCTCGGTAGAAAATGGGATCCATGAACCGGTAAGCATTGTAGTCCTGGTTAATGGCCATCATAACCAATCTCTTGTCACGACGAAGTTCAGGAGCAGCATACTGAAGAAACATTCCATTCATGGAAACGCCTCTTACAAGAGTCTCCCGATCCAGGCGGGCTAAGGCTGGTGAAAATGCCAGGATGCCCCCATCGATTCCCGCCAACTCTCTAATGATTTCAATATCAAAGATCTCTGGAACTTTTTTTTCTGTGCGAATCCACTGAAGCGCATCTTCAAAGCGAAAGGGAAAGGCACAGATTAAATCCTTAGCTCGATTAAGGGCCACTGCACCAAAGTTTTTGCAATACACTTCCAGTTCCTGCCCATAGCGCAAGGGATCAACTCTCTGCCAACGGGTTAGAAGCTGCCAGCCCAAAAATTCAATCACATCATCCCTGAATCCATCTTTCTTAATAAAAGACGGTAGTAGAAATTCAGAGGATTCAGGACTTGGAAGAGCTCTGGTCGTGGGACCTACAGCCGCAGCACTAGATTTTCTCCTTACAGCTTCTTCAAATTCCTCCCAGGTAACGGAATTTTTGTGCCAGAAAACAATTTCTTTCTTCTCTAAATCAATTGATTTTGAATAACTAACTCCCTCCTGCCTGTGTGTCCAGTGATTGCCAGTGGTAACCAGGTTCTTAACCGCAGTATCGAGGTATTTTGTTGAGGCTGGAGACTCGACCGGGGTGTATCCTGGATGAGCAAAGACAATAGCGAACTGCCAGAGTACCCATAAAGATGCCAGAACACCTAACTGGTTCAGGGGAATTTTGGATCGGTTTGGTTCCTTAAATGTCGTGATTTCCCCAGGTAAAGAGGCTGCTTCACATGCCTTTTGGAGCTCCGACACGGATTCATGTATGTCAAAGTTATAGGTGCTCACCCTTAGCCTGGTTCCGCCCGGTATCTCCATCAAGGAGATTTTAAATGCCGTGGTGAGATTAATGACGTCATAGTACAAAGTCATTCCAAGGACTTTACGGGTGAGAACCACATATTCGTCATTGTAGAAAAGGTGCAGCTTATTTCTTGAACGGGTCATCTCCTTTCCAAGGTAAAGAGCCTTTAATCCCTGGGGTAAGTCCGTGACCCGGCTCTTTGAGTCAGGCAAATTATTCAAAGAAGAGACCTGGGCGACAATCTGCTTCTTTTCGGGAGGATACTTGGTCCTCACAAAAAGAAGATAGAAAGTAAGCAGGCCACAAAGTGAAGGTAGTACTCCAGCGTAAGAATAGACCGCGTAATGACGAAAGAGGTAAGCCCCGGCGAGAAACAAGAGTCCAGGTTTGATGATATTAGCGGTAAATGGAAAACTCAAAAATCGAGTTGTCATGATTTTTAGCGCAATCCAGGGAAAGGCATAAAATGCCACAAGTGCAGCTAAAAAAGCCGTGAAGCTAACCGCGTATGCCTCAATACTTGCTTCAGCTGAATAGCTTATATACATCGCGAAAAAAGCGATCGCCACCAGAATAGCTGGAATACTGAACAGTATAGAAGAGCTGATATGGGCTATTCCCGTGGCTGCCTGCCCCAGGCGCACTCCAAGCATATTGATAGGTAAAGATTGTCTGGCGCTGCCGGAAAAATAGCGTTTTCCAAAGAGATATCCATCGGCCACACCATAGAGAGGCAGCAGACAATGAAATCCTCTCAACCGATCAAAACCGTAAATATAGGTGAAATTTGGAACAAACGGCAAATGTCGAACCAGGGATATATAGGTGTAGTCATTGTCATCCTGGTAAAGAAAGAGCGGTTTATCTGATTCATTCACGGCAAGGTGATAGATTCTTCCAAAATTACAGATTTTCACAAAATGTGGATATGCCTCTGTGTAGGAAAGAACGTCGGATTGAAAACTCGCAAAGAGCATTAATCCGTTGATGTATGCCACAGGTACGAGTGCTATGACGAGAAAGAAAAAGGGCATCACCTTACCCAGGTGTTCGAGGAAGATGCTTGGATCCGGAAGTCCAGCTACAATCCCTACCAAAATACCCTTCACCGCTGGACCTATATAACCAATATTATAAAAACAAATGGAGAGTACCAACACTGAGGCCAGTAGTTGAATGAGCATGATTGTTCTTCCGTAATAACGGAAATAAATATCTTCGAAGACTCTCGAACGAAGAACCCCCAAGAACTTCGCACATTCCAGGTCCTCCCCACAGCTTTCCAAAAGATGTGACGCGAAAACCATTTGAAAACGGCTTTCCCATGCCCTGGCAAGATCCCTGAGGGATTGCTGCTTAGCCAGGTCGTCGAGGTTCTCATGTTCCGGTAAGCCAAGCCAATGTTCAAAACATTCCTCGGCTGTCTTAGCGCGGCAATCTAAAAAAAAGCCTTCATAATCGATGAGGTTCTGTGAAGTCCCTGACTTCTTAGCCTTTTCCAGGAATTCCCGAGCTAATTTCTCTTCGTCCATTTCAGCGCATACACGTTCTAAGAGAATGTACCTGAGGTCATAATCAAGAGGAGTCGAATAATCAAGCAGGAGTCGTTTCGCATCGCTCAGTGCGCCCATTTCTCTGAACTTAAGAACCTTTTGAACCGCCTTTTTTGAGACTCCTCCTACACCGAAATCAATAGTGGAGATCCAATCGGTACTCCATTTTTGAAGAGAAGGTTCCCCTGTGGTCTCCCCGGGGGTCACCGGGTCAATTTCCTGGGCTTCCCGCGCGACATTTTGCGGAGATTTTGATGGTGCCTTCTCGTCTAAGATCTTTGGTTTGGCAGCAGGGAGCGTGGACTGAAAAAGTTTAGAATCCACTCCAAGAATCCGGCCAACTCTCTCAAGAATCCCTTTAATGACTTTTGGCTCAAACCCCTTTTCAGTCAGGGATTCATGCAGACTGCTAAAGTACCTCGCCATATCCAGGGCGCCTTCACGTTCATTTCCCTTGATCTGCCTGAGAACTTGCTGGTGGATTTGGGTAACTTTCGATTTTTCCACCTTGAGAGCACTAAAAAGTTTTTGGAAAACCTCCTTTTCAGCCGGTTCAATCTTGCCGTCTCGCAAGATTTCTTCAAGGAGGGTTTTTAGAATGATCTCAGCAATTTCATTGCGGGTGTTCTCATCCATCACTCTTCCTCAAATGTTGGAATCTGACCCATGGAGTGTTGTATGAATTCACCCGCATATACAGTGTGGGTGAGCCTTCACTGTTCTGTAGAAAGCCTTTGGATGGATAGGATGAAATCGAGAGTTTGATGAGAGATAAAGCCCCTGGAAAGCAGAATCTCACCCAGTGGCTGGTGCTTTCCATGATCGCGGAATACCGCCTCCTGAACTCGAAGACCTTCCTTTAGCTGTCGTTGGTCAATCAACGCGAATTTGAGTGCGATGGAGCCAATGAGATAGGAGTCCTTACGAAAGTACAAATGCTCCTGAAGATCTAAACATCTCTTCAATTCATTGGGGCCGATATAACCTAACTCATAGAGCATTGCACCGAGTTTTATTCCCTTATCTCGAGTCTGAACTTCCAAAGCGTGATTGAGCTGTTCATCTGTGATGAGAGCCTTAGCCAGAAGAATACCGCCTAATTTGAAGTTTTCCTTTTGCATCAGGTAGGTGTCATCACGCTGATGTTCAAGAACTCCTACCAGGTTATCTTCCAAGAACTCTAGTTCAAAGGCCTCCTTCTCCGTTAAACCCAGCCTCTTTCTCTGGATCTCTAAAAAACGCCTTTCATCAGGGGTTACAACCTTGTCGGTATACACAATATTAAGATATCCAAGATACTCAGAGAACAGCTTTCGGCGGTTTATAATCCTGAAATCTTCCTCTGTATTGATTCCGAATTGGTCTAGCCCCTCCTGCAAAATAGGATTTTGAAAATCAATCCGGGCTATCTGCACCAGAATCTCAGTCAGAGACTCTTTATCATCTTTATTAAACAACTCTCTTGCCTTGGCAATCCATGTCTTTAGTTCCAATTCCCAGGTCTCGGTATTTCTTAATCCCAAGGTTCTCGCAAGTTCCTGGAGCGTGAACCGCTCCATATCCTGGAGAAAATTCGACTGGGTAAGCTCTTCAAAAAGTTCTCGATAAGAATTTTTCCTTTTGGAGGCTTCTTGATCATCTGAAATTCCAAGCTCCTGTTTCACCTTTTCTTCGATTACTCTTAGCCGTTCCATACCAATATTGAAGACCTTATGCATGATCTGAAGAGCCTGCTCCTCCTTTTCATCCACAATACCCATGGCCCAATAACTGTATATTTTTCGATAATAGAGTTCCTCATTTTCATTGATAAAAGTGATATCCGTCGGCTTTGACCAGTGATTCTGGAACCATTCGGAAAACTGCTTATCCTTTAGCACATGATCGCAGTGGTAGTTACTAAAACGCCCATGACCGGCATGAAAACTGGAGTAGAAGTAGAGACTGGTCTCCTTACAATCAACCTCGTTACATTCAAACTGGACCAAAAAAGGCGACAGTTCCAGGATTTGAGAATAGGAGTCCTCGGCATCCTCCTTCATTAAAAAGACGGAACCGATACGGGAGCGATTTGCAACGGACTGTGAGCAGGCAAGATAAGTCTGCCCATAATGGACTCGAAAGAAACCCTTAACCTTCTTCCCATCTGCAACATAGGATTCAAGGGTACCTATTTTGTATTCAAACAGGGGGCTGAGCTCTGCTAGAAGGTAGGCTATGGTCTCTCTAAGATAAACATTTCCCAATTCCACCCTGCTTCGGGAGCGATCAAGGTCCTGGCTGCTGATTCTCTCTTCATAAGCGATCAGTATTTCCAAAATCTCCTGATTGGAGCTGCATTGGAATTCATCTTGTTCAAAATCCTTCTTAAAGGCTTCAATGGTTTCCGCCATCGCTGAAGAGGAATCCAATTGCCTGCTTAAAAATTCAGAGAGAATGGTGGCGATCTCAATTTTGTCCTCAGACTCCTTTTCAAACAGGTTCAGAAATTCTTCATTTTCACCACGAACTAAGACTTTTAACCAGATTGCGGATGTGGGAGTAGAAAAGCGTAACAGCGCAGATGTGAGTAGGTCGGATGCCTCCTTTGAATCACAGGAGCGCAGCAGCGAGATTTTTAATGTTGCCAGGTACCTGACTAACGAACTTGCAACATCCAGGTAAAGGCGATTGATATTCATGGAGTTCTCTAATAACTCCGATTCCCGAATCCGCGTAGATAGCGTGGCTAAAAAGGGAGGGAAAAGAAGGAGATTATTTCGATCTAGAAGCCCCATTACAAGGTCCGATTATACCGTTAATGAAGTGGTTATTAAAACTATGGTTTTAACAGGATTCTGAATTACCCCTTGTACTCGGTCTAGAAAGGAATCAAGCCGGGTTAAATTCAGCGGTTGGAGTCGGTTCAGCTTCCAGTTCCTGGCACCTTTTAGCAACTCTATGAGCGCTTTTCATCCAAAATAGGATCAGAACCAATGAAAGAGCGATTAGAGCACCGGAAGCTTTTGAGGATATTTGTATGAGGCTGTCGAGCCCCATTTTCGAGAATGCTGCCAGGGCACCTCCCATTCGAAAAACCGGACCTTCAATCACCGGTTTGAAGCGCAGATTCGCCTCGAAATCGAGCGGAACAAACAAAAGCTCCTTGCCCGTATTATTCCAGGAATAATCAAAACCTCCGGTAAGGATTTTCAAAAACTGCACCGTATCCAGGTGAATGGGGAAAAACAGGGCCAGAGATGAAAAAAAGTAGAGAACCGGAACAACCAGTAAAAGGATGGGAAGGCCAAGGGCTTGAATCAATCCCCCTTTTAGAATCAAAAGAAGGACCAGTCCCAGAATATTCTGATAGAGATAGACCTCGCCAAAAAAGATTCCCGTTCTTTGCTGAAGCCGATCCTGGAAGCGGGTGAATTCCGCCATGGGGTTTTCAGACCAAGATGGCGGCAGAAGAGAAAGACTCTTGTCGAGCATCTTCTGACGCCCCTCCCCCCCGGCATGTTTGATGCTTAAAACCACATTGACGAGGGTATCTCCCCTTTCCGATATCCCCATTTGATCTTCCTTGAAATATTCAGCAATGATCACTTCCCTGGTAAGTTCCCTCTCGATCTTGGCGTTGGTGGTATAGTCAAAAACACTTCGACAGAATGTGAGAGAAAAAACCAGGATAGCTATGGTGAGCAAATATCTGTTGGAGAAGAGATCCCCGAGCTTTCCCCTGGAAACCCGTGCGGCCTCAATCCCCGGTCTACTCTGCTCTTTAGCGGATATGGGCCTCGCCATTTCTAAGAAAAAATAAGCAAGGAGCAGCGTCAGGGTCGAGAACAACAAATTAGGCCCAAAAGCTCCCTGTTCAAAGATATGCAGTGAAATTCTAGAACCAACCAGTGCCCCAAGAATCGCCCCCATCCAGATGAAAGCGTAGCTCTTTCTGCCTCCCTGCGCGGAAAAGCGCTGGTTCGTAACTCCCCACAATAGAGACAGACATAGCAGAAAATAAACCGAGGCCCACAAACAAAATAAGATAATAACAAGTTTAGAAGGCTGGTTCAGAAATGCCCCAAAGACGAGATGGATGACTGCAACAGCAGGAAAGGTCACACGCAAAACCCGTGTTCGATCAATGTGACTTAACACCTGGTGAAAAGCGTGGGTTAAGAGAAAGGAAGAACCAATGACCAGGAGATGAAAAATCGGCAGAAAGTCGGCACCAAACTCCCTGAAATAGAGTGCTTCTCGAAGCGGCTTGATGAGGTAATAGGAGCTCAGGAGAGTGAAAAGAGCCAGAAAGGTAAAAAAGGCCTTCCTTCTCTCGTTTGAAGGTACTCCCAGAAATCCCATGAAGGAGTCCAGGACTTTGAAACTGGAGGTTTTTATTTTAGCTCCCGGTAGAGGCGGTTTGTTGTCGATCCCTGGTCAATAAGCTCACAGCGATGATTACCAGAAAATTCAGAAGAAAAATAGAGAATCGCTCAGGAGCAACCGCCTGCCATGCGGTGTTCTTCCAAAGAATGGTTCCCAGGGAGCCAAATAACAACCCCGCTATCACACCATTACGAGTCAAGCTCTTCCAGTAAAGAGATAAGACCACCAGGGGCCCAAAGGTGGAACCCAAACCACCCCAGGCATAGGAGACCATCTGGAAAATGATTTCCTGTGAAGTATAAGCCAGGTAAAATGCACATAGACAAACAACTGTTGTCATGACTCGGGAAATCAAAAGTAATTTTGCCTCGCCTGGCTCCTGGCGCAAGGTCTTGTGATAAATATCCTCACATACCGCTGATGAGACCACCAGAAGTTGAGTGTCAGCTGTGGACATCATGGCAGCAATCGCTCCGCAGATCAAAATACCTGCCAGCCATGCCGGGACATAATACTTGGCGAAAAAGGGCATTAGTTTGTCTGAATTCGCACCCTCGCCCAGAATACCCGCTTCCGTTAGCTGCTCAGGAGTAAAAGCCACAATAGCGATAAGGCCCAGCAAGACAGCACCCCCAAAAGCAGGAACTACCCAGGCCGATGCGATCCGAAACCCTTTTCTCACGTCTTCTCTGGAAGGCATGGCCATAAAGCGAGTGAGAAGATGGGGCTGTCCCACGTAACCAAAACCCCAGCTCGCTCCGGCAAGAATAAAAAGTAGAGCTCCCACCCCCGTTTCTCCATGAGTCCAGGAAGTGATTTCTGTTGAGGTTAGTGCGGAAAACCTATCCAGAAATACCCCCACTCCACCCATTTCCATGATTGCGGCAACGGGCAGAATAACAAGGGTTGCCACCATCAAAATCGCCTGGATCATATCGGTCCAAACCACCGCCACAAATCCTCCGAGTATGGTGTAGGTCAGGACAACGGCAGCCCCGATCATAATTCCTGTTCCTTTCTCCATACCAAAGGTAGCGTTGAGGATAGTTCCCGCTGCGGCAAAACCGGAGGAGACATAAAAAGTGTAGAAAAACATGGAGACCAATGCACCAAGAAGTAGGATGATCCGGCAATTGGAAAACATGGATGAAAGTAATTCAGGAAGAGTCAAAGCACCACAATTGGCGGAAGCCGCCCTGATCTTTTCAGAAATGAAAATCCAGGAGCATAGAATTCCTATTACTGAACCAAGTGCTGTCCAGGCTTCTCCCAGTCCTACGGTTAATGCTGCTGCGGGAAGACCAAGGAGAAGCCAGGCTGATTCTCCAGATGCCCTCTCTGAGAAAGCCAGCAAATAACCATTAATGGAGCGGCCCCCAAGGAGCCAGTCTTCATTGGTTTTATTCCTACTGCTGGCCACAAAACCTATGACCAAAACCACCACAAGATATGCTATGAAACCGATTAATGTTGCATCCATGGCTCCATTCTAGCAAAAGCATTGCCCCATGAAAGATTGACAGAATTCAAACCAGCCGTAAAATGCACTCAAATGAGCCGTATTGTCCTTTTCCTTCTCATTCACTGCCTGGCCTACAGCCAGTGGGAGCCGAAACCTGGTGATATACTCTTCCAGCGCCTTTCGAGTTCCTTCGGTTCGGCCGTGGAGGGAACCACGGGCTCTCTTTGGAGCCATGTAGGAATCCTCAAGAAAGAAGAAGGAAAGTGGCTTGTAGTCGAAGCCATCCCGCCCAGGGTTAGAAAAACCCCCCTTGATCTTTATTTGAAACGATGCAAAAACCGCTATGCGGTGAGCAGACTGATCCAATGGGAAAAAAATGAGCTTCAAACAATGATTGAAAGGGCCGAATCGCACCTCGGAAAACCCTATGATGGAGTTTTCGTACTTGATGATACCCTAGAGATTTATTGTTCAGAACTCGTCTATGACGCTATCAATCATGTCAGGGGAAAAGGAAGCCTCAAGGGTAAGCCTATGGACTTTTCAGGGGCTTTAGAATACTGGAAGAAGTATTTTGAGAGGAAAAACCGTCCCATTCCCCAGGGGAAACCGGGAATCTCTCCTGAAGCGGTATACCTCTACAAACAATCCCAGGTGGTATACCACTACAAGAAAGAGCAGGGAATTTCCAAACGAGTAGAGGTCTTTGAGCTTCTATATCAATGAAATTCAGAGTCAGTAGAAATTTGGATTCTGCTATCAAAACCTGATTCCTTCTACCAGATACTTTCCCTAAATCAAGGGACGGAAAAGAGCTCCGACCTTTCCTAGTAAAAAGAAGAGTTTGTCCTTGATCCAGCCCTTATTTAGACTGGGCAGAACCCTTTTGATGATCTTCCCATTCTCATCGCGGATTACCTGGTAGCGCGTAGTCTGCGCAAGGTCCTTCTCTACAAGTAGACGATTTCTCTGGGCAAAATCACGAGACTTAATCATCGCAACAATTTCCGAATTGACCCGTTCGCTTTGCTGATCAAGGTTATAAGTTCCAATAACCGTGATGGACCCATCGATGATGAAAACCTTGGCATGAAGATGGCTGCCCGTACGTCCATAAATTTGTACTTCGGGGGGCATGACTTCGACAATATCGCGTAAATCACGGGCAAACACAGCCTGGACAACCAGGGTATCCAGGGTTGAGCTTTGGGGACTATTGGTAAGTAATACCAGTCTAACCCCTCTTTCTACCGCCCGAGTTAGAGCTTCTTTCCCTATGTCAGAGAGAACCACGTATGCGTTTTGAATGATAATTTCTTCTTCAGCATTCTCAACGAGTTCCAACAAAGTAGGTCCTATTTCGTCCTTAACCTCTGCACTAGCCCTGGAATTCTTATCCAGAATTGTGACTGGCAGCTCGCGCTGACCCTGAAAAGGAACCCAGGTCGAATAGTTTTTTAGAAGGCTAAACTTTGAGATCTTCTCATTTAGCTCTTCTATGATATGGGCTAGTGCCGGTACAGCCTCTGGATTGAGCATTGACTCTGAGCTCATCCATCTTTTCATTACTTTAGCTGCCAAGAACAGATAGCGGACCTTTTCCTGGTCAATCGCTTCCTCACTGAGAATCTCTTGATTTTTAAGCCTGACATACTCTTCCTCAAAGGCAACCTGAATCTGGGAAATGACATCCTCCCCTTCCAGAAGTACATCCGTGTCTCGGTAGGCCTTCTCATTGTCCTTCTCATCAGCGAGATAATCCTTGGAGATATTCCTTCCGCCCACAATGGTTCTCTTGCTGTCCACAATCATTATTTTGTCGTGGTTGGAAGCCAGAACAACACTGATATCCTTAAAGAAGTTGAGTGTGATCGGCATCTTTAAAAACGCCCCCAGGCTCATGCGGGGATTAAAGACTTTCACGTGCACATTTCCTGTTTTGACGAGTTCCTTGAGAAACTCTCCACCGTATTCACTTTTGACCAGGGAACCGGTTCCAAAGTCATCTACCATTAGCCTGATCTGGACACCAGCCCGAGCCTTTTTTAACAAGATTCCCATCATGGCGTGACCAAAGATGTCGTCCTTGACAATAAAGTATTGGATATCGATCGTCTTCCTGGCTGACTGAAGTAGATGCCACCTGGCGTACCAGGCCTCCATATTGTCAGTAATCAGGCGGGCCCTGGTATTGCTTGAATCACCAAATTTATGGGTATACCAGCGTTCCACAGCCCGCTCCGGTGCATGGAAATCAAGGGCCTTCAGGGAATTAGGTTGAGCTAATTCGGGAGAATAGGGAACACCGTAGAGCTGATGAAAAATGGATACCCTGCTCTGATCATCGCTAATTGAGCTGAAAATAGTGGTAAGGAATAAAGGAACAAGCAGAAAACGTTTCATAATGACTCCAACTGTGCGACACAATCCGCACCACCTAGTCCTACGATTAGATCTTAAAAGGAGTTTCACTCCTGTGTAAATAGATGGAGAAGGAATGAAAATTATTCTGCTCTGAATAATCTATTTCCTACACTTCCGACATCCTCTACGAAACCTGTTGGCAATCCGGTAAAACAGACCCAGGGATTTTTTTCCAGCTCCACTTTCAATCATCCAGCGCATGGGAGAGAGTTTAGGAGCAAGCTTTATTACTTTCTCAATTGCCTTAGAACCACGAAAAACACTTCCATCTTCTCCGATCAAATGTACCTCTTTGAGAAGCTCTTCTTCAGGGATGGAAGGGTCGAGTTGTACGTATCGCTGCAAGGGGACCACCTCCAGTAGAGTGGCATCGCCAAAGCGTCTGGTTGCGTCAGCAAACCGAACACAAAGCGGACAGTCCGCATCAAAAAGGAGCCGATACTTAAGGCTCATGGAGACGTCAGCGGGAAAGACTGGCTGATTTTCCGGCCTTGCCGCTCCCACTACCGTAATCCGGTAATTTGATTTCTTTAAAAGACCCGAACTCTTTCTCAATTTCGGCGCGTACTTTGGCAAAATCCCCTACCAAAAGAATCTTCAGACCATCAGATTTAAAGTACTCCCTCGCCACACGCTGCACATCTTTCACCGTTACCGCTTCAATCGCCTTCAGATAGGTTTCCATGAAATCGTCCGGAAGACCGGCTTGCTCGAAGAAAAGAATGCGGCTGGCAACCTGATGTCGGGTCGCGAATTTGAATACGAATTGGTTCACGATTGTATTTCGCGCCAGTTCCAGTTCCTCGTTGCTAACCGGCTGATCCTGTATTTTTTTAATGGCCGAGAGTATTTCCCTGAGAGACTGCACAGACCCTTCGGTCTTGGTTCCGCAATCAACGCCGATGGTACTGTAGAAAACATCGGCACCAATCCAGGAATAAACCGAATAGGCGAGTCCTAGCTCGGTACGAATCCGTTTCATGAGTCGGGAGTTAAAACCGCCGCCGCCCAGGATTCGATCCATGACCATGAGAGGAAAGAGGTCTGGATTGGAGAGTTTGATCGACTTATGTCCAATTCGAATTTTTACCTGGGGTACGCTTTTCTGAACAAAATACCGCTCAGCTTTAAATTCACGCGTCACCTTTGGGGGATCAACAAGCTTTCTACCAGTTGGCTTCCATTGTGCAAGATAGGGTGAGAGCATCGATTCCAGAGTTTTTAGATCTACATCTCCTACCACCAACAGCTGGCTTCCATCAGGCTGAAACCTCTTCCGATGGCTGTTAATCAGGTTATCTCTGCTGATAGAACCAATGGTTTCCATCGTGGTTTCATTCCCTTCGGGATGGGGACGGTAGACAATATTGGCGAATTTTCTGCGTGCGATTCCCGCCGCGTCGTCATCTCGTCTGCGAATAGACTCCAGTGCGTTCTTCTTTTCCAGGTCAAAACGAGAGGGATCAAAACGCGGATGCAGGGCAACCTCAAAAAACAGATCCAGAATATTCTTAAAATCGGTGCGTAAACACTTCAATGAAACCGTCTGATAACGCGACTGGGCGCCGGTATCAATTTCCGCTCCCAGGGACTCCAATTGCATATCCAGCTCATCAGGGGTCAAGTGCCGTGTACCGCCGGCGATCTGTACGGTTGAGAGCAGAGAGGAAAGACCTGTGGCCGCAGCAGGATCCCGATGGGACCCACCTGGCACATACAGGGTGGCTCTTACGATTGGAAGAGAGGAATCCTGCGCATAAAAGAGCTCCATTCCGTTTGAGAGTATTTTTCTCGTGATCTCAGGAATTTTTAGCGTAAGCTCTTTAAACTGCAGTGATTCATGGGGCAAGGGTGTCATTGCGGAAAGGATGGTTCCCAACAGCATGAAAGATAGGAATATTCGAAGATAGTGATTCATCTTTAGCTCTCCTTTTTAGAAGTAAGAAGGGTGGCCACTGTTCTCTTTTCTTTCTTGAGATACTTCCTGGCGACTTCCACCAGTGCTTCTGGTGTAAGGCTGAGGATTCTTTCAAAGTCCCAGAAAATCTCTTTCCAATCACCAAGGTTCATCTGATTTGAGAGAAGTAGACTTGTGAGGGTTGAGGCAGACTCAAGGGAGTATATGAATTCAGCCTTCATACGGGTTTGAACGCGCTTAATTTCCTCCTCGTCTACTCCGTTTTTGATCAAATCATCGATTACTTCTGAGATAAGGTCCATCAGCTCAGAGGGTTGATGAGGATGCTTAGGGCTACCACCCACGAGGAACAATCCCGGGTATCTTTGTCCAGCCGCTCCCGCATAAGCCCATGCTGCAGTGGCTAACTTTCGCTTTACAACAATCTCCTGGTAAAAACGAGAAGTTTTGCCTCCTGATAAAACCTCTGCCAGGATGGTCAGTGCCGTCCCCTCTGGGGTGTTTAGACGCGGCATCTTATAGGAGGCATATAAGTAGGGCTGTGCCTTTTCATTAATTTCCACCCGTCGTTCACCGTTTTGCTCAGGTTCGCGAATGTGGGTTCGCTCAAGGCGATCCGAAGACTTCCAGGAGCCGAAGTACTTTTCAATGAGTGCCAGGGTTGGTTCGGGATATACATCGCCGACAAGCACCATTGTAGCGTTATTCGGAGCGTAATAATCTTTAAAAAAGGTTGTGAGCGTATCCTTTCTCAGGGTCTGCAATTCACTCATGTAGCCGATGATCGGATTGCGATAGTTATGAGCCATGTAGGAGGCGCCCATCAAAGCCTCCCAGAGCTTTCCCTGGGGATTGGAGTCGGTTCTCATGCGGCGCTCTTCCATCACAACATCCCGCTCAGGAAAATAAGAACGCAAAATAGGCTGTCGAAACTTCATCGATTCCAACAAAGCCCATAGCTCCAGTTTATTGGAGGGTAAATCCACGATATAAACGGTGTTGTCCGTATTGGTATAAGCATTCAGACCCTTGCCCCCATTCGCAGAATAAATGGGATTATAGGGACTCTTGATCACCACTTGATTAAGCCGCTTTACAAGCTGGTCCATTCTTTTCTTGTAAAGCTTCAAGGCAGTAGGGTCCGGCTCTTCTCTTAACTGCTCTTCATCGAAGCGCTCAGCCCATTTCAGGATTTGGGCCGTAATCTCAGATTCCTTTTCAAAATCTTTGGTCCCGTAGACTCTATTGCCCTTAAACAGCATATGCTCAAGCATGTGGGCACAGCCGAAATTTCCGGCATGCTCATCCACTGAACCAACCTTAAAACCAATACTTGTACTCACTATTGGCGCGTCATGCTTTTCATAAATCATGACGGTTAAGCCATTTTCGAGAGTTTTAACGGTGAGACGCTTTTCAAATTCCCCTTGAAGCTTTTCTACAAATGGGTTCGCTCCAAAATTCACAGAACAAAAAAACAGAACTAAAAGAATCCGTGACAACATTCCTACGACTCCTTCCTGATTCAGATCGGTCAAACAAAGTGAATGCCAACAAATAAACCAACTAGGAGCCTGTCGGAGAATTGCCTTCTACTGCGACCGGCTGCAAAAAACAGGCTCGGCGTTGTCACCGAAAAAACCGCTCTCAATGTGCTCCAGCACACCTTCGGCGGTATTTTCCGCCTCCGCCTTGATCCTGATTTTTTCGCTCGGTCTCGTCACAAACTCAATTCTCCGACAGGCTCCTAGCAAAGCACTTTGAAACATCAGAGAAATAAAGTCAAGGTGATGTGGTCCATATTCGATTACAATTTCTTGGTCAGGTGAATCCATTGTCTGTTACACAACACACCGTTCACCCGGATCAATATGAAATTTCTTTTCCTGTCCGTTTTTTTTCTGACTTCTGCGGGAATCTTCGCGATGGATCGTGGAGATGTGCAGTACTTTAACCGGCAGATTCAGGAATTTCGATCTTTGATGGAATCTGGTGATTCCAGGTCTGCGTATTTGATTTTGTCAGGCCTTGAACAGAAATTTCCGGAAAATGAAAATCTCGGGTCCTGGTTTAGCCATTATCATCATATACAGGGTCGCGGGTTCTCAAGAGCAAACCAAAACAGTCTTGCTATAAAGCATTACCAAGAGGCTCTCAGGTATAGAGATAGTGAGGGAAACCGCGTATTACTTGCCGCAAGCCTGGTAGCCAACAAGGACTACTTTGAAGCTGCTTTGTTTATGGAAAACCATCTCGATGGATTGTCCCAAAAGAGCAGGTTTCATTTTATGAGGGAAGCTGCCCATAGTTACTCCCAGATCGAGAACTATAAGGCTGCGATCTATCATCTGAGAAACCTCTTGTTTGAAAATCCTGGTGACACGAATACGCTAAACCAACTGGCGGTAGCCTACCTGAGAAACGATGACGATGATGCCGCACTGGAGTTGCTGGAACAGATCAAAAAATATCGACCGCTCTCCGGGCAAGAAAAAGCCCTCGTTCAGCAAGCAAAGGGTAATGAAAAAGTGAAGGGAAAGTATCGAACAGTGGTTTCCTCTTCGTTTGAAATCCAGATTGATAATGAGAAATATGACCAATACCTACTTTTTATCCTGGGGATTCTTGAGAAGGCATACATGGATCTAGGAAGAATTTTTAACTACTATCCCAAACACAAGACCAGGGTCAAGGTTCTTACAGACCAGGATTTTACCCACATTACCGGAACCAATGAGAATATTCTCGGGTTGCGAACCAACTCTTCAAAGGAACTCTATATCCGCTTTGGTAAAAACATTGAAAGTTCCAAACAAAAGGAACTCAAAAGGGTTCTGTGGCATGAATACAATCACCACCTTTTGCTCGCAAAGACCAGGGGGCTCGGGAATATACCCAGCTGGTTCACCGAGGGATTGGCTGTCTTTTATGAACCAGACTTCCAACTGGAAACTCACCGGGATCGATTGAAAAAATTAGATGAAAAGGGGTTTCTATTTAATGCTAAAACCCTGCCGCCAGCCATGAGTAACTATTCCATGTACATCATGGCCGCTAGCATGGTTCACTTGCTCAATGAGCAAGGGACTCTCGCCGCTATCCTGGTAGGATTAAAGAATCTGAACTATCGGTATATCTTCGAAGACTTATTTCGAGATACTACCGGCCTGAACTCCCCGGAGTTTACAAATCAATGGAACAAATACATTAGCGGGTATCTAGAAAAACATCAGGCTCAAGAGCAGTGACCCGAAATGCCTGGGTTGTTTGAGAAGGCGGAAAGTTCATGCATTCAATGAACCAGGTCTGAGCCTTCCTGGAATTCCCCCATGGCCTGGATGATTTCCAAAGCTTCGAGGGCAGGGGTATGATCTGGAAAGAATTCAAGAGCTTTCAAGTATTCTTTACGCGCCAGGGAGAGCTTTCCCTGTTTCATATAGATGTTTCCCAAATTTACATAGGGAAAGTGGCGGGGTTCATAGCGGCTGGCCTTCTTGGCTTTCTCAAACCACTCGATGGCTGCGTCGAGTTTTCCAAGGTGGAGTAAGTAAACACCGATATCGTTATAGGGATTACCAAAATCAGGATCAAGTTCAATGGCCTTATAGCACAGATCAATGGCTTCGGTGTAATAACCGTCATAGGTAAGCATCCAACCCAGATAAGTGTATCCATCCGCGGTAGGATGCATTTTTACCGAACGAAGAAACATATCTCTGGCTTCTTGAATCCGGTTTTGAGAGGCGAGCTCATTTCCCAGCTCAATCAACTCATAGGCCTTTTCCATCGACATGACCTGATTTTCGTCCCTGGCTAAAGGCTCCATGCTTCTAAATCCTTCTCGACTCCATCAGTTTACAGACCATCAGTTGGAATCAAAATTGAGAATCTACCCCTCAGTAGACAACTATCTACAAACTGTTGTACATCAGTATAGCGCAATCATCCCTCCTGAAGAAACACTGTCGATACCCATCACTGCTCAGGTTTGGAGAATTTACCCTAAATCAACAAGCGATAAAAATGGATAGGAAACTATGAAATAGCACAACTATGGAATATGACAAAATGTCGTTGGCTAATATATTAGGGTCAAGCTGTCCAACCCAAGATAATAAACTTTCTACTCAAAGGTCTGAATGTAAGCGATCACATCTTTCATGGCTGCCTCGTCGGCTAGAATTCCAGCCATAGGACGCATCTGCATCCCACCCATATCACCGGGTTTAGCACCTCTCAGACCTTTCTTGAAGTTTTGTAGTTGGCTGAGCAGATACCAGCTATGCTGCCCCGTTAGCCGGGGAGACTTGAGAGCCACATTCCCCTGCCCACGGTCTCCGTGGCAAGCCTGGCATGTGATGTACAAAGCCTTTCCTTTCTCTGCGTTCCCCTCAACTTTATCCGGGACAGTGGTAGGATTTAGGGAGCCTACGTAAGCGACTACATCATCCATAGCCTCATCCGTAGTCAGTGTTGCGGTCATGGCTTTCATCTGACCACCATAGGTATCTGCGGGATCATAACCGCGCAAACCTTCTTTAAATTTCTTAAGAGTATCCTTTAGGTACCAGGCTTCCTGACCGGCGATTCTGGGAGCCTTCATCGCAGCGACACCTCCGCCATCAGGGCCATGACAGGCTGTGCACACCATGTAGAGTGCCTTACCTTTGGCAGCATCCGCTGCAACACCCAAAGAAATAAGTAAAGCCATTCCCATCCAAAATCCAATTATTCTACGAACCGCCATCAGTACTCCTTCGAAGTGAAAATAATAGGAAATCTCAATCACGAGGGGCAAAATGACCCGCCAATAAAGATTTGCAGAGAAGTCAGCAAAAATCAGACCACTCTCAGGTCTGTAGACGATATCCCGAGTGAAACACCCACCACGCCAAAGAAGCAGCCAGGAATTGAAAGACCACCAAGAGGCTCAGGGAAAAATAAATGGGAAGATCGGATACACCCAGGAAACCATAGCGTAAGGCATCGATCATATAAAGAATGGGATTCACCAGAGTGACCTTTTGAAAGAAAGGACTAAGTCTTTGAATGGAATAGAATACTCCGCCCAAAAAGGTCAGAGGTAAGATCAGGAATTGGTTCAGAATTGTCATTTGATCGAAATTCTTAGCCCAGACTCCAGCCACGATGCCAAGAGCCGAAAATGTCGAACAAACCAATGCGGAAACCACGATTACAATAAGGGGTGACTCAATGGGTAGAGCTACGAATGGAAGTACTGCGAGATAGGTGATAGCTCCCACCAGTATCCCTCGCAGAGCCCCGGCGAACATATAAGCGCTAACCTTCTCAAATGAGGAGATGGGCCAGGTCAAAATCTCAAAAATGGTGTTGGAATACTTGGCGATCATCAAAGATGAGGCACTATTTTGGAAGGCATTGCTGATCATGCCCATCATGATTAGTCCCGGGATGAGAAATTCAAGAAATGAGATTCCCTCTATTTGTGAAGGCATCTGCTGCATGGGTAATCCAAAAACAGCAACGTAAAGAAGACTGGAGATCAAGGGGGAAAAAAGAGTCTGGATCTTTACACTCATGAAGCGATCAGTTTCCTTTTGAAAAAGGGTTCGAAAACCAATGGGATTACTCATGCGAAGCCCACCAATCGACGAAAGATATCTTCCAGGTTGTCCTCACGAAGCTTGAGATCAGCGACCCTGGCGGGGACCGTGGAAAGAGCTTTTAAAATACCGGGTAGTTCTCCTTCCTTGTAGTTGATCTTAAGCCTTCCCTCACTTCCACTTCTTTCGAGTTCATAAGGGACATCCAGGTTAAATTCACCCTTCAGTTCCTGCAGGCTCACTTCCATTTGAAGAGTGTTACCAAGGATTCTAACCAGCTCTCGGGTCTCTCCCATTTCGATGACTGAACCGTGATCAATGATGCAGATTCTATCGCAGATCTCCTCCGCCTCTCGAAGGTTATGAGTCGTTAAGATGATCGTAACCCCAGCATCATTAAGCTCCTTGACTGCATTCCACAAAGAAACGGTTAGACCCAGGTCCACACCAGCGGTGGGCTCATCCAATATTAGAATTTTCGGGCGATGGATCATGGCCTTTGCCACCATCAGACGCCTCTTCATTCCGCCCGAAAGGTGCCGGGTAATCTCTTCTCGTTTATCAATCAAATCCAGTTTGGTCAGGACTTCCTCGATATAGTCCTCATTATTTTGAATTCCAAAAAAACCAGACTGGTACTGCAGAACCTGGTGTACCGTGAAAAATCCCTCCGCGCATAGTTCCTGCGGTACTACTCCCAGGATCCATTTGGCCGCCAAATGCTCCTCTGGGATAGAATGATTAAGGATCTTTACCGCTCCAGAAGTCTTCTTTACAACTCCGCATAAGATGTTGATCAACGTTGATTTACCCGCTCCGTTGGGACCTAATAATCCAAAAATCTCTCCCTCTTTTACGGATAGACTCACACCCTTTAGAGCCCTAAAAGAGTTCTCGTAGGTCTTTTCGAGATCATGAATTTCAATGGCGTTGTGCATATTAATTTCCTATTTTAAGAATCAGGAAGGTCACATCATCACTCAATTGCCCCTGGTATGAAAAGTCCGAAAGCTCCTCCACCAACTTTACTTTTAGTTCTTCAGGGGAATCCTTTGAGCCAGGTACAAGGATTTCCAGGAGTCTAGCCTCCCCAAATAGATCTCCGCCACTGCCCTCTAGCTCAGTAACTCCATCCGTATATAAAAATATTAGATCTCCCTTCAGAAGATCCATACTCTCCAGGGAATGTTCCGGACCGCTGATGATTCCAACAGGTAGCCCCTTCCCGCTAAGAAATAAGGGATCTGAATCACGGATCAGGATCATTCGATTATGTCCGGCCGAACAATACTGAAAGCTAGATGCCTGCGGATCTAGCTTGAGTAAAAATAGAGTACAGAAAAAGTCCTGGGCACCATATCCCTCAAGCGCTTCATGGAGATTTCCAATCGCCTTATTCAGAGACATACCAGACAGACAAAAGGCATGTAGTAGGGCTTTAATGAACGAAGCGTAAAGTGCTGCTCCAAGACCTTTACCCGAAACATCGGCAATCACAAACAATTCGCTATCTGAAATCCTCTGGTGGTCAAAAAAATCACCGCCCAGGGTCGTTGCCGGCTGATAATAAGAAACAACCTCAAAATAGGGGGTGTGGGGAAGTACTTTGGGCAACAATTCTCGCTGAATCTGACGAGAGATTTCAAACTCCCTTTCTGTCTTAAGTGAAAGCTTAAAGTTTTCTTCCAGGCTCTTTTTCTCAAAGAAAAATCGAACCTGCTCATGGAAGGGTTCGATACCCTCACCCTTTCCCTGAAAATCCCAGATAGCATCTCCTTGTTGAGGAGAGTCTGTGTGCTCCAAGACTATCTTGTGATCACTGAAACTAATCTCTCGAAGCGCCGGTTCATATCCTAGAAAATCTAGTTCAAAGCATTCCCGAAACGTCTTTCTCAACGTCACCAGGAACTCTTCAGTGGAAGGATTGTCATGAATTCTGGACTGCAAGTCTGCCAGCGCATTAGCTCGTTGAAAGCGTAGGGATAGATTTCGAACCTTTGCCAAAAAAGTGTTCCTCATGATGCCAAACTCGATGAAATTGTGCGAAAAGTCTTCAATGTGCCTTGGATCCAAATCTATGGAGGTCTCTCCAACCCTGAGGGCAAAATCTCGTAGGGGTCTTGAAAAGCGAAACGTCAAAAGAGTCGCAAAACACAGGAATGCGAAAAGCAGTACCAACATTCCACCCTGAACAAAATCAAGAAGGCGCTGATGGGATGCAACCAGCTCCGACTTACCAATGGAAAAGAAATGGATAAATCCACGCAAGACCGAGTCCGGGAAGGATATTCCAAAGCGCCGCTCACCCGATTCAGCGGTGTAGGAGAAGCGCAGGGTACGCCTGGCCACATAGAGTTCCTTTTGAAAGCGGGACAAACTAATTTCCTGTTCCTTTCTTCCCCCTCTCTCAAGAAGCTTTATATCGCTTAGCACCGAGAGCGAGGTAGAGGACTGAAATCCGGTAGAAGGAATCGAAGAAATAGAATAGGTGGATGGAGTTTTTTCAAGACTCAAAGGGCTTTCCCTTGAAAGACGTTTGATCATACGAGGGAAAAGATTTTGCACATTCAGTGCAACACAAAGACAGCCCCTGGGTAGATTCTTGATTTTGTCTAGCTGCCCAATTTTTTGCGACACAAGACCCAATGCCTCCCTACCCTCCTTTGAAAGGGGGATATCACCAAGCATGAGCCTTAAGGCCAGGGGACGAAAATAAAGGGTAAAAAACTCAAATTTACTTTTCTCATAGTCATAGGCAAAATTATGCCGCATTGCCTCAAATGTCCTCTTGGCAGTCTCCATGCCCACTCTTTTTCGTAGAACCAGGATAACGAGGCTCTGGAAGATTTGCTCCAGGGCCCCAGTCTCCTGGGGGTCCAGCTTTAGAAGAGCAATAGACGCTAAATTGACATCAACTTTGGAGTTGGCCTGGGCAAACTGCAAGGGGACTTCCAAACCGTAATACTGCATGAAAAGATCAGCCGAACTAAGGTTGGGAAATTTCTTTAGGACGAGACGGCGAACACGCTTCAGGGAAAGGAGGTGCTTTCGCCTGAAGGGGGGCTCCAGGTCACGGGCATAATCGGACAGGAAAGGGAACGGACTCCTCCACAGATCAGTGGGCTTTCGATATAGTGACGGACTTAAAGTTTTATGAGCATTCTTTTTGAACTTTTTTAGCTCCTTTTTGAGCATTGTTTCAATCTCTTCAAGCTCTGAGGTATAAGTTCTTTCCCAACTTGAAGCCTGGTCGAGGGCCCCGTGAAAAAAACGATCGGTCCCTACTTCCAATTGAAGATCAAGGTAATAGGAACCCAAACCAAAGACTAGTAATCCAGGAAGGGCTACACAAGCCAGAGCCCCACCCAGAATCCAACCAAAAAAAGATTCCCTCATGCTCTGGCCCCACTTTTGCCAAGACATAGGAGACTCAGAGGTGAAGCCTGATTCCCTGGCCTTGGTGGCAAAGCGTTAGCATGTGGTTTAAGCAATTGTTCGCCCTGGCTGACCAACCAGTGATTCAGAGCCTCGTCTCGTTGAAGCCAGGTGCGCTCAGAGCTTTGATGTAAAAAGGAGCGCGATACGATGACGAACAAATCTCCCGAGACAAGAATAAGATCTTGCTGCTGAAAGTTCCTGGAAGGAAACACTCCCAGGGGGATACCGCCCGTGTTCTTTGAATGGCACTTACCTCTTGATTTTAGAAGCCTTGCTTCATGACCGCCAGTAGCATAAGAAATGACGCTATTCCCTGGATCAAAAACTCCGTAGGTGATGGAGAGTAGAAGATCTGGAATCTCTCTTTCCACTAAAAAATCATTCAAACTTGAAAGCGCACTCCCAGCCGAAGGACTCATGCGCCTGATCCCTTCAAGGAAAGCTTTTACATGTACCGCAGCAAGAGAGGCGGGGGTGCCCTTCAAATTTAGTTCAGCAAGATAAAAATGAAGTTTCCCTTCTACTTCACCATGATCAATCAGTATTCCGGCTTCGGCACTCAATTCCGGAAGCACAAACTGAAAATCAACATATCCATAGCGCGGAACTTCAGGAACCAGTACTGTTTGGATCTCTCCCGCGACTTCAATCTCAGCAGCGATTTTTTCTGCCTCCATGGAGTGATGCTCAAGCGCTGCCTTATCCACCAAAGCACAAAAATTACGCTGAAAGAGTCTTCTTGTTTCTATACCCTGGTTCTGTGACTTGAAGAACTCCAGAAATATTTCAGGCGGTCTATGCAGTATTTCCTCCAAAAAACGACGGTGGGAAGAATCAAGCTCTATACTTAGAAGCCTTTCTTTGGGCACTTCACCCCCTGCCTCACATAGCCTCCAGCGCAGATCCTCTGAAATCAGTCCTGTGAAGTAATAGAATTCCTCCAGATAGAAATCGATATTTTTACGGGGAATATTCAGGATTCTCTGGAATCCGAGATCAAGCTCCGCATGAGAGCGCTTCTCCTCGATAGCCAGGTTAAATTTCCTCATTGTTTCCTGCACTCGGATAATTTCAGTAGGAATTCTGAACTCACCCTCTTCCCCGGGATCCCTGTCTGCCACCAGAAATCTCAGGCAGGCTTCAATAGCACCTGACAACCTGGTTTCCTGTTTCCTGAGCTGGAGAAAAAAAATCGTCATAATGAGGCTGTAGAGAATCAACAGCAACGCCCATTTTCGCTGGAATGGTTTCATAAACAGGGATGTTGGCTGATAGATCATAACTCGAGAACCATTGAGCGATCCGGAGTAATAAGAAGAGGCAAAAAAGCCTTGATTGGAAGAGTTTCGAGCTTCGAAGTGCACCGGACCTGGATCTTCACTCCCCTTGCCGTCAAAGATGTCCTGAACCCACCCTTCCGCCTTCTCAATGGGTATGGAAATACCCTGAGCGGGGATTACATGCGAAACCTCTTTTCGAAGAAGGAAACTGTCTACCTTATGAGCCAGGGCTACCCCCTTTTGAAAGTGAAAGAAGTAGTTGGGTTCATTGGGGAAATCTACCTGAACTCCAAAAGAGGGTGAGTGATCTCGCAAAATAGCAGGAAGAAAAGACCTGCACAGGCGAAGGTGATCGATAGAGGCGACCACAAACTGTTCGGGAAGAAGGAGGAGAAGTTCCTGGTCTTCGGGCTCCTCTAAATAGTCTGGCGGAAAATAATTCCAGAGGAATTGACGGTTAGAGGTTTCATAAAATTCTCCCCGAACCTCGGCAGTTCTCTCCAGGGAGCTTCCCTCAACAAATCGTGCAAAGACATGGCGGGCTTTGCCCAGCCTGGAAATTTTGCGCATGAGGAAGAGGACGCTCCACTGCATCGGAGATTCCAAATCGCTGAGTGAACTGAAGTAATGGGGAGAAGCCCTTCTTTTTCCCAGAAAGTCATCGGCGTCATACTTGATGAGGTCATCACTACCTACCCTGAGAATTCTCCAGCAAATATTTTCATTGAATACTTGATTTGAGAAACGCAAATCCTGCACACCGTCTAAGTCATCAAGCTTTTCAAAATCCTTGCGTCTCAGAAGTATCCTCTGACGATCGAGGTCGATCACGGGCTTGATCTTGAGCGAACTCAAACTCTCCCAGATTGGTAAATCATCCTTTGGAAATCCTACCAGGTCCATAGCGCGGACCCACCTGACCTCGGAGAAAATATCCTGGATGGAATGACTTAGACGCTCAAACTCCTTACGATATAAATTAAAAGGCAATATCAAGAGTGGAGGTTTTACCTCGTTTAAATGAACAAGTCTGAGCTCACGCTGGGAGAGATAATCCACCAGGAGCCTTTGATTGATTTTTTCATAGTTGGTGCGAAAACGCTCTACACTTTCAAAAGTAGTGAACTGTGCTTCTTTTCCCAGGTTTTCGCGCAACTTGGAGAGCTGCTTTTCATTTTCGAACTCAATCTGACGAAATGCTTCGAAATTTGAAGCAATTGCCCTTTGATTGACCGCACTGAGGTCGGCTTCAAAGTAGATGTAGGCCGCGAAAAGGGTAAGCAGCAGAAAAACCAGGAAAAGGGCTAAGTAAAATCGGCGCAGGCTGGCAATCAGCGAGGCGCGTCCCCCACCCGGTAACATAGGCTCATTCTACATGATTGCATTGCAGGTAGCGAAAGATTGAGGCGATAAAGATTAAGACCCCAGATCCAATCTTAGACATGCTGACCTGGGAGTAGGACAAACGGGGTTAATTCTGAGATAATATTTTTAGTTTTTTGGAAGGTAGGAGAAATGAAAGTCCTTTTCTTTGGAATAATTCTTAATTGCTTCATAAGTGGCTCTGGTCTTTATGCACAAGGATTTCAAGATGCAGATACAAATCCTATTGTCAGTGAAGCAATCGTCGAGTGGCAAAAACTTAGCTTCGATGAGAAGAAAGAGAAGCTGGATACCTGGCTTGAAAATCATCCCAGGGCTAAATCCAAATGGGTAACCAACCAGCGCAAATGGGATGCTCTGAGTTTTGATGAAAAGAACAACAGGGTTGATAACTTCTTAAAGCATAATCCCCAGGCCAGGGCTATTTGGGAAAAGCAATGGAAGGAGTGGTTCAATATGCCATGGGAGCAGCGTCAGGAGCAGATACAGCAGTGGATGAATCTGAATCCCAAGACCTCTTCCATTTTCAAGAAACAACTTCAAAAGTGGCAAAAACTCAGCCCGGAGAAAAGGCAGATTAAATGGGACTCGTTCTTAAATATGAATCCCCAGGCAAAAGCGAATTGGGAATCCCTACGACAGAAATTTCAAAACATGGGTCAGGATGAGAAAAAGGGTCGATGGGAACAATTCTTAGAGCGCAATCCCCAAACCCAATCGAAGATAAAGGAGATTCAAAATCACTGGAAAAATGCCAGTGAAAAGCAAAAAAAGAGGCATGTGAGTGAGTGGATGGATAAGAATCCACAGGCACGTGAAAAGATAGCCGAACAAATTCGAAAAAAGCGCGAAAAGAGACTGCGACAACGCAATGAAAACTCAGCTGAATGGCAAAAACTCACCCCTGAGCAGAGGCGGAAATTGATTGAGGAATTGCGCAAGAATTACAGTGCCCAGGACTGGTAAATAGACAACCCTAGGAGTAAACTCTTCCTGTGCCGAATGTCAAATTCACGTCAAACCTCGAAGAATTTTTCCCCCATTCAGAAGTTAATCTCAATTCTACTAATCTACTAGAACTCATTCTTAGTCTGGATGAGATCAGACCCAGGTTCAGCACTTATTTACTGGAGGACAATCACAACCTCCGCCAGCACGTAAATATCTTCATAGATGGAGTCATGCACCCCAACCGGGAAAATCTAGATATTGAAATTCCATTTGAGAGCGAGGTCTACGTGATGCAGGCCCTCTCCGGCGGCTAGAGAATTGAAGGGACCTTTATGAAAGCGCTTATTGCCACCAGAAAAGGATTGATTGAACTCAGGAAAACCTCCAATGGTTTTGAAGTAGAAAAGGTTTCTTTCGAGGGTACACCCGTTCATTACGCATCTTTTGATCGGACAAACAAAACTACCTGGGCTTGTATTTCCCATGGACACTGGGGATCAAAACTACATCGACGACAGGGTTCAGAAGGCGAATTTACTGAGGTGAGCTGCCCTGCTTTCAGCAAAGATAGCGGTTCAAGTTTTAAGAACTTCTGGGCAATGGAGAGCGACAAAGCAGGCCGGGTCTACATCGGGTCTGAACCGGCTGCCCTGTTTCATAGTGATGACCTGGGGGAATCCTGGAAGCTCAATGAAGCTCTGTTTAAGATGGAAGGACGTAGTGAATGGATGGGTGGAGGCACCGATGAGTCCTGTCTGCATAGCATTGCAGTTGATCCCGCTAATGATCAGCAGCTCTTCCTGGGAGTTTCCTGTGCGGGAGTAATCGCGAGCAGCGACCGGGGAGAGAGTTGGAGCCATCGAAATAAAGGACTACGGGCTGATTTTCTACCTGATCCTACCGTAGAGTGGGGGCATGATCCTCACCAACTCAAACTGAATCCCTTTGATTCCCGTGTCCTCTGGCAGCAGAATCACTGTGGTCTCTACAAAAGCCAAGACAGTGGAGAAAGCTGGATCGACCTCGCGGATAGTCCAGGCTTACTCTCAGACTTTGGATTCGCTATCGCTTGTTCTGACCAAAAGGACGGGATTGTCTACACGGTTCCGGGGGTATCGGATGAGCGACGTATGGCCATCAACGGTGCCCTGTGTGTTCAGCGTACTAAAAACGGCGGAGAGAGTTTTGAATGCCTCAGAAAGGGCCTACCTCAGAAGCACTGTTTTGATATCGTCTATAGGCATGGTCTGGCCACGAAAGAGGATGTGGTAATCTTCGGATCCTCTACCGGAAATGTCTATATCTCCTACAACGAAGGCGATGAATTCCAGGAGCTCTTTGGAAACCTGGCCCAGGTATATTCGGTCAGTCTTTACTGAAAGGCAAGTACAAAGACCGCCTGACCTTTAACTATTCAAACACTTGGCGTGAAAGGGAATGGACCGGTAGAGGTACTCATCTACCCAGTACCAATCGTGGGTTGAGTTCTCATCGATAAGAAGCTGAGGGGCATGGTTCTCAATCCCCTTTTCTTCCATGATTCTGGAAAAATGCTCCACTCTTGGACGGTTTGAAGTAGGGGTCGACTCAGCCGTTCCCATTAAGAAAAGATTGGGAACTTCCTGTCCGCCTATGAGCAGATCAGCGGGATTTCTTGTTCGAAAAAACTCTTCCTCAGGGTCAGGACCGAAAAGATAGGGAAAGGTATCAAAGGTCAAATCAGAAGGTGTGTCCGGTGTAATTCTACGATTATCGTATTCATAATCGAGCAGGCTTCCATCAAAGGATCCGGTAGAAACATATCTTCCAGGAGATAGAAAAGAATAGATCAGGGAAGTGTACCCCCCCAGGGAAAAGCCATCCAGAGAAACCCTGGAGATGTCCAGGGGATATTTTTGAGCCAACTCGGGTAAGAGTTCGTTCTCAAAACCGTCCCTGTCCAGGTATGACTCTGAACTGGTCCTACCTTCGGGATGATAAACTCCATCGGCAAAATAGAACTCCGTAAGATCTTGATTGCAAGTGCGTGGAAAAAGAAAGGCACAGGGTTCAAGCCAGCCCTTTTCAATAAGATCCGTGACAATCAAGAAAATATTTCTGCGTCCCCTGGAGTCATCCTGGCGGGGACGGAACCATTCATCGGGACAGGCTCTAAAGATAACTAGAAGAGGTAAGGGACCTTTTTCTAAGAACGCATCGGGAACGTAGATTACATAGGGTATGTGTTGGTGCTGACCACGCTCTATCATTTTTTGGTTTCTTCCCCATCCTCCGGCTTACCTTTAACCACTTCAATCGCTGGTTGGTTGGTCAAGGGCAAAAAAGCCGATTTGGGGTATTTTACCTCAACATAGAGGTTATAGAAACCGGGGATCTTAGGAAGGGCAAAATTGATGAAGTCGAC
Source organism: uncultured bacterium (assembly GCA_964539825.1). GTDB lineage: Bacteria > Muiribacteriota > UBA6191 > UBA6191 > UBA6191 > CAZIKF01. The sequence continues at coordinate 65,741 of CAZIKF010000025.1, forward strand.
ATAAAGTCTTGAGCCCTCTCCTCTTTTGGATAAATCCGCATTCTTGATCAGAAGAGCCTTGGGCCGTCGAATTACATCATCGTCTTCTTTGGTGTTAACAAGTCTCCCATTTTGTTCACGAAAGATTTTAAAGGTGGTCACATCCTTTTCCGGCTTGGGCCAGCGGGCGGGAAATTCGATTCGTATCTGCTCGACTTCCGTTCCCTTGGAATCAATTTCAAGACGAATTCGTTTCACTTTCTTTCCAAGAGGATCATCCCTGAGAAATTCAGCTTGAACCGATGAAGTTCTTCCATAAAGTTCCTTGAACTTTTGGTAATAAACTTTCGCGATCTGTGCATCGTGGACAATAACAATATTCTCATCATTGGAGTTGTTGCCGCTCGCAGAACTGTTTTCTGAACCAAAGATGACCTTGGGTTCTTCGCCTTCAGGATCGATGATAAAAACCTTGTGATGCAGCTTTCCATTCAGAGGTGAGCGAAAAACCACAACCGGGACATCCTGACTGGCGAGGTAGGAAAATTCGGCATAGGGGCCGGTGCTCCTATAAAGTAAATAGTCGAACATTCCCTTCACTTCAATATCTTGTTTATGTCTTTCAACGAGCAGTTCGCCAAGCTTGTCATCTGTGAGCGCGAACTGCATGAAGTAAACTCCCTGCTTTGCGTCTTTGACATAGTTCCGAATTTCTTGGAGGGGGTCATCTTCCGGGGCAAAAAAGACTTCGAAGCGCTTCCCTTCGATTCTTACTTCTTGATCATCCCTATGTGAAGGTGAGGTTGTTCCATACTGAGCGTCCTCAAACATTTCTTTAAACTCTCGAGTGTAAATACTGGCCATTCGGGGATTCAATACCTCCATGGCAGAATTCTCGTTTCGTTCAGCGCCCGTGTCGGTGAGATTATAGGAACCTGTCCATACCCAGCTTGAATCAATTACGCAAAACTTATTGTGCATCAGGGATGAGCGGCCTTCGTCTTGAGCTACATCAACTTTTGCTTCCAGGAGACGTTTTACAAAAGGATTTCGGGTGCGCTTGGATATCTCCCCGGTCTCATGATTCTTCCCATAATAATTCATGGAATCCACCACGATACGTACCTTGATCCCGTCCTTTTTAGCTTGAATAAAAGCATCGGTGACCACATCGGAGCGAATCTCGAAAAATGCCGCATCCACAGTCTCCTTCGCCCGGGAAAGAAACTTTAGAAAATGATCCTCAAGATTCTTCTCACCCTTTTTTACCGGACCAAAATAAAATTTGAGGCGGGAATCTTCCTCCTTCATCTTAAACACGCTCTTATAAGCGCCCTTAAGAAGAGACTCCCCTTCCTTCTTCTGACCTGCTTCAAAATGAATTTCCCCGATACGCGCTAGTGCAAAGGCGCGCTCATGAGTATTTTCCAGCTCTGCAGCTTCTTTCTTAGCGCTTTCAAGGGTGCGTGTTGACTTATAGTTTTTACCCAGTCGAGATGCCTGAAGCGCCAGGAATCCCTTTGTCAGAATACGCGCGGAATTGCGGGGAGCTTCTCGAAGGGTTTTATTAGATTTAGATAGCCAGGACGCGGCTTTCTTTTCATCCCTCGCCAGGCGGAAATACTCAGAAACCTTCAATTGAACCCGCGCCGTAGCAGAGGGGTCTAATAATGCTTTGGCCGTTTTGTTAGCGATACGAGCTTCTCCAGCCATTGCCTGTAAATTTCCAATGCGCTCCAGTAGAACTTCCCTGGTGGGTCCTTTTAGCTTTTCAATCTTTTCACGGACCTTTTCAGCTCTCTTTGAAGACTCCTCAGTCTTGCCTTCCTCAAGGAGCTGTTCAGAGATCAAAACCTCAGCCTCGTATTTAGTTTCCCGCTCCTCTATTGCTTCCAGAAGTTCCGATCCTAAATTCTCCTTACCGGCCCTGAGGTGAACAACTGCGGCTCGAGGCAGAATTTTATCCCTTTCATCAGCCGGGAGATCCTTTAAAACCTGCCTGAGAAACAGAAGGCTTCTACCAGCTTGATCAGGCTCTGTAGTCTCGACAAAATGCAGCGAAATCTCGACGAGCGCTTCAGCCAATTCCAGGGAAGGGTCCAGTTTCTCAATGATCTGGATTCCCTCATCCTTCCAGCGGCCGCTGAATCCATATCCAAGTGCTATACGAGTAAGAATCTGGTCTTTCTGTGGATCGTTTTCATCTTCGATGAGCCGGAGTGCCTTTCCAAGCAGCCCAACGCCACCCTTTTTCCCTGCCCTGGCGAGTTCAAGTCCCAGGTCAGCTAGCACATAAGCCCTCTTACCTCTGTCCTCAATGGAATTGATCAGCTCTAGTGCCTGGTCTTTCTTTCCCAGTCGAAGTAGGCTCCTGGCGACCTCCGCGCGGGCATCTCCAGAAGAGGAGTTGGAAATACTGGCCGCAGTGAGAAAATCTTGCTGTGGAAGGGTAAAAGTTCCCCCGGGCTAACTCTTTGCATCAGCCTGGGTAGAAGCCCCCTGGGATGATTCCCCGCTGCTCTTTTCTTCAAGTCCCTGAAAGCCGGGCTCTGCAGCGATGGAGGTGCCTACTAAAAATAGTAGGCAAAATAGGAAGCCTGGCAATGATTTCGCTAAGAAGCTAAATTTGAAATCGCGCATAGCAGACAAGGCAAACCCTGGTATGCAGTCTGCCCTCCTTAGAAGTGTACGCAAAACAACCTTCGAAGTTGCGATTTTAAGCGCTTTTTTTATGCCGACCACGACCCAAGATCAAAAGTGTTACACAAGAGTGATAGCGCGACTTGATCTCACGGTCCACTAACGTAGGCTAAACAAGGCGTGATACTCTGTTTTTCTGGATCCCGTTCTCAAGCCATGGAATAATGAGCTTTGCTGATGCGCTACATTCTGCATTTTGATGAAATTTGTCTGAAGGGAGCAAACCGCTCCTTTTTTGAAAAAGCTCTACTGAGCCATGTAAAAGAGTCTCTGAACCGCCTGGGAAAAAACCGCGTACGCATGCTGAGATCCCGATTGAATGTGGAGATTCTCGAGGATGTGCCCTCTTCAAAAGTTGATGAGGCGCTGGCAAAGATTCCTGGGCTCTGTGACTTTTCACAGGTTGTAGCTGCTGACTCCAATTTTGATTCGATTACCGCTGCCGCTTTGGAGATTTTTACTGATCTAAAGGGCACCTTTCGAGTAGTAGCCAGCCGTTCGGACAAACGATTCAAAATGACCTCTCCCGAGTTAGCCCGAGAACTGGGAGCCAGGATCATCGAAAAGTATTCCCTGCCAGTGGATCTACACAACCCCCAACATCGTCTCTACGTTAAGGTTTGCGAGGAAGAAACTTACCTCTATTCCAAGAAAATTCCGGGTATGGGAGGCTTACCCATCGGAAGCTCTGGTCGGGTTCTCTCCTTTCTTTCCGGTGGAATTGACTCCCCGGTTTCCTCTTATCTCATGTTTCGAAGAGGATGCCGTGTATCGTACGTACATTTTCATAATCACCAGGAGTCCGGACCAGAGGTGAGAGAAAAGGTGGAATCGCTCGCATCGACTCTGTCTCAATATCAACCCTATGCCCATCTCTACCTGGTCCCCTTTGGAGATTTGCAAAGAGCAATCATTGGGATCATACCTTCACGAATTCGAATGATTGTATACCGAAGACTGATGTTTCGCCTTGGATCGATCCTGGCGAAAATTGATGGCTCCAAAGCGTTTATCACTGGAGATGCTGTAGGCCAGGTCGCTTCTCAGACACTGGATAATATCCGCGCCATCCAAGCTGCAGCCGATCTCCCAGTTCTCTCACCGCTCGTGGGAAGTAATAAAAATGAGATCATCAAGATCGCGCGTGAAATCAACACCTATGAACTCTCCATACAACCTTACGATGACTGCTGTACTTTCCTGGTAGACCCACACCCGGAAACCGCCGCCAACCTGGCTGAGATTGAAGAATCGGAAGAACCTCTTCCTCTCAAAAACCTCTTAACCCCATGTATTGAAAAGACGACGGTAATTGGCTTTAGCTTCGGAGAAAAAGTCCATGAACGAGGCGGGCATTTAAAGGTGCCACAGCAATTTTGGAATTCTGAGAGCACATCTGAGCAGGAGCCTGAGAAAGGCTAAAGCGAGTTCATACTAAACCCTATCGCTTGCGCCAAAATTGGCTCTATGAGTTAACTGTTTTCCCGTCTGTCCCTCGGAATTTCATTCACTTAAGCAATTGCCTGGAGGCCGAGCTTCCGTACAAGAGTTAAGAGTTTAAGAGAGGCCCCGGAAGGGTGCTTAACACCTCTCTCCCACTGACTTACCAAGCCCTTACTGACATTCAAGTAATGGGCAAAAATAGCCTGACTTACGTTAGCCTCCTCCCGGATCTCCTTGATTTCAACCGGAGATATAGGGGCGATTTCAGTCAAACATAGATCGTCGTATTCGCGCATCGTGCACTTATCCAACACCCCTATTTCGTGCAAGTCAGAAATGGTTTCGTGGATGGAAGCAAAAACATCGCTCTTATACGCTTTAGGCATCGTACTCAACCTCCCTGAACCGTCCTGACTTTATGAATTTATCCAAGTCATTATCTTCCAATTCCAACAACGTTTTCCCAAACTTTTTCAAACCAGCTATTTCCTTCGTACTGAGGTTGTCCTGGGCACTTTTGGGAAACCCATACACAAAGAAAGCTCGATCTCCAACTAGATACACAATAACAACTCTATATCCTCCGGATTTACCCTGACCCTCCCGAGCAATGCGCATCTTGATAATATTACCGCCAAGGTTCGCATCGACAAGACCGAACTCTGCACGAGTAATCGCTTCGCAAAGTGACGAGTCTTCTATATCCTTCTTTTTCCGAAACTGATCAAAATGTTTGGTAATAAAGATCCTCAAAAAAGATGACCTTCCCCCCTATAAGTATAATACGTAGTTTTACATTTGTGACCTGGCATAACAAGACTTTAACTGTATTCTTGTCTGTCCCCCGGAATGCTTGCTGAGTTTGCCCCTTTAGAACCAGAATTCTGATGAATCAGGCGATGATGTGCGAAACACAGGGTTTTGAGATTATCTAAAACGTCTTTTCCTCCCCT
>CAZIKF010000026.1:0-69801 GCA_964539825.1 uncultured bacterium
GACTATAAATACAGATGCACTTCCGAATCGCTGTTCTTTTCTCTTTGTTTCTTTTTAACAATTCCCTGACAGCCTCAGGCACCTTTATTTATCCGCCGGACCCCCCTAAGAAAACAGTAATGGTTAAGGAAAGTACATTCCAGATGGGGAAGAGGCTCTTTGAGAGAGTTTTTCGCACTGGAAACTCTTGCTCAACATGCCATTCCAAAAGCGCAGATCAAAAGTTTCGCCGCCGAAGCCTACATCGCACAATCAATAAATTCCTTCCCTGGTTGAATAAATGTGTCCTCGATGGGAAGAGAATCGGTGGTGATCAGGCTTATTCAGGGGAGTCTTTGGAATACCAATCCCTTAGACTTTACCTGGCGAGAGAATACAGGCTTCTGGAATATCTGAAATAGATTATGCGAATCCTTCTTTTTTTCCTCATTTTGACCAGCCTAAGAGCTAGTCCCTGGCCACTTGGCGAAAACAATCGATATCTTTCCCTTATCTATGGAATTGCGGAGTATGACCAGCTGTTTTTCAATCGACGAAGAGTAGCTATGTCCTCACAGGGGCACACAGGGAAGGGAATCACTAATGAGTCTTTGAGTCTGCACTTTCAAACGGGACTCAATATTCGAGATACACTCCTGGTATCTGTGCAGGCATCTAATATCGGTCCTATGCTGGACCTGGGGGGACCAAAACACCAGGGTTTTTCGGATGCTTATATTGGGTTTAAGAGAAATACAAAATACGGGAAGATTTCACAGGGATATGAGCTTGGTTACTTATTGCCAGGCTCTTATCAGGAGGAAGCGATTACCTCTCCGGGCTATGGAGCCCACGAAATTCATGCCACCTGGCACTGGGCTAAAGCATACTCCAGAAAAAGCGCTCTGATCGCTGCTATCAAGGCGAAGATTAAGGCTGGGCCGGTACCACATTCGCTTGGATTGACACTCCAATACCAGCGTCGACTAAATAATGGCTGGAATGCGCAGTTCTTGTTTTCGGCAGAAGATGCCTTCGGGACGGTGAACCTCTTTGATACCAGCAGTGGTTGGCCCCAGGGTACAAATACAGCTTTTCATGAAAAGGACGAATTCCAAAAGTTTGTCGGTCTGGGGATTTCCAAGTCACTTCGAGAAGACTTGAATTTGTTTTGGTTGGCGGCTCATAAAATTTCATATAAAAACACGGATGCGTCTCGCATATCCCACACTCTTGGTGTGGGCTATAGCTTCTAATTTCCTTGGATTGAAACTAAACTCTACCTTTTTCGTAAAATGAAGGGGATGCGCATTTCTCTACCCTACTTCAGGGACAGGGCTTTAGGTTCGAGAGGTCACCGATGGCATTGAGTTTGAATAGTCGGGTTGAAATCCTTCTGGTCGAGGACAACCCAGGTGATGTTCGTCTGGCTAAGACAGCCCTAAAAGAAGCTGAGTTTGAAAACCATATCAGTGTGGCTAAAGATGGTGTAGAAGCGCTTTCCTTCTTGAGGCAGGAGGGGCAGTTTGAACAGGCTCCGCGACCTGACATTATTTTGTTAGATTTGAATCTACCCCGTAAAAGCGGCCACGAAGTGCTCGAAGAGATCAAAGCCGATGAGAATCTAAAACGAATCCCGGTCGTGGTTCTAAGTACTTCATCCTCCGAAGAAGATGTTTCCCAGAGTTACTACCTGAGGGCGAACTGTTATGTCAGCAAGCCTGTAGACCTCGATGAATACCTTGAAACACTCAAGACCATTGGTCTCTATTGGAGTTCCGTGGTCACTCTTCCCATCCCATAAAGCACAAAAAGTTTGTTTGTTTTTGTTGTTTTTTCGTTTTCCACTAGCCGATTTGTACTTTAGTCCCTATTCTTATAAAAGTACTATCTGACAGGATAGTCAGCGGTGGCAACTGAGTTCGGCACTCAGGCAATGGAGGAACACGGATGTTCGGGCGTACGACGCAATCTTTTCATATCCTCTTGGTCGAGGATAATCTCGGAGACATAAGACTGGCCGAAGAGGCTTTAATTGAGTCCCCCATTGAGGGGAAATTACATGTAACTCGCAACGGTGATGAGACCCTTTCTTTTCTAAGAAGAGAAGGTCGATTTCAAGGGATCCCAATTCCCGACCTCATCTTGCTTGATTTGAATTTGCCGGGAATGAATGGGCATGAGATTCTTCAGAAGATTAAGGAAGATGAGAATATCTCTGCCATTCCCGTGGTTGTTTTCAGCACTTCCTGCTCTGAGGATGAGGTATTGAGAAGCTATAGTCTCAGAGCAAACTCTCATCGTTCTAAACCTATGGAATTTACTCAGTATCAGGAAACCATGAATTCTATCCTGGAGTGTTTTAGCCCGGATTTGGGGAGGGAAGCCCTTCCATTTATTGCCTGAAATCTCTGTTAAGGTTTGCTCTAGAAAGCAAACCTACTTAAAACTGATAACCCAGGGATAAGTGGGTCAAAAAATGATCGTCGCTATTGTAGGCGATGTGGGCCTGGGCTGGACCAAGCCTGGTTTTCTTCTTGATGCTCAGGACCGTGGATTTAAGCATATCCTTGAATTCAAACAAAAACTTGGAGTCTGTGGCAGCTAATCCAGCATATAGATTAAGACCAAATGAGAGCTTTTCACTTCTGAGGTGTTCTAAACCAAACCGAAAACCCTGTAAATAATTTCCTCCAAGAGCGTGCTTTCTAAATCCAGGCAAGCTTGCCTCTTCTCGAAAGTTACCGAATCCTCCCAGGGAGAACTTGCGATAGAAAGGGACTAAATCGCCTTTCAAATGTCCGTGCTTAGTACCGAGTATCAGTGAATTTTTCGCACCGAGAGATAAGTATCTCTCATAGATTAATGTCTTCCTAAGATAGTCAGCATCGGAGTTAAGCTCCTTGTCAGCAAGTTCTATTTGAGCCTGAAGAAAGGTACCCCGGGTTGGAAAATAGGAGTTGTTGAGACTATCCACCATCAGAACTGCAAAGACTTCAAAGAGCTTTTGTTGTTTTTGCTGAGCCAGAAAAAAGGGCTCTTCATCAATCCAATTTTTTTCAGCCCTCAATCCGATGCCTGAGCCATGGTTATTATCTAAAACTGAGCCTAGTAAAAGCTCAGTCCCAATCCGTTTCAGGGGTAGAGGACCCACCGGAACAGCACTTTTAACCGCGAATACATAAGGCTCATCTTCCTCATAGAAGGTACGGGTTCTCAGCCCGGTATAATGCGAGATCGCGGTCTGGTATAGGAAAAAGTTCTCAAGCTCTACTCGATTCTCATTACCCAGTACTACATCAAAAAGTGTACGAGAGTGAAACTTTCCGATATAGCTAAGGGTACTGTTGATCAGGACCTGTGTACGATAAGCGCTGTCGTAGCGGATTCCCAGGTTTATATGACCAGACTCCCTCTCCACGGCATCCACGATCAGGGTTGTTCCATCCAGAGAATAGGAGACTGTACGAAAGAAGAGAGATCGATAGAGTCTCTCAACGGCTGTGGCCAGCGCTTCCTGAGTAAAGAAGCCTGGCAGCGAAAGATTTAGTTCTCTTAGTACCCAGGCCTGGGGAACTTTCTTCAGACCTTTAAGAAGAACTTTTTCAAGGTAGACAGGCTGATTCTTGATAGCGTTGAGGGGTTTCTTTCCAAGGGGAATCCCCAGTTTGCTCAACCTTTCCTTGATTTCAGGTAGTATCTTTCTGGTTGCTGATTCTCCTCGTTCAATCCAATTCCTTACCTGGGAAAATTCTGATCTTGAGAGTCCATCCAAGTCAGGAAGTATGAGAATGTCACTCAGGCTTCTTTGTCGATCATTATCTTGAGAACTGCGAAAACTAATCGCCTGGTCTACGATTTCTAGCATGGACTGTAAATTGGAGCCCTCCAATAGCCCGGTACCTACGTCGACCCCAATGACAAGGTCTGCTCCTAGATTCTGAACATCCTCCACCGGAAAGTTGCGCACAAGCATTCCATCTACCAGTCTTCTCGAACCCATGTTTACCGGATAAAACACACTGGGAATGGACATGCTCGCTCGAATTGCGTCTGGCAGGATTCCACTGGTAATCGCGACCGGTTCTCCGCTTGCGAGATCGGTAGCCAGAATCACGATGGGTATTGGAAGGTTTAAAAAATTCTTTTCTCCCAGGGCGGGCCAGGTAAGCTTTGAACAGAAAACGGAAAGCTTTTGTCCCTCCACCAGGCCCGATGGAAGTTTGATTTTCCTCTTTGAGAGGGGAAGGCTGAGCACGTAACGTTGGAACCGTTCTTTTCTATCAAGACTAACCTCTTCTCTTCGAGGTTGGTCGACAAACAATTCAGAGAAATTTAAAGAGAGAAAATGATCAATCAGCTCTTTAGCAGACCATCCCACGGCATAAAACCCACCTACTACCGCTCCCATGCTAGTACCGGAGATCATGTCAATGGGAATTCCCTCTTCCTCCAGCACCTTGAGTACACCAAGATGTGCCAGGCCTTTGGCTCCCCCACCTGAGAGTGCCAGTCCAATCTTTGGCACTTTAGAGCCCTTCTCCTCAGCGGAGTCGATCTGCAGGGAAAATAGCATCAAAAACAGGAGTAGAGGGATAAAGGCGGAGCCGCGCCTTGAGAAATAATTGAAGAATTCCATGCTTTGTACTACATAGATATCGGTGGACTGGGCGGGACCTGGATAGGAAAAGAGACTCTAAATTCGAAGCAAGGCCGATCGAATCTCTTTGAGTGACGGGCGGCGATTGTACATGAGTGTCCCAATTCGAAAAAGGCGAGCAGAAAGCCACACGAAAAAGACCATAAAAAGAGCCTGTGTGGCCAGTGATGCGATAATTTCCAGCCAGGATAAATCCGCCAGGCAGTAACGCGTTGTCATCACAAGAGGGGCCGTAAGAGGAAAGAAATTTAAAAAGGTCGCAAGGGGACCATGCAGCTCCTCAAGAATTATCTGCAAAACATAGATGGGAAGCAAAGAGGCAATGACAAAGAAAGCCGAAAGTTGTTGAGCATCCTTATAGTTCGCCGCCATTGACCCTATACCGATCATTAGAGCGGCGAAGATTAAGAATCCCATGGTAAAGGACAATGCCCCAAAAATCAGATGATCACTGGGGATTTTTCCAAACTCAAGGGGTATGTTCATGAGTTTACCGATAGTTGAAAAACTGGTAACGGCCATCACCGTCCAGGTCAAAACTTGAACCAGTGCGGCGGCTCCAAGCCCGAGAACCTTTCCGGCTATTAACTGGGTATCTCTGAGAGATGAGAGAAGGATCTCAATGGTTCTGTTTTCCTTTTCTTCAGAAACACTCTGTAACAAAAATGTCGAAGCGGTGCTCTGAAACAAAACAAATAAAATCATGAAAAGGACAGGAACAACCAGGCGGTGATAATCATATGGCGTGATTTCACCCGAGGGGTTGAGGGTGAATAACTCAAAACGCAGGGTGTTAAAAATTCTCTCCTTATGTTCAGTTTTTTCAATATTTCTGAGAAGTTCTCTACGCAGAAAGGACTCCACAGGTTTTTGAAAGCTAGAGCGGGAACCTACACCACGGGTATGAGGAATAATCAAACGCACTCTTCCCGTCTTAAAGTAGTCATCGGGTATGACCAGGCCACCCAGAAAATTTCCCTCCTTGAACTGCTTTAGAGACTCGTCCAAGGAGTCCACAAAAAGAAAGGAGCTGGAGGTGTCTTTAGAAAAGTACTTTGTATGGTCCTCCAATAGGATTTTTTCTCCCTTTGCCAATCTCTCTTCGAGCTTTGATTTTCCATAGGTTTGGGATGTATAGCTTAGAAAGACAAGAAACACACAAAAGAGCGGTAGAAAGAAGGTAATTGCTAAAAACTGCCATCGCTTTGTAGTCTGCGTAAATTCAAAGCGAGCGACTATGAGAGTTTTTTCCATCCGAGGTTCCCATCTAAAGGTGGTAGTTTTTCATCAGTGATTCTTTAAGATCCGCTCCCTGGGTGAGGGGAGGATTGCAGAAAATTATCTTTGTAGGCATTTTTTAAACTTTGATAAATCTTAGTGACACCGGGCAACATTATTGATTCCTTCATTTCCCAGCTTTCTTGATCCACGCTAAGAATAGGTACAACTTCCTTTCCTGACCCGATAGCAAGAATTTCATCAAAGTTTGGGAGTTCCTGAAGATGTACATCTCTTTGGAATACTTCAAAGACCTTCCTTAATTCCGGTAACAGTACCTGAAGTGTGATGCCTGGGAGATTATTTTGCACCGGAATGATGATTTGATTTGCAGAGATAAAAAGAAGGTTTGAAGTGCTGCCCTCCAAAATCAAACCCTCTTTTGAGATCAACAGCAGTTCCTCTTGGTTTCGGTCTAGTTTACCAACAGCGCTATACAGACCAGGATTTTGAAATCCCTTGGCCCTTGGAATTTTTCGCTCAAACTCGAACAGCAATCCCCTGAGTCCACCTATCTTCTCTTTGATTGGGAGACCCTCGATCAAGAGCCATTCAGAATTCAGGGTGATTTGTACTTTATGGCAGAATTGTTGCTGATCTCTATTGAGGACACTAAGAAATAACTTTTCTACTTCAGAGATACCCAGGCGGGGTTTTAGTCCCAGGAGTTCGAGAGAACGGGTGATTCTCTCCAGGTGTAGGGGAAAGAAATAAGGAATAGGGGGTGAGCAGCCTTCAACACGAACACTAGTATAGGCACCTCTTTTCCTATCTTTTCCTCGGATTGGAATTTCAGTTCCCGATTGATCGAAGCTGATCTGAAATGGGTTTAATGCCAACTCATGATCCTTTCCATCAAGAGCGCTTGATCCAGGGGACTTGATTCAGGGCTGAATCACGACTTCTATATTGTGTTTCTCCGGCCTCTTACATTCGCTATCGCTACAGGCTTGAGTATGAAGAAAAAAGTGAATTTTCCTGGTAGCAGATTCAGCCTGGTAGGGAATGCTCAATTCTACGGCTCCATCATATACAGATAAACCTTCATCACTAAAGTCGAGTTCAAGATCAATTCCATCTGGATATTCAATAGATCCAAAGGTATATCCACGTGAGGGAATTGCTTCGACCTTTGTTGCGATCAGGTATTCTTGGTATGGTTCGGAGGAATTGATATGCCACCCGTCTTCCATTTGTATTTTTACAAGGATCTCAGATTTTTTCGGCACCAGATTTGCCAGGATTGTAAGCGGAAATTTCTCCAGTTGAAACCGGGACGGAGGTGCTTTGATTCTTTGTGCTGCAGAAATTGGTTTCAGCAGCGGCTTGGAGTCATCTTGGCTGACCACTGTATGGAGTGCCCCCATAAAACTCAAAGACTGCAAAGGTGATTTCAGTAAATCTGAACTATAGTAGAGAAGTGCCTCTCTGGCCTCTTGTAAATAGCGCGCGTCTTTTGTTGAAAGGTAAAGGCGGACCAGGGATTCGGTCATCATGCCTGCTGGCGATGGGGTAACATTATCTGATTCCGCTTTTTCCCGTGCCAGTAGAACATCATGTTCGGATGAGGTCAGGTAAAACCCACCGTTTTCTTGGTCCTTAAATTTTTGTAGCGCGTCATCAACGAGTGATTTAGCGCTTTTGAGCCAGTGCTCATTTTTATCGACTTTGTAAAGCTGCAAGAGTGCTACCGAAAGATTTGCGTAATCGCTGAGATAGCCAGGAACTCCATTCTCGCCCTCTCTGGAATTATGATAGAGCCTCCTCTTGACTCTCATTTTTTCAAGAATGTAGTTAGCGCTCCTTTGGGCAGCCTTGAGATAACGGGGTTCCTTTAGTGCGCTTGATGCAAATGCCAGAGCCCGAATCATCAGCCCATTCCAGGAAACGAGTACCTTATCATCTAGTAGAGGCCAAATTCTTTTAGAACGAATCGTCTGAAGGATTCCCAGTTCCTTCTTAACTGTTTCGGACTTCAAGACAAGATTTTCGACATGAGGAAGATTGAGGTAAGGGACAGTTTCTCCCACCTCTGGCCGGTAATTGCCAGACGTCTCGAAGCGAAAAAATTGGGCCAGTTTCTTTCCCTCTTTTTTTCCAAGGTGTTTTTGAAACTCTTCAATCTTCCAAAGGTAGAAAATCCCCTCCTCTCCCTCGCTATCCGCATCTAGAGCCGAATAAAACGCTCCTTCTGGAGAGCGCATATCTCGTAATACAAATTCTATAGTTTCCCTCGAGACCTGTTCAAATAAAGGATCTGCTGTAATTTGAAACGCATGTGCGTAGACCTGTGCGAGCTGAGCATTGTCGTAAAGCATTTTTTCAAAGTGTGGCAAAAACCATTTTTCGTCGGTGGAATATCGATGAAACCCTCCACCAATTTGATCATAAATACCGCCAGAGGCCATTATCCTTAGAAGCTTAAGCCCCATTTGAAGTCGATCTTTCTTTCCTCTAATCTCAAAATCCTCAAACAGGAATAAGAGTTTTTGATGAGGCGGAAACTTAGGGCCGGGCGTAGCCGGAGATACAAGGTGCTCGAGAGAATACTCAACCTGGCGGATGGCTTCTTTCCTGGAGTTCAAATCAAGTTTTGTGGCCTTTTGCCGATCGGTTCCCATGAGGTCCTGAATCGCAGAGACAATGATTTCAGCGGATTCATCAACTCTTTTGCGGCCTTCGCTGAAAATTCCGAATATCTGGTTAAGAACCGACTTGAATCCAGGTCGAGAATATCTATCTTCCTTTGGGAAATAGGTTCCAGCAAAAAAAGGTTTTCGATCAGGAGTTAGCCAGACCGAATTGGGCCACCCTCCCCGGCCTCTCTGGATGAGTTGCGTAGCCATCATATAGATGGAGTCAATATCGGGTCTTTCCTCCCGATCCACCTTGATGGAAATATACTTTTCATTAAGGATCGCTGCCACTTCCGCGTCCGAAAAGGACTCGCGCTCCATGACATGGCACCAATGGCAAGAAGAGTATCCTACGGAGAGAAAAATTGGCTTATTTTCTTTGCGGGCACGTTCGAAAGCTTCATCACCCCAGGGGAACCAATTCACGGGATTGGTTGCGTGCTGAAGCAGGTAAGGACTCTTTTCAAAGATTAGTCGGTTGTATTTTTTGCCCCCATTTTTGGGGAGAGCATCAAGCTCAATTTTAGAAAGATGGGGTAAGGTTCCAGAGGACACGGGGTAGGAGACCAGGGTGAAAACCACACTCAGGATACACAATAATCCTCTAAGATGAATCATGAATCTTTTCCTATTCTTACGTCAATCTGGAGGGATTGGAGGCGGAATTCCAGGGGCTGTCAGGTGCTGACTTTGGCTCCGCCAGTCAGCTGAATTCCTGAACCGGGATATTTTTTTTGGAGGTTGTTTAACGCTTTTTCCTGAGAGGCTTTAATATCTTCGTTGGTCAAAACGCCGGGATTTCTGGAGACCACAATTTCCATCAGAAGCTCTAATACGGAAAGGCGGAATTCGTTCTCGATGATCTGCTCAGACATTCGGTTTTGCAGATCTTCCATGCTTGGTTTCTTTTCCGTTACGGTTTCTGTCTCAGCTTCGCTCATAAGTATTCTCCCTTTGCCTGACCAGTTGATTTTTAAATTTGGCCGGAAATCCGGGCAAACTAAAAACGTCTGGGCATATAACCACAAGCCGCATTATATACAAAAAAGGAAGTCATTTGTCTGAATTCTCATCCAAACACAAATCTTGTGATTCCTTACCCATTTCATATGATCCTTACAGAGGTATCCAAACCACTTGTCTAAGGACATCGCTTTCTATGAAAATCCCGTCTAAAAAGGTCTGAAGTGAACGAAAAGATGTTAGAAGGGAATTTGTGAAAAAAGAACAATCGGGGGAATAGGTCATTATTGTGGGATGTCTGGATCTAAAAAAGGTGCTATTTTATTCCCATTCGTATGGTGGAGTGTCCGAGCGGCTTAAGGAGCGCGATTCGAAATCGCGTGTGTGAAAGCACCGTGGGTTCAAATCCCACCTCCACCGTATTTTGGTGATGCGAGAACCGGTGCTTAGGCACGGATTCGGGGGTCCAGGAGCAGCACCTGGAAGCGGTTCCCTCGTCGAAGGTAGCGATGCACCGTCACCTCTCATGCACTATTCCTGGACCCCCGAATCCGCACTACGCACCGGCTCTCGCATCACGTTCTATTCTTGAAGGACCATAATAGGCTAAAATTTAAGCTGTGATCTCTTACCTCTTGGATGAAATGAGCTTTCGCTTTTCTTCCCGGGGCTTTGTTTTGCCTCTGAGTATAGTTATAGTTTTTTTAGCCCTCGGTCTTGGATGGGTTCTCTTTCGTGTGTCTCGTCAAAATCTCCACAACTCTTTGTTTTACGCCAATAAAGAGAGGGCTTATCACCTGGCTCGTGCCGCCGCTCAATTACTAGATATAAAGCTAGAAAAGGCAATTTCCTATTTAAATTCCTCAGATCCGAATACATTTCCCAAAAAAGTTAAATCTCCCGATGAGGTACGTGAGATTATTCAGTGGCTCCTTGATGAGCATGGATTTGTGCGTCAGGAGCCCTCAAAACTTCCTTTACCTGTACCGGGGTGGGAGATCCTGACGGGAGAAAACTCTGGGTCGTCCGTGGACTCTTATCTTGAGCTAATAGCTCCTCAAGAATTGTTCCCCGCTAGCCTGGGGGCAATGCACATGGACCCCCGTGAAATCGAATTTTTCTTCATTTTGCGGGTTGAAGTGAAACTCAGGGGAGCCAGTGCTGCCATCCATCGCTTTTCTCGGGCTAAATATGTGCGAATTCTTCCGCATGTACTGGGGAAATTCGTCTTATTCGTCGATGAGCCGCCCCTTGAAGGTTATAACAAGATCCTTGAATCTCAGACCTTAGCCCAGCAGGTAAATTCACCCGTGGTCATATTTCCGGGGAAGTCTCTTCCTCCGCAGAGTTTTGGATTAGCCCCCGGGGAAGTGGTAAACCTGGTGGATCAGGCAGGTTGGCTTTTTTTTCGCTCCCTTTCTGAAATGACCTTTGGAGTCGGCAAGGGTGGTGGCGTTGCTCGATATGAAGACAGTTTCTCTGAGTCTCAGATGAACCTGCGCAATATGGAGGAACTGGATGGAGTCCAAACCCTGCTCAGTGAGGATGGGTCTATGGATTACTTTGTCCGTAGAGTACCCCTATTCAAGGAACTTCAGCTTACTGAACAAAAAGAAGTCTTTGTTCATGAATCGACTTCAAAGATCCAGGGCGGTTCTATTTTTCGGCTTTTTGGTGCCCTGGATTCGCCTTCACCTTCCCTGGTTTTGGGTCCGGTGTCCAGAAGGATTGCTGTGATTCAGGGTCTTTTTCATAAACCCAACAACAAGTTCTCACCCCTTCCCTTCTTAAACTCTTCACAATATGAAGAACAAAGCTGGCCTGGAATCACCAATAAGGATGCGGTGGAGGTTTTGAAGATGCATTTTGAGGAAATCTCCACAACTCCGTATGAAGTCTATGCCAGGAGAATGTCTCAGCTAGTTGTTGAGGATTACAATTCAGCACTTCTTGATCTGTTAAGAGCCTCCCCTTCCCAGGTTAGCTCGGTTCCTCCCTCAAATTTACCCCTGTCTCAACGATTGAAAGCGGATGAACAGGGGGTTCGATTTGATCGTAGAATCCATTCTCAAAGACTGGATATACAACGAGATGATGGCCTGAGTCTCTATGAGGGTGGCGATTTAACAGAATTTCGAGATATGAGTTTTTTCAAGAATCGAGTAGGCATTTCGGTACAGGATACTTCAGAATTTCTTCAGAAATTTGTGCAGGAAGGAGTACTGAATCTCGGGGGAGTGGTTCAGGTGCGTTCGAACCTTTTAATTAACGAACCGCTAGTACTCGCGCCGGGAGGTTCGGGGATGATTCTTTGTGAAGGGGACGTTGAGATTTCCGCAGCTATTGAATCATCAATGGAGCAGATTCTGGTCATTGTTTCCCTTAATGGAATGATCAGTTTAAATGTTTCTGAACCATGCCGGTTTGCCTTGATAGCGATGAATGGACAGGTTCAGCTTCCGTCTAGATTTAGTTTGACAGGGATGGTAGCCGCGAAGGATGTAAAAGTGCTTCCCTCTGCCCCTGGGACTTTACGGGAAGTTCGCTACCACACCCTCCTGGACCCGACATCTTCCAATGGGTACCTAAGAGGCTTTCGTCTAACAACTGAGAATCTGTGGAGCCAATATGTACAATGAATTTCGAAGACCTCTAATCCTTGGACTGCTCCTGGTTTCTAATCTTCTGCAAGCAGGGGAGCTGAGTGTGGTAGTGGGGAAGGAGGGCAACCTTATTGAGCAAAAACTTCAAGCGGAGAATTTAAATTCCTCGGCCCCTCTTCCAGGTGAGTGGCAGGATTCGGGTACTATTGCGTCTTCATGGACCGCTCCGCCACCAGCCTCATTTTCTCCTACCTCTGTCAATCCAACAATTACAGAGCAAATCGACGCCCTGGGCGATCCCGGGACCCCGGTCTCAGCAGCGGTGAACGCAAGCCTTTTTTCAAACTTAGGAAGCTCTATAGCAACCAAGGAGCCCTACGGGATCTACAGGCAATGCCAGCTACTTTGGAAGAAATATCACGGTACAACCCCATCAATGTGGGACATGAGAGGGTATACCTATTGGTCATTGGATAAAGGTCATACTATTGCTGAGGTGGAATTAGACATGCGCTGCAAGAAAGAAATTGGTGATGCAGCACCAAATCCGCCACCCTCAGTGGAATGCACTGGTTATGTTTCACCCCCTGATTTAGGAGATGGTAAGACCAGAAATTAAGATGAAGAATCCAATTTTTCGTTCTTGCACCGGATTGACCCTTATAGAACTAATTTTTTCCCTGGCCCTGATTTCCTTTTGTGTTGCCCCAATCTATTTCTTGTTTTCTTCCAGCCACAAAATGAATATTTCCGCTCGTGAAAGACTGGAAGCGATGGCCTACGCCAATACCTATCTCAGCGCTATTCAGAGTCTGGATGTAGAGAGGCTTGTCTCTGTATCCAAACTTAGAGATGTAGAACTCTCTTCACCGTACTCACTCCAGGATCTACAAGTAAAACCCATACCAGAAAAAATGCATCGAAATTTAGAAATTAACACCTGGGATCCTGGAATTTCACAAGTGTTCTTTAAAGTAATTGTGGAGATTCAATGGAAGGCAGGCGCTACGGGAAGCGATCATAAATATCAGCTCAACGCACTAATTCCCAAACACTAGGAGCCTGTAGGAGAATTGCCTTCACAGGGAGCCAAACTTGAGGTTACGCCATTTCCCAAGAAAATTTCGCTTTCCTCCGCAGCATGGATATCCCCCCGCCCAGACCCGGTTTGGTTTCCCGCTAAACTTTTCTGTGCGGCCTATCTGGTTCCCATCGAGAAAAATTTTAACCTCGGAGCCTGTCCATTGAACCTTCCAGGTATGCCAGTCCGGTAAATTATCAGAGGCGATTTCCATTCTCATGGCTTTAGTACCGCCACCTTCCACTACATAGCGTATGGCTCTCCCGTTACCCCCCGCATGAAGAAGCAGGATTCTATGGAATCCTTCTCCTCGCAAAGTAAGAAAAATGTATTCCCAATCCCCATTTGGGGATGGGTCCGAGCGATGTCTAATGCCGCTGGTTTCCATACTCACCCAGCCTGCTGAGTGACCTGGAAGAGCGCTGTCCTTAGACTTTGACTGAGTCACGGAAGGATCTGAGCCATACTCTCCACTCGTAGAGCCTGCCTCCCCTCCCGAATTTCCTGTCCCCGGTGAAAAACCGCCAGAATTGGGAGTCCCAGGGCTAGTGCCTTGCTTAAATCCGGGGCTGGATTTCTTGAGATTCTCCAGCAACTCTTCACGGCTGAGTAATCCCAGTCCGATTTTGGTGGAGTTGCGCAGACTCTCTCTTCTGCTAGGAGCTCTACCCATTGTGACCTGAAAAGCCCAGTTGACATATTCCTTTGGGTCTTGAGGTCCCTGCTGAGCTGATAAGTTCTCAACCGCTTCCTCACGGGACCCGAACCTGCTTTGATATTCCTCGGAATTAAGAACGTCTTGAACCATCTGATCTCTTGTAAGCCAGCCGTCAGCAAGCGCCTTGCCGTAGGACTGCATACCAGAAGGATCTGGGTCTCTCTTTAGATAGGTTTGATAAACCTGCTTGATATATTCTTCATTGGAGTTCTCTTCAGCGGAATTTGAAGTGCCGCTTAATAAGATGAAGACAAGAATTGTAAGAATTCTCATAGGTTCCCTTTCCTTTTTAACCTATATCCAGAATATCCCCAAATGATAAGAATTAGAAGACTGATGTCCTGGCAAGTTCGACAGCAGTTAGGGAAATTCAGAGAAATGCAACCAAATTGTCTTAAATTCCGTACAATGAATTAGGATAGGGAAAAAGACTTCCAATTAAGGATGTAAATCATGAAAAATACTCTCAATATTCTTATGCTTCTGGTTCTCACCATCGTCAGCTTTGGAGGAGATAAGGCTCTCGCAATGCTGTCTTCTAATCAGGACGCGGACGGAAACTTTACACCTTTGACCAAGGATGAAGGGAAGTTCTTCTACAGGCCGGTCAATTCTAAGCTTACCAACCTCAAACATAAGATTCGCAAGATTAAAGGACGTAAATTCCAAATACTGATTACCGGGGAATTGGAAGCTGAAATCCGCAGTGGGACACCCTCTTCAGTGGCGATAGATTTCTACGACGCAAAAAACAATTATAGCCACACTGATAACGTAAAAGGCACCCAGGTGACTTTACAGGTCAATATCAAGGAGCATGACACGGTCTCTGAAAATGATGTTGTTCTTACGGGATATCAGAAAGTAGCCCTGCCCTTTGTAAAAGGGGTCCAGCGAATGCTGAGCAAAAACACCATCTATAGAGGTAAATTCAAACTTCTCTATGAAGTCTCCTTTGCCAAGATTGAAGCACAGTTAGGAAAATTTGACACCGCGAAACTCATGGTAGAAGTAGTGGTCCCTGAAAGAACCAGCGAGGAAAAGGAAAGCACGGAAGCGGAGCATGTCTTTACCGATTCAGATGGCTACAAAGATGGGAAAGAGAACAATAAGTTTTTCAAGGGTCTCGAGGAGTGAGCTGAAAACCGAGGCTTAGCTAGATGCTTGAATGCCCAGAGTCGGCACCTGAGCGTAGATCACTCCTAGAACGATGCGATGCATCGCCCGTCGTCGCGGTCTACCCCCATGCACCCATTCTGGGCATTCAATCACCCATCACACCCCGGCTCTCAGCTCACGGAGTAATTTTTTTTTGGTTTTTCTTGTTCACCCCCTGGTAATGCCTGCTGGTAAGATGGGCTGGATAAGTGTGGTTTCCCTTCCTGGGTTCTTACTTTTCCGTGTGTGATTTTCTCCCGTTTTATTTTAGGTGGTGGTAGATATTTCTGAGAAGAAAACTCAGTCCCGAGGAATTTTTGGGATCATTGTTAAGGTTGGGGTCGTTTGTACTTTTGGGATTGTCCTTTTTTTCTATTTTTATCCGGGGGGAGAGGACCTAAAGTCCGAGGTTCTTGAGCTGATAGAAAGTGAACTTCCTGCCCTGAGTCAACTTGGGATTCCCGATTTACTAAAAAGCGAAACGGAGGAATCTCAGGAGACCGTTCATGTTCAAGGCCCAGAGGACATGGTTCCCTTAATGAATACGCTGGCCGAGAAATATATGGAACAGAACAAAGAGATCAAAATTGAAGTCTCAGAAGCTGGCTCAGATTCTGGAATTAGTTCTGTTTTAGAGGGAAGTGCTGACCTGAGTATGAGCAATAGATCACCTGATAAAGAAGAGTCTCAGCTAGCTGAAGAGAAAGGAATTACCCTGGATCGAACCGCGCTGAGCCTTGATGCCATAGCCTTCATCGTTCATCCAGCAAATCCCGTGGATTCTCTAACCTTGAAACAGGTGAGTGAGATCTACCAGGGGCGTTACTCCAGTTGGAAGCAATTGGGAGGGAAAAACTGGCCTATTTCCATTTTAGGCAGAAGGCTGAATACTGGAACCCACAAGATTTTTCAATCCTGGGTTTTGAATAATCAAGAGATTTCACAGAAGATGAGCCAACTTCCCACCCTGGCTTCTGTTTTGCGGGCAGCGTCACAAACCCATGGAGCGATTGGTTACGGCAGCCTGGGCTCCATTAAGAACTCTGGCCTGGACATAAAAATTCTAAGAGTGAAAGCCCCTTCTGGTTCCCACATGGTTCTACCTGATGAAGACTCGATACTCGCGGGCGATTATCCAGCCAGTCAAAAGCTTTATTTTTACTACAGTGACAAGAAGAAGAACCAAATTTCAGAATTCCTTAAGTATTCCCAGAGCGCTGAAGGGAAAAAAGCTATCAAAGAGGCAGGATTTGTTCCTGTGAAGTGACTTTGTGATGTGAGAACCGGTGCTTAGGTGTGGAGCAGGGCAGCAATAAGCGGCACCTGTCGGCGTTTCCCTCGTCGAAGTTAGCGATGCTAGCTCCTCCTCACGAACCACCAACATGCACCACTTCTTCCTACCCTGCCCCACACCACGCACCGGCTCTCACATCACTTTTTATTGGGAGATGTTTTAATTATCCTTCCAGCATTTCAAGTTAGTCTGATTCGGGTTTATGATGTATGGCGGAGTGTTCAGGGATGTTAGCTGATTGTGATTCGAGAGGAGAAGGTGGCATCGTCACCTCGGCTTCTCGCTGAAAAAGTCAGAAAAGAAAATGTTCATCCCCGCATTTCAAGTGAGTCTGATTCGGGTTTATGATGTATGGCGGAGTGTTCAGGGATGTTAGCTGAATGTGATTCGTGAGGAGAAGGTGGCATAGTCACCTGGTTTTTCGATTAGCAAGTCAGAGAAGTAAACTCTCATCCCCGCATTTCAAGTGAGTCTAATTCCTGTGTAGGGTCCCAGGCGGAGTGTTCAGGGTTGTTAGTTGGTAGTGATTCGAGAGGAAAAGGTGGCATAGTCACCTTTGACGAGGGAAACGCTGCCAAATGACAGTCCAGGGCGCTCTGACAGGGGCCCTACACAGGAATTAGGCTCACTTGAAATGTAGCTTCACTAGCTGATCTTTGAAACTGGCGTAGTCTTTTTCAACTTGTTCCATCATTTGCATAGCTAGTTTGCGTTCAACTTCAGTTTGTTGAGCGTCTTTGGTAAATTTTTCCAGAACTCGATTCAGCTTCTTATAGCCACGGCGATAGTTGATATCTCCGCTTGCCAGTACAGCAATATCTTTATCAAAAATTTCAAGGAGACCCACGATATAATGGTCTTCCGCAACCAATTCCTTTGCCAGTGATCTGCTCAGGAAAAGGGCCAGTTTTGGGTGTTGGTTACAGAGTTTTTCCAAATCCCGAATTGGGATCTTATAGAGCCGAACGGGTGAGATTGTTTTCAGTTCAAGGAGGTGATAACCCTTGAATTCTCCAGTGGGATTACACAGTGGTTCAAGGTGGTGCAGCATTTGCCCGGGAACCGAATACATCTTTGCCCATGTATCTTCATCAGGAACTACCACTTTTCCCTTACGCAAAATGAAGAAATTCTCCTGTTTTCTACCCGCTAGCGCCAGATAGGTGTTGATATTGACGGGGGTCTCCATCTCAGCGGGTAGGATCTGTTCCTTGAGTTCAAGAATATCATTCTTACGATCAAGATCGGGTTTACGAAACCTGAGATTGTCGGAGAGAGCGGGGATATTCTTAAACTCATTGATAATCTTGGTAAGCCAGACACTTTGCTGTGATTCATTCTTAGCCATCAGGGAGGTACGCATCTTTTCAAAAGCCGCCTGATAGAGATTGACTTTTTTTAGAAAGCCCCCATGCAAAACTTCAATTCCCTCGGCGGTTTTTCTCGATTTTCTCAGCCTGTTCGCGAGCATGGAAATCAGGGCCAGAGCCAGCTTGGGACTATGCATCATGGAATGTTTGAAGGCCTGCTCGCTCGTTGCGATTTCAGTCACTTCAACCTCGGTACTGCACTTGATTGAAGCGGTCCGAATCCCATCAAGAAGGGCTCCCATTTCACCGATTTTCACGTTTGCTTTGCGAATTTGGGCTACAATCTTTCCATTTTCACTGACGTAACGCTTAGCCTTCTCGCGATCTTCTGACGGGGGATGATCAGCCGTGACGATGATCTGTACAATTCCCCGCTTAAGAATGTAGATGCTGGTAGAGGGCTCTCCCTGTAAGAAAAGATAGTCGCCTGGCTTTAAGACTCTTTTGGGAATGGCGTCTGAGGAACCCGAATCATCAGTATTTACCTTGGAGTCGATGATTTCGATTTCAAGGTAGTCCAGGGAAAGGATGTTATTGATGATTTCGGTGGTGAGATAAATTCCGGCATTGTAGACGGTATTTTGTCGATCTACATCGAGAATTTCCTGGTCAAGAATTTTTCCTGGTTCAACATTTTCAATTGGAGTCAATTTCCCCATAATTCCAGCGCTCGGTAGTCTCTTTGCCAAGTTTTATCTTAACTGATTGGATTCAAGTTTTCCATGTACCTTCGTTTATCGGAAGTTTGAATCTAGGCAAGTTTCTCTCGCTTCAACAGACTCTTTGCCATTCGCGTAAATCTAGACTTGGATTCTGGAGTATCGGCCAATTGCCGGAGATGTTTGAGCGCTGTATGCTTTCGGTTCAACTTAAGATTTAGGACTCCAAGTTCAAGAAGATACTCCTCCGATCTGGTTTTTCTAAAGAGTTCCTCATAGAGCCCGCAAGCCTCTTCCAGCATTCCTTCAGATCGAAATAATCTGGCCTGCATCAAGCGAGCCTCAACATTATCTGGATTTGCCTTGAGCAGTTGGTCCAGAATTTCCATAGCGCTACGATTTTCGCCCTTTTTGTAGTGAATTTTAGCGAGTAACTCCCGACCGGCAGTGTGATAGGGTTTGATGGAAAGTAATTCTTCTAGAATTTCTTTTGATTCCTGGAGATTTCTATCTTCGAACAGGGCGTTAGCCAGTTCAAATTTAACCGTCGTGTTTGAATTGTCTTTACGCAGAATTTCACGGAAGGTAAAAACTGATTTCTTCAGAAATCCCTGTTTTTTATAGATCATGCCAAGCTGGAAATGAAGTCCTTGGTTCTCTGGATTCTTAGAGAGATATTTTTGAAAGCACTCTGCGGCTTTCTCTTCTCGGTTCAGGGCAAGGTACGCTCTACCTACATTTAAGAAATGATTTACGGGTAGCTCGATACCTAAATTCTCCAACATTTGATAAGCCTGAATTTCTTGCGCGTGCATTCCTGTTTGATTTGAAAGTGTCGCTAGCAACTGTACCTTTTCTACATCAGAAGGATTTTCCTTGAGATAGTTTTTCAGATGAAAGATCGAGTTTTGTAGATCGCCGCTATTTTGAAACCAGGAATAGAGACGTTTAGAGACAAGTGCATTATCAGACTTCAGAAAAAATAGTTTTTGGTCCACTTTTGCCTGATGATCCAGCTCTTTACGAAGTCCATGCACATAAGAGAGCTTCTCTAAAACTTCAGGATGATCGGGACGAATGGCGGTAGCAGACTGAAGATAGTTTAAGCACTCCTCCATTTCCTTGGACTCATAGGTGATGGTTGCCAGTCCCCGCAGAGTTTCAAAGTGAATTTCCAAATCACTCTCTTGAGCTTCCAAGAGATGAAGTGCTTTGACGAAGTACTGGCGGGCTAACGCCACCCTTTTTGCAGCATGGTAGAAGCGCGCCAGGTGATAGGGGAATGCCGGTTCCTTAGGAATGAGTTCACAGACTCGTTTGAGCAATTCAAAACGGAAACCAGAGCTGAGACTGCGCTGAGATAGAAAATCTCTAAGAATCACTGGCTCTGTTTTCGCGGACCTTTGGGTACAGTGATTGAGTTTCTCAGAATCATGTCGATTATAGAAAGCTAAAAGAAAACCCTGGATGATGGCCCCTTTTTTCATCGAAGAAGGAGCTTCAAAAATCTCTTCATAACAGAGATCATAAATCTTCTCCATGTCCTCATATCTGCCCAGGCTGTAGAGAGATTTACAGAGTTGGTAACACTCTTCGAAGGGGAGCTTTTCAGCACAGGCGTCAAGGAAAAAGGGGAGAGCTTCATCGGGACGCATACATTTCATATGGGTATCAACTAACTGCAATAGACTTTCTCTTCTGCGTTGACGGTATTCAAGGGCAATCGTAAATTGCTGAATTGCAGAAGGAAACCTCTGCAGAGACTTAAGACAGAGTGCGTACTGAAAAGAAAAATCTTCCAAGGACTCCTGTATTGGCTCCAATTCCTTGAAAACCTGAAGGGCATCTTTGAAGTTCTCCATTTTCATCGAGCATTGGGCTGAAAGGTAGAGAGCTTGTTGCCTATAAGCCGAGTTTTCAGGGAGTCCCTCTAAAAGAGACTTTGCTCGTTCAAATTCCTCCATTTCCATATGTGCTTTACCAGCGAGAAAACGAATGGATGGGGAGTTCAATAGTCTTTCCGTGCCTCTCGTAATGAGGTGGAGAAATCTTTGAATTTGATTTTCACGACGATAGATTTGAAAAAGATATTCCAGTGCTTCGACAGTCCTTTTTCCGGACTGAAATACTTTGATAAAACAGTGGCGAGCTCGTTCAAAATCATCCAGGTCAAAGGAGGTTTCTCCCAGAATTGAGTAGATTTGTACAGGTTTTGGATCTTCATGCAGGAGAGCATTTTCCAAATGGGTTCTGGCCTCTTCTTTGTGATCTTGATGGAGGCAGATCATGGCCAGGAAAAAGTCTGATCTGAGAAACGCGCCATGAGACTTCCTCAGGCGTTCAAACAGGGTTTTAGCAGGCGAAAGCTTTCCATCACGAAAGCTCCTTCCTGCCATCTTGTAAGTGAAGAGGGGAAAGTCTTCTAGTATGGTTGCGTGAGTTCTTAGTACCTCAGCCGGCACATGTTCGCAAATGTGATAGAAAGAGTCTTTATGAGCAACAAGGTTTTGGATTTTAGGCTTTAGAATCTCTTGATTTTCCGGTTCTTTATAAAGGCGCAGGTACAGATGAAACGCTTCGGCATAATTTAGACTGCGTTCCGCACATAGAGAATATCTTTCTAAAAGCGGCTCCTGGAGATCCTTTTTTACCTTATGGAAGTGTGAAAAGGCCTTGGAGTACTTTTTGGCTTCATAATAGTAATTTGCTAAAACAAGGTGGACCTCATCATCATCAGGACATAGCTCCGCTACCCGCTCAAAAATTGGGCAAGCAAGGGAATCTTTTCGTTCCTGGTAGAAGGATCCTAATTTTTTTAGTCCATCCGGGTGATCATGCAGGACTTCTTGCGCGTCTTTGAGGTATTCCAGAAGCTCCTCAGGCACATTTCCATAGGCTAAAGTTTCCACATAAAGTATCCAGGCATCGAGATCGACCGGCCGAATCTGTAAAGAGAAAACAAGATGTTTAGCGGATAAATCTCTATATCCAAGGCGTTCATAACAAAGACTCAGGTAATAATGGAGTCTTTGTGGTTGAGTCTGATGTTTTGAATAGTACTGGAAATATTTCAGAGCTTTTTTGAACTGGTTTCTTTGAAAATGGTTCAAGCCCAACTCAAAGGGAATGGATTCGTCAGATGAATTCTGTAAAAACAAAGTCTCGAAGAGTTCTGTGCTTTCTTCTATCTTTCCTACTTTTCTGAGTGTTCTAGCTTTGACCCTGAGGAAGGAATCCGATGGATCCAGGACCTCCATCCTTTCAAGGCATCTCTCTGGGAAGTTATGCGAATAGAACTCCAGAAGATTCGAAACCTGGGATGGATCGTCTGGAAAGGTGTTCAGAGAGCCTTCCAGGTAGGCTTCTTCATGGGAGAGTTCGCCGGTGGTTTGAAAGATTTCTTTGAGGCAGCTGATGTTTTGAACATTGGGATGAAAAGCTTTAACTATCTCTTGAAAAACCCTCTGTGCATCCTTGGGCCGATCGGAACGATAGAGCGCGATACCATATGCTGTCTTCGCTTTGCTCGTGGGTTCCACGGGGGGATTGGAATTCAGACATAAGCGTTCATAGTTTGGATAATGCTTGATAATGGACTCAAAACCAGAAGAATCCAGAGCGGCGCTAAAAAAGCTCTCACAAAGGGCAGGATTGGTGAATTGAGTTGGAATACTTTCGAAAATTTCCAATGCGTGATCAATTTCATTTAGCTGGAGATAACAGGAAAAAAGCTGTTCGAGAAGTTGAGGATCCCCACTGCTATGATGGGCGGCTTTTTTTAAGAGAGGAGCGGCTTCTCGGGCCTCGCCGGATTCAAGATAAAGCGAGGCGAGGAGTTTTAGACCGGCAACATGATCGGGGTCGAATCGAAGGAGTGTCTTTAAGGAATCGCGGGCACCGCCTTTATTGGAGTCAGCCACCTGTGCCTTCGCATATAAAATCCATGCTTTGGTGTCTTCTGGTCTGTTCTTGAGAAAATCCTCAAGGGTCCATCTAACTTGTGGGAAATCTCCTGTTTCAAAGAGCTCCTGAGCTTCGCTAAACACTTTATCAAGATCTTTATGTTCTAATATCTTTACCAGTTCCCTGGCCCGGGATTGGATTGGTTTTCGGGGGGACTTGAGCAGGGGTCTTATCAAGTTCTCATAGGGTTCTGGATCTTCGAGAAGATGAAGAGCAAAGGCAGCCTTGTAACTGCACGGATCTTCCAGGAAACAGGAGATCATTTCCTCTACTCGTGAGTCATCCAACCTGAGTTTAAATTCTGGAAGAAGGAAGGAACTAACTCTATCCAGATGGCTCGAAGCCAGTCGTAGGTAAAGTTCGGTCTTTTGTGGCTCTTCCATGCCATCAAAGCACTGGAATATCGCCTCCAATAGAGTTGGATTTGTCTCGATTTCAATCCTTTGGATGAGGAAGTCCACAATCTTGGATCGGACCACTTTTCCACTTAGATTTTTCAAAGCCAGTAACCGAACCTGCCTCTCTTCATGGGAGAGAAGTGGGAGCAAGTATTCCTGGCTTGTGGCCCCAAGTTCCGCGGGTAAAAGCTTGAGGATTTTGAGAAGCACTTCAACAGAGAAATCCTGGCAGGTTTGTAGCTGCTCATCAAAGTTCAGGACCAGGTCAAAGTCACCCGCATGATCGAGAAGAAGGCTCTGGACCGCAGGCTCAAGTTTTGTAAAGTAGGAAAATTGTCTCTGAAACCAACAACTTCCCTCAAATCTATGCAGGGCTTTGAGGGTTAGTTTTCGGATGAGTGGAAAAGGAGACTCAAGCTGAGATTCAAGCAGTTTCGAATTATCAAAGTTTTCAAGGTTCAAAATAACCTGTAGAGCGAGGTGCTTTAGTTCTACTTCCTCCTGTGCCAGGTACTCAATTAGCACTGGATGTGCTCTTGACTGGGGAAATGACCTTAGCGCGGAGAGAACCCGCTTTTTCAGATGGAGTGTACAGTTCGTAGAGTAGTGATATAGAAAATCTACGCTCCGCGGGGATCGGATCATTTCGAGTGTTACAAGAAGTAACTCCCTGTAGAGAAATCTCGGATGGGAAAGCAGAAAATGCAGATTGGAGATGCTGGCTTCACAATAATGATCTTTACAATATTGCAGATATTTGGAGACAAAAGGCTCAGGCGCTTTAATTAAAAGATTGAGAACGGCCTGCTTTCGCTGTTGGGAAGCCTTATGAAAAGAGGCAAAAAATTCCTCGAGCGGTTCTTTTTCTAGATCGTAAGGCACGGATGTATTAAGGATTTCTGAAGACATAAAGTAGCCTGATTCAAAAATTTTTGTTCGACTTTGGGTAGGTTTTCGGAACTCAACCACGGATTTCTTAGCTCCGCATCAGGAAAAGATTAGGGCGACAAAGGGAATTTGCTGAGCGATAGGACTTAATTCCCTCTATTGTGAATAAACTAAAAGAGATCGAGCTCTATACTTAGAGGTCATGAGCTGTCGAAGATTAAGCAAACTCAAAATTGAGAAATTGAAATGACAGACATTGTTTCCCTGATTGAATTAGCCAGTTCAGACATGGACCTCCGGACCCGGGTTGACGCAATCCAGGAGATCGCCAAACAGGCTACGATGGAGACACCAGAAGCGATTGAGTTTCTGAACCGCGTAGCTAAATATGAGCTGGGTGCCGAGCTGGCGGCATACGGCCAGACATCACTCTATCACCTCAAAGAAAGGTATCCGGGACTAAAAAATCTTGAGGGTCCTCTTGGTGCCGAAAATTCTGCCTATGAACGCTTATCCGATGATAGTTTCGAACAGCGTCTTCGAGCGATTGAGTATTTCGAGTGCGAAGGTATCACAAGCTCCGTCCCCGAACTCATAAAGCGATTAAAAATTGAGCATCATCCCCATGTGATTTCTAAACTCACCAAGACCCTGGGATTGCTTGGAGCTGAATTTGATAATGAGGAAGTCTTCAATGTTCTGGTTCCCTTTCTAAAACATAAGGATGAGAGGATCCGCGCTAATACTATTCAGGGGATGGGGGGGCTTCAATCCAATCGAAAAATTCCCATGCTGCTCGACGCATTGATGCTTGATAAGGAGGAACGGGTCCAGAACATGGCATCTGTGGTTTTGAGCCTGGAGAACGTCGAGACCACTTTGGTTCTTCTGAAAGAGAAGCTTGAGAGTGGAGACCCCGAAGTTTTTGAAATGGCTATGGCGGCTCTCAAAGAAATTGAACGACCTGAAGCCTGGGCACTTTATGACTCCTATAAGGAAAATGTTCAGAAAATAAAAACGGAACAGGCCTTTCGTGAGGCAATCGATCTGGATTGGGACGAGGAGGAGGATGAAATACCAGATTTCTCCGCTGAGATGGATGATGCGGAGACTTTTGAGGAGTTGCCAGAAATTAAAGTAGATTCCAGCGAGGCACCGAATTCCACACCAGAGTTGATTCCTGTGGAAAGCCTGGTTGAAGAACAGGAGCCCATTCAAACCTTTCCATCTCCCCCAGAATCCTCACCGCCACCCCCGATCTCCTCACCGCCACCCCCGATCTCCTCACCCCCGCCCCTGGTATCCGCACCGCCGCCCCCGGTCTCTTCACCCCCGCCTCCTCAATTAAGCCCTGTACCCGCAGAAGCCGGTAGCCACGAGCACGAACAGGTGCAATATGCCTATAATCCGGCGATGTCGGAGACATATCAGCACCCCCCTGAAGAAGAACAATCCCTACCTTCAGAAGAGGATTCGGTACCCGAGTTTAAAATTTTTGACAAGCCAAAACCAGCGCGGGTGAAACCCAGTAAACCTAAGAAAAAATCAAGAAGACAATCCGGTCGGAAAGAGCCGCTTTATGATGGCTTTTTCGGATTTGTGGGCTACTTCCTTCGTAAGCTTTTTTTTGCAGGGGTCCTTGGTGGATTAGCGGTTCTCTATCTTCGTTATGAAAAGGAAATTGTAAAATTTTCCTACGTTGAAATTGAGTCCTACAAGGCCGGACGGGGGATCCTTTTTGCGAAACTTCCTCCTCCTAAGAAAAAACAGTGGGTAAGTAGAAAAGATGATAAAAGTGAGCTGGAAACTGCGCAGACGGCTGAGGGCCAGACCCCACAAAAGACAGGACCACAGGATCAACAGCCTGGTAAGTCAGAGCAGCCTCCAGAAAAAATACAGACAACGGATGGCAAAGCATCTGGCCCAGAGATTCCACACCTACAGATAGACAGCATTGCCGCAAGGACCCATCAGCCACCCACCATCAAACTTTCCCGGAGAAAGGGTAAGAAGGATCTCTCTTCTTTAGATGGATTCACCCGTCATACCTATTCAAATGGAGACCGCTACATCGGCACGTTTCGCTCAGGAAAGCGAAATGGAGAAGGTAGTTTATTCTACATGAACGGTGAGGTGTATGTAGGGCAGTGGAAAAACAATCAATTTGATGGTCAGGGGACCTATACATGGCCAGGAGGTGACCGATTCGTAGGCAGTTTTATGGATGGAAAGCGAAACGGAAAAGGGGTCTTCAACTGGGTCAATGGAGAGAGCTTTGAAGGTGAATATACCCAGGGAATGCGCTCGGGAATAGGAAAAATGTCCTTTTCCAATGGTGAAGTTTATGAAGGGGAGTGGAAAGAAGATCTTTTCCATGGGGCCGGGGTTTACACTTTCAGCGATGGGAGCATCTACGAGGGCAACTATGAAGAAGGCCAGGTCCATGGAGAAGGCAGGTATGTATATAGCAATGGAAGAATCTACGAAGGGGAGTTTCAAGCAGGGAAGAGACAAGGGCAAGGTCGGATGGTTTTTCCCAATGGAGAGCTCTATGAAGGAGCCTGGCAAGAGGATGACTACTATGGGAAAGGTGCCTATCGATGGGCCTCAGGAGATTGGTATAGAGGTGATTGGCAGAACGGAAAAATGCATGGTTCGGGATTGTATCACTGGGTAAATGGCGATGAGTATGAAGGTGAGTACATCCAAGATAGGCCCAATGGCCGGGGGGAGCTGATGTACCACAATGAAGGGCGCTATGTAGGGAGGTTCAAAGATGGTCTTCGAGAGGGTGAAGGAACCTATTATGCACCGGTGGGATATTCTTATTCAGGTTCCTGGAAATCGGGGAAACGACATGGACTTGGTATTACCAAATGGTCAGATGGAGAGGGATATAGGGGCCAGTGGAAACATGGACTGGAACATGGAATGGGTAGATATACATGGGCTGGTGGTGAAAAGTACATCGGACAATGGAGGGATGGCTACAAGAACGGCCTGGGTACTTTCATCAGTTCCGACGGGCAGATACGGGAAGGATTATGGAAGGACGATCAATTTGTTGGCTCGATACCCGGCGATATTCAGGAATGGAAGAAGGAGCTGAAGTTTATGAACTTTTTCTTCGAACGAACCAAAGAAAATAGAGTTCAGCCAACAGGATCATAACCACGGATCCGGCCGTGATTCCCCCGCCCAATACAATTAGTGCCGATCCTGTCGGAACCGCCATCGTCAGGAACCAGGAACTGATATCGACTAAAACCCCCACGAATGGCAAAGACATGAGTATTCCTTTCACTCTTGCGGATAAAGGCGTAAACCAGAGACCCAGGGCCAGGGGCAGGATAAAAAGAGGAATCGCCAACATGTGAGGATGGGAAATCCGCAGGCGGCGGCGGATATAGGGCCAGTAAGAGAAAATGGCTTTAGCGCGTATTCCTTCATAGTTGGTATAGTCAGCAAAGGAAGCTTCTCCACCCTGCGAATGACAATCCACGCAAGAGAACTCCAAAATGGGCTGAAGGACCTTTTCGTATTGATCTTGAGGTGCCTTATCCTTCATAAATTGGTAAAAAGCTTCTCGGTCTTCCTCGGTTTCCACATATTTGGACATATTTGTATCTATAGCTCTGCGAAGAATGGGGACTTTCTTTACGTAAAAATGATCCTGGATATCCTGGTATGAAGGGAACAGTGAATTCGGGTCGCTCTTGACAGTCAAATTGAGGTATAGCTGAGCCTGCACTACGCCCATGGCGATGCACAGCAAAAAAAACGTCACACAAAGTCGGACCGGGGTAGGCAGGTCAATCAGGTTCACAGAAGGATGAGTCCGATTAAAGCGATATCCCAGACCGGTGAATAATAATAAGGATCATAATAAGGATCGAAGTAATCAGGCCCCCAATCCTCTTCAATGACCCTGGTTTCAATAATTTCCTCTTCCTCATCCTGATTTTCGGAAGCAAGTTGATCGGCCCTGTCATCCACTCGCTTCTGGTGTTCGTGAATTTTGCGCGCCAGGTCCATTCCCCCTTCGATCACATCCTTAATGACATCTTCTCCGCTGACAACACCTTCCTCATCTTCATACCCCAGTTCTTCATGGTGCAGGGACAGGTTGAGGATCTGGACGATCTCTTCAAAAATTTCACCATAGACCGTTCGATGCTGCCAGGATTCACTTCCCGACACGACCGATCGGTCTTTAGGTTCTCGAAATCGCTTTTCCTTGAGAAAGGAAAGAAAGACCATTTCAAAAGGATTGATTCCTTTGAATTCGCATACCGTCACACGTAAATCGACAAATCGATCATCTTCAAGATAGTTCACGAATACATCCTCTTCGTAATCGAAACTCTTCTCAAATCCGAAAATCCCCTCTTCAAGGTCTACTGCGCAAAACACGTCATAAATTTTTACAAACTCCGTATATTTTTTAAGAAAGGTCTTATAGAGATTCTTTCCCTTGTCGGTAGGAAAGTAACAGGAGTCATCCCCTACATCCATAACCCCGTTTTTCACTAAAAAGTCAAAGATGTATTCAAGGTGGGTATCATCACCTTCCAACATGACTGGAAAAGCTCGATTCTTTTTCAGCATTTTGTCTAAAATTATAATGGAAATATAGGTGTGGAGTTCTTCTTGTTTGGGTAAAGAAAAACGTGAGTCATACTTCTTGGTCATGCTGGACTCCAATCGGCGGCTTGTACCTTTATGCCACCATTATACCGAAAACCTATTGGTTTGCCCGTCAGCCTTAAAAAATGCAAGTGTTTAGGTTGATTTCCGGCTCCTAACATGGGCTAAACTTGGTGTATTATATGAAGGTTCAACCAAGGAAATCATCAAAGATGAGTTTACTCAATAAGGAAGAATACCTCTCGGATCAAGACAGCGTAAATATGATGTATGAGTTCTCCGAGTTGATGGAGGAACTCATCGAAGCACGAAGTTATTTAGAGGGGCATCTGGAAGGATTGGAGAAAGAGGATTTTTTCTTCAAGTGTGAGGAGAGTTCCCTCGGGAGCATTGCGCAGTGTGTGGGTCATCTTGCCTATGTTCAAAAGGAGCTGGGAAAGAAGGCCGAGGCCGACTTTTCCTTTCGCCTGGACATTTATGACGAGTTGTTCTCCAATATTGATATAGAGGTGAAGGGTTCAGAATTACCTTCACAAGCGGAACTTCTTCGGTTTTCAAAGGAGATTCACGAAATTTTTTTAGAAGAATCCAGGTATAAGAAGAAACCCGAATCTGTCTTTGTGCTGATCAACCAATATTACAATCATTGCCTGAGAATTGGAAAGATACTGGAAGCCATGGGTAAGGTTCCGCAAGCTCCCAGACCTGATTCTATAAGGGTTCGGCTCAGACTTCAGGAGGGTAGTCTGCCTTTGTATCACTTGCCGGTTTACGCCAATTAGCGATGCGTAAATTCCTTTTCTTATTGATTCCCCTGACCGTGGTGATTCTCCTCTGGAATAGCGTTTTTCTATATCCACTCAAACTCTTAGTGGTTTTTTTTCACGAATCTTCCCATGCCCTGATGACTATAATCACCGGGGGCAGGGTACATGAAATGGTGGTTAGCGCACTGCAAGGCGGTCATGTTAAATCCAGCGGCGGGATTCGATTTCTTACCCTGAGCGCCGGTTATCTTGGCTCCTTATGCTGGGGAGCATTGATTTATTTATTGGCAGCCTGCACAAGAAGAGATCGAGAAGTGATGTTTTCTCTGGGTCTGGTGGTGACTGGATTGACTCTCTTCTATATGTCGCCCTTTAAGGGTGGTGTCGGGGCTAGCTGGGGGTATCTTTTTTGCCTTCTCACCGGCGTTTTCCTGGTATTTTCCGCCAGAAAGCTCAGCGATAGATTCAATGATATGCTCCTGCGGATCATTGGACTAACCTCTATGATATATGCACCATTAGACATCTACAGTGACGTATTGCTGCGGTCTTATCTTCGCTCAGACGCCCGTATGTTGGCAGAAGAAATCGGCGGAACAACAGTTTTTTGGGGCATCTCATGGGTGCTTATCAGCCTGGTGGTTGTAGCCCTTGTCGTTCGGGTAGGCTTGAAGAATGAGGCGGAATGAGCAAAGAATTAAGACAATAGTGCTCTGCCCTTATCTCATTTGATTCCTCTGATTCTTGGAATCTATGATTCCACAATCAATTGGTTTAGGATGATTTTCCAAATTCTTTGAATAGGGAGGCGACTCAATGAGCACTTCACAATTTGATGCCATCATAATTGGTGCCGGGCATAATGGTCTGGTGACGGCTGGATATTTAGCCAAAGCAGGTCTGAAAGTCGCGGTGTTTGAGCGCAGAGAGGTTGTTGGGGGGTGTGCGGTAACGCAGGAGACCTGGCCGGGTTTTAAGGTGTCGAGCCTATCTTACGTGAATAGTCTGTTCAAACCAGAGATCGTTAAGGACCTGGAACTGAAAAAATTTGGATTTGAAATGCTGCCGAGAATACCTTCCAGTTTCTCTCCTTTTCCTGATGGACGTTATCTCATCCTGGGGCCGGACCAGAAGCAGAACCAGGAGCAAATCTCCAAGTTCAGCACCAAAGACGCAGCCCGCTATCCTGAGTATGAAGCCGGTCTGGATGAACTTTCCGGGATCCTGGAACCAATGATGGATCTTATCCCCCCCAATCCTGGAAAGCTTAGCCTTTCCGATTTAAGCACCTACGGTCTCTTTGCATTGAAGCGTAGAAAAGAGTTGGCCCAGGGGTGGGATCGCATCGTGAGAATTATGTCCGGGTCAGCCACGGATTTTCTGAATCAGTGGTTTGAGAGTGAAGAACTAAAGGTAACCCTGGCAACAGACGCCGTAATAGGAGCTAATGCCAGCCCGAGTATGCCCGGTACGGCTTATGTGCTTTTTCATCATGTGATGGGAGAGTGTAATGGTGTACGAGGTGTGTGGGGATACATGCGTGGCGGGATGGGGGGATTAAGTGAAAGCCTGGCAAGTTCTTGCCGCTCCAGAGGCGTGGAGATTTTTACCGGTAAAGGTGTAGGAAAAATCCTTACTCAAGGTGGACGAGCCACCGGGGTCTGTGATTCTGAGGGAAATGAGTTCAGGGCTAAAATGGTGATTTCCAACGCCGATCCAAATGTAACCTTTCGCAAATTAATGCAAAGAGATGAATTGCCTGCGGAGTTTCTCAGCCAGGTGGAAGGGATCAACTACGACAGTGCCTCTGTAAAAATTAATCTTGCCCTTGGGGAGCTTCCCGATTTCAAGGCATGTCCAGGAAAGACCCCATCTGCATGGCACAAGGGAACAATCCATCTCTGCCCATCTCTTCAGTACCTCGAGGATGCTTATGCAGATTCCGTGGCGGGTAGACCCTCTCAGGCTCCTATTCTTGAGTGCACGATCCCCAGCGTACTTGATAATACACTTGCGCCGGAGGGTAAGCACATCATGAATATT
The DNA here is from genome assembly GCA_964539825.1 of uncultured bacterium. GTDB lineage: Bacteria > Muiribacteriota > UBA6191 > UBA6191 > UBA6191 > CAZIKF01. The sequence goes on from CAZIKF010000026.1 coordinate 31,106, forward strand.
TTCTCCCAATACGGCCCCTATTCTCTGAGAGAAGGACTGGATTGGAAAGAAGAGAAGGAGAAGTATGCCGATCGGGTTATGAAAATTCTCTACGAGTACGCGCCCAATCTTCGCTCTGCGGTATTACACCGAGAAGTAATCACACCACTAGATCTGGAACAGGAATATTCCCTGACGGGAGGCAATCTTTTCCATGGGAGAATGACTCTCGACCAGATGTTTTTTATGAGACCTGTTCCCGGATACGCCGATCACCGTACTCCTGTGCGAGGTCTGTATATGTGTGGGAGTGGGACTCATCCTGGAGGAGGCGTGATGGGAACTCCTGGAAAGAATGCGAGCAGGGTGATTTTACAGGACTTTCGCAAGGGGATATAAGGTCCTGAATCCATGAAAATTCATCTTTTCAATGGGCTTAAGCGTGTCCATGAGTTAAGGGAAAGATGCCTTCGCAACGGAGGTCAATATAAGGGCATTGATCTTGAGACTCTTCATCAATTAGAGAAAATACTCCTGGATCAGCTTCCCCGGATTTCAGCGTCAGGTTCTACCGACAAAGAGAGGGAGGAAATAGGCCAGCTCCTGCAGGAGAATTTATCTGCCTATGGGCACCAGCCACCAGTTTTTTCCCATATTCTGGAAGTATTGTACCCCGAGCCAGGGAGCCGTATTCCACCTGCTCAAACTCCACCTGCTGAGGCAATACTTCCCCACTCTGGCGTACCCATTCCTCCGGTGAGCTCGCCCAGGTTAAAAGAAGAAGCTCAAAAGGAGCCTGATAAATCCTCAGGAGTCTTAGAGAAGGTCTGGGAGACATTTCGAGATGAATTAAGCGTGAATTGGTTCTTGTTTTTGGGAGCGTTTCTACTCTTTGGAGCTGGAATCTTCTACACCTTGTTCTGGTGGCAGCAATTTCAATCCCTCGAACAGTTTATGTTAACCCTTTGCGGGCTCTTGCTTGTTGCGTCTATGGAATGGGGGCTTCGCAAGGGTATGAATCTTATCCAGTCACCACGCATCTTCGCTGGAATTTTATGCTTTTCCTTTCCTATGGTGCTCTCGGTTCATCTGGCCCTGGATCCCCTATACTTTTTCATCACCCTGGGCGGCTCTCTCTTTCTTTTGGAGCCGTTACGAAGGCATTATGCCCCGGACTTCAAACGGCTCCTGCCAGCCTACTTGTTATTGTGCCTCCTGTTCCCTTTGACCAGCCTGGTTACCTATAAGTTTCAATCCCTCTTACTCATAGGTTCCGGCTCCTTGTTTATATGGCTGATTTTCTTACTCCAAAAGGGAGTACAAAGGCTGCCATGGACCCTGTTTCTCTCTTTGTCGTGGACCCTGTTTTGTGCTTACTTACCTGTTCTGGACCCTGTCAGCAGCGGGGGAATTCTCTATCTTTTCATCTTGGCCAGAGTTCTGTTTCCTCGTTTGGAAAATAGTGCCCATCTCTCTTTTATCTACGGAGCTTATGGTTTGAATCTGGCAGTTTGTCTGGTAGCGGGCTCTCATGCTTTGCTCTATGCAAGTTCCTTATTTCTTGTCTATGCCATTCATCGAGCAAATCGTTTTGATACCCACCCGCTCAGATCTTTGCTTGGTCTGGGCCTTGGTTCGATACTATGGTTTTTGCTGCCATCTTTTTTAGAACTTTTAAGTATCCAACCTTCGATTCAGCAAAGACTATTCGTACTACCCTTTCTCATTTGGTTCCAGATTTTTTGGTGTAGGCGCTGGGGTGTTGAAGGGATCTCACAAATCTTGGTTTTTACCTGGTTTCTTTTACTTGGAGTTTTCGACTACCAGGAAGGCTTACGAGTTCATTGCGCCATTTTTGCCGCTGGACTTTTCCTTGTCCGCCAAAAGGATCGCCGTCCCCTGATCGATTTGGAAATCGGACTTATTCTGGCCAGGGGTTGTTTCAGGGAGTTAAGTCCTGGATTCGCGTTTGAGACTCTCACAGGGATTTTTCTCTGTTTGGCCTGCCTTCCCTTTGCAAGGAATCGTAGTTGGAATCCAATGTCACGGCTAGCGTTGGTTCTCTGCTTCTTAGGCTCAATGAAAGCCTTCTGGCACTTTATCTCTATAGGCCCATCCATTGACTGGCTCTTTTGGTTTTCCGCTTTCCCGGGAAGGCAAATTGTCTTACCTGAACACCTCGTCCTAAAGCTGGTAATTTTCACTATCACCAGCTTTTTACTGATCGTTTTGGAGAGGCGCTATCTGGCGCAATTCTTACACTTTTTCGTCTTGGAAACCACGGCACTAATCATTCTACAGTGGCTGAGGCCCGAATTCGGTTTTGAGTTTGGTTTTCTCTTTGCGCAGGTTTTTATTCTGATCTGGATGCATCCCTGTTGGATTCGTAAATTTTCTGGGATACGCCCCGGGGAATCAACCCTGGTGGACTCAATACAAAGTTATTTAGTGCTCCTTGTATTTGTAGGCTCCTTACCAGGACTTTTGCTTAGTTCAGTCTATGCCTTGCCTTCTCTATTGTTGGCAAAAGCCTACCATCGGGCTCAAATTTTCTATGCCAGTCTCGGATTGTTTTTGCTCTCCTTATTGGGTTTACGCGAAGATCTGGTTCTTAGCTCGTCCCTCTCCAAAATCTCTACGCTGCCGGCCATGTTTAATCATCCCGAATCGATTTTGGCTTCCTTTCGGTCGGGAGGAATTCCCCTGTGGATTTGCTGCGTGATCTCTGCCTTGTTTCTGCTAGGAGCGTCTAAAAATACCTGGACCCGGTTTTTGGTCAAAACGCCTTTCTGGCTCCCGGGTGATCTTAGAATTCCAGCGATTGGCTTCGCCTGTTTGGCACTTCCATTCTGGCTCTTCCATCTTTCTTCACCGGGACTCAATGTTGCGATCCTATCCCTCATGATGCTATTGGGGCTCATAGGCGCCTTCATGCTGATCTTGGATTTGGAATTGGCGGGTCTTCTGCTCATACCGGTTTGGCTCGGCTTCCTGTGGCATGGTCCCCTGGATGGTGATGGCAGGTTGGTTGAAGTCGTGATCTCGCTGCTTCTCTTTCTCATCCTCAGTTCCCGTTTTTTTGCCACCGATTCATCCTGGAAGCTTCTTAGCCTGGCTGGATTTTTATCCCTTTTTGTGGTCACCACTGAAGCCATTGTGAACTTTGTCCAGCAGAATCTTCAAATCCAGTGGATTCTGGCTCTACTCGTCCTTGGAGCTTACCTCTACTCCCTACGCATAAGAGCGGTATGGGGAACCGGTTTGATCATGCTGTGCGGGATTTTAATCAATACCATCCAGTTTAGTTATTGGGGTCCTTTTCTTTTGATTGCGGGAACGGTCCTACTGCTTACCTCTCTTGGGGATAGACGATGGCTATGGGAAGGGCTGGGATCTTTGATTCTAATCTCCATACCGTTGTATCTCATCTCAGGAGATACTGGAGACGCCCTGCTTAGCCTGGGATGTCTTTCAGGCTTCTTTTTCATGCATGCTCGAGTAAAAGGGTGGGGAAACCTGGTTTATCTCTCGGCCGCTCTGTTCGCAATGGACTATTTCTTTCTAAAACACCTGGGATTCATTCAACCCTCCGGTTATTCCTCGCTTGTTCTCCTGGGGTTGGCCCTGGGACTTGAGTATCTTTCAAGAAGGCTTCCAGAGTCCTTTGATGTTTACCGGCATCCTTTTGAAATTCTGGCCAGAATTCTCCCTCTTATCAGTGTTTTTAAGGAATTCAGCGAGTCTTCAAACCCGTGGATATTTCTTGCAGCGGGCCTTGTTTATGAGTTTCTTCAGGATACCAGCACTCTTTCTTATTCCCGCCTTCTAGGCCTGGCCTGCTATAACCTGGCTCTATATACCCTGGCTGGAAACCATGATCTCTTTTTGGAGTTGATAACCGCCTCCATGGGCTTTTCAATTCTATGGTATGCCCGTTGTATTGAAAGCAAAGTTGATAAATCCCGGCTTCAGGGCTTGAAGGTAGTCGGGAACTTTCTATTCTACTCAGGAGCTCTTTATGAGCTTGTCTTTCGTACACAATCCGAACATCTCTTCTTCTTGTGGGGTCTTTGTATCCTGGGAGGCTGGCTGGCTATCTATCTTCAAGCAAGGTTGCAGCTTTTTTCCACCCTTCTGGTGTTTTTCTTTTCGGTAATCTTTTTCGTGATTCGACAGGTTCTGCTACAGGTCTCAACGGGAATCCTTGGAATCGCGATTCTGGGTGCCATACTCCTTGTCATAGGCGTGATTCTTGAAAAAAATAAACAGGTTCTACTGTCTTGGATTCAAAAATGGAAGGCACGCTTCCGAACTTGGAAAGATTGATACTCAAATGTCCATTGAGGCTCCTTTTCTTTCTGGCTTAATTGACCGTAAAGTTTGGCGTGATGTGGGCCCGGCGGTGCTGGGTTTAGCGTTGCCAACTTCTGTTTTCTTCACCCTTAGCTATATCTTTTACCAGTTATCTTACTGGCTCAGCTTCGGGATGGATCAGTTCATGAGGATCCTACCCCCTCTCCTTCAACTTTTCTTTTTGGGGATAGGGTCCCTGACGGTGCTGCTGTCTTGTACTTTGGCACTTGTTTGTATTTTCTATACATACAGGCAGGAAAAAGCTCCCTTCGAGGCTTGGTTTTCGTCGTGTCTGGAGCACAAATTTACGTTAGCTTTTTGTTTGTCCAGTGTTCTAGTTCTAATCAGCTTACTTGGAATCATCCATGCGGAACACATATTGAATGATGACAAATTTAAGAGATGTGTGATTAAAGTCTATGGAAGGGTCTATCGTACTAAGATGCAGTTTTTGGGATCCTGCGGCGGAATCTTCTATTTCTATGATGGAAAAGAGCCCATCTCTCTTCTGGGAGTACCCCGGAATCAGATTCAATACGTAAGATTCCTGTGATTATGGCTAGTTAATCTTGTAATTTATGATTACAGGGTAATGGTCAGAGGGAAATCGATCGGAGTTGAAAATCTCTACCTCTCCATTAGAGCCAATCACGACTCTTTCGTCCTCGGGACGAAATTCTTCTGACGGAACATCACCTGAGTGTGTCTGATCGATATATACGTCCTTGCTTCTGTCCTTTACCCAGGGGGAAGCGAAGATATAGTCAATGCGTGAATAGAAGGTACCCAGGTAGCGGAATTTGTTTCCCGCCTTTAAGAATTTCTGGTGTTTGTAGGTGAAATTATCCTTACGCGAATAATCCACTAGCAAGTCATAGAAAAGGACCTGCGACTTTGCGTCATAATCATATTCATAGCGGCTTTCGCCCGTAACCATTTTAATTACCGCTGAGGGATTAATATCGTTGAAATCACCCAGGAGAAAGATTTTCTTCTTTCCCGCCTGGAGAATCTCATCCATGCGCTGGCGCAGTGTGTTTGCCTGCGCGATGCGCTTCATATCAGAAGTGAAGCCACCGAGTTGTGATTTGAGATGAACTACAAGAAAGGTTAGAACTTCATTGGTTGCCTTCACCTTCAGGGAGACTTCCAGAATTCCTTTGGTCAAGGTCTGATCTTTGACAAGCACTTTGCCCTTGCGATCTAAAAGGTTTGCGGAATACCTAAGATTGGATCGTAGCTTAGATGCCTGGGCCAGTACAGTACGATCATAAAGAAGGGCTACATCCTGACCGGTGAACGAGTCTCTACTCTCGTAATGGAGAATATTATAGTTCCGGTTCAAATAGGTATTTAGATCTTTGAGCACCCTGAGGTTTTCAACTTCCTGAAGACCTACGACATCGGGTGAGTTTCGATTGATTGCATCGGCAATTCCTTTGAGTTTAGCCGTGTAATCAGAGGGTTTAAACTCCTGGTCTTTTTCTACGTTGGGGTCGTCTTCCATGTCATAGAGAAAGTAGGTATTGAAATTCATGATTCGAAGACCTTTGGAGGTAGGGGTATCCGGATAAAGATTTTCAAAGACTCCAACTGGAGACTTGGCCATGGAGGTGGCACTCACACAAAGCGTTAATAAGAACGGGAGCAATTTCATGGAAAATTCCAATCTTTCCTACGTAAGGATAGGATAAGGCTCAATTCTAAAAGAGTACGAGCATGTGTCAACCCTCTTGAGGGGGTGATTCATGGTCTTTAGCGAGTCTAAGACGAACTCCAGCCAGGCAGCTCTTTGATTGTAGCGAGGTTCAATTTGTTCTAATGAACTGCTGCTGGGACCTTTGCCGCACAGCGAAACCCAAGGGTGTCGGCACGGTGAAGACTCGCCCCGGCTCTACGAAAGCTCCCCCGTTGGTATCCCGGAAACCGTACCCTGAAATGAGCGCCCTTTATGATTCGAAAGTCCGAATCACTGGGAGAAATATAGTTTCTGCTTTTGCGTTTAGACTCTTCTGTTTTATTAAGAACTCGGGGTAAAAGATTTCCGTCATCATCAACTTTCGCGCTATCCAGTATCCATTCAGAGACATTGCCACTCATTGAATAGACACCCTGTGAACTGATTGAGACGTTGGCCGTAAGGCTGGTTAAAGCAGGTGAGGATCGGTCAACAGGATAGGAGATTTGAAAAGCGGTGAGTGTTCTGGAGGGTGATGAGAGCAAGGAATTGCCCCAGGGATATGTCATGGAGAGAGGGCCTCGCAGAGCATATTCCCACTGAGCCTCGGTGGGTAGGTCCATCCCTAGCCATTGGCAATAGGTGCGAGCTTCCATCCAGTTAACTGAAGTCATAGGTAAACCTGCCTGCGGGAGGTAGGCCAGGTTTTGGGTAATAGCTAAAGGACAGGCACCTGCTTTCTGACAGGTAGCGTACTGGCTTCGACTGACCTCAAAACGATCTATCCAGAAGGTACTCATTTGCACGAGCAAGGAGGGCTTTTCCTCGCGATTATGCAAAGAATCATGGGAGCCAAAGAAAAACTCCCCAGGGGGTACACTGGTCATCACCATTGAGTCCCCTGAACGCAGTAATAAGGATTCCTCAGGGCTAGAAGACAGAATTTTGACTGCTGAAGATTCGCAGCCAATTCTGGCAATTCTCAAAAAGGGGAGGAGTAGAAGGAGCACTATCGCTGGTTTCACGGGTGCATTTTAACAAAACCCACGATATATTGAATGTTTTAGTAGTTAGTTGTCAGGACCAAGTTTTTCTGACTCGATAGCTCTCAGGACCTTGGCTGGTTCTTTTGTTCGGAATTTCACAGGGAGTGAAAATGTTTATTCGATGGTTTGTTTTTTTATGGCTGGTTGGTTTCAATTTCGGATTTGATGGCCCTAAAGAAGCCTTCCTGCACTTTGAAATGGGTAATTATTTCTTGAAGGGGCAGGATTGGAAAAACGCTCTAAAGTTTTATGAAAAAGCAGAAGGAAATCTAGGGTTCGCGGATTTGGATATCGTCTTATGCCGCAATTTGGCAACGGTTCATCTTATGCTGGAAAATAAGGGGAAATCCCTGGTCACCCTCGGACGTTGCATTCAAAAAATACCTTACCCAAAAATTGAAAATTCCCAGCCTCTTAGAGAGGTTTACCAAATGTATGCCCAATTAAAGGCGGATGAAATCAATCCTAAAATCTTAAATCTGCGCAGAAACATGGTCCGCGAGCGGGCAGAAGCTTATAGGAAGCAAGAAAAAACCACTACCGGTCCAAAATTTGGATTTCAAAAGAAATGAGAAAATCATGTTAGAAAATTCTTCATCTCAATCCGCGCTCAACGGGCTTGCCGAAGCCGGAAAAATATTGCAGGAATTTCTTAGCCAGGAAGACCTCGGTACAAAGTTTGAATTGGCGGTTGAAATTCTCGTGAACGCTTTTGAAAAGGAGCTTCCAGTATTGTCTTGCGGTAATGGGGGCTCCACTTGTGACGCGATGCACTTTGCGGAGGAGTTTACCGGCCGTTACCGTAAGAACAGGCGCCCATTACCCGCTCTTTCAATCTCCGATCCTTCACATTTGACCTGTGTTGCCAACGACTTTGGCTATGAAGATGTGTTTTCAAGGCAGGTAGATGCCTTTGGGAAAGAGGGAGGAGCTCTGTTAGCAATCTCAACGAGCGGAAATTCAAAGAATATCCTTAAAGCCATTCAAGCGGCACAGGTAAAGAAGGTAAAGGTGATCGGATTAAGCGGCCCCACCGGCGGAGAGATGTTGAATGGTTGTGATGTTTGCTTTCAGGTACCCACAAAGAAAACAGAGCGGATTCAGGAAGTACACATCAAAATCATACATAACCTGATTGAGGCAGTGGAGCGACATCTTTTTCCGGAATTATATTAATCAAGGCGCAAAAACCCACTCGGGGAGTCCGTCTCAACTTGATTCTACAAAAAAGAAAGAATTCTAATCAAAACTGTCTACTTTCTTACTGGTTCCTATAAGATAAAGTTATGGACGAAAAAGATGAGGATAAAAGAAGCTTTGTCAGCATAGGGGAATCGGGGAATCTACTACGCCCTTTGACCCAAATTGAATTTCAGGGCATTCAACTCAGTTCGAATCACTCGAGTCTCTACCAGCGTTGGGAAATTTGCGATTCCAGACATAAGGAAGAAAAGAGTGACCCCGGCAAAGGATAGCCATGCGTTTAGATTTGTCCCATTATTTAGATCTTGAAGGATTTCCCTGTCTCTCTCTATTTGAGGGAGTTGAGAGCTGTTATGAAGTCTTAGGTCAGCCTCTTAAAGATTTCTGCGCAGCTCTTAAAGGCCAGGAAATCCATGGGAAAGTCATGCCTGGGGCCGTGTGTGAAGGGGATGGAATTTTCATAGGAGAGGGCTCCTGTGTAGAGCCCGGTGCTTATATTAAAGGCCCATGCTGGATAGGGTCCAACACGCAGATTCGCCATACGGCCTATTTGAGAGGAAATGTGGTTGTGGGAGATGAATGTGTGGTAGGGCATGCCACAGAGGTCAAGAATTCCATTTTTTTGAACAAGGCTAAGGCGGGTCATTTCGCCTATGTTGGAGATTCTGTTTTAGGGGTTAATGTGAACCTGGGTGCCGGAACAAAGCTCGCCAACCTGAAAGTCATTCCCTCTGATATCATTCTTAGTTTAGACGGTGAAAAAATCCCTACGGGTCTTAGAAAGTTAGGTGCCATTTTAGGTAATGGTACTGAACTCGGGTGTAATTCAGTTACTTCGCCCGGTACAATCCTGGCCCCCTTTAGCATTGTATACCCGGCGATTTCCATCAAAGGCGCTTTTTCAAAAAAGAAAATTTTTAAGCTTTCCAATATGGTAATGACAAAAAGAAGTGATTAAAGAAAAAATCCGTTCTAGGTGTTTACAAAAAATCCTTATTTCCCTATAGTTTTGTATGTTAGTAGGCCGAAACTTTCAATGAGCTCTTGTCATTTCTCAAAAAATTCTTACAAAAGTATACCTTCATTGATTTGTTGTTAATGAAGAAAGTATTTTAACTAAGAATTAAGAAAATTCAGGAAGACACGATGGCAAGAATATACAGGGGCGAAAGATTAGCATCTGGCGCTGTTCAGTTCTACAGGGGGGAAGAAATGGAAAACCTGAGTGTCCTCGACCGTGATCTAAGTGAGCTCTTTCTTCCAGTTGATGAAACGGAGTCCTCGGACCTCGATTCGCAGGGTCATTTGAACCTGATGAATTTCATCACGGAGGAGATTCTCAATACGGCTGGAGTTGACCTTAGCGCCGAGGATTTGCACAAAATATTTGGCGGCGCCAAGATCTCTCAAGCTAAAGTGGCTAATTTGCCTCAAAGAGCGGCGCAGGGATAAATTTTACCTAAGTTGAAAGGTCAAGCCTTAGATTTCTCACGAAGACCATCCTTCTTGAATCATACTCATGAGATATTCGTTTTACCGAATAGTCCATGAATAGAGTGATGGAGTGAATTATGAGAATCTGCACGTACCTATGGATTAGCCTGGCTTTTTACACGAGCCTCGCCGCCCAAATAGTATCTTCCGGCGGCTACACCTTCGATGTCGACATCAAAAACCGCTACCATCGCTGGATCCATTCTGCCCGGGTTGACGCCAGGGTATCTGGTAATCGGGCTGAGATCCGAGTCAAAGCCAGAGGATATAAAGACGGACGCGTTTCGGTCAGGGTAGACTCCAAGGATAAGACTTACCGCGTAAGAATGGTTTTAGATGACCCCTGGGTTCGGTTCAGGGTTGAGGACCAGAATTCCGGCTCCATATCCCATTGGGTGAGAGAAGACGGATTTGGCGCTTTTGCGGATGAATACCAGTTTGAGGTTCGTCTCCGGGAAGATGGATTTGAGAATCTCCAGGGATCGGATGTAGAAGTTCGAATCAATGGTATTCCAGCCTGGGGAGCCCGTGTAGATGTTCGTGGGACTGGGAGCTCGCGGAGAATGAAAGTAAGATTCTACCGCCGAAACTTCTTAGGTTTCGGGATCAATATTATAGAGGTTGAAATTCCTCGAGATTCAGAACTGGCACAAGCTCGTAAGAAACAAGTACAGAAAATTCAGTTTCTGCTACAGAATCAACCGGAAGCAAAAAATGAGATTTTAGAACAACGTCTTAAGCTTGTTCATGAATCCCTTCAATAGTACCTTCGGACTGGTTCTGTTATAATCCGCCCGCTAAGTTTATCTAAGGGAAATGTGTAAAATTTTTGAGGCAAAGAGGTGAGCCATGACTTTAAGAATAGGAATCAATGGATTCGGTAGAATTGGAAGGTGCTTTCTTCGGCAGGCATTGGGTTTCGAGGGCTTGGAAATTGTAGCCCTGAATGACTTAACCGATAACGCCACCCTTGCGCATTTATTGAAATACGATAGCGTTCATGGACGTTTTGACCAGGATGTGAAGGCCACGGACAAGGGACTTCTTGTGGGTGGTAAGGAAGTGGATATTTTTGCTCAAAAGGATCCTTCTGCACTGCCCTGGAACGATCTTGGAGTGGATGTAGTAATTGAATGCACAGGACTCTTCACAACTCACGAAGCGGCCAGTAAACATATTCAGGCAGGAACTAAAAAAGTAGTCATTTCGGCTCCGTCTAAGGACGCGGATCTAACGGTAGTAATGGGCGTGAATCATAAGGATTATGACTCCGAAACCCATCATATTATTTCCAATGCTAGCTGTACGACTAACTGCCTTGCCCCGGTGGCTAAAGTCATTGATGATCAATTCGGGATTGAATCCGGTTTAATGACCACAATTCACTCCTATACCAATGATCAAAAAATTCTGGATCTACCCCATAAGGACTTGCGTCGAGCCCGGGCCGCCGCCGTTAATATGATTCCCACCTCTACAGGGGCCGCCAAAGCGGTCGGTCTGGTTCTGCCCCATCTCAACGGAAAGTTGACTGGTATGGCGATTCGAGTTCCAACTCCAAATGTTTCCCTGGTTGATGTTTGTTTTGTGGTAAAGAAGGAGACTGACGCACAGACGGTTGGAAATGCGCTAAAGATGGCTTCACAGGGCGAGTTAAAGGGATTCCTTGAATATTGTGAAGATCCCCTGGTGTCTGGTGACTTTAACGGGTCCCAATTCTCTTCTGTTGTGGATGCTTCCAGCACCCTTGTTCAAAACGGGAATCTGGTAAAGGTACTATCCTGGTATGACAATGAAACAGGGTATTCTACCCGTCTTGTAGACTTGGTACGTACTATGTTCCAGCTCTAGGAAGTCAAAACTGATGGAGGGAGCGGGAGTGTTTTTTAAGCTTGGTATGGTACTTGGGGCCTTTGTAATGATGGTCTTGATGATTATGATATTTGGAATTCTTGAAACGAACCGGGAATTCAAGGACGGTGAATAGTCGTAGACCGGTAACCAGTGTCTTTCAAAAAGAGCTTGTATTCAGGGAGGACATAATGGTGGTACTTTCGAAACCACCCCAGGCGTAGTTGATCTCGCAGCCGCCTTGAGGCCACTCGCCAGTATTTCCCTGGATTGACCTGCTCGAGTACAAAGTTTTCACTGTAGAGGTCCTCCAGGTCTGAGGGTCGCAGCAAATACTTGCGCTCCCACCAGTCCAAGAAGAGTAGGATTTCCTGATCACTCATTCTCATCAGAATTCTCAGATCACTTTCACTTTGCTCAACCAGGTGATTGCGTATTCTCTTGAAGGCAAAATAAAAGGGGTCGAATCCTTCCTTGGAACTTTGTTTGCGTAGTTCCAGCTGCTGTAGAAATAGTGGTAGATTTTCATTAGAATGGGTCCTGGTTTGCACATCAATGCTGACCTTGAGAAGAAGCAGCAGGATCAAGTACGCCCATCGCGGGAAGAGCACGGTAGTAGGCAAAGTTAAGAAGGGACTCACGTCCCTTGTATCGAATGAAAGCATCTTCGGATTTAGAGCACTGGGTAGTTTTCTTTCAGTCAGTGGCTCCACCACTTACAAAGTATAGACCATCAAGCCCTCATATGAGGGTGTTGGCGGTGGATGGTGGTCTGAGGTGGGCAAGAGAATGGGGTTATGAAGTAGACATGTACCTTGGTGATGGGGACAGCTATAATGGCGATCTGCCGGTGGACCATCAGGTGTTCCCCAGGGAAAAGGACTATCTCGATGGTGAGGCAGCTCTCCAGTTTCTACTGGAACATGAGGTTTCAAGAATTGATCTTATCAATTTCTTCCAGGGGCGTTGGGATATGAGTTTCACACATTTCCAAGCCTTATCTCGATTCAGGAATCTTGCGAATAGAGTTCATATTTATACGGATCATAGCGAAATTCTGTTTCGAGATTCAAAAATTGAAATTTATGGAAAGCCTGGACAGAAATTTTCCCTGGTTCCCCTGGAACCCATGAACGGCGTAACTCTTAAGGGAGCCCGCTATGAGCTTGATTGTCAGGATGTTCGACCCGGTCGGGGTCTGACTATCTCCAATGAATATGCAACGGAATCAATTTCTCTAAAGTTCAAAGATAATCCCCTGTACTTACTTGAAATCTATGGATTGGAATTCCTATGAAACCCTTCAGAAGTATCACCAACAAGATTAAGTCCTATCCGAAATTATTGGTTTTATGCTGGATACTAATTCCCCTTCTAACCGTGGATATCTTTTATACCGGGAAGTGGGTTCCCATTCGAATACGCAAGACCTTTGTGGGTTTGGAAAAGCAGTGGCATGATTTCCTGATTCGACAACAATCCAATGAATTGATCGATAGGAAAAGAAAGCTGGATCAGGACATTAAGAAGAATGTCTACCAGAAGAATTCCCAAACCTTTCAAAAAGCCTTTGATAGTCTGGTTGTAAGGACCAGGACGCATAAGGACATCGCTATTGTTGCGGTGGATGAAAAGACTCTGACAAAACTGGGTGAATGGCCAGTGCGAAGACACCATTATGCTCACCTGCTAGATAGAATCCTCATCGATGGAAAAGCTCGGGGAGTAGTCTTTGATATCATGTTTTCCGAGCAGGGAGATAGGCTTCCGATTCAGAAGCTAACCCAGCTCAAAGATCGGGTTGTACCTAGTCTCAAGCCGGTCATAGATCAGGCAATTCAAGAAATTGATTATGATCGATTTCTTGAGGCAACCATGAACAAGCACCGCTATAGGATCGTTGCCGGATACACCACCCTTCAGGAAGAGGAATCCAAAGTAAAGGACTATTCCAAGGTCTATTTTCCTGAGGTTCTGAGGAAATATCCCACGGAACATCTCAACACAACAATCCTGAAAACTATTCCGGAAGTTAAGGGCGGAGTTTATAACTACCCAGGAATTCTGGACAACATCCTCTACCGAGGTTTCTTTTCTGTTCCCACTGATGAGCTGGATGGCCTGGTGCGTGATGTTGATCTTCTAACCCAGTATCCTATGAAGTTCCGGCACTCAGGAGGTGAACTTAGTGAGGAGACGAAAGAGCTGTTCGGATCCCTTGATTTGGAGACTTACGCAATGCTTACAGGAACTTTTAATCCTCCAGAGGAAGCAGGTCCCTATTTGGTATTGAAGGGACACGCTCGCAAGTTACTCAACAAGCCCACCAGAGAAAAAATCAAATCCATGGTTAGGGAGGCGATTTCAAGAGTATCGGATTTAAGCACCTTTCAAAGAGATCTCTTAGAGCGAATCATTGAAAAGTCCGACCTGATGAAAGAGGACGTTTATCGTGGTCTTACCCTGTTCTCGATTCAATATACCCTCGGCCTGCTTAACTGGAGTGAAAATCCCGATGAAGGCTTTTTACTGAACCTGGTAGTGAAAGAACCTGAATTGAAAGAAGAAATTCTGGCGGATCTATCGGATGATACGCGTAGAAAGATACTCAGGGTAAGGAAAGGAGAGGAGTTTAAGGCATATCTGGAGCCCCTGAAGTCGGCCCATCGAAATCTAGAGTCCAATTTAATTCGTCTTCTCCTTAAGCAGATTCTGGCTCCTCTTGAGCAGGAAATGGTACTGCTTCATTCCTTTCCTGAAGAGGAGTGTCAGAGAGTCCTGCGCTTGATAAGAGATAATCTTGGCCTGGGAAAGCAATTTCTAACGGATGTCTTCAAAGTCGAAAATCTTGATGAAGTCTATCCAGAAATTAAGATGTCCAGAAAGGGGAGGGTGGGCATCAACTATTACGGGTTAGCCAATTCTTATCCCGTTTATAGCTTCACCGATGTCATCTCAGAGCCCAGGTTAAGTCCCAAATACCTGGGTTATGAACTTCCTGCTATTTCCCTCAGGGAAGCCCTGGAAAATAGAGTTGTCTACATTGGGCCTACCGCTGTGGGAATCAGTGACTGGAGAAATACACCGATCTATAAGCAGCTAGATGGAGTGGAATTACACGCCCATGCCCTGGGAAACCTGAGAACAGCGAAGCAAATTCTAAGGGGACCTGACAATCGTGTTCTAGAGGGTTTGTTCATCGTGGCTCTGGGAATTATTCTCCCTTTGATTCTCATTTCCCTCAATGCGGTTCTTGGAGCGGTTGTAGTCCTTGCTATCGTGGTTGGTTATTTCTTCTTCTGTTCCAGTACCTTCATGAATTCACAAAATTATTTCTATTTCATCCCGCCCTTTCTACAGAGCCTGGGTACCTATATCCTGCAGACAAGTTATTCCTATATCAAGGAGCAAAAGGAAAGGCGTAAGACCCGCAACGCCTTTCAGCACTACGTAAACGCGAGTGTTGTGGATGCCGTGCTCAGGGACCCGGATATGCTCAAACTGGGAGGACAACGGCGGGAACTTTCGGTTCTATTTTCCGATGTTCGCGGATTTACGACGATTTCTGAAGGTCTTGCTCCCGAAACACTCGTAGCCCTGATGAATGAGTATCTAACTGAAATGACAGATTTGGTCCTGAAATATAATGGAACCTTAGATAAGTTTATCGGTGATGCCGTAATGGCGTTTTGGGGGGCTCCCATTGGCCAGGAAGATCATGTCTATCGGGCGGTGATGACCGCTATTGAGATGAATCAGAGAGTCGCTCAAATGCACGCTGATTTTATGCAGAATTACGGTGTGGAAGTAAAAATCGGAATAGGAGTCAATACCGGTCCAGCAGTAGTGGGAAACATGGGCTCAAAGAGTCGCTTTGACTACACAATTCTGGGAGACACGGTCAATCTCGGGGCTCGCCTTGAGGGGCAAACCAAGAACTATGGCGTGGAGCTCATCGTTTCGGAATCAACTCATTCCCATATAAAAGATTGGGCCGCTACACGGTTTTTGGATTTAATTGCTGTGAAAGGTAAGACTGAGCCCGTAAGAATTTATGAATGTCCTGGGGTCAAGAAGGAGATGGACTCTAAAATTCTGGAGGGCATGGCCAAGTTTGAAGAAGCTGTGGATATTCATTATTTTGGCAGAAATTTCGCCGAAGGAATTCCAGTATTTGAAAAACTCAAGGAATACTGGGGAGGCGAAAATTTGGCATGTGATCTTTATATAGAGAGGCTTAGCGATTTCGTGGAGAATCCACCTGAGGAAGCCTGGAACGGAGTATTTGTAGCTACTTCAAAGTGATGCGAGAACCGGAACTTAGGTAGAAGCCTGGACTCCCAGAACCGGCACCTGAGAGCAGATCACTTCTAGAACGATGCGATGCATCGCCCGTCGTCGCGTTCTACTCCCATGCACCCATTCTGAGAGCCCAATCATCCACCACGTCCCGGCCCTCGCATCACAGTATTTTAAGAATTATTGGAGGATTCTGTATTGGGAGTTCAACATTGCATTTGCCATCCCCTTTGGCTAATAGCGGTAGCGTCATCTTGCGGCCTTATGTCTCCAGTTCACTCCAGTCGGGGTGATAGAGGATTGTGCTCATGTAGATGAAGAAGGTTAGCGATGGAACTGAGTAGAGGGACTCATCTGTGAAACAGAGAAGTAAAAACATAGTAGGTAATAAGACTAAGAAGGATCGATAGGGATGTGTTGGCCAGCGCACATAGATGCGTAGAAGTATGGGAAATAGAGCTAATAGAATGATGAGTCCGGGTAGACCAAACTGTACCATTGCCACCAGATACTGGTTGTGGGGATGATCTGAATTTATGGTTCCTGGGGGGTAGAATTCCTTTAGCAGGGTTTGATGCTTTTCTCGATAAGAACCTGTGCCGTGTCCGTAATATGGACTTTGTGAAAACAGGCGAATTCCAGCATCTATATGGTGAAGTCTTTCTCCTAAAGAGCTGTGCGTGATTTGAGATTGAAAGAGAACTAAGTCCCGTTTGAGCTCCAAAATCCGAGACGAAAAGGTTTCAACTGTCAAAAACAAGATTGTTATTGAGATTCCAAGACCCACACACGCACCCACGACAATCTTCCAGCTTCGAGTCTCCAGGAGAATCCATAAGGGAATCAGAACCAGGAGTAGAATCTGACCGGTTCTTCCGCCCGTAGCAATCAGGCTCGCCGCAAATGAGATTTGGATAACCCAGCTTAAGACACGTGCAGCCGGACTCCAATTCCTTTGTAACCAGAAGAGTAAGAGCATAGCAAAGACCAACATTGGACTGTACTGCACTCGATTGATAAATGGGGTTCCGCCTGCCTGCATGGGTTCAATACTCCACCATCCCAGTAGTATTCCGTGGGTTAAAAGGTGGTAAATGAAAATCCCGCTCACGAACGAATTAAGAGCAGCACGCAGATAGGGAATACTGATACAGGACATCAATATTGGGAGAGTGGATAGATATAGAGACTTTTTCCAGGGTGTTAAGGCTCCTGAATAATCTTCGGTCCAGCCGACACCAAGGGTATGCAAGAGCAGCCAACATAGGCACCAGTAAATTAGATAGTTGCCCCTTATCCCTTGTTTGAAGCCGCGCAAATCACCTTTGAAGATACCGCCCAAAACCAGCAGGCCCAGAAGCAGATAGCAAAAGGCCACCGAAAAAGGAAGGCAAAACCCAAAGAGTAAGAAGAGGCCAGTGGTTACTCGATTGACAGGGAAAGAAGGGGTAGTCATGGATTGAGTTCAGGTGAATTGGAAAATGAAAGAGGTTATTGAGGAGACTTCGTCACAACAATATGAATAGTGTTGCTGATCTTTGGAATTTACCGTTTTAAGACTTCCCCATGGAAAAAAGAATCGAACTTTTCGCGAGGACAAAACCATACGTTTCGATGATCAATTTCCCTGTCAGGGTACGGTCGTTGCCGAATTTTTTCCAGAGCATGAAGACCTTCATGATCCGCGAAGAAGCCAAGGTAATCATCTTGCTCAAGAATTTTGACGATTTGTTGGTCTGTTTCGCGGGAAACTGAGCATTCAATCAAAAATGTGGGACGATAAAGTTTCACTAATCTGTCAGCCCCACGCATCACCTCGAATTCAAAGCCCTCAACATCCATTTTTACAAAGGTAATAGGGAGTAGATTTGGTTCGTGGTTTGAAGCCAGAAACTTGTTTAGAGAGGAAGTTTCAATTTCAATCGCCTGAGACTTTTCTCTAAGAATTAAGGATGCTGCTCCATCGCCAATATAGTCTCGAAAAAGTTGGGCTCTTCCGGGTTCGCTTGAGAGACCAGCCATATAAAATTGCACATTATTCAAAGAGAATACTCTCGATAGCCGTTTGAGATGCGAGAACAGTTCAGGTTGAGGTTCAAAACAGTGTACCTGACCGTTGATGCCTACACAGCGAGACATCCACCATGCAAAAATTCCCTTATTCGTACCGATGTCTAGAACAGCAGAACCGGAAATGGGAAGCTGAAGCAAGTGTTTAAGGTCAAAGCGCTCCGTTCGAAACCGGTATCGATAGAATCGATGCAGCATATGGAGCTTGAAAGTAAAATCGAATTTTTCCTTCATTCTATTAGGCCAGCTTTAAAATTCGGTTCATTATATACTCAAAATGAAGTAATTTGTCCGGATTCCCAGACAAAGCATGAATCCAAAGATTCCTGAGCTCATCTGCGGTTGAGCCCTCCAGTAGCGAATCCAAATCCAGAGTTTAGAGATGAGGTTATACCTTGACAAGTTTAGATCCATGTTTATCATTCGTGACCACGTTTTAAGTGACGCTTTGTCAAAACCATCGGAAGTGTTCTATCCTCACGCCGATCTTTCGATAAAGGCCTCAAGAAACAATCGCAGTTATGCTCGCAGCAATTTGGATTTTTATAGTCGTATTTTCGCTTAGCCTTGGGCTAAGCGGGGTCATTATATGGGCTTCGCAAAGGTGGAATCTGCTTTCCACGCCGCAGGCCAATCGCTGGAATGATCGTCGCATTTCCATCCATGGAGGAGTGGGAATTTGGTTGGCTTTCAGCGTAGGACTATTCCTTTTTAAAGGGATTGATCTAGAGGTTCAAGAGTGGGTCTTGTGGTCCACCTCCAGTCTCATGTTTCTGGTAGGTCTCTACGATGACTTTTTTACACTCTCACCAAAGTGGAAATTGTTGTTTCAGTTTCTTGTTACAGGCACTGCGGTGGGTTGCGGAATCATGTTCACTTTTCTTGACTCCTACTGGTTGAATGTTCTGATTACTGCCCTTTGGATTGTGGGGCTGAACAACGCGATTAACCTTCTTGATAATATGGATGGAGCCAGCTCTGGTATCGTGTTTATCACCCTTACCTCCCTTGCTTTCCTACCGCACCATATGGATGCTGGATTGGCTTATAGCTGCCTCATTCTGGCGGCTAGTGTGCTTGGCTTCCTGGTATTTAACTTCCATCCGGCACGAATTTTCATGGGTGATAGCGGGAGTCTCTTCTTAGGTAATATGACCGCCATGTTGCTTTTGCTTTTCAGCCAGACAATTTCTCCCACTGTGTCGCATACATTCTTTAATTTACCCAGTGCGATCTTGATACCCGCACTGATGCTTTTCACGCCCATCCTTGATACGACTTATGTATTTCTAAACCGAATTCTGAATGGTTATCCCATTTCCCAGGGAGATAAAGGTCATATCTCTCACCGCTTGTCCCATATTCTGGGCGGTGATCGCCTGGCAGTACTTTGCCTCTACGCATTCCAGCTCAACATCGCATGGATCGTAGCTTCTTATTATTGGACATATTTCTATCCAGTAATGTTGCTGACCGTGCTTGGCCTGGTTCTGCTGACCCGGGCAACCAACCATTTAGTTTGGCCGGAGAAGTATGTCAAGCCACCGAGTCTTGGCTTCAGGATTGCTCCCCTTCGGCGAGCTGTGAATATAGCTGGTCAAGATCTTTGATTAAACGGTTCACTGAGTAGCGTTCCTGAACAAACTGCCTGGCAAGAGCTACCTTCTGAGTAGGGATTTCATCGGTGATGGATTGAAATTGACTCGCGAACTCCGAAGGCTTAGGGTCTGAAATGAGGATGCCACGTTCACCTTGAACTCCTAACAGGTCAACAATTCCCCCCACAGCCGATGCGATTACGGGAATTCCACAGGCAAAAGCTTCTAAAATGGAGAGAGGTGTCCCTTCATTTATAGACGTCAGTACCAGGCAATCCAGGGCTCCATAAATCTGTCGTGGATCCTCTACATTTCCAGTGAAGTGTACATTTTTTAGTTCCATACTGCCGACAAGATCTCTCAATAGCGTTTCAAACTCTCTTGAGCCTCCCCCGACGATCAGGAAATGAACATCAGTGGAATCACCGCTCCCCTGAAATACCTGAATGGCTTCAAAGAATAATTTGTGATTTTTAATCGAAGACAACCTGCCAACAATCCCGAAGACAGTGCTTTGTGAGCTGATCCCAAAAGAATCCCGCAGAGAATTGAAATCCAATTCCAATGCAAAGTCGGTCTCAACTCCCAGGGGAATGATTTTGTGTTGCTTTAGGTTACCAACCTGGTAAGTGTCTAAGATTTCTTTCTGCTGTTGAGATGAAATCGTAATGATGACGTCGCTGCCAAGCAGTGCCAGGAGTCTTTCAATCCATAAAAAAAGTCGATGTTTCCAGGGTGAAAAATATCCATGAAAGGTGTGACCGTGGAAAGTATGAACCACCATAGGGGCTTTAGAGAAAGGATGTAAAATTCGCCAGAGCAGAACAGAGAGCCTTCCTAAAAAGCCGGCTTTAGAGGTATGAGTGTGGCAAATAAGAGGGCGAAATCGATCTAAAATAGAATATAGACTAAGAATACAGCGCAGGTCTTTGAACAAAGAGATGGAGGAAGATAGGGTGGGTAGCTTTAAGAGCCGGATTCCACACTTCCTGGCGAAATGAGAAAGGTCATCCTCATTGCTTTCGACATCCCCGTAAACCAAAAGATTACACCAACCAATCCGATTTAAACCCTGGGAAGCCCAGCTGACGTGTTTAGCCGGACCCCCTACATTTAGGCGAGCGATGATGCGTAGAACTCTACGTCGGTGGTTCATTCCATCTCCATCAGGTTACCTGGTCTACAATTAGCGACTAAACGGGCCCCTTTCACAAAGACCCCTTCGTCGTGAAGCCAATTTAATTATGGTAATATTGGCCGAATTTGCGATTCTGCTCGGAGAGCATTTAAGAAAGGCTTCGAACACATTCGTCCACGTGGATTATATGCAAAAAAAGAATTCAAATGAATTGTAGACTTTGTGACTCTTCGAATTTTGAAACTCTCATTGACCTTGGGATGAGCCCCTTTGCAAACAGTTACCTTACTGAAGAGCAATTAGAGGAGGGGGAAACCTTCTATCCACTACATGCAAAGGTGTGTATAAATTGCTTCCTGGTCCAACTACCAGCGTATGTGAAGCCAGCATCAATCTTTGATGAGTATGCCTATTTTTCCTCATATTCCACCTCTTGGCTTCAACATTGCAAAGCATATTGTGAAAAGGTCAAAGCTAAATTTGAACTGCACAAAAATTCATTTGTTGTGGAAGTAGCTTCCAATGATGGCTACCTATTAAAAAACTTTTTGGAGTCTGAAATTCCTTGTATGGGAATTGAGCCAGCCGAAAATGTAGCCAACAATGCCATTATGAAAGGAATTCCTACCGAGATTGGTTTTTTTGGTGCCTCTCTGGCGGATAAGATTCGATCCACGCATGGTGCTGCAGATTTACTGGTATCTAAGAATGTACTGGCTCATGTCCCCGATATACATGACTTTGTGGAAGGCTACAAAATCCTGCTTAAGGATAAAGGCGTGGTTACGGTTGAATTCCCACATCTTTTGGAATTGATTTCAAATAATCAGTTTGACACCATATACCACGAACATTTCTCTTACTTGAGCCTGGGAGTCGTAAAGCAGTTGTTTGATGCCCATAACCTGAAAATATTCGAGGTGGAAACCCTCAATACCCATGGGGGTTCCTTAAGAGTTTATGCTTCCCATCAAGAATTCACAGGTTTTCGCAAAACGGACTCCGTAAAGCAGGTGTTACAGAAGGAAGAGGAGCAAAATCTCTATAATCAGCGTGCGTACAGGGAATTTCAGCTCAGAATACTGGCGATGCGGCAGAAATTGATGTCGTTGTTAACAAGTATCAAGAGCGAAGGGAAGTCTATAATTGGGTACGGAGCGGCAGCAAAAGGGAACACGCTTTTAAACTATTTTGGTATCCGCTCGGACCTGGTCTCTTTTGTTGCAGATAAGTCTGAAGCAAAGCAGGGTAAATTCCTTCCAGGATCTCGCATTCCCATTATTTCTCCCGAGCAGTTGTTGGAGAATCCACCTGATTTTGTATTTGTGCTAGCGTGGAATTTAAAGGAAGAGATTTTAGAAGAGCTAACTGAAATCAGAAATGAGGGAACTAAGATTATTCTAGCAGTTCCTGAAGTGAGGGTGATTTAAATGATTTTTGAACCTCTGCGGCTTAAGGGAGCCTATTTAATTCGAATGGAGCCAATTCAGGATAATCGGGGTTGGTTTGCAAGGACCTTTTGTCAACGAGAGTTTGAGGAGCAAGGTCTTGAATCAGGCATTGTGCAAACCAGTGTTTCCAACAATACAAAGAAAGGAACGCTCCGTGGAATGCACTGGCAAGCATCTCCCTATGAAGAAGTGAAAATGATTCGCTGCACCCGGGGCCGAATTTTTGATGTACTGGTTGATATTCGTAAAGATTCAGACACTTTTGGGCAATGGGAAGGATTTGAGCTTTATCCCGATGACCCATGTCTCTTGTATGTTCCGAAGGGTTTTGCCCATGGCTTCCAAACAATGGAAGACAATACAGACACAAGATATTGGATGGCAGAGTTTTATCACCCAGAGGTTAGTATGGGTTTCCGATGGAATGACCCTGAAGTAGGTATCCAATGGCCGCAAGTTTCTGAGAGGATAATTTCTGAAAAAGACAAAGAGCTTCCCTGTCTAAGAGAGTTACAACTGAGCTGAAATGAAGCCTAAGGTTTTGATCACCGGTGTAAGTGGCTTTATTGGTAGACATTGTCCACGTCTTCTTGAAGAGTCCTATGAAGTTCATGGAGTAGGTACTCGTGCCCAGGATGGACATTCATTCCAATACCATCAGATTGACCTCCTAGACGATAGAGAAATCACTCAGTTTATTCGAGCATTACGACCCGAGTTTTGCCTACATTTGGCCTGGGTCACAGATCATGGTAAGTATTGGACTTCAGATCTAAATTATAGGTGGGTTCAGTCCAGTCTTTCACTCTATCGAGAGTTGATCGAGTGTGGCGTGCAAAGGGTGGTGACTGCCGGTACTTGCGCGGAATATGATTGGACCCATGAAGGGGTGTTCGGTGAGTCACAAAGTCTTTCACCAAAGACCGTTTATGGAGTATGCAAGGCAGCCCTCTATTCCATGTCGGCCTCCCTGTTTGACCAATCGAACGTATCCTGGGCCTGGGGTAGGGTATTTCATTGTTTTGGGCCCTTTGAAAAACGTGCCAGGCTTATACCTAGTATAATTATTTCCCTGCTTGAAAATCGGCAGGCACAGTGTAGTTCAGGCAATCAGATCCGAGACTTTTTATATGTAGAGGATCTGGCGTTGGCTTTTTGCCAGTTGCTCGGTTCCAAATGCGAGGGAGCGTTCAATTTATCCTCCGGTGAAAAAGTAGAGCTTGGCAAGGTAATTCAACTTGTAGGACATTTATTGCATAAAGAGGACCTGGTGGCTCTGGGAGCAAGGCCGGATCGAGAAGGGGAGCCTCGGTGTCTTGTGGCGGATGTAAAAAGGGCCCGGGAAGAACTTAAATTTGTACCCAAGTTTGATCTGAAACAAGGACTACAACGAACGATTGATTGGTGGAAAAAGGATGGATTATTGCCCTCTTTGTGAAGGCAAAGAGCTCTTCAATATTCTCACAAGAGAAAGGGTGCTCATACATCAAAACCTACTTTACTCCAGTGAAGTAGAGGCCTTAAATGCGGATGTTGGCGAACTGCGGATGGAGTTATGTTCTACCTGCGGTTTTATTTTCAACTCGAAGTTCAAGCCAGAACTTATTTCATATGGTGCTGATTATGATAATCGGCAAACTTGTTCACAAGAGTTTCGCAGTTACTTTGAAGCTTTAGCTAAGAAAGTGCTTAGCCATGTTTCCTCTGAAAATACTCAGCTCGTGGAGATCGGATGTGGAAACGGTGAGTTTCTTGAGTTATTGATTGAGGGTATAAAAGGAGAGTGCCGGGGATACGGATTTGACCCAAGTTATAAAGGCAATGAAGAACTCCTTGTGGGTAAGATTCAAATTTTAAAACAGTACTACGATGAGTCAGCATCAAAAATCTCCGCAGATCTCGTATGCTGCCGCCATGTGATTGAACATGTCCCGGACCCAATCGGACTTCTTCAATCGACCCATCAAGCGCTTCAAGATTCTCCTCAAGCCAGAGTTTTTTTTGAGACCCCCTGTGTTGAATGGATTCTAAGAAATAAAGTAATTTGGGATTTTTTTTATGAACACTGCTCTCTCTTTACCAAAAGCAGTCTGGCGTTTGCATTCGAAAAGACAGGATTTTGTGTGGACAGTGTGGATCATGTATTTGGAGAACAGTATTTATGGCTGGAAGCCCGAAAGCAGCCTTGCGTATTGAGTTCCTTCGAGGTTGCTGATCTTGAAGAAATAGCCCATGAATATAGAGAAGCAGAGCGCAGAGAATGGGATCTGTGGCGGGAGACTCTAGGAAGCCATTCAAAAAAGGGAAGGGTAGCGGTGTGGGGGGCAGGAGCCAAGGGCGCAACTTTTGCAAGCCTTTTAGACCCGCATAGAGAGCAAATCAGTTGCATCATAGATATTAATCCCAATAAGCAAGGGGGTTGGCTTGGTGGCAGCGCACACCCGGTAATTAGTCCCGCAACTGCTCCATCTTATGGCATAGAGTATGTTCTTGTTATGAATCCGCTGTATATAAGTGAAATTGAACAGATCATGTCTAATGAAGGCATGAAGGCAGATATTGTAGAGAGTTTATGAAACTAATTATTGATACAGAGACGCGTGAGATTACCAGAATTGATGGCGAGGAGTCAGACACCTACGACCTATATTCGAAGAAAGCCTTTGAATTGATTTCCAGCCAGTGGGTGAATGTAGGCTGGGATCAAAAGTATTCCTACACCTTCAGCTGGTTTGGCAGACCGATCATACAGTTACCTGAAGACATGGTCCGTACCCAAGAGGTGATCTGGAGTTTAAAGCCGGATCTAATTATTGAAACCGGGATAGCCCATGGAGGATCCCTCATATACTACGCCAGTTTGTTTGAGGCCTTAGGTCATGGCAGAGTTTTAGGTGTCGACATTGAGATACGGGAAGAAAATCTGAAGGAACTCAAAACCCATCAACTCTCGTCTAGAATAGATTTGATCATAGGAGATTCGATTTCTGATGAGACTTTGAGCAAGGTAGAAGCCATGGTTAGAGAAGATGAGAAGGTACTCGTGATTCTAGATTCCAATCACTCCTATGACCACGTGCTGGCGGAGTTAGAAGCCTATCATCATTTTGTGAAGCCCGGGGGCTACATCGTCGCTACCGACGGAGTAATGAAAGATTTAAGTATTGTTCCCAGGGGGGCCGAGTCCTGGACTCGGGATAACCCATATCATGCAGCACAGGACTTTGTGGCGAAAAGGGATGATTTTGTGATTGAACAGCCAGCGTGGTACTTCAACGAAAGTTCATTAAATCAAAACATCACCCATTGGCCCGGAGCTTGGTTGAGAAAACTCTAAAAGTCGGGGCTAAGAGGCGGTTCAGAAATAGAATATTTAGCCCCAAGATTCGATTTGGATTTTCTTTGAAGTCAACCTAGATTGTGTTGGTAGTCTCAGAATTTATACTTGGCGTCATTTCAATTAAACTCAAACAACTTTATCGATTTGAAATTGGAGCCAAAATAGCGAGTACTTAACGTAACTTGTCTTAATAGAATATGGTCACTATGAAATTCAAGTGGTTATCAAACATAGGGATTGTCAAAGCCAACATGTTGGCGAATTTGGTAGGTCGTGCATGGAATGCCATTTTGCTGTTCTTATGCATTCCATTCTATATACAGATACTGGGTATGGAAGGCTATGGCTTGATCGGCTTCTTCTTCTCGCTACAGGGTGTCATCAAACTCTTGGACCTTGGTCTTAGTACAGTTGTGAATAAGGAAATAGCATCCTTTTCCCTTAAAGAAGAGCATTTCCAAGATTTAAGAGATCTAGTAAGAACCCTTGAAATCATATATTGGGGTATTGGCTTAATTCTAACCCTGGCTATCTTGTTTAGTTCGTCATGGATAGGGGGTTCTTGGATTCAATCAGAGTATCTCTCTCCACATGAGGTGACGAATGCAGTCTTCCTTATGGCTCTTGCCATAGTATTTCAATGGCCCGTCGTTTTTTACTCCGGGTGTTTTTCAGGAATGCAAAAACAGGTCACCCTTAATTTTTGGAATAGTGCTATAGCAATATTTAGGTTTGGCTTGGTGATACCGGTTTTATATATCGTAGACCCAACTATAGAGAACTTCTTTTTATGGCAAATATTGGTGGGCTTAGTTTCCACCGTACCTATGGCTATGCATGCCTGGAAATCATTGCCAGGAGGCTACCGAATAGCAACCTTTCAAAGCAAAATCTTGCGAAAAATATGGAGATTTACTGTGGGTTTAAGCATTGCTTCCATTTTGGCTGTTATCCTTATGCAGTCAGATAAGATTTTGCTAAGTAAGCTGCTAATGCTGGAACAATTTGGTTACTACACACTGGCAACCACAGTAGCTGGACTCATTTATTATCTAGTGTATCCAATCGGAATGGCCGTATTTCCAAAGCTTTCCCAGTTAGTCTCAGAAGGCGAGCTAGAAGAAGTAAGGAGAATGTATCACCTGGCAAATCAGGTTATGTCGGCTGCTATTATACCGCTGAGCCTTGCTATGAGTATTGGGGCTAAAGAGATGATATTTATATGGACAGGAAATGAGTCCATTGCCTCGAATGTGGGACCAGTACTTTCGATCTACTGCCTGGGTACTCTTATCCATGGATTATTGCATATACCCTTTTTTCTTCAATTTGCTTCCTCATGGACCAAATTAGCCCTATATGCTAATTTAATTGCCGTTGTATTATTCATCCCCTTGCTGTTTTGGCTTACCAACTATCTAGGTATGCAGGGCGGAGCGTATGCTTGGTTGATTACCAACCTGATCTATAGCATCTTTGTAATGTTTGCGATGCACAAGCGACTACTTAAGAAAGATCTTTTAAGATGGTTGTTTAGTGATTTAGGAGTAAGTTTTGTGATAAGCATTGTCGTATTTAGCGCTTGGTATGTGGTGATACCAAGCCCCTCAGGCAGGGTGTCCTCATTTCTATGGTATTCTTTGCTGATACTAAGCTCACAGACCCTGTGTATTATGGCAACAAGCGAGGGCCGATCATGGCTGCAAAAGAACTTTTTCCATCGGGGTGAAATGAATGCCATGTGATAGCAAGACTTTAGTTAGTGTAGGCATTCCTACCTATAATCGTGCGCAGGGTTTGAAACGAACTTTAGAGTTAATAACTAATCAATCCTATAAAGATCTTGAAATTATAGTTTCTGATAATGCCTCTACCGATGAAACTTCTAAAGTCGTTGAGGACTTCATGGAGAAAGATCATAGAATTCAATATATAAAGCATGAAAAGAACCAGGGTATACAATTCAACTTTAAGTATGTTTTACAAGTTTCTAGAGGTCAGTATTTCATGTGGGCTGCGGATGATGATGAATGGGCTCTTGAGTTCATCGATACCTGCGTCAAAAATACGAGTGGCAGCGGAACCTGTATGACTTGGTTCAGTACTCTGTACAGGAGTTCAGGTAAGATAAGCTATCCTCCTCAGCCCAACATACTACCCGAAATGTCAGTATTTTCTAGAGCGTCCTCTTATCTAGGATGCATGCAGTCTTCCTATTTTTATGGACTTCATAAGCGTGCTGATATCCAAGAGGTTCTGCAGGAGGGCTTTTTTGACTTTTATGATTGTTATTTCATATTACGTCAATTGATTAAATATGATTTGAAGATAATTCCAAAGTATCTGTTTATTTCGGGAGTTGACTCTGAAAATTATGAACTAAAAACATTTGAGAATAGAAAATGTCTTAGGCTAAACTATTTTAGTTTTATTAGTTCTTCTCTCCGACTAATTTCTCGAGATTGCCAGTTTAATTTGTTCCAAAGGGTGTATCTAATATTTAAGTTACTATTTAGCATGTTCAAGCTCATGATTTTTAACGAGGTAATAGAACCAGCAAGGACTTTTTATTCCAAGGCTTCCCGTTTTTTGAAACGAAGGTGGTTAACTTTAAAGCATTCTATGTATCGAGGTACTAGAATAAGCTATGCACAGGCCGGAGAAGATTTGATTATACGAATAATATTCGATGCCATTGGAGTTGAAAAACCTTCCTATATAGATATTGGAGCTCACCATCCATACTACTTTAGCAATACGGCTCTCTTTTATCTTAGCGATTCACAAGGTGTTAACATCGAGGCGGATCCAGAACTCTTTAAGAGGTTTGTGAATTTAAGAACGAGGGACATTAACCTGAATTCTGGAGTCTTAGCGAAAAGGGATTCTGACACACTACTATTTCATGTACTTTCGAACCCAACATTGAACACGTTTTCAAAAACTGAAGCGGAGAATTCTATACGGGAGGCTGGAATCCGAATTCTTAAAGAAATCCCTGTTCCGGTAATGACACTGAATGAGATTATTCAGCAGTATTGTGATGGGGATTTTCCAGACTTTTTGAGTTTGGATATTGAAGGAATGGATCTCGAAGTGCTTAAAAGTATAGATTTTTCAAACTCTGTTCCTACAGTTATTTGTGTTGAGTCCGTCTCGTTCTCAGAGTCGGGAAGAGGCGTAAAAAATAAAAGAATTGGAGAATTTCTCAGTCAAAAGGGCTACTTCTTGTACGCAGACACCCACATAAATTCAATTTTTGTGCTCAAATCTCGCTGGCTTCGAAACTGAAAACTACTACTTTACTTTGGATTGCAAAAAGGAGCTGTCGATCATCATTTTTGTGGCAAATGCTCAGTGGGCGTGACGTGTTAGCCCTGGTTCTTTAGTTGCCTTGATATAACATACTGTACCATTGTGACATTCTTGCCAATGCACTTTAGCGATCTTAAATCCGCAGGTAGAAATGAGACTTTTTAGCTCCTCATACGTTGGATGCCAAACATGGTGGTCTGCATACTTGTGTATCCCAAAGATTGGTAGTATTAAGCGCACAGCTTCCTTGAGGTGATCTCTTAAGGGTACTTTTCCATTCTTTCCACCGTGTACATACAGTCCGACGATTAGGTTGCCAACTTCCTTTAGGACACGATAGGCTTCATTAAGGGCCAGCTCGGGATTTAGAAAGTGGTCGATGACAGAGCGCATATGTACGGTCTGAAAGGAACATGAGGCAAAGGGCAAAAATTCTGCCTGACAAGATACGAAATTTACGGGCTCAACCAAGAATGGGTACGTCCTGATTAGGTTAGGAGATTTGGATATCCATTGAAAAACATTGAGGAATGGGTCGCAAGATATGTATTCTTGGCCGGGGCATAAGAAAGCTCTAAGCCTACCTTGATGACCCCCGACATCAAGACAACGACCCTCAATAGGGATTGCTTCGTAGACGTCTCGAACACCATTCAGTTCATCATTGTAATTTGGACTGTCAGTGACCGTGTATGAGTCATCCCATTCTTCATAATGAAGCTGACCTTGGCTCCAGATTTTTTGGTCAGAGGTTGTTTGATTGTTTAATAGCCTAAGATCATATACTCCGCCCACAACGGGGTATTTTCTTCCGTATGTAGACACTAATGATAGGCCATCACCAGAGACAGACAATGGATTCTTGCTTAATGGGTCTACTAGGATCTCATTGACCCAGCTATCAATCTTAGCTAATCTGTTTTTCTCTGTCATTCCACACCCTTTGCTGGACGTATTCGACTACGGGAGCACTTGACTCTAGACCAAACAGCTAGAAGGAAGAGAATTCCTCTAAGCTATTAGCAATTGAAATCAAGTCTCAAAATCCTTTCTCTTCCGATGTGGAAGGCCAAAAATAGTTCTAGATAATCATTGCTTGAAGCCAACTACGCACCAGTAAGGACTGTCGTCCGAAAATTGGATATCCTGCAAACCTTCTGTCTTAAACATCTCATGAATTTCCTTCCTTGTGAAGCGTTTCTCTAGCCTGGTGCCAAATCTATCAAGGGCGTCTGTTTTCATTGTGTAATAGGGAAAGGTCCTATATTGGGAGAGGGGTATGTTTTCAACGTGAAAACCCAGTCGTTCTAAAATCAGTGAACTCCGAGCAGCTGGCAGATAAACAGCCAGAGCAATCAGCTTGGTAATCAGTAGTTTCAATCGAAAAGGTAAAACAGAAATCAAACGTCGAAAAATATCCGAGATCCGCCATATTGTTTTGAACCAAAGTGGTTTGTTATCAAAGGCATAGTAAAAATAAGCCAGGAAAGGAGCTCCTGGTTTGAGTTTAGCTATACAGGCCCTCAAGCCTGCCACAGTATCGGGTATATGATGCAGAACTCCTAGAGAATAGCCAAAGTCCATGGATGCATCCTCTAACGGTATGTTGTTGAAAGATGCTTGATGGAAGATACAGTTTCTAAGGGTGGACAAATTTCTCTCAGCAATTTTGAGGGCCTCGGAGCTCCCATCAATACAATGGAGGACCCCAACCTTTGGAGCTACAAACTTTGCCCATCTCCCACTTCCGCAACCCATGTCAAATGCATGGCTATTATCTTGAAGTTCATCCAGATCTACGATGTGAAAATATTTGTCGAATTGGTTCTTGAGTTCTCGTTCGGGAATGGTGTCGTGGGAATATTCAGCCCATTCCTTACCAAAATCTTCCACGGTTTTATTGTCAATATTTTTCATGGCTACTAATTAGGATTCTTTGTGGGGATAGAAGATTGCTATCGATGCCACAATAAACTTCTATACTGGAGCTACAATCGAGGTTTGATGTGAATTTTAGAGAATTCATTTTCAGACTACAAGGAATGTATTACAGGGTAGAATGGAGGTAAGAGCAATTCCTTTCAGTTTTGAACCGAATACTGACATAACCGCACCGACTGGTCTACGCTACACCGTGCGAAGAACGGCAGGAAATTTAACGGAAATGATTCTATAAACCCCATTTCGTTCCAGTGGGATCATTTGAAATGAACATAGATTTAACAGTACTCATGTGTGTTTGTAATGGAGGACAGTTTCTAGAAGAGGCTATCCACAGTATCTTGGAGCAGTCCTTCAAAAACTTTGAGTTTATCATTGTGGAAAATGGGTCCCAGGACAATTCCTGGGAAATCATTCAGAGTTTTGATGATAGCCGAATCAGGGCCTTTCAAACGGAGATCAGGCAATTGGCTTTTAATCTAAACTTTGGTTTACAGAAGTCGAACGCCAAGTGGGTAGCGAGAATGGACGCAGACGATATTTCCACACCGGATCGGTTTGCGATCCAAATGGAATACCTTAGATCTTACCCCGAGACAACAGTCTTGGGAACCCAGAGCATTCTATTTGAATCAGGCCAAATCAAAGGCGAAGAAAATGTTCCCTTGCTACACAAGGATATTGTCAGAAACTTACCCTTTAAGACGGTTCTTTTGCATCCCACTGTCATTTTTAATCGCAAGGCTGTACTTGATGTTGGTGGCTACATGGGATATAAGAGCGAGGATTTTGATCTGTGGCTGCGGCTTATTCGGTCTAATAAGGTTATACTTGCGAATCTATCCCAACCCCTATTGAAGTACAGATTACACCCCAAGCAGGTACGAGGAAATCGGTTATCATATGCTGAAGGAGCGGGTTATCTGTTCAGGGATTTTCTTTTGACCAAGAGGATCAGTTATTTTTTGGGATTTCTTTGGTTAACCATGAAGTGCCTATTCATAGGCCGATAAATCATGATCAAACAGATTTTTTCCAAGCTTCATAAAAGCCAGCTTCTGAACTTTAATGAATTTCAGCGTGAAAAGTGGGTAAAGGCTCAGGCCAGTCAAATACCTGATGGTTCCAGGGTGTTGGATCTCGGTGCTGGAAGTTGTCCGTATCGTATGTATTTTGGTCACTGTTTATATCACACTCAGGATTTCAGTGAGTTGTCGGAGGATCAGATTCGGTTTCGTGAGGGTTATGGTGAAATTGACTATGTCTCTGATGTCACTGAAATCCCTGTTGAAGATGACTATTTTGATGTAGTGATTAATACGGAAGTGCTTGAACACGTTCCCAACCCTGTAGCGGTGTTAAATGAAATTTTCCGTGTGCTTGTTCCCGGTGGCCTACTTCTTCTTACCGCCCCTTTGGGATCCGGGATACACCAAGAGCCGTACCATTTTTATGGTGGCTATACACCGTGGTTTTATGAGAAATATCTTGCTGAAACCGGATTTGATGAAATCCTTGTTCTGGCAAATGGCGGTTTTTACAAACACTACTCCCAGGAAACCCTGAGGTTTATAAAAAGCACGCAACCTTGGAGAACGGAAGTAGGATTTGTTTTTAAAGTTGTTTGGTTTCCTTTTTGGCTTCTTCTATTACCTGTGATGTTGTTGGTAGCCGTGGTTTCTTTTTTCCTAGACCCAATTGATCAGGAAAAAAGATTCACCGTCGGATATTTTGTTCGTGCAGAAAAAAAGCAAACCGGTACATTGCGAGAATAACAATTTTCTATGTGTGGATTATTGGGCATTCTTGGCATTGAAGGTATCTCCCGCAGCACTTTCGAGAATAGTCTTCGTTTGTTGGATCATCGCGGACCAGATGATACGGGGCTGTATGAGATCCGCTCAAACACTGCTGGCTGGTTCGGTCATACCCGTTTATCGATCCAGGACCTGAGCCCTGCAGGGCATCAGCCCATGGTGCTTGAAAACCGTTGGGTGATTGTCTTCAATGGAGAAATATACAACTTTAGGGAGCTTGGGGCTGAGCTAGCTGAGCTTGGAGTTAGATTTAAATCTAGCTCTGACACGGAAGTAATTCTACATGCCTATAAGACCTGGGGTCCTGGCGCTCTGGAGAGATTCAATGGCATGTTTTCCCTGGCGATCTTTGATTTGCACGAAGAGCAACTTTTTCTGGCGCGAGATAGAATTGGGATCAAACCACTTTATTATTGGCATGAAAATTCTTTTTTTGTCTTTTCTTCCGAACTTAAAGCAATTTGCGCTTTACCTGCTTTCCCAAAAAGAATTAGCAGCGAAGGCTTTGTGCAGTATCTTCAATGGCAGTTTGTCCCAGCACCGGGAACAATCTTTGAAAACACCTTCAAGTTACCCCAGGGCCACTATGCGATCTTAAAGGCTAATCAGCTCGAAGTGCAGCAATGGTGGTCACCTTACCAGGCTTATACACAACCAAAACAAAATTCTTCCTATGAAGAACTTCTCCACGAAGGAGAGGCACTTCTCAAGTCATCCATTCAATATAGAATGATTGCGGATGTACCTGTGGGCTGCTTTCTAAGTGGAGGAATAGATTCGACATTAGTAGCGGCAACCATGTCAGAAATAGCATCACGTCCAATCAAGACCTTCTCCATTGGTATGCAGGACAAGGAACTCAATGAGGCGGAATATGCCAAGGATATCGCCAGTTATCTTGGAACTGACCATCATGAACACTATATAGAAACACAGGAACTTACTGGCCTGATTCCCCAACTCTCGCAATTCTGGGATGAGCCATTTTCAGACTCCTCGGCTATTCCAACCATGCTTGTTTCAAAACTGGCGCGAAGCGAAGTGACGGTGGCATTGAGTGGAGATGGTGGTGATGAACTTTTTTGTGGATATTATCGCTACCGGTGGATGGAACAGCTCAATGTGATAGGAAGACTTCCCATTCTCAGGGGGGTGTTTTCAAAGATCTTTAGTTCTCAGGTATTTGAAGTCTTGGGAATCGGACCCCACCGTCGCTTAAAGAAGGTGGGGGCTGCCCTTTCATGGGAGAGAATTGAGGATCAGTATCGCTCTCTTTCTAACATCTGGTACAAGGGGCAATTGGAGTCATTGTTAAGCTCATTCAAGCCGGTATCCAATCCTTGTAGGGAAGTGTTTCAGCAATCGGGCTCACTGGTGGAAAAATTGATGCTGGCCGATTTGGTTTATTACCTCGTTGAAGACATATTGGTGAAAGTTGATCGAGCGAGCATGAGTACCTCCCTGGAAGCCAGAGTGCCGTTGCTAGATCACAGGTTTGTTGAGTTTGCCCTAAAAGTGCCAATGAAGTTTAAAAGATCAGGATCGGGAACCAAAGTGTTGTTAAGAGAGATACTTTCAAAAAAAGTGCCTCAGAATTTATGGGATCGTCCCAAGGCGGGATTTGAGATTCCAATCAAGAATTGGTTGATGAACGAGCTTTACGATTGGATGATGGATTTATTTTCCAAAAACTCCTGTGAAAAACACGGATTGTTCGAATATGCACAAGTACATCGATTAATAGAAGAGCATAAGTTGGGAAAGTATGATTATGGCTATCAACTGTGGACTCTGGCCATGTTCCAGGACTGGTATTTGCGCTATTTTCATTAGGATAAAGTCAATCCTTCGTAAATTTCAGCTAACTTCTTATTCCTCTGTTCAAAAGATAAGGGGCCGCTTGTGACACTCTGGAGTGCATTCTGACTATAAAATTCAATCTTTTTAGCAACCATCAAAATTGCATCGGAGATTGATTGAATGTACTTTTCGTCTTGGGCTAGTCCTTTAAGTTTTCTCTCAAAAGTGGTGTCTTGCCACCAGCGAAAACGTTGGAGCCCATGTTCATCCCAAAAGCTCTCCGGGTTGTCCACAATGATGCCATTTTGTTGGTCAGAAATGATTTCGGGGGTAGAAAAATTTCGTGTGGTAACAACCGGCAGCCCCCAGGAAAACGCTTCCATCATCACAAATCCGAGAGTATCTAAATGTTGCGGCATGATCATTAGATCTGCGTTTTGGAAAATTTCCCGAAGCCTTTCACTGCTCACTCGACTAAAAACGTTTAAGCCTGGTTCTCCAAGAAAAAGTGGGTCAATCTCGCACTTAGTAACGATCGTAAGTTGGCAATTAGGCCATTGGGATTTGAGTTGTTTGAAGGCTTCTATCGTTTCATACCCCCCCTTATGTAAGAAAGGTGATCCTACGAAAAGAAGGTGGAGGGAATCAGATTTTTTTTTGATTGTCTTTGTTCTAGGAGATATCGCAGGATAAAGAACCCACATTTTACGAGTGATTTCCGAAAGACTAGAGTCATTATCAAGCCAATGAACCAGACTACTTCGGGCCATTTCAGTCCAGGGAAGAATGGCTTTTAACCTGGGATCCCTAAAAGCCTGGATCAATCGAGTTCTATAGCGCTTGTTAGTCAGGATTTTCTCGTCGTGAAATCCAAATGCCCCGATTTGTTCAAAATCAACAACATAGGAATAGGGGGGGGTAATCAGCCGCTGGGCGGAGTGAACCAATATCTTGGGATTATCATGATTTATCCGATGCCAGTTGAGCCTGGGAATAAATGTACGCAGAGCGCGATTAAGTTGTTCCAATGGCTTGCGTACTGCATGTATTTTTCTAAAATCTGGTCTTAGTGAATCTGACTTTCTATCAAAATCATAAACTGGATTGATTCCATCGGGATGATTTGAATATTGCTCCCTGAAGAAGGGATGAACAATTTTTCCAGCATAGTAAAGTATGGTTTTCATGGTTCATCACTATCCAAGATTCGATGCGTCTGTTCTCTAAACAATAACAGATGCCGCAAGAAATCAAGCATTTCCCAAATGCACAAACCCTCTGTGAGAAGTCTAATCAGGTCAAATCCTTGTTGTAGTTATTGTTTAGTAAATGCATGTGATATGGTGGCCCTCGATGAAACTGGAAGACAAAATTTATATAGCAGGCCACCGTGGATTTGTCGGAAAGAGCCTGGTAGAAACCCTACGCTCACAGGGGTTTAAGAATCTCATTTTAAGAAACCGAAGCCAGTTAAATTTACTTTCCCAGCAGGGCGTAAGCCAGTTTTTCTTAGAAGAAAAGCCAGATTATGTCATTCTGGCAGCGGCCAGGGTGGGCGGAATCGGAATCAACCAGGTAAAGAAGGCAGAGTTCATCTACGAGAATCTCACCATCCAAAATAATGTGATCCATGAGTCTTATCGAAACGGAGTCAAAAAACTCCTGTTTTTAGGAAGTTCCTGTATTTATCCACGAGATTGTCGCCAGCCGATTCGTGAAGAGTATTTACTTAGTGGGCCTCTTGAGCCCACGAATGACGCCTACGCTCTGTCTAAAATCGCCGGTATTTTTATGTGCAAATCCTATCGAAGCCAATATGGCGCTGACTTTATTTCGTGCATGCCATCCAATCTCTATGGACCTGGTGATAATTTTGATTTGGATACTTCGCATGTGCTTGCAGCACTGATCCATCGTTTTCATCTGGCAAAGATTAACCGATCAACTTCAGTTACTCTCTGGGGTACTGGAAGCCCGAGAAGAGAAATGCTTTATGTAGATGATCTGGCCCGTGGGTGTATTGATCTAATGAAACATTATTCTTCAGAAGAGCCCATCAATATTGGTTGTGGTGTTGATTACACCATCTCAGAACTTGCAGATCTAGCTAGAGAGGTGGTTGGCTTTTCAGGCGAGATACAGTGGGATTCTACACATGCTGATGGAACGCCGAGGAAACTTCTGGATTGCTCAAGAATCAGCGAATTGGGTTGGCAGCCAGAGATGGGATTGAGGAGTGGAATTGAGAAAACCTATCAGTGGTTTGTGGACCAGATTTGAAATGATCTAGGAAGCTTTGTATTTTGCGGAGTTTCTTTCTGGCTTAAAGGTCCTGGGGCTTGATTTTTTTGCAGATTACATAGCAGGTACTTCTCCAGGGCAGCGAGACATCCTGGAAAACATTGACCATCATTTTTTTATACCAGGGTAATCCTGGAATTTGAAAAGCATCGTTTCCCATAGCCAGAAATTGATACCCAAATTCTCGTTCTAAAAGTTTGGCCAGGGAGCCTGGGTTAAAATAAAAGAGATGATGCCAGGTGTCATAATGTTTGCCGCGGTTTCGTTTCAGTCTCAAACGACCCAGAAGTGTTTTCCACCGTGAGCCGATCGACTCAATGTTGGGTACCGCAAGAAAGAGAACCCCATCGGGCTTTAGGAGGCGGTTGAATTCTTTGAGGTAGGGGGCAGGCTCTTTAAGATGTTCAAGCACCTGGTCAAGATAGATGCATTCGTAAGAATCTGAAGCGAGCTCCAAGTGAAAAAAATCTCCCGTATGAAGTGGGATTTCATGTTTATTTTGCAATTCTTTCACACATTCGGGGTCTACATCAAAGCCTTCGGTCTCCCACCCTCTCTGGAGGGCAACCTCTAGTTCACTGCCATTACCGCAGCCAAAGGCCAGGATTTTACCGGGGGCAATATGCTCTTCAATCTTCTGGAAATGGAAATGGTGAGAATTAAGATGGGCATTTTCCCAGATTTCCTCCAGGGAAGTAATTTCCCCCGGATCAATGTAGCCATCATAGAGGGAGGCCTGAAAGTCATCGGAGTACTGGGGATTCATGAATCGAATTCCACAATCCACACATTTATCAATGATGATTCCAGTGTAGTCCCGGTCGCAGTAGCGTAACCGTCCGGACTGACAAAGCGGACAGCTTTTCAGCCTGGCATCGAAGGATGGAGAAAGTTCTAGTTTTTTATCCATAGTAGGTCTGTTTGTGACCTTTGCCGCCGGAGGATTTCAGGTGAGAGTCTTTCCAAGCCCGTCTCCAGGATGCGATGGGCATTAAAATTCAACTCTTCCATTAGCTCGATTAGTTTCAAGGGCTCAAATCCGCCCTTTTCCATATATTCTGGTGAATATTCCATCAGGACATTTGGAATATTTTGCAATGCCATTTTAGCGCCGAGGAGGGCAGGATACTCAAATCCTTCAATATCAATTTTTAGCAGTTTAATCTTTGTGACATCCACTCCCTGCTCCTTAAAATAGTCATCCAGGGTGATCACTTCAACTAATCTTTCTTCTTTGTTTCCCCCCAGAGGAATCAAGGAATGTCTCCCCCGGTTCTTACCAGGATAAAGAAATAGGGTGGCTTGCCCGGCTTCCGCTCCAAGTGCTTTAGAGACAATCTGAAGATTGGAACATCCATTGAGGTCTCGATTTTCCCGGAGGATTTCCGAATTCAACAAGTCCGGTTCAAAAGAAAATATCTTGCAGGAACGGGGTATAGTCTTACTCATCACAAGGGAATACCAACCGATATTTGCCCCTACATCTACAAATACATCGTTCTCTTCAAAAGGAATGTGATGGGTCAGATAATTGGTAAGAATGTCTTCATAAGTAGCCGTTTTATAGATGCAGCGGCCTATAGCATCTTCAGTTTTAAATCGAAGCTTCACTCCATGTTTAGTGCTCTTCGCAACCATGTACTCCTTTTGAAAAATGTATCTGTTGAGGAAATAGGACAGGGAACGAAACATGGATGGCCGGTGATTAGACTTTCTATGGATTCAGATGAAGAATTTCATTCAGAGCTCAAATCTCTGAATAATATATACTCAAAATGACCTTATTTGTTCGGATTCTTATCCAAACCAGACTCTTGTGATTCTCTGACCCATATTTTATGGGCAGCGCTTGAGTTTGAACCTACAAGTAGGGAAACCGCTTATCTGAAGGTATAGCAGGAATAGCGGAATTTGTGCAATGGTCTGATCAAGGTAGGGCAATGCTGAGCGTCGCAATAATCACATTGAATGAAGAAGAAAATCTTGGAAGAACTCTTGAGTCAGTAAAAGACCTGGCTCATG
>CAZIKF010000027.1:0-69210 GCA_964539825.1 uncultured bacterium
AATCTATAGTTAATGAACTCCAATGACGACCAGAACATTGTTAAACTGCCATCACCTACCAGCCTCAAATTGACTGCTACTCTGATCTTGATCCCTGAGCTACTATTAATTTTTAGTGTGATCAATTGCTGGTTCAACCCTCAATATGAGGGATACTTTCCTCAAATGGCCTGGTATTTCTTTGGCTTGCTATACCTGTTTAGCTCACCATTTCCAATTGCTGCAATCTCAAACTGCAAGAATCGCACTGACATTAGCCAAGCTTGGAAGCATTGCCTATTGGGTATGATTGTTTTACCAATACCCATTCTCATCATCTGGTACCTATCAATTTTCCCTTGATTGCGAATAAGGAGAGAATAAGGAACAGCCAACCGGAGATGTAAGCCACTAATAATGCGGTTTTTCGTCATTTTTGGGGGATTTGAAAAATCATCGAGATTGGGTCGAATTCCTGGCTCCAATAAACTTCCTGCTCAGGTTTCTTTGGATTGATTCGATAAATGCCTGGGTCCCGATGGCTAATCCTTCGGATATGTTTGCTACTCGGTAGCGAAGTCTGGTTGAAAGATTCAACCTGCCTTGCAGGTCATTGATATGAAAGATTCAAATTAGGAAGTTATACTCTATGGGCGTGTCAGTTTTCAGTTACTTACACAGGATCATCCTGCGATGGAACCAATAGCAACTCTACAACCTCTTTTTGACGAGCTACAATCTTCGGTACCTGGCCTGGTTCAGTACCTTGAGGGAATTGCGGGTATTTTTCAGTTGGAATTTAATGAAAAGATTTTTGTCTACCAGGTTGTTTCCCCAGAGCAGAAAGTGATGTTGGATTTTCTGGGTGGGTGTCCCGCACCTCCTCATGACGGATGGGAAAACACCCCTCAAACAAGACTGGATGCAGTGGCAGAATTCATCGAGAGTCCTCAATTTTTTGAATATGTTAAGGAGTTAAGAATTGGCGGCTCCGTAATTGATAAGACTGTTCTTTTGGCACTTGAGGAATGCGTGAATAGATTTTCGAACAAGACTTGGATTGATGAACTTTTTGAAGAATTATCGAAAATTGATTTTGAGAACGATGGCTACATAGTTCTTGTTTTTTCCGTTGATCCTCGTGAGTCGTCTCTTAAGAGACTACAGAATCTTTTAATCCACGAATGGATACATCTTCTATTCTTTAAGAGCGGTATTAATTTTCAGGATAAATTTTCTCGAATCGATGATGTTTGGCTCTACGATGAGGGCCTGGCTACATGGATTGAAAGTCACTTTGCCGCAGGGACATGGGACAACAGGGTGTCATTAGGCCGTAAAGTGGATGATCTTAAACTCAGAGGCGCTCCTATATCTGCCTTTGGATATTATGGTATGGCCGTATGGTTCACCGAAAAATTTATTTCACAGCCGGTTGATAGTTGGCCAAATCAACTTAACAGTATCATGAACTCAAAGGACCTCAAGACACCGACCCAACTCCTGGCTTGATAAGACTTGGAGAGGTGCTGGGTGGCAAGTTTAAGACCCGGAAAATTTGCTTGATAAGGGCGGGTCTAAATTCGATGATAACCCGGGTCAAATTTCAAGGTCAGAACACAAGGGTGAAAAGACCATTCAATGTTTGGGGTCAGGGCAATTATCAAGACCTTCTGATAGAATCAACGATCCATCCTGTTGCAGGGCGTTGAAGCGGGCCATGTTGGTCTGTTGTTAGAATTCACAGGTCATAACGGAGTACTACTCACAAGGTGACATGATTGAATTTATTGGTGCTGGTGCGAATCTTCCCTTTGCTGTTGCCTTATTGGTCATGGTAGGCATTTCTCTCCTGGAAGGATTTGCCATGATAGTTGGATTTGGCTTTTCTTCTCTTCTTGATGACTTTCTACCTGATTTGGGTATCGATGTAGATGTTGATCTGGACATGGATGCTGATCTAGATGGTATTGATGCTGGTGGGTATTCAGGTTTTCACAAGTTTTTTGCCTGGCTTTGTCCTGGCAAAGTACCTTCTATTATTTTACTGGTGGTTTTCCTGACTACCTTTGGCTTGTTGGGTTTGGGATTGCAGCTCTTGGCTAAAGTAGGGTTGGGCACAATGGTCAGTGCATACATTATGGGGCCAGCAGTGTTTTTTCTGACGTTCCCAGTTTTAAAGCCAATTAATCAGCTGATCATACCTTTAATACCCCAGGATGAAACCGAGGCTGTATCCCATAGGTCGTTCATTGGTTTACCTGCTAATATCACACTAGGTAAGGCGGAGCCCGGAAAACCGGCGGAAGCCAAGCTAGTGGACAAAAATGGAAAGACGCACTACCTGATGGTTGAGCCCGAGAATGATGGAGATGTGCTACAGGCTGGCGAATCTATTGTAATTGTCGAGGGAAGTGGATCTAAATTTATAGCTGTTTCAACCATGGGGAGTATCGAGCAAAAAGAAAGAAAACTACTGGATCAAAAAAATAAAAATGAAAGTGAGATAGAACCCAAATCAGGGATTTAGGAACCTCACCATTGATGAGGTCCTTTTGATTTTTTGAAAAGGAGCAGGGTCATGGAGAATATTACTCTGGGTATTGCAATTTTTGTAGCTGGAATTATTGTCTTTGCGATGGTTGCCATCGGGGTTGTCATTGTAAAACTTTATTGTCGCGCCAGTAAGGAAACATCGTTCGTAAGAACAGGTCTTGGAGGCCAAAAGGTCATCATGAACGGGGGCTCCCTGGTTCTTCCGGTTCTTCATGAAACCATTCCAGTAAACATGAATACACTTCGACTGGAGGTAACTCGCAAAGATGAAGCGGCACTGATCACAAGAGATCGAATGCGTGTGGATGTGATCTCGGAGTTCTATGTCCGTGTTAAACCTACTGAAGAAGCAATAGCCGATGCGGCTCAAACACTTGGCAGGAGAACAACGGCACCAGAGGATCTCAAAGACCTGGTGGAAGGTAAATTTGTAGATGCTTTGAGGTCCGTAGCTGCTGAAATGGCCATGGAAGAACTTCATGTAATGCGCTCCGAATTTGTTCAAAAAGTACAGCAAGTAGTGAGTGAGGACCTCTTGAAGAATGGTCTGGAACTTGAGGCAGTAAGTTTGACGGGACTTGATCAAACTAATCGAGAGTTCTTAAATCCTGACAATGTATTTGATGCCCAGGGCTTGACCCGTTTGACGGAGGAAACCGAATCCCGCCGAAAGCAGCGAAATGACATTGAACAGGATACGGAAGTACAGATAAAGACTAAAAATTTGGAAGCGGAAAAGAAGAAGCTAGATGTGGCCAGGGAAGAAGAATATGCCCGACTATCACAGGAGAGAGAAATAGCTATACGCAGTGCAAGCCAGGCTGCGGAGATAGCCAAGGAAAGGGCGGAAAAGGATAGGGAAGCCAAGGAAGCTGAAATCGCGGCGAAGCAAAAAATCGAAGAAGCCAAAATTCATACTGAAAAAGTTATTCAAGAGCAGACTATAGAGAAAGAGCAATTGGTTAAGGAAGCTGATGTGTTACGCAACAAGGCCATTGAGGCAGCTGAGATTGATAAGAAAAAAGCCATCGAGCTTGCGGAACAGGACCGTGCCATAGCCATTGCTGAAAAGTCCAAAGACCAGTCTCTTGCCCAAAAGGAAGCCAACTTTGCTCGCGCGGATGCGGTCAAGGCTGAGGAGCAGGTGGTCACAGCGCGAGAGGCTGAAAAGGCCGAAAGAAATAAGCGTATTGAGCTAATTGAAGCATCTAGAACCGCTGAAAAAGAGGCTATTGGTATTACAGTTAAGGCCGAGGCGGAAAAAAGAGCCGCTGAAGATGACGCTGAAGCAATTAAGACTATTGCAGCAGCGGAAGCTGAAAAAGTAAAAATCGCAGCAATGGGTATGGCTGAGAAATATAAAGTTGAATCTGAAGGAACAAAAGCGGTTCACGAAGCTGAAAATGTACTTTCTGAGCATCAGATAGCGATGAAGATCAAAATGGCATTAATCGATGCTCTGCCCCAGATCCTGGCGGAGGCTGTTAAACCCATGGAAAATATCGATGGGATAAAAATTATCCAGGTGGATGGGCTAAATGCATCCGGTGAAGTTGCCGGGAACACTGAACAATCCAATGGCCATTCTCAAGGTGGAAATCTGGCCAACCAGGTGGTCAACAGTGCGCTGCGTTATAGGGCTCAAGCGCCACTGGTAGATGCCTTGATGAAAGAAGTGGGACTCAATGCCGGGGATATCAATGGTCTGACAGATGGATTACTGGAGACCGCTGTTGTGAAAGAACCAGTTAAAGTAGAGTTTGGCGTGTCAGAAAAGACAAAAAAATCTGAGAAGCAAGCGGATGCCTGAAAACCCTTACTGGGTTATGTTTTCGAAGGTTGGATTAGGTTCGGAGCTTTCTTTCTCAGCCTGACTGGTCCCTACCAGTTCGTGGTATAAGTCTCCTCGGCAGCCGACCAGCAAATCTTTGAGTGGATGCCCCTCATCCATGCGTTTGATGAGTTCGCGTTTGGATGCAGGGGGATTGTGAAAGGCTGCGAAATGGTCCCAGATAGCGTGGAGCCATTCTTTTTTAAAGGGTTGTTTTGCCTTATGGAGATGTAGACTCTTTCCAGATACGTAGACAGTTCCCGGATCAATTCGCTCTCTATAGGGAAGGTCTAGTTTAGGGTCTGAATCAAAGCCGAGAAAATGAGAAAACTCTTCCTCAGTCATGGTGGGGGCCAGGGCTTTGAATCGCCTGGGTTTGAAACAACGCTCTTTGAAATGATTGATTCCGTTCTCGATGAAAACGGACTGTATGTCTTCATTGAAGGTTTCTATGACATCGGTTCTGAAATAAGCGAAGAGTTCACTCACCGCCACCGAAGCGTTGGATCGAGGATGGTTTTTCTTAAACCAGGGTCGAATTTTGGTCTTCACGAGATGCCAGAGTGCCTCGTCCTCGGCAGTTACTTCATTTTCTACAAAAATATCGAACTCAGCATGCCCAATTTCGTGAAAAATGGTAGCCACGCCAACACTCCACACATAGGGCTTCTCTTTTTTTAACTCTTCAATGGTCTTTAGTCTGGTGCGCTGACCGGGTTCCTTGATTGTGGATTCTTCCTTGATTTCAATGGTGTTGAGAAATCCGTTATAGGTGGCCTCAGCACTGGAGTTGATCAATCCCCAACGCTTGGCCAGACTGGGATGGGCAAGGAAAAACCGGCGTTTGCCCGAATATTCACGTGAAGACTTAAGCCAAAGGTTACGAGAAAGAGATTCATTGAAATCCACCATCCAACGAGTGGAAGCACTCAGGGGAGAGGAAACCAGAAAGAAGAGCAACAAGAACCTCATGCCAATCTCTACGTGAATTCTGGTGGAAAGGTTTCTCTGTAGCTGCAATTGCAACATCAGGTAGA
The DNA here is from genome assembly GCA_964539825.1 of uncultured bacterium. Lineage (GTDB taxonomy): Bacteria > Muiribacteriota > UBA6191 > UBA6191 > UBA6191 > CAZIKF01. The sequence continues at coordinate 5,404 of CAZIKF010000027.1, forward strand.
AAAATGACAAACTCAAACCAGTCGATGAAGGAGATTAATATGTCAGCGCTAATTGAAGGCAATGGGAGTTGTCTTTGCGGGAAAATTCGAATTGCTGTTAAGGGAATCAATCGAAACGTTGGGGCATGTCACTGTGGAACCTGTAGAAATTGGGGTGGGGGGCCATTCATGGCGGTTGATTGTGGCACTGATGTTTCATTTGAAGGTGAAGAAAATATATCAGTCTATAGTTCATCAGAATGGGCTGAGCGTGGTTTTTGTAAGGAATGTGGAAGCCATCTTTTCTATAGATTGAAGGGAGCCCACCATTACATGATGCCTGTGGGACTATTTCCAGAAGTGGAGTCGTTTGTTTTTGATCACCAAGTGTTCATTGATGAGAAACCCGCTTATTACGGCTTCTCAAACAAAACCCAAAACATGACAGGACCCGAAGTATTCAAAAAATACAGCCAATAAATTAAGCGTTAGCGCAAATAAAAAAACGCCAGCATTGAATGAGTAGAAAAGGAAGGCAGAATCGTAAGATCAGCCTTAAAATCACTCCAGTTTTCAGATTGAGTCGAGCTTTGGTACGTGGTTGTTGGCTGGAGGTTTAGGAGTAGTGGCTGGCAGTGGATCGTGAGGAGGAGGTAGCATCGTTACCTTCGACGAGGGATACGTTGCCAGATGCTGCTCATAGGCCTTTAGACATCTACCTAAGTACCAAAGTTCGGCTCACTTATCTAAGAGGATGACTCGCTTGGCTAAAAATTGGGTATTTTTTTCGAAATCTTTGATGTCTTCGCCAATTTCATGTTCTGGTAAGTAACCCAACTCAGAGATTCCCAATACATCCATGAAGAGCTGGTTCAGGTTTTGGGAAACCTCGCTCTCAGAGGTCAGGTCTGGATCTTCTGTTATAGACGTAATTTCGAGTTTGAGAACCAGTTCTGAGACTCCGAAATAAGCAGATCTCTTTAAATGAAATCTGCCTTCTTGATCCTTAAAGAAATAGTCGAAGTGGAGCATTCTGGAGTTCTTGGCATCCTTAGCTTCCACATATCTCACATCTCCGAGTAAACGAAAGCGCTCAATTTCTGCATTTTTTTCAAGTTTGGTGTAGTGGCTTTTTAATGGACTCGAATCCAGTTCATCGAGAGCTGTTGATCTAAGCCCGCCAAGTGTACTTAATGTAATGGAAGCGCCAGGGGCGTAGATTCTATATTTTACGCTGCTCTCATGGTCCGGGTTTCGCTCCCAGGTCCAGGCTTCTGAAATGTGCTCTAGTGCCAGTTCAGTCTCATCTTTTCCCGTGCCCATGGGGAAGAAGTAGAGTAGAACCATGATGACTACAGCCCCAATTCCTGTGAAAATGAGTGGTTTGATTAATTTAGGATTCAATTTTCGAGAATTTGGATCGTCTTCTGTGCTTTCGATTTCTTCACCTTGACCATTCACGTTTGTACCCGGTTGAAACTGAGATTGGGAGCCAGTCTCTTCTTCCTCAAATCCGTCTAGTTTTCGTGCAATTTCTTCGGTCTGTTCCGCAAGGCTATCAAGTGCTTTCTCGGCATCCTCATTTTGTTCTTCTTCCCTTAATATAGCCGAGAGTTCCTCCTTATTCATCATCTGATCGTCGCTGGCCGTAGATTCAGGTTGAGGGACATCAGGTTCTTTCTCAACGGTCTTTTCTTCGGCAGGTTCCTCAATAGCCTCTTCCACGGGTTGCTCTTCAGCCTTAAGTTCTTCAGCCTCTTCTTCAACCGCTGCAGCTATCTCGGGTTCGACGTCTGGCTCACTTATGGCTTCATCTTCGAGCTCAGCTTGCTGTACAAACTCGGCTTCGGCCTCAACTGAAGATTCAGGTTCCGCCTCTTGAGGAGTTGGTTCAGATTCTGGTTCTGCCTCAAAATCATCCTGGCTCAGGACGGAGGATTCATCCTCATCACTCTCCAAGAGACCCTCAGAATCCTCGAACATATTATCGAGGTTTTCAACTTCCTCCGGGGCTTCTTCATCCCTTCCCATTAGCAGAGCCTCAATGTCTTCCTGGGTCATTTGTTCTTGACCTTCGAAGTCGTCTACCACTGATTCATCTGCCGTGGATTCGTCCTGGGGTACATCCATGTAGGTTTCTTCAGGCTCTGTGGACTGGCTGGCGGCTAATCCTTCTTCATCTGGAGGAATGTCTGGCTCGTTCTCCTTCTCTTCTGAACCGATATCAAGATAAGTTTCCTCTTCTTTTTCCGGGACCTGTTCTCTTCCACCCCCAATCTCAAACTCGGTCTCTTCTGGCTCTTGAGCTCGCTCGACAGCCGATTCGGAGCTGATTTCAGATTCTTCTTCTCTGTCAGAGGGTGGTTCTTTTCCACTTTCAAGGGGAGTATAGGACTCGTCCCAGGAAGAGTCCTCATTGCTTTGATTCGCATGGATCAGGGAATCTATTTCATCACGTGAAATGTTAGCCTCATCGTCCGTGTCTGAGTCTAAGTCGTCTCCCGAGACCTCTCTAAAATCGGTATCATCATGCAGATCTTCATCGCTGCTGGCCATTTGAGCAACCATCTCTTCGATTTCAGCCTGGCTCAGGTTTTCCTCTTCTTCGGGAATTTCAGGAGTCTCTGAAACAGGTGCTTGGGGAGGGGCTTCCTTGAAGGGAGCGTCTTGAAACCCTTCAAAAGTCGGATCGTCCTCAGAAGCGGGTTGTTCCGTATCCACGGCAGCTACTTCTCCTTTGGACTCTGGCTCATTTTCAGCTATTTCCTCATTTTTCTCTTCTGCTGAATTCTCGCCATCATTGAATTCCCCGTTACTTTCTTCTGGGGATTGCTCCGCAAAGAATTCAGGCTCTACTTCCTCCACTTCCGGCTTAAGGGTATCCTCCGGCATATGCCAGGCCCTTGCCCGGGCATCAGCTTCACTGTAGATTTGCGCTATCTGGGTATCGGAAAGTTCTGCCATGATTGAAAAGCCTGATTGGAGTCCCTTTCGAAGATGAATTCTTTCGATAATTTATCAAAAGAACAGTCTAAGAAGAATTGGTTCTGTGGATGCGCTAATTTTATCTGAGAATTTTGAACCAGAGCCTCCCCCATTTTGAACCCGGGAACCCGACCCTCATTATAGAAAGTCTCCCTGGAACTGAGCAACGGAAAAGTACCTCAATCAATTTACAGTTTATGCCAGAAATCTTTTTGTTTTACTGTTGGGGGTCCTTCCAGGGCCTTTCTTTTCAGAAGTCTTTTCTCCAGTTCTTCATTCTTAAGCTGGTTGGAATAGGAATGTGCGAGGGGTACAGCGAGAGAAGGCCGGCCTTTCGAGTTCTCTTTTGGACGCTCAAAAGAGCGCGACGAAAAGGGAGCTGTTTTTAATTTGCGACCTAGTGCCAGAATGATCTGCTGACCTTCCTTTAGCTCAGTTTCCTCATTTTCACTGTGCACCTTTGCCGTGCCTCTCTCAACTCCAGCCACACTGAAAGAGGGATACCACATTGAGAATCGAATGGAAGATTTTCTAAAGATAAGTGCTCCATGGCGAGAGTAGAGCTTTAACTCATCCTTGGAATCTCCGGATTCAGCAACTATTTCCCCCCGTAGCAATTCGAGTTGACGCATAGAATGAACTCGAATTCTAGAATAAGGAGAGACCACCATATTGGAGCCGTTAGTAAGTACTAGATATAGTGTTTCTCGTGAACTTAAAAGGGTCCTCAAGGCGTACAGTGGGTGATCACCAGAACTATCCGTATAAGATCCTAATATTTTTGGACCCAGCTGATCCCTCGAATCGAGCGTGGCTGTAGGAACTTCCGTGTCCGATTGGTTGGGCAATATGCCCGTTGTACTAGGGGTAAGGGTTCGATAAAAGGAGTAACTTAGAAAGAAAAACAGAATTACGACGGCAGGCTTTACGATTCGTAAGATCTGCTGCGGATCTTTGGGTGGTGTGGAAGTGGGTTTGTAGTACTCCGAGTCAAGTTCATCCTGGTTTTCTTGGGGATTGGCTCCTGCATCTAATTTCTGATTTCTCTTTCGAATGATTTCGATGACTGAAGAATCCTCTTTATCCTCTGTTTCCTGCTCGGACTCTTCAGGACGAATTCGAGACAGTATCCAATCGAGGTCCACGGTGCTCAACCGTTGACGGGTGTCAGTACGGAAGAAATTCCTGAGCCTGTCTACCCGAAACTTGAAATTCTGAGTTGATTCCTCTTCAGATTTGGAGATGGGATTCAGAAGCAATTCAGAAAAGGTGTCTAGCTCATTGGCATTTCCTGCCTGATCCAATTCCGGTTCCGCACTAAGCCGATGAAAAAAAGTAAATAGAAAGGGCTCAAGAACTGCTTCAGAAATTTTAAACAACTCACAAATGTCTTTCAAACTCAATTCTTCAACAAATAGCATGTCCAAAAGGAGTCTTGTAGGAGCAGATAGCTGATTTTTACGATACCAATCAAGGTATTCCTTGGTGGGAGTTGCTGAATCGGAGAAGAAAGAATCAGGAAGACTTTCCAAAAGAAGCTCTTCATAGGGCAGTGCTCTGAAGCGCTCAAGGAGATCACCCTCCTGCTTCTTTTTATTAACAAGCTTAAGAGCCCCCCGGAAAATAAAGAGTTTTGCGTTTAAAAGAGGGGCCTCGCGCTCTTCTAGCTTCGGAACAAGCGAGTCCAGTAATTCCTCCATCCAGGAGCAGATCTCTTCTGAGCGAGTATTGAAATAGGTGAAAAATTGATAGAGGGAGGGATTTAAGTAAAGAGCAAGTTCACGAATACTTCCTGGTTCCCGGAGTTGAACTTGTTTGCAGATTGAATCTAACGGGGATTTCAGAAAATCCCCCTTCCATACCGGTTTGCATTGCAGTAGAGATTGATTACTCTAAAGTGCAATTCAAACAGTCCTCCGCGAGGGCCGCGTTTTGTTCCGCCTGTCTCCATTCCTATTTTGACATCGATGAAGTAGCGAAGAAAACTTAGTTCCCTATCAGGCTCCGTTTCATCGGGTTTAAAATAGGCTAACTCAAAGACGGGAGTGAGTGAGAAATGTACAATGTTCTTTTTCTTTTTCCCAAAACTTTCCAGCAGAGTTTCTTTTCCGTCCCTGTTGATATCGTAAAACTCCACATAGGATTCTGGCGGAGGATAATGCCTGAGAAGCATTTTGCGGTTTTCCGTGAAAAGATAGTGTTCCAAGACCTCCTCAGACCCTTTGCCGGGAAGTTTTCTTTGGTAGACAACCAATCCGTCTTCAAAGCCCGCCATTTCAAAGAAGGGGAGGGGCTTTTTTGTAAAGAACCACTGGTCAATCACTCTTTTTGTTTCCAAATATGGTTTTCCGTCCTTGAAGGATCTCCGGTAATCTTTGGTAGCGGGGGTAAGTGGAATGACTGTTTCCGATGCACCTGTCGTATGCACTAATTCATAGGAATACTGACGTTTACGAATGGGAAAGTTCGGACCCCCCTCGAAGAGGTCGATACCAACTCCACCATTGAAGGGTGTTACGTTATAAGCAAGGTGACGGGTTTTGCGGGCCAATTGCTGGAGTTGAAACAAGGTGTCGAGGGTTTCAGTGGAATGAGCTACTCCCCGTATGGAGTCACTAAAGTAGCCGAAAACTCCTACCGTCACGATTCCTGCGATGAACACCGCAACCAGGGCCTCAACCAGTGTGAATGCTTTTGCCCTACCCATGGTCACTCGGGATTACATCGTCCTTGCCTATGAAGGTCGAAATTTTGAGACGACGGTTGAACGCGCTGGAATTAGGGGCTTTCCATTCGATCATTACATCTAATTGAAGAAGCGATGGGTGACCTTCATAGGAGTTTGAAGTTCGGGACTCATTTGCAGGGTAGAGTTTGATGAGTCGGCGAAATTCTGGGGGAAGCGGTGTCAGGAAAAGTCTTGAAAACGCCCTGCACTCGGATTCTCTTTTTGGATCTGCTGAAGAGGGGAACAGGGCTGTTATGGAGGGCTGGGACAAATCCATCCAGGGGTCACTTTCACGAGGAGTTGAGATACTGGTGAGTCGGTTGAATCCCGTGACATATTGCATCACCTGCATTTGTTCAATGAGTTCACGAGCTAAAAAACTGGCTCGAATTTCATTGTAGCTCAGGGAGGCCTGATGGACCGACTGCTGGAAAACAGTACTCAACGGTACGATAACCAAAACGGCGATGGCTGCTGCTATCAAAACTTCTACAAGGGAAAAGGCTTTGCGGCTCATATTTCAATACCCCACCCTTGTGTATGATCATCGATGAGGATTCGATAAAGATAGTCTCTGCCAGGTTCCAGCGGGCTGTAATCTGTATTGTAAGTTACCAGGTTGGGAGCCTGGAAAATGCTGAAGTCCAGCGAATGCATTGAGATTCCTCCCAAAATGTTCATTTCAAGATCGAGATTTTCTTTCCCCAGGGTACTTCGAGAGTCAAGAAAGGCTCGAAAGATTCCCAAATTCCCCTTGCGTGAGTCTTTCTTGAGAGTGATCTTAGCGCAGCTGATATGAACATAAAAGTCTGAATCTATAGGGGGTAGGGAACAGGGTCCATGAACGAACAAATTCGTATGATTAATAACCTGTAAGGGTTTGTCTAGTTTGAAGTCAGTTATGATGGAAAGCTGATGTCCCCGTGAATCCAGCACGTAGTGATCCCCAGCTTCTTCCAAAAATCCGTGGTTCATCATGTCCTCGATATCTATAAAATCAAAGGAGATCTTCCTCTGTTGCCAGGTATCAGGATCAAATTCATCTGGCTCTCCTTTAAGATAATAGGTTTCAGGTCCGTGTATGGAACCGTCTTTAATCAGCCACTCTTCACGGGGTGGCTCGGCGAGTAGGTAGAGACTTTCTGGCTCAAAAGGGGGAAACATAAAAGACTTGAAATTGTCATGGCCTGTGGGTGGAATCTTCCGGTGGCTGTAGTGGGGATAATCCACCATATGATTCATGGGAATATAGAGAATATTGCACATATGGGGAAGGTAAGTATCGAAATCCGGAAAAAGCAGGGGATAGTCAAAGTCATCAGGGAGACGAATTCGCCTGGGCTCTGAGCAATTAGGAGCGTAATTTCGGTTATCCAGGGTGTGATGAATAGGATCGATGGTCACATTCGGGATGGGGTTTTCGAATCCTGAGCGGTTGGTCTGATATAGAAAGGCGGCAGTGGCATCTCTAAGGGGGGATGGTCTTCCAAGGCAGGAACTTTGTTGGCTCTCATCGCTACTAGATTCATCCCGGTCAATTCCTATGGACGAAAGCTTGGCCACCGCGCGAAAAGCGGATCCTACAGTGTAGGCTCGGGACGGCATCGTATAAGTTCCAAAGGGATGGATTAGTGATGATGCTTCCGTATATCCGTCTTTGATATATCCCGCTCCGCGGGGATTAGGAGCGAAGGAGTTAGTAGGATCAGACTCGTAAAAGCCTTCATGAAGTGAATAGATATCTGCTTTGCCGCTAGATTCGAAGGGCAGTCCATCGGTGGGTTCCATCAGGTTTTGGATCAAGACAGGTTCCTGGAACGCCTCGGGAAGACCTACGCGTTGAATTGCTGGATAAGTGCGGGGACCTGAGCCGAAATAGGGATTAAAGAGAAAAAAGTACTCACCGTAGCCATTTGGGTCTGCCCCCGGAGTGAGGTTCAGTACATTAGCTGAGTCGGGTCTATGCGGACCAAAATACAAAAATCCGCGCCTTAGAATTTGTTCCTTGGAAAGTTGGATTTGAGAGTCATCTGTGAGGTATTCGAAATTCTGTGGATCATCACTTTGCCCTCTCCCCCCCAGTAGCTGGCTATCGGGGATTATTTTTGATTCCGGACTAAGAGGGCCATTAACGAGAACCAATGGGAAGTGGTTTGCGGGGTACTTAAATTTGCCATCGGGACGAATCACGGGTCGGCCGAAAAGGTTGGTCAGTAATTGGTTGTAGAGTCCCCCAGTTTGGGATTTATGGTAGAAGGTAAACTTCGAGAGAAGTGGGGCTAATAAGTTATAAATTCGCAGTTTTCTGGTACCCGTTACGACTTTTTCTGTTCCCTGAAAAGTGCACTTTGACCTGATTGTCAGGTTAACAGTCTTTTCAATGGGATCCATCAGTACATTTTCCTCAAAAAGCTGTGTAGAGGACCATTCCATTTGAAATTCAATTTTTGATCCAGGAGTGGAAGTCTCAAAATGATGGAGTATTCTTTCAAACTTCTCTGGGATCAATTCCATGATTTCGCCATGACTTAACTTCAGCGTCGGCCCTTGGCCAGCGGAGGAATTGGTGAGGGGAGATTGGAGAAAATGGCCGTAAAATCCTAATGGCAAAGAACCTTTTGAGAGCAGCCAGCGGGACAACTCAGATTCATCCGGTGTTTCTGATCCTTCACGCACAGCTCTGGACAGAAATTGATATCCCCCTTCAGCCATAGAGCGTCCAATCTCATTAAACGCTACTTTGTGTGCTTGAAGATTTCTAGAACGGCTCATCCAATGAAGGGATAAAAGAACCATACCCAGGATTCCCAAAATAGAGGCAACCACCGGGATAATGAATCCTCTACTCCTCTTGATACCCGGTCTCTGAAGCGCTGAGACCGAGGATTTAGTCCCCTCAGGAATTAATCTAAGCATGGTTGTTCACTTATCCATGATAGGTCAGGCAGAGGCACCTTTCAAACGTCTCAGGCAATCAGGTCTCAGTGCAGGGCTTGAGATCAGCAGGCAATATGGTTTAACTTGAAGCTCTTTCTGATTCAGAGTGGATAAGGACGTCTATAGGTGAGTGTACCCGAAAATCTCGTATCTCTTTGCAAGCTTGACCAGGAAATCTGGAATTTAAAGATGTCTTTGGAGAGAGCCAGGGCTAAGGTTGGCGAACTCAAAAAGGGTGAATTAGCCCTGCAGCAGCGCCTTGAAGAGCAAAATACAAAAAGAAAGGACCTGGAGTTAAAGGTTCGAGAAGTGGAAGCACAATCGGCACAGAACCAGGTGGAACAGGAGCGCATTGATAAGCAGGCGCTGCAAGCGACGTCAGTAAAGATGCTTGAAGCCTCAAAGTCCAAAATTTCCGAATTAGATAGTCAGAGAGACGGGCTGGATGAAACGTGGATGGAACTGAGTGAAAATCTGGAGATGATCGTTGAAACTCAGGCCAGAACCCAGGAGGAATTAGAGGCTTGCGTCAAGAGTACGGAGAATGAGATTGAACTCTTAAATGATGAAGCCTCAAAGGGACAGAAGGAATTACCCCTGCTCATCGAAGGTCGTCCTGAATTTCTCGACGGATTAACTTCAGAAATACTGGAAAAGTATGAAGCCCGCCGTCGAACCGATCCCTATGGTATTAAAATTCTTGAGCTAGAGAGTGAAAACTGTGCAAGCTGCGCCATGCAGCTCACCCTGCGAATATATGAGCTAATTCGCTATAACAGCGAGATTCACACCTGCCCCCACTGTGGCGTGATTGTGTATTGGGGCGAATGAAATGAGCTCTTTTAGGCTCCCATTACAGTGCCTTCTTTTCCTATTGGGCAGTACATGTTTTCTACAGGCTTCCTCAATTCGTGATGAGGCAAATCTATTAAGGGAGCAGACTCGGGCAAGTATTGAAAAAATGGCAGAGGAACTCTTTGTAAAGACCGGAACCAAGTTTCTGCTTGCTACAGAATCAAGAGATGAGATCACGGATTTTGATGTTGATGCTCGGGAGGCTTTTGCTCAGTTCATTCAAGACGTACCGGAGTACAGGGGAATAATGCTCTATATACAGGTTGAGCAGGGTACAGATCGCGGAAAAATAAGATTTTCTTCCGGTTATGGATTGCGCGGTATTTTTGAATTTGAAAATGTACGAAGGATTCTGAAAGATGAAATTCTTCGGTTCAGGGAAGATCTTTCCAACCAGCAGCCATTAGTTGATGGAATCCGCTCTTATTTTCGAGTTCTCGCTGAATTACCCGAGGATGTAATTTCGCCAGACGAAGAAAGTGGATTCTTACGTTTCATGACCAGGGACAAGATTTTGTGGCTGTTTGGAGTCTTGTTTGTGTCATTTTGTATCGTATCAGTGATTTTTTTGTATTCAAGAACACGCTGTCCTCGATGCAGTTCAAGGGTCCATATCAACATCAGACCCTTGTATAAAAGAGATTCTCAATACAAAAGGATCAAAATTATCAAGTGTTTTGATTGTAATTATTTTCGAAAGTATTTATTTTAGGACGTTGTTGCTCCACCACCCCATCCGAATGAGTGGCCCCAAGTGCAGGAGGCTTAATGGCTGATTCGAAGCGAAAGACCGATAAGTCGAAGTTAAAAGAAATAGAAGAAAACGTGGATTCTGACGAATCTTCCGATCTACTACCTGAGGAGATTTCTTCAGTGCGTTCCCTGGAAGGGGGGGAGACTGAAGAAAAGGAACGGAAGAAGCGAGATGAAGTCTTTGAGATTCCCGTTCTTCCCTTGCGTGAAATCGTAGTTTTTCCTTATATGGTGATCCCTCTTTTTGTGGGGAGATCCCTCTCTCTAAAGGCCATTGAAAAGGCTATGGAGGGGAATCGTGAAATTCTTTTAGTTTCTCAAAAGCAAGCCAAAACTGACAATCCAGAGGTCACTGATCTGCATGACGTAGGCACCATTGCTGAGATCATGCAGCTGCTGAAACTTCCAGATGGGATTGTGAAAATTTTAGTAGAAGGAACCTCAAGAGCAAGCATTGAATCTTTTGTAGAAACTTCTGAATACTACTGCGCAAAAATTAGAGAATATGAGGATCTGGAGGAAAAGAATCTCAGGACTCAGGCTCTGATGCGTAATGTTATTGCCCAGTTTGAGCAGTACATCAAGCTCAATAAAAACGTCCCGATCGAGATCATCAATGTTACGAACTCAGTAGAGTCACCAGGCAGGCTGGCTGACATCATCGTTGCTCACCTCAAGTTGAAAGTTGAGACCAAGCAAAAAGTTCTGGCCGCCTTTTCAGCTGAAGAGCGGTTATCCATGATCTGTGACATCCTCAACCGTGAGATCGAGATCCTAAACATAGAAAAGAAGATTAGAGGAAGGGTTCGCAAACAAATGGAGCAGGTCCAAAAGGAGTACTACCTGCGTGAACAGATAAAGGCGATTCAAAAAGAACTTGGAGAGAACGACGAAGTCGCCGCTGAGGTAAAGGAGTTTCGCGAGCAGATTGAAAAAGCCAAGATGCCAAAGGAAGTGAAGGATAAGGCACTTAAGGAATTGGATAAGTTCTCAAAAATGTCCTATTCATCCGCTGAAAGCGGAGTGATACGCAATTACCTCGAGGTTCTTGTAGAGCTGCCGTGGAGTAAAAAGTCTAAGGATAAGCTTGATGCGAAGCGTGCACAGGAAATTCTGGATAAAGACCATTACGGCCTGATAAAAGTGAAAGAACGGATCACGGAGTTTGTTGCCGTGGCTCAGCTTAAAAAATCTCTCAAAGGGCCCATACTATGCATGGTTGGACCGCCAGGTGTCGGAAAAACATCGCTGGCGAAATCTGTAGCGGAAGCGCTGGGGCGAAAATTTGTGCGCGTCTCATTAGGTGGAATGCGCGATGAGGCTGAAATCAGGGGACATCGTCGAACTTATGTTGGAGCGATGCCAGGTCGAATTATACAAATGCTCAAGCAGGCCGGTACTAAGAATCCAGTGATCCTCCTCGATGAAATTGATAAGACCGGTGCGGATTTCAAGGGAGACCCGGCTTCCGCTCTTTTAGAGGTGCTTGATCCCGAGCAAAATGTAAAATTTCGCGATCATTATATCGGTGTGCCTTTTGATCTTTCCCAGGTTTTGTTTTTAACTACCGCAAATCAGGTTCGCGGGATTCCAGGTCCCCTCCTGGATCGTATGGAACTGATTACACTGGCAGGTTATACCGAGGAGGAAAAACTGGAAATCGGTATGAGATATCTTGTACCCAAACAGTTGGAAGAAAATGGGATCAAGGAGGACCAGATAGAATTTGAACGACAAGCTCTCGCAGAAGTAATTCGATGCTATACCAGGGAAGCTGGTGTTCGTGAGCTGGAACGGAAAATTGGGTCAATTTGCCGGAAGATAGCAAGAGATATCGTGACCAGTAAACAGTTTAAATCCAGGAAAGTCAGTAAAGCCCAAATACCGCGCTATCTTGGCGCCAGGAAATACCTTCCTGATATGGCGGAAGAAGAGGATCAAGTAGGAGTCGTAACCGGGTTGGCCGTTACCTCATTGGGCGGTTGCACCCTTCCTATTGAAGTCGAAGTTTTGCAAGGCAGCGGGAAGATTCAAATCACAGGAAACCTTGGTGATGTAATGAAGGAATCTTGTCATGCTGCCGTGACTTACGTGAGGAAGCATAGAGACGAATTTGGTATTTCAAAGGACTTTCATAAGAAAGTTGATATTCATATCCATGCTCCAGAGGCAGCTACCCCTAAAGACGGTCCTTCAGCGGGTATCACGATAGCCACTGCGGTGGTATCAGCACTGGCCGATATTCGCGTCAAAAAAGATGTGGCTATGACTGGTGAAATCTCACTCAAGGGCAAAGTTCTCCCCATTGGCGGTGTGAAGGAGAAATCACTGGCCGCTTACAGGGTCGGGATTAGAGATATTATACTTTGTCGTGATAACGAAAAGGATTTAGAGGATATCCCCAAGGAAATCCTGAAAAAAATCAAGTTTCATATTGTCGATGAAATTTCAGAAGTGCTGGAAGTTGCTTTTGTGCCAGGCGACCTCAAGAAAGCCCGTAGTAAAGGTGCTAAGCTCCGATCCAAACCTCGTAAGGTAAAGGCGGAATCCTAGAGATGCCTTGTTCGATGACCGGCTTTGCCCGAACGAGCATCGACTTTCGCGGACTTGTTCTCACCATGGAGATTCAGGCGGTGAATCACCGCTACAGGGATTTTCAAGTTCAACTGCCGCTCCCTTCCATGGAACTTGAGCGAGTTTTCCGTTCCTGGCTTGAACAGGTGATCGCCAGAGGGAAAGTGACTCTTTTTGTTCGAGGAGAGTTGTCCTTTCAGGTTGGGGCGATCCGCCTCGATGAAATCCAGATTAGCAAGTACCTGGAGTCGGCTTGTTCTCTTAAGGAAAAATATTCACTTTCGGAACCACCTGGACTGCAGGAACTCTACAGCCTGCCTGGAAATGTTTCCGTGCAGGAGGATCGAGAATGGGTTGAAGAGTTTAAGCAAGCGGCAAAAATTCCTTTTGAGACTCTGATGGAAAGTTTCGAAGAGAGTCGAAAAAAAGAAGGGCTGGTACTGGTTGAATCACTGCTGGTGAATTGCGCGCAAATACGCTCATGTATGGACGAGATTTATCAGCTCAGGGATGGGATTCAGGACGAAAGCCTAAAAAAGCTTAGAAATAAGCTATCTCAATTAGACTGTCAGGAACTTGACGAAAACCGCCTTCATACGGAAGCGGCACTGATAGTGGAGAAAATGGACGTTGAAGAGGAATTAGTACGTCTTGGCGCTCATCTTGACAGTGTCGAAACTCTGATGAAGAGTGATGGTGAATGTGGGAAGAAATTGAACTTTCTCTGCCAGGAAATTCACCGCGAAATCAATACAATTGGATCCAAATCAAGCAGCCTGAAAATTGTTCAATTGGTCATTGAGGCAAAGTCGAATTTGGAGAAGGTACGGGAACAGATTCAGAACCTGGAATAGAAAGGTAAATACTATGAGATTGAGATTACTGAGTATCGGGTTTGGCAATTTTGTCATCGCCAATCGCATCATAAGTGTCATATCACCCGGCTCCGCTCCTGTGAAACGAATCAAGGAAATCGCCAAGGATAAAGGTAAGTTGGTGGACGCTACTTATGGCCGAAAGACGAGAGCCATCCTTGTGATGGATTCAGAACATGTAGTTTTATCCGCCATCAATCCTGAGACGATCTCCTCGCGGCTATCTAGTAAAGAAGAAATGGTTCGTGAGGAAGTAGAAGCTCTTGAGCTTGAGGAAGAGGTAGGTGACGAAGACTAGAAACGGAACTCTTTTTGTCGTATCCGGCCCCTCTGGGTGCGGCAAGTCCACTCTTTGCTCTATATTGACCCGAGATCCTGAATTGAATCTGGGATTGGTTGTGTCACATACTTCGCGCCCAATTCGTAAGACGGAAGAAAATGGTCGGGAGTACTACTTTCTGAGTGCCCAGGAATTTGAAAAGAAAAAAAACGAGGGATTCTTCCTCGAGTCAGCGCAAGTTCATGGAAATTTCTACGGGACACCTCGAGACCAGGTTGAAAATTTTCTCAAGGCTGGCCTGACGGTTCTTTTGGAAATAGATGTCCAGGGGGGATTACAGGTTCGTCAAAATTTTCCCGAAGCTGTTCTTGTATTCGTCTCTCCACCTACGTTTGAGACTTTGAAAGAAAGACTTCATGGTCGCGGAACCGATGCTGCGGATGTTATTGAAAAGCGTATTCATAATGCGATTGAAGAACTACAGCAGATACCCAAATACGATTATCTTGTCCTCAATGATCAATTGGATGCCGCAGTAGAAGATTTAAAGATAATTTTCCTCTCTGAAAGTTTTAAAGTATCCAGGTTGAAATTAGACGAAGCCTTTGCTACAATGCGCCTCCCCGGTTATTGTGAAAGGACTTAAGAGTGATCGAATTTAATATCGATAAAGTCCAGAGAGAGCTAGATGGAAAATTTAATCTGGCCCATCTGATTTTCAATCGTGTCAAAAGACTTCGCGCAGGAGTAGAGCCAAAAGTGGATCGCCATATGCGTGAGAAAGACATTGTTCTTGCTATTCGTGAGATTGATTCAGGAGACCTGACCTTTCGACTGGATGAGGAATCCACAAGAGAGCCGGAAGTGGAGTTGAGCGAATCAGTAATCGGTACTGATGGGAAGCCAGCGGTAGCTGTTGATCTGATCGCGTTGGCTAAAGAAGAAGCCAAATCCAAATCCTAATTCATTTTTTCCAAATTTAGTTCAGAAATTGTCGAACCTGATACGAGGTTCGTACAGAAACTTTGCATATGGTAGACTTTTAGTCCTATGCAAATTGCCGAGGTCTTAATTCCCAGGCCTGTTTTCCAATCCTATACCTACAAAATTCCTGGTTTCCTGGAGGCTCGGGCAATGTCAGGTATGCGTGTCCAGGTGCCGTTCGGCCCCCAGACAATCGTCGGCATCATACAATCCATGGATACTCTTCGAGAAGAGGCGCAAGAGTTAAGGGAAGTTGAAGGTTTGTTTGAAGGATTCCCTTTCCTCAACGATGAGCGCACATCTCTCATTGACTGGATGTCTTCTTATTACCTGGTTCCCAAGGGGGAGATGGCATCAATATTCTACCCCCGCTATTCTCCGCCGCAGAAAAAAACATATCGGTTAACCCGGGGGATAGATCAGATTCTCAGCGAAATTTCCCCGCGACGGAAACGTCTGCGGGAAGGATTGGCTATGTTCGCCGAGTCGATTCCTGAGAGATCTTTCTCTCGGGATCGATTCCAAAAAAGATCTGGTTTAAGTGCCTCTCTTTTTAGAGATCTTCTGATGCAGGGATGGCTTACACAGGAGATCGCACTTCTGGAATGTCCTTCGCACCAGGAGAGAAAATCTGCTTGTGAGGAGAAGTTTCCCATCCTTAGTCCCCAGCAAGAGCAGGCTCTAAGGGGAATCCGTTCTAATTCCTCGAAGGTGTCCTATCTCCATGGAGTTACAGGTTCTGGGAAGACAGAGGTTTATTTACGCCTGGTAAAACAAACCATACAGGAGGGAAAAGGGGTAATTTTCCTGGTTCCAGAAATATCCCTGACACCCCAAATGATTGATCTTTTTGAGGAAAGGTTTCCAGGCTCAGTGGCTGTCCACCATAGCCGGATGACAGAGAGAGAAAAATACCACAATTGGGTCCATGTGCTCAGTGGTGAGAAGCAAATCATGATCGGAGCCCGGTCGGCCCTTTTTGCTCCTGTTCGTAATCTGGGGCTCATTGTGATTGATGAGGAAGGAGAGGGGACCTATAAACAGGATACCAATCCGGCATACGACGCACGCAGGGTCGCCCTGGAAATGACCCGAATCTTCGGAGTGGATTTGGTGATGGGATCAGCTACTCCAAGTATGTCAGCCTGGCAGAAGATCGAGAGTAAAGAGTTTGAAGTATTCAGACTGCCACACCGTCATAACCAGCAAAGTCTTCCCAGGGTTGAATTGGTCGATTTGAAAACTGAATATAAACACAGAAATTTCTCGATTTTTTCACGTGAACTCAAATCGAGGTTAAAAAGAGAACTGGAAAAGGGGAATCAGGCTATTCTATTTGTAAATCGCAGGGGTCATTCCAGTTGCGTAATGTGTCGTTGCTGCTCACACGTAATAGAGTGTAAGGACTGCCAGATTTCCTTGACTTACCATGACTCCCGGAGGCTGCATTGCCATTATTGTTCCTTCTCTGTGCCTGTTCCCGAGCATTGTCCAAAATGCTCTTCTACTGCGATTAAGTACTTTGGAATCGGAACTCAGAAGGTTGAAGCGTTTTTTCGAAAGGAATTTCCTCAGATTAAGTATGCCCGCCTTGATACCGATCTCACTCGTAAAAAGGGGTATTTGGAAGAAGTCCTTGGAAAAATGAAACGGAAAGAAATTCAAGTTCTAATCGGGACACAGATGATTTCAAAAGGATTGGATTTTGAGGATGTGACTCTTATTGGTGTACTGAATCCCGACTCCTTAGTGCGGATGGGTGATTATTCAGCCTCCGAAAGGGCTTTTCAACTTTTCGTTCAAATTGCCGGACGATCGGGAAGAAAGGATAAAAAAGGAGAGGTACTCTTACAAACCTATACTCCCAATCGAGAAATCTATCGAAGGGTATTAGATTATGACCTTCCGGGTTTTCTAAAAGAAGAACTGCAAATTCGAAAGACCCTCAATTTCCCTCCTTACGCCTGTTTAATCCATATCCAATCATCTAGTAAGGATCCGGGAAAAGCCCAGGATACCCTCGAAAAATTTTACCAGGAGATCAGGAGCGGCTTAAGCCGTGAAATGTATCTGGAACTTCATGAACCTCAGAAGTCTCCGATCGAAAAAATCGAGGGCAGGTTTCGATACCGCTGCATCTTGAAAGCCAAGGAAAGCCCTGAACTCTGGGAGAAGCTTCTCGAAATACGAAGGAACTTCCGCACTCCCCGAAATTCTCGTCTCAAAATCCTGGTCGACGCCGATAACCTTTTGTGAACCGAGGTCGGGGGTTTTTGGACTTACTGGGCGGCTGCAAAGCCCGATACTCTGCTCATCCTCCTTGGTATTAGCGATGCTAGGAGCCTGTCGGAGAATTGAGTTTGTGACGAGACCGAGCGAAAAAATCAGGATCAAGGCGGAGGCGGAAAATACCGCCGAAGGTGTGCTGGAGCACATTGAGAGCGGTTTTTTCGGTGACAACGCCGAGCCTGTTTTTTGCAGCCGGTCGCAGTAGAAGGCAATTCTCCGACAGGTTCCTAGTACCTTCGTCGTCTTCACAGGTATCGAACTTTTCGCTCCCCCAGTAATCCCAAAAACCCCCGACCTCGATTCACTTTCTTCTTCTCCTTTCTCTTATTTACTCTGTTTTCGCTTTGCTTTTACTTCGTTTTTGTTTCTTACTTTGTTTTCGCTTTGCTTTTACTTCGTTTTTGTTTCTTACTCTGTTTTTGCTTTGCTCTTACTTCGTTCTTTTTGGCTCTTTAATACACGTCGTGGGTGGTGTTGTATATGTTGAATTTTCCTGTTGGGGTAATCAACCTGGGATCCTTTATCACCTTTTTGAGCTTTCGGGTTTTATCATCCACCACTACGATGGCTGACTTCAGGTCCTTTCTATTCCATACGGAAAACCATACTTCGTCCCCTCTTTTGTTGTACTCGGGTTGTACCACCCTCTTTGGACCTTCTCCAAGACGGGCCCATTTGGCAATGGGCAGAGTCTCATAGCCGTTGTCCAGGTTACGTGTGTCGAATACTGCGATGGACTGGGACAAGTCTTCGTCTGGGCTCAGGGGTGTATCCACCCACAGGTTATGGGATTTCGGGTGGGTTTTGATAAAGAGAGACCCTCCCCCCTGACCCTTTAGAGTCCGAACCACTTTCCAGGCGTGTTTTGGTTTGCTTGGGTCGGTACCAATGACAGCGATGGTTTCATCGCCGAGGTGACTGGTGGCCCATACCCGACCATATTTGGAGTCGACGAAGTTGGCGCCTCGACCCGGGTGGGGAATCTTACCTACATTGATCAGTTCCACCAATTGCTGCTTTTTGGAATCAATGACTGCCAACTTGTTGGATTTATTGGCGGCTGAGATAAAATACCGCTGGGTGGAATCCCAGCCTCCATCATGGAGGAAACGGGCAGCATCAATGGTGATAACCTTCAGATTTTCCATATCAGAATAGTTCACCAGGGCGATTTTTCCAGTCTCCTTTATGTTCACGATGAATTCCGGGTGCTCATGGGAGGCAACAATAGCTGCCACTCGAGGCTCGGGATGGTACTCCTGGGAATCTACCGTGACTCCGCGGGTGGACACAATTTTGAGTGGTTCCAAGGTGGCCCCATCCATGATGACGAACTGCGGTGGCCAGTATGCGCCGGCAATGGCATATTTATCCTCATAGCCTTTATACTTGGATGTTTCCACGGACCGGGCTTCCATTCCGATCTTGATTTCAGCGACCAGACCGGGCTTTTTCATCCATAAGTCAATCATGGAGATTTTCGCGTCACGACCAATCGTGAAGGTATAGCGTCCGGAGTAGCTTGGCCTGGAAATATGAACTGCGTACCCTGTTTTGACTATATTTATAATCTTCTTGCTGTCCCCGTCAATTAAAGCTACTTCACCTGAGTCACGTAGGGTGACGATTATGAAGTTGTCGATTTCATAGTTATTCATCTTGCGCGTGGGTCGGTCCTCAACCGGGACGTGAATCACCCAGGTTCCTTTCATTTCCTTCATACCCCATTCAGGTGGGACGGGGGGTTCGAGTTGTAGATACCTGGCCATGAGATTGATTTCCGCTTTCGAGAGATCATTGGAAGTACCCCAGTTTGGCATTCCCCCGGGTGAGCCGTAGGTAATGAAATTCGTGAGGTAAGTTGTTCCTCGTTTTCGAGTAATGTCCGTTGTTAGCGGTTTTCCTGTAGCCCCTTTTCGAAGTACCCCGTGGCAACCCGCACAGCGCTCAAAGTAGATCCTCTTAGCCTTTGAGAACTCGGTCTTGCCCAGGGCGAATCCCTTGTCGGGAATACTGGATTTGGCTGAATCGGGATCAATAGCGGACCCCTTTTCATAATGAGCCTCCGTACTTGCTATTGAATGTCCCTTGACCGTGGACTTATGGGCTGGTGCGAGGCTCGAAAAGTATGCGGATAGATTCTTGATGTCCTTTTCTGTCAGGGGGGAGGCCATGGCGGACATGACGGGATCATTCCGATCACCGCTCTTGAATGCCTTTAGCTGTTTGATTAAATAGCCCTCCTCCTGACCTGCAAGATTAGGCCAAAGTGGGTTGGCACTGACCCCTAGAGGGCCGTGGCAGGCTGCACACATAACTGACTTTTTCTTTCCAGCTTTGATATCACCGGCATAGGTATTTAAGCCAATCCAAAAACTTAACAAGATCATGATGAATTTCATTTTTGACTCCTTCGTTCATAGTGGTTGTTCATACAATTAATTCAATGATTTTTTACCCAAGCACTCCGTCCGCCAGTATGCTTGTGAGAAGCAGTGACATATACACGAGAGAACCCCGCTTTACCCTCATTGCCCAAAGCTCCAAGCTTTTCAGCCAGAATCCCTGTAAAACCTGCGCAGCCATGCATAAACCAAGAATCGGTGCGAAAACGGCATAAAGCAGTCCTGCTTCCCCGAGTAGAAAAGGGATCAGACTCATGGGGAAGAGCAGCATCGTGAAAAGCGTCATCAGTTGGATCAGTTTTCTGCGGGAAAAGATATGAATTGGATTTAGTATCCCAGCCTGCTGATATTCATCTTCCAGGTAGATAAAGATTGCAAGTACATGAGGTATCTGCCAGGTGATGATTAGAAAGAAGAGCGCTAGCCCGGATCCAGCAGGTTCTTGTCCCGTAGCTGTCCAACCCATCAGAGGGGGCATAGCTCCGGGAATCGTTCCAACGAGCCAGGCCCATGGAGAATGCTTCTTCATAGGGGTATAGACCAGGGTGTAGAGACACAACGAAAGAAATCCCAGTCCAGCTGTTAATGGATTTATTTTCCAAAGAATAAATAGTCCAAGTAAACCGCAACTGCAACCGAACAAAGATGCCGAAAGTCTACCTAGCTCTCCAGATGCCACCGGGCGCAAACGGGTCCGTTTCATCAGTGCATCTGTTTTTGCCTCAATGACCATATTTAAAGAGCAGGCCGAGGCCACGGTGAATCCTATTCCAAGCAGTGCGAGACAGGCACCTGAAAAACCCAGTCCACCACCCAGTAACATTCCGCAGGTTGCGGCAATCAGGGACATGGATATGATCTTAGGCTTGATCAAAGTATAGAAGTGCGTCAGTACCACAAGAACCCCTCAAGCTTATTGAATCCAAGTGCCTTTATCTTCCCTGCTTGAACCTCGAAGGACTGTTTTTCATGAAACTTCCAGTCCTCTACTGCTGAATCGGAAAGAAAGACCTCAACGAGATGTTGACCGGAGGCCAGGGGAAACCGTTCAAGTGCTATGGAGTTTCCATCGTTGAATAGGCCCCTTGGTTCATAACTCTTCTCAAGGACAATCTTTCCGTCGAGAACGATCCTGACTTTCACGGGATTTCTTTCTCTACCCATGTGTACCGGTGTACGCATATGTGCGAGTTTGTTCTTGTTATGTTCCTCAGAAGCTTTGGATATCTCCATGACACTGCCTGGATACTTAAAAGAAAAGACAAAGAAACCGGTTTGTGGTGCCGGGTTTGGATAGGGTAGGTTGCTAAAAAGCACCGTGCCGGCAGAAAGGGTCCCTATCAGGAAAAAATTCACCAAAAATC
The DNA here is from genome assembly GCA_964539825.1 of uncultured bacterium. Taxonomy (GTDB): domain Bacteria; phylum Muiribacteriota; class UBA6191; order UBA6191; family UBA6191; genus CAZIKF01. The sequence continues at coordinate 26,412 of CAZIKF010000027.1, forward strand.
TCTTCAGTGCGCCAATCTGACGTGGCTTGATAGAGCCTGCCGCACGAAATTCTTGGGCGGCTTTCAGGAATTTTCCAGGGGACATGCGGTTGAAGGTAATGAGCCCAACCGGAATCTTGTCCGGCTCTCGAAAAACTGCTTCTTTGTGATCTTTCAGGCGTTGGTCAACCAGTGTCGGACCCAGTCTAAAAATCGGGTTTTCAGGACCGCATCCTACGATAAGGATCCCGGAGGCACCCAATCTTCCGCTGGAACGAATGATATTGGGTCCCACCCATCCTGCACATGGCACTGCCATAACGCGATAACCCGGAAGATCTTCGCAAATACCTGTGATTGGATCATATTTGAAATGGCTAGCCGCTGAGTTTGAGCATAAAAACGCGATATAGTTTTCTTCATCATTAGCTTTCATGTCTGTATTGTTCTTCAACCAGCCACGAATCCTCTCTCGTGCTTCCTTGAAAGTCAGCGACGGAAATTGCACTGAACCAAAGGTGCAGGATCCCACACAAATTCCACAATTAACGCACTTCTCAGAATCTATAGACGCATGTTTGCCGTGCTCATTTTTAGCCCCTGAGATCATGTCAATAGCCCCATATGGACAGTCTTCGAAGCAACTGGAGCACCCGCCACAGGAAGAAGCTTCTATGAATGGTTTCTCATCTTTTTCTTTAGTAATAAGCCAGGGAAGAGTAATAAAAATAAGGCTGCTCAGAATCCCAATGAACCATATGGAGCCGCTACTGAAATTTTCCGTCAAAAGAAGGAAAGGCATATAGAACCAATCAATTGGAAGATTTGATGGAAGTTTAGCCATATTTGCCGGTTCTGCTGAGTATGCCGGGAACGCTAGAGAAACCAGGCACAATATGAAAATCAAAGCCATGCTAAGTCGCTGGTTTGTAAAAAATTTTGCCTTGTTAAGATTGGTAACATGCAGCCACAAACCTATTCCTACAGCTAGCGGGATCAACATATGGATGAAAAACACCACGAAAAACAAGAGTGAATTTATGGTTGCGTCAGCCACAAAAGAGCGTGATAGCGGATCGGCAAAAATCGGCAAGGTATCAAGCAATTTGGCCGTTCCCAGGGCTATTTGCTGGGCTCGCACGTCCCAGGTCAGCCAATACCCTAACCACCCGTCAAACCATAGCAGGAAAAGGGCAAGACCTCCGGTAACCCAGGGCAGCCAGCGTGTGGAACTGATCTTTCGCCCCCCCAAGACCTCTACGATATGGAGTAAAATGAATAGAATGCATGCATCCGAGCTATAGCGGTGCAGGGAGCGCATTAACTGGGCAAGGTGGGAGGAATTTTTTATATTCTCAAGGGACTGGTATGCCAGGTGTACGCTGGAGTCATACCAGATGAGCATTGCGATTCCAGTGATTGTAGAGATAAGAAACATGGAATTGGCTACCGCACCTAGTTGCAGTAACGGGTTCATGTCCCGGCTTATGCATCCACTGGTCATATTGATCAGGCGCAGGAAAAGATTTTCCACCGGAAGCAGGATATACTCTCCAGATACAAGAGGACGGGTATCTGACTCTTGGACGAGGGTCAGCTCACTACTCAGATTATTGAAAACTATCTGAGGATCCTCAGCCACGTCACATCCCTTCATGTTTCTAACCTTATCTTTATCCCGGCATAGGCGATATCTCGCCGATCAACCCTTTTAATGCTTTGAGCATAAGTACTTCCTGGTTGCTGCCAATGGAAAAGCGATAGGCAATTCGACCGTTTGGGTCCACCAGGATGAATTTATTTGCATGGGAAATAATGCCTGTTTCCGGATCTTTTTTACTGTTAAGACCAAGCCTATCGAGAAAATTGGCTACCTCTGCGGATTCGCCGGTGAGAAAGTTATAAAGAGGTGCCTCAGATCTATATTGCTGCTCTAATACTTTCAGCACAGGAACACTATCATTCTCCGGGTCATAGGTTGCTGCCAGAAAAATAATAGTCTTTAGTTCTTCTTCAGAGAGATTGGAGAGAACCCTCCTGAGTTGGCTCATGATCATTGGACAGGAAGCGTTACAAGTAGCATAAACCCCTGTCAGAATGGCCACCTTTCCAGTCATCTCGCTCTTTGAAATTACTCTTCCATTCTGGTTAAGGAGATGAAAATCTGGAAATAGAAGCTCGGTGCGAAGTTGACTTAGCTGTAGGCTCGAGCTTGGAGATGATGGAATGTAAAGAGTAAATAGCCCGGCGCCGATCGCTACGACGAGGAGCATGGCCACTATGGCACCGGGCACTAAGCTAAAAGGGGAGCTGCGCCATACCGCCAGTAAAGCCTTTTTCCAAAATAGCCATATAATGGTTGCCAGGATCAATGCCTGGGTATAAAAGGCAAGGACCGTGGCCCATTCCAGTTCATCGGATCTCGGGCTCTGGCTAAAACACCATACTTTCAATTCCTTTGCAAAAGCCGCCAGGGGGCCATCTCCCGGCGGTATCAGTAGCAAGGTGGTAATTAGTATTGTGAAAGTGAAAAGGAGCGTTCCCACAAAGACGGCAAACTGAGGGCTATCTATGCTTCTATGAAGATTGGTCAGGATATGACTTAGTCTTCCTGCCCTTTTATCAACGGACGTGCCAGACATCAGCCAGCGCCTTCCAGTTGGCAAAGTAATAAACTACAAAAGAAGTTAACAAGATCGCGACGAGAGCCACAGTACCGGGCATATTGTGGCCCCGTTCAAGGGGCATCGATCCAGAAATGATTCCTTTTAGCTCCTTATCATCGTCGTCTTTTTGCCAACTGCTCATAGGTCCTCCGGCATTCGATTTGCCAAAGAACACGGCGAATACCGTCAGTAAGATGTAGAGTAAGACCCCCAGAAATACGAGTACTCCTCCTATTCCCATCAGACCGAGCATTACATGGGCTCCAGCATCAAAACCCGCATTGAGTGCAGCCCCCGTGAATTCTATATCCCAGTGACGGCGTGGTACCCCATAGGATCCGGCAAAACTCATTCCAAATGACATCAGGGTGATTCCTACTGCAAAGAGGTAGGGTTGGATACGGCACAAGCGTTTGAAATAGAATTCCTTGCGGAAAACAAGAGGCACGACGTAGTAGGTTAATCCCATGAATGCCAGGGAGGTTCCGCCGGCGACCGTGGCATGAAAGTGTCCTGGAATACGCAATGTGTTATGGGCAATAATATTGATTTGCTGGGTTCCGAGGGTTACACCGGTAATACCTCCAATAAATCCAAAAATTACCAGGGACAGAAAAAAGCCCGAGAACCCCGGATCTCTCCAGGGTGCTGCTGCCAGCCAGCCAAATAGGCCCTTTACATAACCCCGGGCACGCATGGCAACCTCAACGGAAGCAGGCACCGTAAAACCGTGTATCAGGGAGGCCAGTACCGCAAGGTACATCGCATAAGATGTATTCCAAATTTTCCAGCCGGCCCCAACTCCCGGATCTACGAGAAGATGATGAGCGGACGCAAGGTTAATGAATAGTATATAGAGGACAAAAGCTGTACGGCAGACTGCCTCATTGAGTGGCGCCGCTCCGGTGGTCAGGGTGGCCATAAGGTACCATACTGCTACCATCGCGCAGACATTCACCTGTTGGGAGGAATGACCAAGGGCCCACCAGGTAATCCGATACCATCCCGGATCGATTTCAGAGATTCCAAACAAAGTCTGCAGCAAGGCAGGATCATAACTCCAGATCATAGTGGGTACCAGGGTGATGGCACCGCTTAACAGCGTAAACACGGCGATGATGGCTGCAGCCAGGGCACCGAAAGCCACCAGAGGCATAGTGTCCCCGTAGGTCCGATCCCTGCGGGCTATATAAACACATCCGAGGAAGTTACAAACACCCACAAGTGTTCCAACGGCTACCAGAATGATCCCGAGGTAGAAGAGAGGATCGGCCTTTAATGGTACATAAGAGGTCATCAGGACATCGCCCTTGCCCTGTAGGATCATTACGTTTGTCAGGACTGCACCAACAAGCATGAGTATGAGGCAAATCCAGGCCATAGCATTCGAGAATAACCTGGTTTTCAATATGGTTGTTCCTACGAATAGCAGGATGGCGATCTCAAAGAATAGGATCCAAAAGATCAGCATATTCAGACCGTGCAGGGTAAGGAGTCGATAATACATTTCAGCATTTAGCAAATGCACAGCGGGCCAGCGTGTTAATGCTATGCTGATGCCAGCCACAGCGCCAATCAAGATGGAAACCACTGCCAGGACTGCGCTAGCTTTTATAAAGAACTCCGCGTTCAGGCATATGGGCAATCCGTATGTGTCACATTTTCTCATTCGATTAGGAAGAAAATTCATCATTGTTTTCGCTCCGGTTTCCCAAGGTCTATTCGACGATGATCTTGCCAGTCATCAAGTGATGGCCGATCCCGCAAAATTCGTTACAAATAATCTGGTAGTCTCCCGCTCTCGTTGGAGTCAGGGTCAGGACATGGTCATATCCAGGCAGAACATGGAAGTTCATATTCAGTGGAAGAACTCCAAATCCGTGGTTCAGGTCAACAGAAGAGAGATGGATTCGATACTCCTGGCCCTTCTTCAATTTCAAAATGGGATACCAGCGCCACATTTGGCCAAGCATGTAGCCATCTCCTCCCGGCTCTACTTCTACAATGGGGATGCCACTTTCATTGCCTACAGTGTTCGTTTCCACGAACTTATTTACCCGGTTCATAAAGTCCTCTTCTTTAACTCTGTAGGACTCTCCAGTACTGTTTTGCTTTCCCTTGAAATGCCAATAGGGCATCATTAAAAACATGATCATGCACCACACAAGAGCAATGATTACCCATGTTCTTTCAGCGCCTTCCGGCGGTTTACACCAATCATTGGCTGGACTGAAAATACTCATTCGAATGCACTCCTTCCAGGTGGGTCAGGGTAGCTGGGCTACCGGGATGTAAAGAATCTCTAACCAGCCCCAAAGCAGGTAGGAAATACCCGGGACGACAACTCCTAGCAGTAAAAGAATCCAGGGGTTGTCAAGAAACCGCTGGTAAGGATGTTTTTGGGATTCATTAGGCTCCTGATTCACACTCTCCTCCTTAAATAGACTGGACTCCACAGGGAGTCGCCGTTATGGCGCTCCGGTGATACGGATCTTTAGTGGTGGTGTTGTTCACCTGGCGTGACAGCAGCAGCGTGCGGCCTACCAGCCAGAGAAAAAGAACTCCTCCTACAATGGCTCCAATTCCTCCAAGTCCCATAATGACCAGCCCCATGGATTCCATGGAACTGCGGATATGCTGCTCTGAGCCATAGGTTTTCCTGAGAGCTCCCTGCAATCCGGCAAATCCGAATCCAAGGGCAAATGTCAATTGTCCTGCCCCGAAAATCACTGGTTGATAGACGCTTAGGCGAGAGCGAAAGACTTCCTTCAGCGAATAACTCATGTGCTCAAGGGCTGTATAGCTTAGAACCATATAAATTGCGGTGACCGCTCCGATAGACGCGTGATAATGAGCTGGGACGAGGGTATTGGATTGATGTATGGCTGCACCCAGCAGAAATCCAAGACTGCTAAGGCAGATGCTTGTTACCAGACCATAAAAATATACCTTTCGGGTTCGGGGCATTGTTGGAAGTTTACTAACTGCTCTGAAGATAGCTTTTAGCGTTAGAAATATTGTGATGGCCACGACAGGCCAGCTGCCAAATCTCATCATCGCGGTAAAACCTGAATAATAGAAATGGTTTTCTAATCCCGCAATGACCAGGTATGGAGAGCTAAGTATGGGGAGAAACAAGAATCCAAAGAGTAGTTTGGCCGGTCTCGGTCCCACCAAATCCCGGCCCGTCAGTATCTTACAAGCCAATATCCAGCCAACAAGCATCCCCATTAAATGTGCAAACTGCAGTACATGACCAACACCCCAAAAAAGCATTTCAAAATAGGACTGGTCCGGTAACGCAAGCGGTAGTTTCATCCAAGTAAGGAGCAAGGTTAATAACGCGATGAGAATCGTTAATCCGGCAAAACTAAGCCCTGTATGACAGGCTTCAGGTATACCTGGGGTTGTATCGTCGCCTCTGCCTCTTACCAGGGCAAAAAGAAAGTAGAGGCAAACCCCCAAAAAGAAAAAACCAAGTCCTGCGAAAAAGACAGGGTGATTTAGTACGGGTACATAATTCGAAAGTATTGGATTTACGCCATTGAAGAACAGTGAGGCTACCAATAATCCCTGGCCACAACAGCAAAGGAGTAGAAATATTCGATTCCATTGGCGAGGGACCGCCGAGGGCTGTAGAAGAGACTGGAGGACTACGAGGAAGCTGATCAGCCAGATGTTGAGGGCGAGGTTTACATGTACCACCAGACAGCTTTTTGTAAACTCGGCGTCGGGCTGCAGGCCGGGAGGAAGGGGTAATCTCCCCAACACCAGAACAAGAGCCAGCAAGCCAGCCAGGATCAACGAACCAATGGCAACCCATAGCCATCCCCTGAAGGGAGAACTCCTTAGAATATTTGAAGGGGAGGCTGTAGTCATAACAACAAAACTTTACATCACGATGTAAATATAGCAACATAGTGACCAACTATCAATAGAAAGTAACAACATTCTACCCCAGTATTTTCCCAAAAATACGGGACTTAATTACATTAATGTTGTCGTAATGACATTTTATTGTTATCCTTACATCAGTTATTATGGCTTAAGCGTATCGCCATTGTGTCATTATGACATTACTATGATGTAATATTGTCAAATTTTCATGAGTCTTTGTTGTTAGAACAGCTGGATATTTACTAAACTGACCAGATTATGAATCTCGAATCCATACTCTTTAATACTGCACTTGAATTCACTGCATCCCTGGATTTGAAGTCTTTGCTTAACAATTTGTTGCGACGGCTTTCAGAAGTAATACCCTATGATGCGGCATCTGTTTTAATACTGGAGGGTGATACCCTTGTCACCCTGGATAGCCGGGGAATCCAACACGGACCTGACGGTGTTCTTCGATTTGGTGTTGGTGACAATCCAAGGCTGGACCAGGCATTGAAGTCGCCTACACCAATCCGATTCACGGACCCTTCCCTACCGGATCCATTTGATGGATTACTGGAAGCCAGCACAGACCTCCATGAAAGAATTCACGGCTGCATGATTGCCCCCTTAATCATTGATGGGAAGTGCATTGGACTCTTAACTGTAGACAGTCTTGAAACAGACTCCTTCAGGGATGATCAACAGCAGTTTTTGATGATGTTTGCAACCTTTGCAGCTGTGGCGATCCGTAATGCAAGGCTTATGGAAGAGGCTAAGCATCACAGTCGCGAGCTTGAGGATCAGAATATGCGTCTTGTGGAGGAAATACAGGCGCAAGCGGGCGGGACCCAGGTCATTGGAACCAGTTCGGTAATTAGAGCCCTTCGTCAAAAAGTTGAGTACCTCGCCAGCCTGGATGCTCCTGTTCTGATCACAGGCGAACCCGGTGTAGGCAAGGAACTTATCGCCCGATGGCTCCATTACAACTCCCAACGTGCTGGAAAGGTACTGGTTTTCGCGAACTGCCATATCCAAGATCAGCAGGAGCTCGAAGCAAGTCTTTTTGGTGCGGGGGACTCAGTCCCCGGGAGCGATAAGGGAAAGTTCTCTCTGGCCAACGGTGGAACGCTGTTTTTGGCAGAAGTCGGAGAGCTTCCCGAAGTCTTGCAGAGGAGATTACTAGAGCTCCTGGAGCAAAACACGGTTACCTATCATCAAGGTGGAGAACCTGTTGCCTTAAATGTACGAGTTCTTGCCTCAACAAGCCGAGCTTTAGAGACGGAGGTTGAAAATGGTAACTTTTTAAAGGAGCTCTATCATCTGCTGAGCCTTTTCCCTATCCAAGTACCCACTTTGCAGGATCATAAGGAAGACATTCCTGAACTGGTACGCCATTTCATTGGGATTCATGCTCCTGGACTTGGGATGAGAATTCCTAAAGTCCAGGAGGACTTTTTGGAGGCAATAAAACATACACCTTGGCCGGGAAATGTACGCGAGCTGGAATTATTTATCGAGCGGAGTCTTACCTGGACAAGGCATGAAGCCAGTCCAGTTTTCGACCGTGGTCTCTTTGATCGCCTGCAGGGACCTGAAAAGAGCAAGGGTAGACCCGGTTCAACCATATGTGGAATTCCAACAAACCACAGCCTTAGGGATGCCACAACTGAATTCCAGCGAATGTTTATACGGCAGGTTTTAAAACAGTCCGGCTCAAATCTATCAAAGGCAGCCCAGACTCTTGGCATGGATCGTGGAAATTTTTATCGGAAAGTGAAAAAACTCTTACCGGAAGCTAATTCCAACGGACTTTTGAAAGGTCAGGCTAAAGAAAAATCCTTGTAAGTAAAGGCAGAAACTCCATGGCTTATTTCCCCGCTTTCCTACCACTCACCAATCAAAAGATTCTCGTCGTTGGAGGAGGAATTGTCGCCTGTAGAAAAGTCGAAAAATTACTGCTTTTCCAGCCGAAAATGCGAATCGTAACTTTGGAAGTCCACCCGGAACTCCAGAAGTTGATAGAGGACAACGACATTGAAATGGATCTGAAAAGCTTTGAAATAACTGATCTTCAAGATCAGTTCATGGTAATTGTGGCCGTTGATGATCTTGCTCTCCAACAGGAAATATTTCAGATTGCGCAGGATAGGCACCTTTTTTGCAATTGCGTTGATTCAGCCGACTATTGCAATTTTCTTTTTCCGGCATTGGTAGTGAGGGGAGATCTTTGCGTTGGGGTCAATACAGCAGGAAAAGCCCCGGCTGTGTCGTCGCTGGTACGTCAGACTATTGAAACGGCAATACCTGAGAATGTGGAGGAAATCGTTGATTCGGTTCAAGAGTTTAGGATGTCGTTACCCAGGGGTAAACGAACAATGGAACGAGTGATGGAATATTCAAAGGAACTTTTTACGAAGAGCCTGAATCAATCCTCCTCACCGGTGAAGGATAGCGGGGATGCTGAGGATCACTGAGCTAATCAAATCCAGCAAGAATGGGATCTTCCGAAAACCCTTTCCGGGAGTTATTCTCATCTGGAATCTCACCAATACCTGTAATCTCAAATGCAAACACTGTTATGCCTCGGCCACTCAAAATCGCAAGGAGGAGTTAAGTCGGGAGGAAATTTTAGGACTTCTTGCGGACCTGCAAAAAAACCGGGTTCGGTTTGCTGTGCTTTCAGGAGGCGAACCCCTTTTAAGGGAGGATCTTTTTGAGATCGCCTGTTCCATGAAAGAAGTTGGAATCATCCCCTCTCTTTCCACCAATGGCGGGCTGATAGAAGACAGGCACTTGCCTTTAATTCAAGAGCACTTTGATTACGTGGGCATCAGCATTGATGGGCCGGAATTGATACACGACCGATTCCGCGGCAAGTCGGGGGCCTTTAAGAAGTCATTGGGTGCTATTCGGAAGTGCCGGGATTCAGGTTTGAAGGTCGGGATCCGGTTCACAATCTGTAAAGAAACCTTTAGTGGTCTGTCTTTCGTCTTTGAATTAGCTGAGAAGGAAGGGATCCCAAAGATTTATCTTTCTCATCTGGTTGATTCGGGTCGGGCAGATACAGTGGAAGATCTGGCCATGGATGACTATAAAGAAGGCGTTCAGTTCATCATTAAAAAGGCTTTTTCTTATGTTGAAAATGGAATCGGAATTGATGTAGTTACAGGTAATAATGAAGCCGACGGTGTTGTTCTCTATAGAGAATTTCAGAAACGATTTCCAGCTCAGGAAGATGTTCTATATAAGAATTTACAAACCTGGGGGGGAAACCAGGCCGGGGTCCGCTTAGTTAATATCGATTATCTCGGTAATGTCAAACCCGATCCGTTTTTCCCGGATTCTCTTGGAAACCTGCGTGAGAAGACTTTCTCAGAGATCTGGGAGGACGCAGCTTTGTTAGGGCCGCTTAGAAATAGACCGCGCATACTCGAAGGGAAATGTGGGTCCTGTACCTATTTAAATATCTGTAACGGGGGATCTCGAGCAAGGGCATTCTCTCGATATGGGAGTTATTCCGCTGAGGATCCGGCGTGTCATGTGATGAGTCAATGAAGTCAGCCAAGGTATATATCATGGGGGCGGGTCCGAGTGATCCTGAGCTTTTGACGATCAAGGCTCATAAGATTTTGGGTAGAGCTGAAGTAATTCTCTATGACCGCCTGATTGAGAAAAGTATTCTCGATTTGGCACCTGCTGAGTGTCGACGCATCTATGTGGGTAAAGAATCCGGGTTTCACTCTCTTCCCCAGGACCAGATCAATGAGAAACTACTGGAAATGAGTATGAAGTATGAAGTGGTGGTAAGGCTTAAGGGAGGAGACCCCTTCGTATTCGGTCGAGGTGGCGAAGAGGCCCAGGTTTTGGGAGAACACGGGGTATCATTTGAAATCATTCCCGGAGTCACATCCGCCGTAGCAGCAGCCGCATACGCGGGCATCCCCATTACCCACAGGGGTATTTCTTCAAGTTGTGCCTTTGTAGCCGGCCATCATGCTCCGCACTTACGGGAGGATGTATGCTGGGAAGCGCTGGCGAAAATTCACACAGTTGTTTTTTATATGGGAGTCAGAAACCGACAACAAATTGCTAAAAAGCTGATTGAAGAAGGTCGTGACGAAAGCGATCCGGTTGCCTTCATCTACCGAGGCACCACTCCATTTCAGAAATCCATTGAGACTACACTGTTAACCGTGGCTGAAAATCCACCGCCTGTGGAGTCACCCGCAATTTTTGTGATTGGAAAGGTCGTATCTCTGGCAACGGCGCTTACCTGGTACAAACCGGTCAGTAATTTCCAGGATTAAACTTAAGGAACGGAAGATCAATATGAGAGAAGAACTGCTGCACTGGTTACAGGAAGGCTTGCCTCTGGTAGCGAGGCCCTTTAGTAAATTGGCCGAAAAACTGGGATGTACTGAAGAGGATATCCTTGGGGAGATTGAGGTGCTCAAAAAGGAAAAGATCATCCGCCGACTCTGCCCTATTTTTGATACAAAGCTACTTGGCTATGACAGCGCATTGGTTGCATTTCGTGTGAATTCAGAGCGCATTGAGCTCATTGCCGATGATATTAGTTCGCATCCAGGCGTAAGTCATAACTACGAAAGAAATCATGACTTCAATCTTTGGTTTACAATCGCCACGGAGCAGGACAGCCGGTTGGGGTTAGAGAGAACGGTTGCTGCTCTGGCGAGCAAGAATGGGGTAGAGGATTTTTCGATCCTGCGTTCTACCAGAACCTTTAAGATCGGGGTAAAACTATCCAAACTAGCAGAATCCTCAGACAGGGAACAGGTATCGCAAAAAGTCCATGAAGTCCATCCTCTTCTCCCCCTGGAGAAGGAGGTAGTTCAACTTTGTCAGAGGGATCTCCAACTGGTTTCTGAACCATTCAATGATTACGCCAATGAGCTTGGAATGACAGTTGATTCTTTGTTAGAGGTCTTAGCGAATCTGAAAGAACGCGGTGTGTTAAGAAGACTTGCAGCTTTGCTCTTCCATCGAAAAGTTGGTTTCAAAGCCAATGGCATGTCTGTTTGGAGTGTTCCTCCTGAGGAGTGTGAAAAAGCAGGGATGATCATGGCAAGTTTCCGAGGCGTTTCTCATTGTTACGAGCGAACCACTTCTAAGTTCTGGCCATACAATGTCTATGCCATGATTCATGGTCAGAGCGAAGCAGAGGTTGAGGAAATAGTAGGTACCATCAAAGAAGAAACGGGTTTGAATAAAGCTCTCATATTATATTCCACGCGTGAGTTTAAGAAACGACGCATAAATTATTTTTCACCTGAGTTTGGTTTATGGGAAGAGCAGGTTGGGGGAGCGATGCTCCAGATGGAATTGTCCTGAGGAGATGTCTCCATGAAAGCTATGAAAAGAGTTTTAGAAATACTTTTATTAACAGTCTTACTCATTGCTTCCAGCCCGGTTTTTGCATTGACGGGCTATGTTGTAGAGCGGGAACGAAGCAACCTGGCCATCTTTCAAGACCAGGGAGTAACAGGAGAATTAACAGAGCTTGGTAAGCTTCATCATGCCACCGTAAAGTTCCGGGGAAAGTTTGGTTACATTATTAGCCGGGATGGATTTTTGAGCCAGTTTGATACTACTACAAATACAGTAGTTAAGAAGGTGAAAGTTGGAGCTAGCAGCATAGGCTTCAGTTTTGTAGGCTCAGAGTACATTGCGGTTGGCAACTATGATCCCGATACCGTGGTTATTTTAAACAGTGATCTTAAACCGGTCAAAACCATAGCCACAGGGTCGAGAAACGTAGGTTTAAAGAGCAATGGGAATTTAATTCCGTTTTGCCTGATGGATAAGAATGAAGTCTGGATTCTGGATGCTGAAAACGACTTCCAAATATTGAAAAAGTTCCCTACCGCTGAGATGCCTTTTGATGCTCTCCTCGCAGGCGATCACTACATTGTTGGTCACTTCAAATCAAAATCCCTTGGGATTCTTGACCTTAAGACTCTGAGCTATCGAAGTGTGGCATTGAAGGGATCCACAGACAAAACCATTTTAAAGGTACCTCATTTCGGGATGTGGGGACTTTGGAAGCATATAGCGTTCATCCCTGCCGTGGGAGAGAGCAGACTCTATACACTCAGTCTGGAGACTCTAGAGGTGACCGGATACATAGAGATTCCAGGTTTGCCGGTTTTTGCCTCCGTCTCACCCGAAGAGAAATTTATTGCAGTCAATTTCAGCGGTGAAAAAGAGAACCTTGTCACCATTATTGAACCCTTGGAGATGAAGATTCTGAAAAACATAGATGCAGGCCAGCGAGTTATGCACATCAGGTTCTCTCCGGACTCTGAAAATCTTTTTGTATCATCCTATTTTGATAACCGCCTAAATCTCTTTAAAACGGGCTCTTGGGATTTATTCGGCAGTCACAGAATTCCCGGTCCATCCGGAATTTTCTTTCAAAACTGACCATGATTCAGAAATCAAATATCAAGGTGAGCCTCACTTTGATTTTAGTGAGTTTTTTTAGCTGTGTAGTTGACTACGGTAATGAGACCTCAAAAATCTACCAAAAACTCTGCGCAGAGTGCCATCACATAAATAGGATCGGACTTAGCGGACCTCCCCTTCTTCCCATTTTTTTGAAAAAGAAGACCGATCAACGGCTGAAAGAAATCATCAAAAATGGACTTCCGGCCACTCGTATGCCGGCCTTTAAGGAACTTGACGGACCTCAGTTAGACGGACTGGTGACCCTGATGAAAACAAAAGCCGAAGTCAAATGGGATCCGAAGGATATCGTAGGTAGTCGAGCACTCGAAAAAGACTCAGGCAATGGGTACCAGGTAAGTGACTTACATAATCTCACAGCTATGGTTGAGCGCGGTAAACAGAGAGTGTGGATTCTAGAGGGTAACAAGGTTTTAGATCAGTTTGAGTTTGCTAATGTTCATGGGGGGATTAAGTTCACACCGGATGGCAGGTATTTCTTTGTCCCATCGCGGGATGGATGGGTAGGCCGTTATGATATAGGTAAACAGTTTTTCGGGAAGATTCGCAGCAGTATTTTCCTGCGAAATATTGCCATGGCTCGTGACGGAAAACGCCTTGTTGTTTCAACCTGGCTACCACCCTCTCTGGTTGTGCTTGACACTGAAACCCTCAACCTGGTCAAGACCATACCCGTAAAAGGGAAGATTAGCGGAGTCTATGGGCTCTACACACGTGATGAAGTTGTTCTGACCTATAGGGACAGACCCCTTGTTGGTTTTTTCAATCCCAATACTCTCGAATTAAAACACCATCCTATCACTGAACCTGTAGAAGACTTTTTTCTCGATCCCATGGAGAAATTTCTGGTGGGAAGTTCAAGGCGGGGTACTTTTATCAGGGCCTGGAGACTTGAGGATCTGGAGGTTGTATTTGAAAACAAGGTTGAAGGGATGCCACACCTTTCCTCAGCCGCATTCTGGTACGACAAGGGAAGTTTTTTCTTTGCCACCTCCCATATCAAGGCACCTGTGGTCTCCATATGGAGAATGTATGACTGGAAGCATGAGAAATCTTTAAAGATCAGTGGTAACGGCTTTTTTGTCAGGACGCATAATGGAACTCCCCATCTATGGATTGACACCGGTACCGATCAACTACTCCTGGTGAATAAGAAGACTTTGAAAGAAACTGTGTTAACCCCAATGCCGGGAAAAAAGATCTTGCATACCGAATTCTCAGCAGATGGCAGCCTCGCATACGTGAGCGTCTATGAAAAAGACGGAGCTCTTCTCATATACGACACAGGATTCATGAAACTCCTGGATAAAATCCCCGTCTCCATACCAGTGGGCAAATACAATTTCGACAATAAACAGCGGAGGTACGTAGCGTCGCAAATGGGACACAGTGTATTCATGGGCCGCTGCTGGGGATGTCATCATCCCGACGAACAGGCCTTTGGCCCCTCGTTTCAATGGATTCTAAAGAATCGAAACCGAGCTTTGATCCGTGCCCAGGTTTTGGATCCGAATAATACCCATCAAGCCTTGGGCTATAAGAGAAACGCTATGCCAAAAATACCAATTTCAACGGTGGAACTCGATGCCCTCGATCGCTATTTTGATGTGTTGGAAGGAAAGTAACGATTGGTAGTCTCCCGGTACTCTTTTCTACTCTGAAACCCCTGCAATTGGGCTCTCTATTAGGGGTGCTCTGGATGATCCCTGCATTTGCATTTACTTTTTCTCAGGACTAGGATACTGTGCTTCCGTTCTGAGGGCTGTCTGGGAGTGGAGGTAGACTATGGAAATCGAAGGAAAACGGGTTCTTGTTTTAGGCGGTGCTGGACTGGTCGGGATGGCGATTTGTCACAAGATGCTTATCAATAGTCCAAAGGAAATCGTAGTCTCCTCTCTCAAGGAATCTGAGGCGATCGAAGGTTGCTCAATTCTCGCCAAGAGTGCTAACGGTGTGGATTTGATTCCAGAGTGGGGTAATATCTTTGTTCGTACAGAGCTTAAGGATCTTCCCTTTGCCAAAGTCCTGGAAGACCCGGAGCTTCGTTCCATTCTAATTGACGATACCCTGGAGGATTTCAGTCCAAAGATTCTTGAGGCATCCTTTTTGTATCAACTTCTTCACAAGTATCGCCCCCAGATTGTAGTGGACTGTATCAACTCCGCTACAGCGGTGGCTTACCAGGATATTTTTTCTGCTGGCTACAAGGTTCGCGATGAAGTGAAAAAATCTCGTGAAGAGGGTGTGGCAACGAAGTCTCAGCTCGATGATATCGAACGCATGTTATGCACGATGTATGTTCCCCAACTCATACGACACGTGCAGATATTCAATGAGGCTATGCGATCTGTAAAGACTGGCATCTACTTGAAGATTGGGACCAGCGGTACCGGTGGAATGGGCATGAACATACCCTATACCCATAGTGAGGAAAAACCCTCAAGAATGCTTTTGAGTAAGACTTCCGTAGCCGGGGCGCATTCCTCTTTGCTATTTGTTATGGCAAGAACTCCCGGAGGACCTATCATCAAGGAGATTAAGCCTGCGGCAGCGATTGCGTGGAAGAAAATCGCCCATGGTGAGATTTATCTTAAGGGAAAACCCGTTGAACTCTTCGATTGTCCTCCATCCAGGGGACTGTCTCTTGAAGAAGCGCTTTCCGCAGATCCCAAAGAATGCTGGGAGTCCCTGGGACGTAACCTGGAAACTGCCTATATCGATACCGGTGAGAATGGGATTTTTTCAAAAGGAGAGTTTGAATCCATCTCAGCAGCAGGGCAAATGGAATTGATAACACCCGAAGAGATAGCCGGCTGCGTCGTATTTGAGATACGCGGTGGTAACACCGGTCATGACATTGTTAACGCGATGGATAATGCCGTAATGGGGCCGACTTATCGCGCGGGAGTTATGCGGGCGTCTGCCCTGGAGAAACTCAAAGAACTCGAAGAGATCAATGGTACGGATTCAGTGAGTTTTGAGTTGATCGGTCCCTTTGTTTCCAAGCTTCTATTCGAAGCCCATCTGGTGAAAAAGGCTTGCGGGAAGATGTCCGAACTCCGGAAAATTTCCGCCTTGGAATTGCAAACTAATCTCGAAGATCTCATCGAGATGAATAAAGATTTGAGAGCTTCGATATTATCTGTGGGGATTGGTATCTTACTCTCTGATGGGAAGACCCTCTTAAGGGGACCCCAGCTGAAAATCCCACCTCATCAGCGCATGGGAAGCTCATCTTTGGACAATGCGCAGGTTGATCGATGGGCTAAAGCGGGTTGGGTGGACCTCCGTCCCAAAAATCTGGAACTATGGAAAGAAAGAATTGAGAGGATTTATAACGAGATGGAAGCAATTCCAGAGGAAGATTCCAGTTCTCGTTATATTCGGACTCAAAATTATTGGCTCAAAGATGAGAAGATTAGCGTGGGAAAACTGGTAGGCTGGGTACTTTCAATCGAGGAAGAGTCTCTAAGAATGAAGGACTAATATGTTTTTGGAAGGTTTGAAAATCACGATTCTTGGTATGGGGACTGTGTTTTTCTTTCTTTGCATTCTGGTTGTATCTGTCATTTTGTTGGGGTATTTTCTGGGGCCGGATGAAGACTCTCCCACAGAGGCCTCAGATAATGATTCCTTGATTCCAGTTGTACTGGCCGCGGCGATAGCCCGTTTCAAGAAGTCCAAAAATAAGAATGGGAGGGGAGCATGAGCCCCAGAAAATTGATTGAAGTTATGGATACATCCTACCGTGACGGCCTCCAGAGTGTTTTTGGAGCCCGCTGTCTTTTTGAGGATTTTCAGCCCTCCATTCAAGCTGCTCTAGATGCTGGGATCAAACATTTTGAGGCAGGGGGAGGAGCAAGGTTTCAATCCCTCTTTTTCTACCTCAACGAAAATGCTTTTGACATGATGGATGCTTTTCGAAAGACAGTTGGACCCGACGTTGTTTTGCAGACCCTTGCGAGGGGGGTGAATTACGTTGGCCTGGATACCGGGAGCAGGGATATTCTCAAACTGCATGCCCGCTTATTTAAGAAGCATGGCATCACCACGATTCGAAATTTTGATGCCCTCAATCATGTAGCGAATCTTGATTTTAGTGGACGATGTATCGAAGAGGCCGGCCTAAATCATGAAGTTGTAGTTACCCTAATGGATTTGCCCCCTGGCTGTAGCGGTGCCCATGATGTGGAGTTTTATGAAGAAGTTCTAAGGCGCATCCTGGATTCAGGAGTGCCCTACTCTTCAATCTGTTTCAAGGATGCCAGCGGAACCAGTTCTCCCAGAAAGATTCATAACACCATCTTGATGGCCAGAAAACTCGTAGGAGAAAAAGTTAAAATCCGTTTACATACTCATGAGACTGCCGGTGTGAGTGTAGCTTGTTATCTTGCGGCATTGGAGGCTGGTGTTGATGGAATAGATCTGGCCCGGGAGCCTCTGAGTGGAGGTACCAGTCAGCCGGACTTTCTCATCATGATGCATGCTTTGAAGGGTACCCGATTTGTTCTTGGCAATCACCATGGAGAAGTCTTTGATGGGGAGAAGATTTTAGAATCCGAACATGTTTTGCAAAAGGCCCTTGAGGATTATGAGATACCTCCCGAAGCCAGAAGTGTATCTGCATTGATCCCATTTTCTCCTATGCCAGGCGGAGCGCTCACCGCTAATTCACAGATGATGCGGGATAATAACATTCTCGAAAAGCTGCCCTCAGTCATTTTGGCTATGCGTGAAGTTGTGGAAAAAGGTGGATTTGGTACTTCGGTTACGCCTGTGTCCCAGTTTTATTTTCAGCAGGCCTTTAACAACGTGATTTTTGGCCCCTGGGAGAGGATAGCTGACGGCTATGGGAAGATGGTCCTGGGGTATTTTGGCAAGACTCCGGTAGAGCCAGACGCAGTAGTAAAGGCATTATGCGAGCAAAAGCTTGGACTGGAACCTACCACAGAAGATCCGTTGGACATCGCTGATCGAGATGAAGCCAAGAGTCTTATCCATGCCCGTAAACAGCTTGCTCTTCATAGCTTGCCCGCTACCGAAGAAAACCTATTCATCGTTGCGGCTTGCCAGGACAAAGGGATCAAATTTCTCAAAGGTGAGGCTACGGTTCAAGTACGCAAGCGTTCTTTGAAGGCGGACACAGTATCTCAGGGTGCCACTTCAGGTACAGGGGATCAGGCCCAGAGTGAGGCCTATACGATAATTGTCAATGGCGCCAGATATGATGTCCAAGTTATGGATGGGGAAGCGGATCTGCAAATTGAGAAGCGGTCCCCTGCTCCCCATACTCCCTCTCAAGCTGGTCAGGAAATCCGGGCAGGTATGTCCGGAACCGTGTTGAAGATACCCATGAAAGCGGGAGATCCCGTTCAAGAAGGAAATGTGGTCCTGGTCCTTGAATCTATGAAGATGGAGATCGAGGTACGCTCACCCTTTAGTGGGACACTTTTGGAATTTAAAGTTCGGGATGGTCAAAAGGTCAATGAAGGGGACTTACTCCTGACGGTAGGATGATCATGAAAGCCAACCTGGTCCTGGTGCTAGCTGGATTTGTTATTCTTGTCCCTGCGGCATGTGCTCTTTCTCGTCCACTCGTATCAGAAGTTCTTTATGAATACTCGGAAGTGAGTCCTCCGAGCACTCAACAACACGAACCTAAAGAATTCTCCACTTTGCTCTGGAATCTCTGGGAATCTACCGGATTGAGTGTTTTGCTTACTGGAAATGAGGAACCTGAAGGTGGAGGAACGCCTTTTCATCGATCTCTCGGGCGGGGTCTGATGATTGTGGTTTGTCTTCTTCTTTTCTACCTGGCGATCGTCAAAGGATTCGAACCGCTTCTCTTACTTCCCATTGGTTTCGGAGGGCTATTTGTAAATGTACCCCTGGCTAATATAGCCGGAAGTGATGGATTAATAGGTATTCTTTACGCGATGGGGATAGAGAATGGACTCTTCCCTTTATTGATCTTTATGGGTGTGGGGGCATTAACAGACTTTGGTCCTCTTTTGGCAAATCCCAGGACAGCCTTGCTTGGGGCGGCGGCTCAGTTTGGAATCTTTACGACCATGATAGGAGCTCTCTTTTTGAGTTCTGTTAGTGATTTATTCTCTTTTTCGATGCAAGATGCCGCCGCAATAGGCATCATTGGCGGCGCTGATGGGCCAACTGCCATCTTTCTAGCTTCACGTCTCGCTCCAGATCTACTGGGAGCTATTGCTGTGGCAGCTTATTCTTATATGGCCCTGGTCCCTATCATTCAACCACCCATCATCCGTGCCCTGGTCCCAAAATCTGAGCGCAAAATCAAAATGAAGCAAATGAGAAAAGTTTCCAAGGCTGAAAAAACTGTGTTTCCCATTCTTGTATTTCTGCTCTGCCTCCTTCTTCTACCTCAGGCAACGCCTTTGGTTGGCTCCTTGATGTTCGGAAACTTAATCAGGGAATGTGGAGTAACTGACAGGCTGGCGGATACTCTACAAAATGCCTTAATTAACATTGTTACCATTTTCCTGGGATTAGCCGTTGGCTCGAAGTTAGCTTCACAACAGTTTTTGGTTCCTGAGACCCTGGGGATTCTGGGACTCGGCTTACTTGCCTTCGCTATTGGTACCGCTGCTGGATTGTTAATGGCACGGTTCATGAACCTGTTTTTAAAAAATAAGCTTAATCCCATGATTGGGGCTGCCGGGGTTTCGGCTGTGCCTATGGCTTCCCGTGTTGTTGCCGTTGAAGGGCAGAAGGCGGATCCAGGGAATCACCTTCTCATGCACGCGATGGGGCCAAATGTATCTGGAGTCATCGGTTCCGCTGTAGCCGCAGGTGTCTTGTTGTCACTCTTCTAAGGTATAAGACTCAGGAGTCAGTATCCATTTCCCTGGCTCTCATGGCTGTCTGAGTTGAGTCGAGAGTCTCCCCGGTTCCCACATAAGCATCTTCATCATTATCGAAAAAGGCCAGGATCTCTTCTTCACCGGCAGTTTCAAATAAGGATCTTCCCTGATCGATCAACTCTTTGAATAGAGTTTGTTTTTCTGCGTGGATTTTCATCATCTTCTCTTCAACAGTGTCCTTTGCAATCAGTCGATAGACCATCACGGGTCGGGTTTGGCCTATGCGGTGAGCACGGTCTATAGCCTGGGCTTCCACGGCTGGATTCCACCAGGGCTCCATGATGATGACATAGTCGGCTGCCGTGAGGTTGAGTCCTGTTCCTCCCGCTTTCAAGCTAATCAGGAAAACAGGAGGACCGGAGAGCGCCTGAAATGAACTCACGGCTTTATCTCTTTGCTTTAAGGAATGGCTTCCGCGCAAAGAGACAAAGGGTATGTTGAGGTCAGTCATTAGCTCAGAGATTTCATCCAAAACTGTAGTGAATTGGGAAAAAATGAGTACCCGATGATTTTCATCCACGATTTCTGGAATTCTCTGTTCCAGAAAATCGAACTTTGCTGACGTAACTTGTTTCATTTCCGGATTTGCTGCTGAAGGGAGAGTACAGACCTGCCGGAGTCTCAGGAGACCCTCGAGAACCAGGGGGCCGGATCTTGAAAGACCCGTCGCCAGTATTTGTTTGCGAATCCGACTCTTGAAGAATTGAGCCGTTCTGGCATAGGCGACTTCCTGATCAGCAGCCATGGAGATGGGTACCTCAATCTCAATCCTTTCAGGCAGTTCCTGCTCTACCTCCTCCTTTTTCCTCCTTAGAATGAAGGGTGCGATGAGTTGGCGCAGCATGTCGCGTACTTCGGGTACCTTGCCCCTTTCAATTGGGGTAGCAAAGATCCTCTGAAACCAGGTACGGCTACCCAGGTACCTGGGCATCAAAAAGTCCATAAGTGACCAGAGTTCTAATGTCCGATTCTCTACCGGGGTGCCGCTAAGGGCGATTCTCTGTCTGGCTTTGATCTTTTTCACTATTTTAGCCCTCTGTGTACGGGACTGTTTGATTTGTTGGGCCTCATCGAGAATCAGAAATTGAAATTTTGCGGTCTGGAAGAGGGACTGATCCTGAAGAAGAGTGCCGTAGGTAGTTACCACCAGATCATACTGTCTCCATTCCCGGGGACTGGTTGGACGATTCATTCCCTGGTGAAGGAGGACCCTGAGCGTTGGGACATGTCTTCGCGATTCTTGGATCCAGTGGGTTACCGCTGATAGCGGGGCGATCACCAGGGAGGTTTTCAGGTTTTTCGCATCCTGGTAAGACTTTAGCAAAGCGAGTGCCTGGAGTGTTTTACCCAGGCCCATGTCATCTGCGAGACAGCCGTGCAGTCCCTTTTTTGATAGTGCGTGAAGCCATTGAAACCCGATTTCCTGGTAGGGTCTCAGCTTAATGCCCTCAAGGATTGGTATGGGGATTTCCGAGCCTTTCATGAGCTCATCACACTGCCTTACTTTGGCAAAACTGTCATCGAGGAATCCTGGCCTGGGCTCTTTCCCGGCCATGATCCAACGGGATATCAGGAGGAATGATTCTTCTGGAATCATCAGCTCAACCTGATTCTTGGAGAGAGCTAGAAATTCTTTGAGTTTTTGCAGTTCCTTTTCCTTAAGTCTATGTAGATTCCCTTCCTTATCCCTTAGGAATCCCTCGTCCAAATCCACATCTTCGATTTCAATTTCAGCCTTACCTGCTTTCTTGAGCTTTGGAGTCAGTCGAAACCATCCTCTTTTCTTCACAACTCCAAATTCAAGCTTGTGACTTCCAGCGCTTCTTAGATGTTTTTCCTTGCGGATACTGTAGATCTCAAAGCCGCGATCCAGAAACTGCTGGGCAGATTGATCGAGCCAGTCCAAAAAGGCGTTGCGTGTACATTCATAGCTATAACGGCTGCCGTTCATTGCCGATTCAGTGGAATTCATACACTGGGGACCTTTGTTAAGAAAGAATTCCCTGGCAGAGTCCTCGAATTCTCGAAAAGGAATGATCTCCATGGCCCCATCCAACTCCCTTTCCAAGAGCAGCTCTTTCCTGGGGGTGTCATAATCAAAGCTCAAATCGAGCAAGATGGATGGAGATGCTTTGTCTGCCAGAAATCTAAGCGCGGGAATGGGCGTGAGTTTGACACGATGCAGCGGTTTGACTCGTGCATCCAGCTCAAGCATTGGGATGCTCAGTTTTTTAATGGAGGTGGTAAGCTCCTTGAGAGCACTGTATGGAATGAGGCTGCCCTCATCAAGAAACTCGATCCACTTCTGAAGATCCTCTGTAATTGGAATCTCCATTTTTTTGACCGAACTCTCTTGGACAAAGAGGAAGTGGTAGGCTTGATCCGTACGAAATCGAGGGATTCTTATTTGGTAGAACCCCTCGAAATCATCACTGGATTTCATATGAAATTGAACCCTCACCGTATCCATTTTTCTATGTGCCTGAAAGCTAACCCTGAGTTCAGTGGGAACCAGTGATTCGATGGGAATCTTCTTGCGGTCCTTTTTGAAAAAAAGAGTGGAAGGATCCAAGGAATGGAAGCAGTCTCGTAAATATCGATCGCATAGTGCTGTCCATTGGTCTTTTTTCAGTCTTCGCCAGTCCTGTTCTGAGTAAAGCTGGGAGTGGGCGCGCAGAAGCGAACCAAGTCCATCGGGAAGGCCGCTCCTTTCAATCTCACGAAGAAGTGTGGGGGTGAGTTGACGTGGACGAAATCCTCCAGACTCGTTTTGTGTCAGCAATAGAGGAGAGAGGATTGTGTCCTGGGAACCGGAAGTTTCAATCAATACACCAAGCTTGCTAAGGTTTCTAAGGTATGAACTGGACAGGGGCTCGTCCATAGGCCGCAAAGCCTTGATTCGCTTGAGTATTGTGCCGGAACCTGCCTGCCTGGTGTTTTTCGGTAAGACAGACTCTACTGTCGCTTCACTTTGAAAGGAAGATACAGAAAAGGTCATAGCCCGTTTCTGTTCCTTTTCACATTTCTGCAGGTGGCTGCGAGTAATTGCACGTGCCTTCTTGAGCAAATCCTGGGTCTGGACTTTAAAGGGTTCTCCAAGGGAAGGTTGACGGGTACGGGAATAGAATACCGCACAGCGTATCAGCTTTTCGCGCAGGAGCGCCGGGGCCTGTAGGGAGAGCATCCAGCGGGCGTTTGCCTGGACTCCAAAGGTTTCGGGTACCAGGATCACATACCCGTATAGATGCTGGGCCCTGTTTTGTCCCCGATCATCTACGATGCTCTCAAAGATGTATAGGTAGGAATTTTCTGCTATTTCCTCATAGGCCTTATGAATATAGAATTCGTAATCTTCCTGACCAAAGGAGCCAAGGAAATACTCATCAAGATATTTTTCACAACCAGGCATGTTTTAAGGATTAGAAACGACTAGAATTTAAATTCGATCTCAAAACTTATCGTGGCTTTAGATCCCTGTAAAGCCAGTGTTCTTTCATCCCATGGTTATTTCTCATATAATTCAGGCCAATTGTAGGCTATGAATTGGGTGAGAAGGACTCTATGAGAAAGATTTTTGGTACGGATGGAATACGTGGGACTGCAAATGTAGAACCAATGACTGCCGAAATGATGGTGAAGTTAGGCCGTGCGGCTGCCTATGTATTGAGTTCCCGGGGAAAGACCAGTCAGCATCCAATTGTAATTGGAAAGGATACCAGGATATCCGGCTATATGCTGGAATCAGCCCTGGTCGCGGGTATCTGTTCCATGGGAATGAACGCACTCTATACCGGCCCGCTTCCAACTCCTGGGGTTGCCTTTATTACTCGAAGCCTGAGAGCCACAGCCGGCATCATGATATCCGCCTCCCATAATCCCTATTATGATAACGGACTTAAATTTTTCCAGACCGATGGATTTAAACTCTCTGATGAAATAGAGGCGCAGATTGAAGAACTCATTTATTCTTCTGAAGTGGACAAGATTCGTCCGACGGCGGAAGGTGTAGGCAAAGCTCGACGAATGGAAACTGCCGTTGGTCGTTATATGGAGTTCGTAAAAGCTAGTTTTCCCAAGGGGATGACACTCGATGGGCTTCGCATCGTGGTGGATTGTGCCAATGGAGCGGCTTATAAGGTGGGGCCTGGGGTTTTAACGGAGCTGGGCGCGGAAGTGATTGAGTTGGGGGTTTCTCCTAATGGAACCAACATCAATGATGGATTTGGTGCTCTTCATCCTGAGAAAATGCGGGTTGAGGTTATTAAAACCCAGGCAGATCTTGGAATCGCTTTTGACGGGGATGCTGATCGCGTGATTTTTTCCGATGAGAATGGGAATGAAATTGATGGGGATCACATTATGGGGATGGTCGCGCATCAGGCCTTCCTTGATGGGACTTTGAATCAGAATACCCTGGTTGCGACCATCATGAGTAACCTGGGGCTGGATCTTGCCATGAAGAAGCATGGGATCAAGGTCGTAAAAACAGCCGTGGGTGATCGGTATGTGGTAGAGGAAATGAAGCAGCATGGCTATAATGTAGGCGGAGAACAGTCAGGGCATTTGGTCTTTTTAGATCACAACACAACCGGCGATGGACTGGTTTCAGCTCTCCAGGTTCTATCCATTGTAAAGAGAACGGAACAGCGTTTATCCAAGCTTGCCTCACTGGTGAAAAAACTTCCGCAGGTAATCTGTAATGTGCAGATTCGAGAAAAACGTCCTTTGGACTCGATGAAGTTAGTATCCAAGACGATCTCTGATGTAGAGTCCAGGCTAAAAGAGAATGGAAGGGTCCTGGTTCGTTACTCTGGAACTGAAAATGTACTGAGAGTTATGCTCGAAGGAGAAGATGAAAAGCAGATTCATCAATGGTCACAGGAGATTTGTGATGAGGTTGAGAAGGAAATCGGGGCTTGAGCCTCGGGAGAGTGCATGAGGGAAAGTCCTTTAGCTACACTGGAAGAAACCGAAGAAGCTCTGCAGGAAATTCTCAGAGAGCTTCCCAAGGAACAGAGGAATAGTCTTCTAGATTCCATCGATCAGGCTTCCCCCGATGAAACTCTTGATCTATTGCTCCGGGAGTTTGACAAGAGCAGGGGCACCCAGGATTCCTTCAAGGGTTCTACTCCTTCACAGTCCGTAGATCTTCAGCCGGAGTCCCCGAACAAACTTCTTTCAAAAGAGGAAAAGGACTTCTTTTTTCAACCGTTGGATTCGGTAGAAGAACCGCTAGAAGAGCCGCAGATGGATGATCTTGAAAATGAGGACAAGGCTCAGCTTCTGGAACACAACCGTGAGATTTTTGATGAAGTCATGGTAACGCCTCTGCTGGATGATGCCCGCCGTCTTCAATACATCAATATGGGTATCCTCTCTCTGGTACTGTGCATAATGGGCGTGGTAGGTTGGCTGCAGTATGATAATAATCGCCAAATGGCTCAAAATAATGAATTTTTGAAATACTCTCAGGAGAGAAGAAACGCACCGGTACAGCAGAATTTATGGACATTTTGGGAACAGTCAGAACAAGATCAACAGCGTATTCTTCTTCAAAAATTGGACTCAAATCTGGCTACTAAAAAAGAGAAACTTTTCAGTTTTTACATGCTAGCGACCCTTGAATTTCAGAGAGGAAATTTTTCCGAAGGTCGTCGCTATATGCTTGAAGGGATGAAACTCCGTGATGAGAACTAAAGGAATGATTAAAGGACTGTCTTTTGCGCTTATTTTGACTTTGATCCTCGGCCCAGTAACGATTTACGCGGCCACAAAGAATACCAAACATGATTTTGGTTGTGCAGCCTGTCACGATATTCATCATCCCAAAGGAACAGCCCTATGGGCTACACCGCTCAATAACCTCAGCCATGAAAAAATTTCGCTCACACCGGTGGACGCCATGTGCTACACCTGCCATAAAGCTGAAACCAAAGGCGGAAAGTTCTTTATTCCCGGTCACTCCCACCCCATCAACGTGGTTCCTTCTCAAAATACCAAGATTCCAAAGATCTTGGGAACGACGCTTATAGAAGGTGTAGGTCGAGTGATTACCTGTGTCTCTTGTCATGATCCGCATAGTTCCAATCCAAAGTTCTTGAAGATACCTAATAAGAACGACTCGCTATGCAAGGCATGTCACGTTAGCTATTAGCGAGCCCATTTGAGAATTGACTGAGGCGCAAGACCTCCGCAAGAGTACGTATGAGGGCCGTTCCCTCGGCGGAGGTAGCGACGCTACCGCCTTCTCACGAACGACCCTCATACGTACTCTTGCGAAGCCCCCGCTAACCCCAGTCAATCCTCAAATGGACTCACTAATAGCCTAGTAACTTAAAAAATTAAATTTAGGGGTTAGTTTCAGCCTTAAAGAACTATGGATCTTGAAATTTCTATGCGATCCATGGGTAAAAGTTTTTCATGAGAACTCTTAGAGATCGGTTAGAGAGTAGAATGGGATGAAATGCTCTGGTTCAAAGTTTTGATTTTTACTTTGATAGCCCCGGCCTCAGTGGCTGTTTACATACCGCTCTTGATTCTAAGCTATCGAGGGATTCCCTTTTGGCCGGATATAACTTCATTTACGGGTGCCGGTCTGTTCTTTTTATTTGTTGGTATCCTCATCTACCTGAGTTGCGCCGTTGAATTTGCGCGCAAGGGGGAGGGGACTCCATCACCGACAGCACCTCCCAAGAGCCTGGTTCAATCCTGGCTCTATACGAAAACGCGCAATCCCATGTACGTGGGAATGTTGACGGCAGTATGGGCTGGGGCAATCGCATGGCGTTCCTGGGAGTTAGGGGTATATGCCGTGGTAGTTTTGGTACTGTTTAACGCTTTTGTTCACTTCTACGAAGAACCCCACTTAAAGAAAACTTTTGGTCGCTCCTATGAGGAGTACCTGACTAGCACTCCCCGGTGGTTCTGAATGGCAATCCGCAAAGACTACCCTCGTAAGGACGTTCCTTTCCTCAGCCTTGTGATGAGTTTCGTGGTTCGTTTTTTTGCTTTGATTTTTCTATTTCCGGTTCTTAGCTGGAGTGCTTCCTTTGATCCTGGCTGGCACATGATTGGTGGGCAGAGTGCTTCTTTGCATGACTTCCTTTTGATAAATTCTGAAGTGGATTTAGTTTTAACTTATGAAAACAAGAAATTTCTTGTTTCTTCCCGAGTCAGCCAGCCAACCCTTACCTCCCTGCCAATCTTATCAATACTTACTTCCTCTAATGGTTATTGGGTTCATGGGGCAGCCTTATTTAATTTTGAGCAATCTTCGGATTTTTCAGGTGTTGACCTGGTTTTTGACACCAATGTACTGCCCGATGAGAATAGCTCCATACAGCTTTATTATTCTACCAACTCGGGTGACGCCTGGATTTCCAGCTCTCACACCAGTGGTGCCACCAGTTCTCTTGGATCTAACCTTGTGAACCAGACCCTCAGATGGTCTGGACTTCAGGAGTTTGAGGGAATTTACGATGCCAGATTTCGACTGGATCTTAACAGTGGCTCCGAGGTCTTCAGTTCCTATACCTCGGATATAGCCGTGAACTTTTTAGCTCTTCCTGAGCCTCCTACGAATATTTCCTTTAGTGGTTCAGATGGATTCGTTGAAGGTCAGTTTCTGGCATCGGTTGGCAGTACCTCCGTGAATTTATACCGGGCTACCATGAGTGGATTAACGCCTGCCAATTTCAGTACAAAGTCAGGGGGTGTTAAAACATCAGGGGTAAGTTCCCCTCTGACAGTGTCTGGTCTTTCCAATGGGACTACCTACTTTTTCATTCTCACAGGTGTCAATTCCGCCGGTGAAGGAGACCCGTCTTCTGAGTTCAATGCGACTCCGCTGGCTTCGGGAAATGCCGTCGTTGGCCAGACCCTGGTCAATTCAAATGGGTGCCTGAGTTGCCACAACACTGATTCCAGTTTCAAATTGGCCCCTGGATTCGCCGGTGTGACCAATCGTTTTAGCGATGATCAGATTAAATCTATTATTCAAAACGGGAGGGAAGGAATGCCCCGATTTTCCTTCCTCACAGATACCCAGATCACTGACATTATCGCGTATTTCAATACTCTTTGAGCTTGAGCTACTAGCGAGCCCATTTGGGGATTGACTGAGGCGTCGGACCCCCGCAAGAGTACGTATGAGGGCGGTTCCCTCGGCGAAGGTAGCGACGGCTACCTCCTTCTCACGAACCACCCTCATACGTACTCTTGCGAAGCCCCCACTATCCCCAGTCAATCCCCAAATGGACTCACTAGTAGCGGGTCTTAAATGAAATTCTTGCCCTACGCCATTGCTTTCAGAGAATTCTGGTCGAGAGAATTCTGGTCTGTCCCCGAAGTCCCCACAACCGGGATTCCTACTCCGATAATGTTTAGTGAGTTTTCAGAAATGATGGGCCAGGATTAGACCCGTGGCTTCAAGTTTTTCCATTAGACCTCGTCGTTCTTTAGCCAGAATCTGTAATCGCCGTTTCTTGTACGGTCTGATCCTGCCCACTTCGAGAACGATATTCGCCAGGTTGGAAATCTCTGCATCTTCTGAATGGGTCAGTTCTTTTAGCCTATTTATATTCTTTGTTGAGATATGTGACTGCTTTAGAAAATTAAAGATTTCATCACTTTGAACGATGAGACCTCTCTCCTTCTTTGGAATTGATTTGCAAGACTTACAGATGTGAGCCCGATGCCCCTTTCCCGAGAACTGCTCATTTGGCTTTGTCTGACCGCAAATTTTGCACGAATGGCCCATAATTTCTAGCGGATGTATTTCTACAAATTTGTCTTGGTTATTCTAATACTCAAGTGATTAGTTTGGCACCGATTAGCCGCATATCTAGACTAGATAGTAATGTGTAGTTCGATTGGAAGGTGGTTTTGGTAGTTGAGAAAGTCTTGGTCTGTGGTGAGGATTTGGACTTGGAGCCTTTTTGCTACCGCGCAGATTAGAAAATCAATGTGGGAGCCCTGGATGCCGTTCTTTCGGCACTGATTGAAGAATTGCGCTGCTGTGACGTAATCCTCGTTGAGAATTTCCGTATTTGGAAAGGCGCTGAGCTTTTCCTTAAGTACTTGAAATTTATTCGCATCACTAAATCCTGACAATAGCTCCTGGCGTATAGGCCCGATCATCAGAACACGATATTCTTCGATAAGGGATTGAAGGGCCTCTATAAACGGTTCGAAGCCCTTAGCTTTTGAGCGTAGTGCATAGGACCAGACTGGGGTATCGACGAGCACATTCATCTACTACGGGCTCTTTTATAATCGTAAGCAGGGTCTGGGTCCAGTGTGCCGAACAAGTCAATGATTTCCAATTGCTTTCTTCGTTTGATGAATTCTCTAAGGGCTGTATTCACTGTCTCTTTTTTGGTACGAAATCCACCAATGCTCAGTGCTTCTTGAAGGAGTTTATCGTCAATTGAAAGATTTGAAGGCATGTTTTCTCCTCTCTATTTACACAATAACTCACACAGTAAATTGTGTAAACCTGGTGAAAGTACACTTTTGTAAAACCTCCCTAAATTCCCAGCGCTTTCAAGAGCAACTCCCTGGCCCCTTGTTGTCTCGGTATTGTCTCGGTTAGTCTTTTTTTAGGGGTTTTATGATTCTTTGTGCATGGGTGCGAAATTTTCAGATTTTCTGCTCTTTGAAATCAGGGCAGGGGGGAGCCCCTTTGATTCTTCTTGGGGAGGAGGGGCAAAGTGCCACAGTTGTGGAATGCTCTCCTTCTGCCCGGGAGGCAGGGATTCAGTCTGGTATGAGGGAGAGACTGGCAAGGACCAGATGTCCTGAGGGAGTCTTTCTTTACCAGGATGTTGAGAGACAAAGGGGGCTTGAGGAGGAATTTTTTGAGACCCTTGAGAGTTTTTCCCCACGGGTGGAGTTACCTTATCCAGGTCTGGCTTTTTTGGATATGGGACCCTGGAGAGATCAAGACAAGGCTTCTTCCCAGTGTTTATTACTCTATAGCGCGCTTTTGCAAAATCCCGGGTTCCCGGTGCGGGTTGGTGTGGGTACAAACCGTTTTGTATCCAGGGTGGCCGCTCTTTTATCCTTTCCTGGAAAGGGGCTGATTATAGCTCCGGGGCAGGAGAGGGACTTTCTGTCTTCTTGCCCTACGTCTTTGCTCCCTCTATCCAAAAAGCTTCTTATGAAGTTGGAGTTC
The DNA here is from genome assembly GCA_964539825.1 of uncultured bacterium. Classification (GTDB taxonomy): domain Bacteria; phylum Muiribacteriota; class UBA6191; order UBA6191; family UBA6191; genus CAZIKF01. The sequence goes on from CAZIKF010000027.1 coordinate 56,495, forward strand.
CTGGGTCTTCAAACCCTGGGGCAGATAGCCAAAATACCGGCTGCCGATCTTCTTTTACAGTTTGGAAAGGACGGTGAAAAACTCTCCAGGCTTTGCCTGGGAGAAGACTTTACACCCGTTCGTGGAGAAACTCGTCTGCGTCCTCCCCATTTCAAAAGAGTTTTTGAAAGCCCTGTGAAGGATTCTGGAACCCTGATCAGGCTAATGGACCAGGATTTGAAAGCCCTGTTGGTTAGCTTGCGTTTTATGCGCAGACGCTGTAGTCGCCTGGAATTTCGTTTCCTTCTCGAAGATGGGCAAGAGAAGGCTTACACTGTGCGGTTTTCTTCCCCCCAGGGAAAAGAGGATGGCTTTCTTAAGTTTGTGGAATCCAGGCTGGCTTCTTTGACTTTCTCCAAACCAGTGGAGATTTGTGAGGTCTGGCCCGCGGGGCTTCTGCGGGGGTTTTTCGTACAAGGAAATCTCTTTGGGAAAGTTCGTGAAGAGCGCATGCAAGAATTATCCCGGCAACTTGGAAAGAAGGGTTGTTCTCTATATAAGGTTCACCTGGGAGATCCTGAATCCAGGATTCCTGAGCGCAGGGCTTTTTTAAACGGCCTTCTCGATCCTCTTGAGAAAACTCCTTTATATCTTCCGTCCAGGATCAGGGTGAAGGAAAAGGGAGGACTTTGCCTGGTTCGTATCGATGGTTCCGACCAGAGGATCGGAAAGATCCTGGAAAAGTGGGTAGTAGAAGAGGATTGGTGGGAACTTTCCTCCATCTCAAGAATCTATTACCGGGTACTTCTTTGTAGCGGGGTAATTCGCAAAATTTTCTACGACCGAGTCGGGGGGCAGTGGTACCGACAGCCTGGTTTTTGAAAGGGGTGAAGCAGGGTGGGCTATGCTGAGTTACATACCCATAGTTTCTACTCTTTCCTGGAGGGGGCCTCGAGTCCCGAAGAGCTTGCCGGACAGGCTAAAGAGCTAGGGTATGAATCCATTGCTCTGACAGATCGCTGTTCTCTATATGGGGCTATCCCTTTTTATCAGGAGGCAAAGGCCCTGGGCATTCATCCGATCATTGGCTCTCAGATGGATATGTCTAGCGGGGAGATGATCCTGCTTTTATGTAAAGACTCCAGGGGGTATTCCCATCTGAGCGAATTAATTACCCGCTCTAGAAGAGGTCGAGAAAAGGGCAGGTTTCTCACGTATAGGAAAGATTTGGAAGAGCTTAGTCCAGGATTGATCTGCCTGGTAGGAGGAAAGGAGGGTAAATTTTCCAGTCTTGTATCCGAGGGAAAGGAGGGAGAGGTTAAGAGCTTACTGAGTTTTTACCAGGATCTCTTTGCTCCGGATTCCTTGTACCTGGAGTTGACTCGCCATCTTGAGGCCGGGGAGAACAGGCTAATTTATTGTTTATGGGAATTGTCCCGAGAGTTTGGTATTCCCTGTGTAGCAACAAACGCCGCCCGTTACCACAGTCAGGACAAAGCGAGGCTTTGCGATATTCTTTGCTGCATACGTGAGGGAGTCCTGCTAAAAGATTCCCATGAAATTCGATTTGGAAATCACGAAAGAGGGCTTAAGAGTCCGGAGGAAATGAGAGAGCTTTTCGCTGAGTTTCCCGATGTGTTGAGTAATAGCGAAGTGATTGCCGGAAAATGTCGGGTGGATTTGGAATTTTCCGCGTATAGATTTCCACAATTCCCTGTTCCCGATGGGTATGATGCACATACTTTTTTAAAGCATCTTTGCGAAAAGTACTTATCTCGAAAGTATCCCAGAATTCTCCCCAGGCATACGCTGCGTATGCAAGAAGAGTTGGATCTTATTCGCGCCAAACAGCTCAGCGGATATTTTCTCGTAGTTTGGGATCTGGTGCGCTTTGCCAACTCCCGGGGGATTCCTTGCCAGGGGAGGGGATCCGCGGCTAACTCCCTGGTAGCGTATCTTCTTGAAATCGCTCCTGTTGACCCTATTGAGCATGATCTTTTCTTTGGGAGGTTTCTGAATGAAGAAACAAAGGTAATTCCCGATATCGATCTGGATTTTGCCTCTACTGCGGAAACGGAGCGTGAGCACCGTGAGGATGTAATCCAATACGTGTATCGCAAATACGGAGAGGATTATGTGGCCATGGCCTGCACTTTCATTACTTATCGTCCTAAGAGCGCTATCAGGGAGGTGGGCAAAGTCTTGGAGATGCCTGAGAAACTTCTCGATAAGATGGCTAAATTGGGAAGCAGGTATTCTCTTCCCGACGCCTTTACTGAATTAGCGGGAATGGAGGAGTTTTCCCCTTATCTGGAATCTTCTGTATGGAGTCATTTTCGACAATTGGTAACACAGATTCTTGATTTACCCCGTCACCTTTCCATCCATACCGGGGGAATGGTGATTTCTTCTACTCCCCTTCACAGGCTGGTTCCGCTGGAGCCCGCGAGAATGCCAGGTCGAGTGGTATGCCAGTGGGATAAGGATATGATTGAGGATGCCGGGTTGGTTAAGGTGGACCTCCTGGGTCTTCGCATGCTTTCCGCTCTTCGGGAATGTGTTTCTTTGATTGAGGAGAGCGAGGGGGAGAAGGTGGATCTGGAAACCATCAAACAGGATGATCCACAGGTTTATGAAATGATCTCTCGGGCGGACACTGTGGGAGTTTTTCAGGTGGAGTCGAGAGCCCAGATGCAAAGCCTTACCAGAACCCGCCCCCGCAATTTAAAAGAGCTTGGTATTCAGGTAGCTATCATCCGTCCAGGTCCCTTACAGGGGAATATGGTCAATCCTTATATCCGACGCAGGAATGGTGAAGAAGAAGTCACCCAACTGCATCCTTCCCTGGAACCAATTCTTTCGGAGACCCTGGGAGTTATTCTTTTCCAGGAGCAGGTGCTGAAGGTTGCTGTGACTATCGCTGGTTTTTCCTGCGGACAGGCGGAGATGTTGCGTAAGGCCATGAGCAAGAAGCGTTCTAAACAAGCTATGGAAGCTCTTAAAGAAGATTTTTTACAAGGATCAAGGAAGAAGGGAGTGAGTGAAGATGACGCGTTGCGGATTTATCAAACCCTGGATGGCTTTGCCCTCTACGGCTTTTGTAAATCTCACGCCATGGCCTTTGCCAAGATCGCGTACCAGTCAGCATGGCTTCGAAAATATCATCCCGCATGTTTTACGACCGCCCTCTTAAATCATCAACCCATGGGTTTCTATCCCCGGGAGGTACTGCTTCAGGATGTGAAGCGCCAGGGGATTCAGGTTTTTCCCGTATGTGTGCAAGAAAGCAAGGTTTGGTGTCATGTCTCGGGAGGAATGATTCGCCTGGGATTGATGATGGTTAAAGGAATGAAAAGAGAATTGGCCCTGGATATTGTCAAAGAGAGGCAGAAGCGAGTGTTTCTCTCCCTCTTTGATTTTCTACGAAGAGTGAGGGTGGGGGGTGATCTGCTTCAGAGAATGATCCAGTCGGGATCTCTTGATTCCCTGGTTTCTTCACGCAGGGAGGCTTTGTGGAAAGGTTGGCTCTATGCTAAGGGAGGGGAGGGGGGAGCCCTTATTTCCCGCGAACCAGAAGCCCCCGAACTTCCTCAAACTAATGATTGGAGTGCCATGCAGGGAGAGTACTCTTCCATGGGGTTTTCTGTATCTATGCATCCAATAGGGCTTTTACGTGAAACTTTAAAGAAGAGGGGGGTGCTGAGTTCTGGGAGGTTGTCGTTGGTGCGGGAAGGTCGTGAAGTACGAGTGGCGGGAATGGTGGTATGCCGACAGAGGCCACCCACAGCCAAAGGGTTTGGATTTTTGACCCTGGAGGATGAGGAGGGGATGATCAATCTGGTGATTCCCCCTGACCCGCTGCAACGCTATAAGATTTTATTTCAGCGCTCTGGCTTTGTAATTGCCAGGGGAAGGAAAATGTCTAAAAATGGAGTGGTCAATATCCGTGTTAACCAGCTTCAAGAACTTCAACCTGCGCAAACCATGGATCTTGAAAACTCCATACGATCCAAGGTGAAAAGTTTTTCATGAAAACTCTAAGAGATAGGTTATAGAGTGAAATGAGAGGAAATGCTCTGGTTCAGTCCTGATTCTTACTCTTCGTAGATTTCCTCGAAGATTTCTCTTTGCTGATCTTCCTCAAAGTTGGCTTCTTTGATCATTCGCAGTAAACCAATTTTTACTTTGAATTTATTCTTGGCAAACATGCCGTCTCGGGAAAGCTTAATAGCTTTCATGGCTTTTTTCATTTCAGGATCTTGGACGATGTCCCGAGCTACTTTCAATTGGTAGCGATCTTTACTCTTGGGAATCAGGCTAAAAGGTGTGAGGCTCTGAACATTGTTGGGAAATCCAGTACGGTCAGAATCATCCGTATGGCTTAGTCCAAACAAAATTCCATGACGACGAAGGGTCAAGGTTGTAGTCTCCATTTTGCCCTTGTATTCATAGGGCAAAGTCAAAGTATAGTTGCTGTGACCGCCATCAAGGAGGATCAGATTACCAGACAGAACCGCCTTGCTAACATCTGGGTCCGCACTTAAATCAAGTTGCTGCTTTGCCAGATAGATCGCAGGGTTTCCATTGGCGGCGCTTAGACTTTCCCGAAAATAAAATGGAGCGGCAAAAAGGAAATCGGAAATCAGTAAAGGCAGGCAAATCAAGATAAGTTTTTTCATGAGGATTCCTTTCAAAAGGGGATCAAAAAAGTGCGGCAATTTTTATCACTCTGGAAAATTTATACGTCCTATTCTGACTATGGTTTCAAAGAGAAAAAGAAAAGTAGAATTATTTTCCTTCTTACTCATTTTCAATAAGCCTTCCAAATTTCCCAAATCCTCCGCATCCATTACTCCCCTTGATTCTGGGAAAGCGAAGTCTTTCAGAGATAATTATGGTATTTTATCCTCCCGGAATTTCTGGGGAATAATCCGGGTATATGGTGAGGTAGGCGGATTGTGAAAAAAATTTGGTTCTCTGAGATCAAGCAGCATCTTGGCCAGGAAATCTGGCTTGAGGGTTGGGTATTCAATAAGCGAGGCTCTAAGAATGTCCAGTTCTTGGAGCTTCGGGACGGCACGGCTGTATTACAGTGCGTGGTAACCAGGGAAGAGTCCGGAGATGAGGCATGGGAGCTTGCCGAGCGGTTAACCCAGGAGAGTTCTCTTGCCCTAAGAGGATTGGTCAAAGAACACCCCAAGTCGTTCACAGGCTGTGAGATTCAGACCCTGGAAATTAAGCCCTATCAGATCAGCGACAATTTCCCTATCACCAAGAAAGAGCACGGGCCGGATTTCCTTATCAAACGGCGTCATCTCTGGCTGCGTTCGCGTTTGCAGCGTTCTATCCTTCAAGTGCGCAACCAGGTCATCTGGGCATTACGAAAGTATTTCCACGAAAAGGAATATATCTGCACCGATTCACCGATTTTAACCGGAACGATCGGAGAGGAAGGCTCTACTCTTTTCTCAACCGAATACTTTGATGAAGGAGAAGCTTATCTAGCCCAGACAGGACAGCTCTATCTCGAAGCGACCGCGGCTGCCCTGGGAAAAACCTTTTGTTTTGGCCCTACTTTTCGCGCGGAAAAATCCAAGACACGTCGACATCTCACCGAGTTTTGGATGCTTGAGGCTGAAATTGCTTTCGCGGATAACGTGGAAAATATGCGTATTCAGGAAGAGATGCTCCAATATGTGATTCGACATGTTCTTGATACATCTAAAATCCAGCTCAAGACCCTGGGCCGAGACATTTCCTCATTGGAAGCATGCTTGAAGCCCTTTGCTCACATCAGCTATGACGATGCTGTGGAGCGGGTTCGCCAAAAGGGGAGCACAATGGAGCCCGGTAAGGATTTTGGGGCTGAGGATGAGGTATTGCTTACACAGGACTATAAAGTACCGGTATTTGTAGAAAACTACCCACGCAGTGCCAAGGCTTTCTATATGAAAATCGATCCTGAGAATTCAGACAGGGTGCTATGTTCTGATCTATTGGCTCCTGATTACGGTGAGATTATTGGAGCCTCTCAGCGCGAGGATGATTATGACATTCTGCATCAGCGCATCCTGGAATTTGGTCTTGATCCCGCCAAATTTCAGTGGTATCTCGACCTGAGAAAATACGGTACTTATGTGCACAGTGGGTTTGGTATTGGTCTGGAGAGAACCGTGTCTTTTATAACGGGCGTCAGGCATATCCGCGAAACCATTCCATTTCCCCGAATGATGACCCATCTGGAACCCTGAAGTGAGGGTTGGGCCAGGAGCCGCACTATGAATATTTTGACCGGAATTCTAAAAGGAATGCGGGTTCACGCGCCTGATCGTGACCGCATTCGACCCACTAAGTCCGGAGTCAGGGAGGCGGTCTTCAATATATTGGGACAGCAGCTCCACGGAAAGTCCTTTTGTGATTTATGTGCTGGCAGCGGTTCCATGGGTATCGAGGCAATTTCTCGGGGAGCAGTGGATGTTCGCTTTGTGGAGAAAGATCAAAAAGTTGTAAAAACATTATTGAAAAATCTCCTGGAAGTGGAACGAAGATTAGATGAGGAGCCAATGAGAAGGCTTTTCACAGAGAGCTTTTCAGTTTTTTTAGAGCGAGAAATTGAATTTGATCTGGTCTATTTTGATCCTCCCTGGAGATTTTTTGAGAAACACAAAATGGATGAAATTCCCTTTGAGCTTGCAGTAAAAGAGCAAGGTCATTTTTTGGTGGAGCATACCAAGAAGTTACCAAGGATTCTTCCAGATGCCCTGGGCTCTCTACATCTGATAGACAGCCGAAAATACGGTCAATCACAGATTTCAATCTACAAAAAAACGATACCGAAGCAGAACGATCATCTCGATGAATCTCTGCCAAATTTCGAAGCATCCCTGGCGCAAAGATGAGTTGAAAACTTTGCCTGCTCATTCGGTGATCTTGCTTCTAAGCTGCTCAAAGCTTTATTCTGGAACCGTGAAACACCTCAATTACAGGAGAATCTTAAACTTCGCGTGGCTCTACCTATATGTGCTGGGGTCTATCCCGGTTTTTTCGTTCGGAGGGCCATCACCAGTCACTATCTCCCGTGTTGAACTCAAATCTCTCAGAGAGACACGAGAATTTTCCGGCACCTCTCTGGCCTGGAAAAAATCGAGTGTGGGATCCCCTTCAGAAGGCATAGTTAAGAAACGAAACATCTTTTATGGAGTGGATGTAAAAGAGAGTCAGATTCTTCTTGAAATCGACAGTTCCGAACAACTTGCACGACTTGACGCTCTCAAGGCCGAGCGTGAAGCGCTTTACCAGGACTTCCTGGAAAAGAAGGAAGGGAGTCGAATCGAAGAAATTGAGGTCGCTCGCTCAGAGCTGAAAAAATTTGAGGCAGAGAGTCGTGAAGCGAAACTACAACTAAAAAGGATCAAGGGCCTGTTGTCCCAGAGTGCCACTTCAAGAGATCTCTTCGATGAAGCTGTAAGGGATGAAGAGGTGGCTACTGCACAAGTAGAGAATGCTCGTGCCGGTTTAAAGCTTCTGGAGGCGGGGGAGCGTGAACAGACGATCCTTGGTGCCCAGGCACGCTGGAGTGCAGCCGAGGCCAGGGTTGACGAAATGCAAAAAGTCGTCGCAAAAATGAGGGTGCAAGCACCCTTCTCTGGAACTTCTGGAGAAGTCTTTGTTGAAGTGGGCGACTGGATTGGTAAGGGAGATCCTATTGCTGACTTGTATGATTCATCCAAAATCGATGTGGTTGTGCTTGTGCCAGAGCGCTTGATCTACAGGGTTAGACTCCTGAGTAAGGTCGCCTGTCGATTCACAGCTTTAAATGAGCAGGAGTTTTCCGGATTGGTCGCCAGTATTGGTCCGGCGACCACCCAGGCAGGCCGCACAGTGCCGGTGATTGTTAGATTTCAAAATTCTCGAAATCTTGTAAAGCCAGGGATGAGTGTTACTGTTCAACTGGAGCTTGGTGAAGAAGTATCTTCTTTGTGGGTACATAAAGACTCAGTGCTAAGGGGGGGCGAGAATGGCCCCATGGTCTATATTCACGAGGAGGGTAAGGTTCAGCCTCGAGATGTGAAACTGGGCCATATGTCGGGATCTCAGATCGAAATTCTCACTGGTCTCAAGCAGGGGGAGGAAGTGATCATCAAGGGTAACGAAAGACTCAGGCCTGGAGCATCTGTGATCGTGAGCGAAAAGGCACAAGCCCGGTAGTCGATGCGTGAATCCAAGCTGATCGAGTCTTGCATTCGATACCCCATCAGCGTTGCCGTTGGAGTCCTTTTCGTCCTCTTCTTTGGGATTCTATCCGGCTTGAAGATCCCCATTCAATTAACGCCTGATATCAGCCGTCCCATCATTTCTGTGGAAACCCTGTGGCCTGGTTCCAGTCCGCAGGAAGTCGAAAGAGAGATAGTAGAGCGTCAGGAAGAATTTCTAAACTCTCTGGAGGGTCTCGTTGAGCTGAACTCCCAGGCCTTGCCAAATCGCTCTGAGATTACTCTTGAGTTTCTCCCTGGAACCTCAATCGACGCGGCGCTTCTTAAGGTCAATAATCAGCTCAGCAGGGTCTCTTCCTATCCCGAGGAAGCGGAGCTCCCGGTATTGAGAACTAGCGGTGAAAGAGAAAACGCCATAGCGTGGTTAGTACTTGTTCCGCTTGATTCTCACAAGAATCTCTTTGTTCCTCATCTGAAGGAATTCGTCGAAGATGAAATCGAAAGCCAACTCGAACGCATCGAGGGGGTGGCCGCGGCCAACGTGTTTGGAGGCCAGGATAGAGAGGTTCGGGTCACCTTTTCCCCATCAGCCCTGGCATCTAGAAACCTCACCATTCAGCAAGTTCTAAATACGCTCAGGCAGAACGGTCGTGATATTTCCGGTGGAAGAATAGACGAAGGAAAGAGACGGTACCTCGTACGTACCATAGGTGCATTTAAAGATCCTGCGGCTATGGAAAATTTGATTATCCGCGAAGATCTCAGAGATCGAGTCCGACTTGGAGATATTGCCAAAATAGAAATCCTTCATGAAGATCCTCAAGCACAGGTCAGGGTTAAGGGCACTCCCTGCATTGCGATCAATGTCCAACGCCGAACCGGTAGTAATCTTCTGGATATCATGGATGAGCTCAAGGTCGTTGTTCAAGACTTGAATGAAAATCTTCTGGCCCGACGTGGGCTTCGACTAGAACAAGCCTACGATTCCTCTTTGTACGTGAGAAGCTCATTAAAGGGCGTGACCCGCAATTTGCTTCTGGGAGCATCCCTGGCGATCATGGTTTTGCTTTTGATCCTACGCGCTGCTCGTCCCACCTTGATTATCTCTCTCGCAATCCCCATTTCAGCTGTGGGGACATTTGTTGGAATGTTTCTTCTTGGCCGAACCCTCAATGTAGTCTCCCTGGCAGGACTGACCTTCGCGGTGGGAATGCTTGTCGACAACTCCATTGTGGTACTTGAGGCAATCTTTCGCCGGGTACAGGAGGGTGAATCCATTCATAGGGCGGCTATTGATGGAACCCGCGAGGTTTGGGGTGCCATACTAGCGTCCACGCTAACCACTGTTGTGGTCTTTGTTCCCCTGCTTTTTTTGGATGCCGAAGTGGCTCAGCTATTCCAGGATATCGCACTGGCGATTAGCTGTGCTGTTGTACTCTCTCTGCTTGTTTCGGTCCTGGTTATTCCCACCCTGTGCACCAATCTCATGAGGGCTCCTTCAAGAGAAGCGGCAAATTCAAACTGGTTTGCTGATGAACTTCAGCGTCTGGTCTCAAAAATCTGCCTGAATAGATCCCTGCGCTTGGGCGTGATCGTCACCCTCACCCTGGTTTCTCTTTTCGTGAGTTGGTTTTTTCTCCCTCCAGCTGAATATCTCCCCGAGGGAAGCCGCAACCTGGTTTTTAGCATCCTGATTCCCCCACCGGGATTCAATCTCGACGAAATGGTTCGTATTGGTCAAGACCTCGAGGGAGATCTTGAAGAGCTCTGGTCGGGAGAGTCACCCCCGATAAAGAATTTCTTTTTTGTGGCCATGGGTACAAGAATGTTTATGGGCTTTCGAGCCAGTCACTCAGACCATGTTGAAGAGTTGATGGAGAAAGTGCAGGCTAAGCTTTCGAAGGTTCCCGGTATGATCGCAGTGGTGATTCGGGCGGGTCTCTTTGGCAGGGGTCTGTCTGGAGGTAGAAGTATTGACCTGCGAATCCAGGGTCCCGAGCTCAAGAAACTGATGGGCCTGGCCAGCCGCGTATTTTTCTCCCTCATGGCAGAGCTGAAGGGGGCGCAGATCAGGCCAGAGCCCGGACTTTCCCTCGGACAGCCCGAGTTACAGGTAAAACCGAAGATCCATCCTCTTGCCGAGGCCGGATGGACTTCAACAGAGCTAGGACAAATTGTGGATAGCCTTGTAGACGGGACACGAGCGGGTGAGTTTCGTCTCAAAGATGGGAAACTCGTAGATGTGATTTTACGTTCAGATCAAAGCCGCATCCTTCATACCCAGGACCTTGAAAATATTCCGCTATTCATTCCCGGTAAAGGAATTGCTCCCCTGGGCGGTATCGCTACGATATCACAGGAAATGGGACCCACCGCGATTCATCGCTTTGAAACGATCCGTGCCATTACTCTGAAGGTTAGCCTGCCAAGGGAGATGCCCCTGGAAACGGCTATGGAAACCATTCGCTCAAAGGTTATGGCCCCGATCGATAGCGAATTTAAAGCACCCTACAGCTGGAAAATGGCTGGCACAGCAGATAAGTTAACCTCCACAAGAATAGCGCTGCAGGGTCTGTTTTTGACGGCTGCTATCGTCATTTATCTCCTGATGTCCTCGCTCTTCCAGTCCTTTCTATATCCCCTGGTAATTCTCTTTTCGGTGCCCCTGGCTTCCATGGGCGGAATCCTGGCATTGCGTGTGGTGAATCTCACCATTGCTCATCAGTCCATGGATGTTCTGACCATGCTGGGCTTCGTCATTCTCCTTGGGACAGTTGTGAATAACGCCATATTATTGGTAGATAAAACTCTTCAATTCACCCGTGAGAAAAACACTCCTCCGTGGCAGGCTGTTGGGTTCGCTGTCTCTTTAAGGGTACGACCGATCTTGATGTCCACCCTGACATCCCTATTTGGATTAGCACCGCTAGTGTTGATGACAGGACCCGGTTCAGAGCTATACCGGGGTATAGGTTCCGTGATACTCGGCGGACTCCTGGTCTCCACCATATTTACCCTTATTCTAATTCCAGCCTTGATGTGCACAATTCTGGAGTGGAAAAGACCAAAATGACTTTTGAAGCGAGATAGCCCATAAATATTGGCGTCACCCCTGCTAAGTAGACAAAAAGGTAGAGAAATAATACTTTTTTGTGCTAACTTTTCTATAAACCCAATACATAAGGTATCCCATGAGAATCTGGCGCAACTCTATACTTTCCATTCTCTTCCTATTTCTAACCAATGTTAATTTAGTTCAGTCAGCTGAACTTCAATTGGTACGAGGATGGAATTTTGTCTCCATTCCCATCCTTCAGAAAATTCCCATTGAATCATTCCTGGAGATTCATTCCATTGAACTGAAAAGTATCTGGCTGTGGAACCAGGATCTGAAGGAAGGGGCAGGTGGCTGGGCTGTTTATCCTCGCTATGCCGGTTTTGAGAGTTTGAAAGAGTTTGAACCCAGGAGAGGGTATTGGCTCCAAAGCTCAGTAGATTTGAGCATAGAGGCGGAAAACATAATTGATGATAGTAAAGACTATGCTTTTGCCCTGCAAGCCGGGGCTCATTCCATAGGTTTTGGTTCCGCAAATATTCCCATTGAGCCAGAGAGATTCTTCGCCGGTGAAAACACACCCAGGGTTTTGTGGGGTTGGAACCCCAGCGAGAGGCAGTGGGAATTTTGCAGTAAGGAAGCCAATGATCGAGAAAAGCTATTAGAAAGAGGATTTAAAGAGTTTCAATTAATGGAACCGGGTCGGGGATACTATGCCACTAGTAAGGGGATGTCTTACCCGAAAGTTCCTTTTTTAAGAGGCCCGAGAGGCCATGGAGGCCCCAAAGGGGAGAGGGGTGAACGGGGGCCTGCGGGGCCGCCAGGAGAAAAGGGTGAGCCTGGAGATCTCCTGGTTTCAGCAGCACTTGTAGAAGATCTACGGGCAACAACGTTGAGCCTGCGGGGGCTTATGCGATTGAGCAAGTACCACGAAGAGCCAGCGCCGTGTAACGATGCCTATGAAAGTGTCCTAGCGCTCAACCTTTTAAATAATTTGTGTTTGTGTAATGGTTCGAAATGGGTCTACATCAACTCCGCGCATGAATGTGTTTGGGACTTTTCAGTACCAGAGGGGCAGAACACTACCGGGAGTGATGCAAGTGACTCAAGCGGGGTCATGGGATTACGAGGGACTGTTGTTGTTGAACTTTTGGACCGAGTCAGCGGAGATCGAATTAACGGTGCTACTGTAACAGTGGGAAGCTCATCTACTTCGGACAGCTCAAACGGTACTTATTCTCTCGATGTCACAATGAAGATCCCCGCTGATCAGATACAAACCGCACGTGAGACTCTGCCGTTGAGCATTAATGCCGAAGGCTATTCCATTGATGGTGAGGTACCTAACGAGATATCAGTTCTGGCAGGTCAGTCGATCAAATATTCAATTACCATAGCTCCTGTTTTAGGCAGACTGGAGGGTCGAATAGCTTTTGAAAAGTATGATCAGCTCTATGATATAGCCCAGG